>NZ_JBMERQ010000002.1:0-916306 GCF_048820895.1 Cribrihabitans neustonicus
GTCAAAGAGCAGACATCCAACTTATCGTCAGGGCCGAAACCCCGGAGGCCAAAAACCAGACCGAAGCGCCAATCTCCCGGCGCGCCCGCCTCGCTCATCCTCAAGATGCCGCTGTCTCTCCAGCCGTCCGCCCGTCTCCCCAGGCTGCCCCGGCGCCTCTCCGCCGCGTTTCCCGTCCCTGGCTGGCGTGGCCGCCGTCCCGTCCGGTGTGTCCCCGTGGCGCCTCAGCGCCGCCGGTGAAGGGGGTTCTACGGATAGACGCAGAGAGTCGCAAGAGCTTTTTTGAAGAAATCTGCGCTTTCTCGAACTTTTCTTGGAACCTAAATTAAAACAGTTACTTAGCCCTGCCGAGCCGCCCGCCCGGGCTTGCGGGAGCGCCCCAATCCCCATCCAGGCAGGCGCAGCGCCAGGAGAAAGCAGAGAACGCCCAGATAGAGCAGCGGCTCGATGCGGAATCCCTTCGCCAGCAGCACATAGTGCAGCGCCGCCAGGAGGGCTGCCGGATAGGTCAGCCGGTGCAGCTTGCGCCATGCGGGCCCAAGCCGGCGCACCGCGGCGTTGCTGGAGGTGAGCGCCAGGGGCAGCAGCAGCAGCAAGGCCCCCATCCCCACGGTCACATAAGGGCGCTTGGCGATATCCGCGAGGATCTGCGCCGGGATCTGCACGTCGAGCAGCAGCCACACCAGCAAGTGACAGGCGGCATAGAAGAAGCTCAGCAATCCAAACGCGCGGCGGAACTTCATCAGGTTCAGCCCCAGGTGCGCGCGCATAGGAGAGACCGCCAGCGTCAGGATCAGGAGCTGCAGCGCCAGCTCGCCGTACTCGTGCTCCAGCACCTCGATCGGCTCCACCCCCAGCCCTCCGGTGAGGCCAAGGTAGAACAGCCAGGGCGCGGGCAGCATGCCCACTGTATATACGCACCACACCGGCAGGCGGCGCAGCAGGGTGTTGAGCCTGTCCATCACCACCGCCATGGCTCAGAAGTTCTCGCGCAGGTCCATGCCCGCATAGAGAGGCGCCACCTCATCGGCGTAGCCGTTGAACATCAGCGTCGGCTGACGGCGCGCGAACAGACCGCCGCCGATGCGGCGCTCGCTGGCCTGGCTCCAGCGCGGATGCGAGACCTCGGGGTTCACATTGCTGTAGAAGCCGTATTCGCGCGGGTTCGACATGTTCCAGCTGGCGGGCGGCTGATCCTCGGTGAGGGTAATGCGCACCACAGACTTGATCGACTTGAAGCCGTATTTCCACGGCACCACCAGCCGCAGCGGCGCGCCGTTCTGGTTCGGCAGCGGTTTTCCGAAAATACCGGCCGCCATGATGGTGAGCGGATGCATCGCCTCATCCAGCCTCAGCCCCTCGCGGTAGGGCCAATCCAGCACCCGGTAGGCGGTGCCGGGCATCTCCTCGGGGCGGTAGAGGGTCTCAAAGGCGACATACCTGGCTCCCTCCTGCACCCCGGCCATGTTCAGCAAATCGGCCAGCTCGAACCCCTGCCAGGGGATCACCATCGACCAGGCTTCAACACAGCGGAAGCGGTAGATGCGCTCCTCCAGCGTCATCGCGCCGAGGATCTCCCCAATGGAATAGCGGCCGGGGCGCTCCACCAGCCCGCCGATTTCCACGCTCCAAGGCGAGGTGGTCATCCGGTGGGCATAGGCCGCAGGGTCGCCCTTGCCGGTGCCGAATTCATAGAAGTTGCAATAGCTGGTGACCTCTTCCCAGGTGTTGGGCTCGAGCGGCTCCTTGGCGGCCTGCGCCTGCGCGCTGCCGCCCAGCGCCGGAGCCAGCCCGCTGCCCGCCAGCCCGGCAAGGATGCGGCGCCGGTTCCAGAACACGGTTTCCGGCGTGACATCCGCCCCGGTCAGGTCGTTCTTCCAGCGATGCGCCATGCTGTGCTCCCCATGCCTGCGGCTTCGGCTCAGAGGTAAGCCCCGCGGGCTTGTTCGCCAAACCATATCCTCTCACGAAGCCGCGATGGGACTGCAACATCGGCCGCGGGCGCGGCCTGGGGAGAAACCAAACCGGCCAGCAGACGGCCGAGGCGGTTTGCGAATGGTGATCCCCCGGCTCCAGCACGAACCGCAAACAGCTGCCTGCGTCGGCTCCCCGCAAATTTGCCCCTGTACCCCGGCGGCGCCTGGCTTATGGTCGGGCAAACCGCCTGCCCTGCAGCCGTCACAGAGGATACTGCATGAAAGCCTTAACCGCGCCCCTGATCCTGGCCCTTACCTTTCTTCTCTCCGCCTGCGCGGGCAAGCCGCCCTCCACGCCGGCCGAGGTCTCCCGCCTCGCTGCCGCGATCGAAGCGCTGGACCCCGGTGTCGATCCGGCGGAAGCGCGCCGGGCCGCGGCGATTGCCTACAGCCATTCCAGCCGGCTCGCCGAGGACTACGGCGTCACCACCACACCAATCCTGCACAACACCATGGTGAATACAGGCGTGAAGGAGCGCGGGCTCTGCGTGCATTATGCCGAGGACATGCAGAAGCGGCTCAACCAGGAGAACTTCCGCACACTTACCATGCTGCGCGCCATCGCCGAGCCGCGCAACGAGTTTCGCATCGACCACAGCACCGCCGTTATTGCCGCCAAGGGCGACGGCATCTACGAGGGCATCGTGCTCGACCCCTGGCGCTATGGCGGCGAGCTCTATTGGTCCCCCACGCGCGCCGATCCGCGCTATGACTGGGAGCCGCAGATGGAGGTGCTGCGCCGCAAGTACGAACGCAAGATGGCGAAGGAATCCGCGCAAGCCGGAAGTTGAAGCACGGCCGCGGAATGTAGGGGTCGCTGTTATTCAGCGGTTTCTCCCTGGCGCAATATCGCGCGCGGATTGCTGCACATATATCTTTTATCTTCGGCGCCTCATCAAAGCATCGGCTGACGAGAGCGCTCTTGGGCCCGCCGTCCGGGTCCTTAGTAAAGAAGGCCCGCCATTTCCGGCGGGCCTTTCTCATTGCTTCCGCTCAGCCGCGAGCCTTCAATGCACCACTGCATCATCGGGCCGCGGCCTGTCACTCGTGCCGAGCCGGTCGCCAATGATCAGCCCTTCACTGCCGGCCGAGACCGGGACCGTGTCGCCGTCCATGATCTCGCCTGCGAGCAAGGCTTCGGCGAGCGGGTTCTGCAGCGAGCGCTGGATCACCCGCTTCAGCGGCCGGGCGCCGAACACCGGGTCGTAGCCTTCGTCGGCCAGCCAGGTCTTGGCGGCCTCGTCCAGCGCCAGCTCGATCTTGCGGCCCTGCAGCCGCTTCATCAGCCGGGCGATCTGGATCTCGACGATGCCGTCCATGTCCTTCCGGTTCAGCCGGTCGAAGATGATGGTCTCGTCCAGGCGGTTCAGGAACTCGGGCCGGAAGTGGGCGCGAACCGCATCCATCACATCGCGCTTGGCCTCCGACGCATCAGCGCCGTCGGGCAGCTGGCTCAGCGCCTGCGCGCCAAGGTTGGAGGTCAGCACGATCAGCGTCTGCTTGAAGTCCACCGTGCGGCCCTGGCCATCGGTCAGCATGCCGTCATCCAGCACCTGCAGGAGCACGTTGAACACGTCTGGATGCGCCTTCTCGACCTCGTCGAACAGCACCACCTGGTAAGGGCGGCGGCGCACGGCCTCGGTCAGCGCCCCGCCCTCGTCGTAACCAACATAGCCCGGAGGCGCGCCGATCAGCCGGGCGACAGAATGCTTCTCCATGTATTCCGACATGTCGATGCGCACCATCGCGTGCTCGTCGTCGAACAGGAAGTTCGCAACCGCCTTGGTCAGCTCGGTCTTGCCGACGCCGGTGGGGCCGAGGAACAGGAAGGAGCCGAGCGGGCGGTTTTCGTCATTGAGACCCGCGCGCGCCCGGCGCACCGCGTTGGCAACGGCCTTCACCGCCGTGTTCTGGCCGATCACCCGCCTGTGCAGCTCGTCTTCCATCCGCAGAAGCTTCTCGCGCTCGCCCTCCAGCATCTTGGAGGTCGGAATGCCGGTCCAGCGCTCCACCACGGCGGCGATCTGTTCGGGGCGCACGGCCTCCTCGACCATCAGGCCCTGCTCTTCCTGCTTTTCGGCCTCGGCGAGCTGCTTCTCCAGCCCCGGGATCACGCCATAGGACAGCTCCCCCGCCTTGGCGAGGTTGCCCTCCCGCTTGGCAATATCCAGATCGGCACGGGCGCGGTCGAGCTGCTCCTTCAGGTCACGCGCCGAGGCCAGCTTGTCGCGCTCCGCCTGCCATTGCGCAGTCATTTCCGCGGACTGCTCCTGCAGGCCTGCAAGCTCCTTCTGCAGCTTCTCAAGCCGGTCGCGCGAGGCCGCGTCCTCCTCGAGCTTCAGCGCCTCTTCCTCGATCTGCAGCTGCAGAATCTGCCGGTCGAGCGCATCCAGCTCCTCGGGCTTCGAATCCACCTGCATCCGCAGGCGCGCAGCCGCCTCATCCACCAGGTCGATCGCCTTATCGGGCAGGAACCGGTCGGTGATGTAGCGGTTCGACAGGGTCGCCGCCGCCACAAGCGCAGCATCGGCAATACGCACGCCGTGGTGCAGCTCATACTTTTCCTTGATGCCGCGCAGGATCGAGACGGTATCCTCCACCGTCGGCTCCTGCACCATCACCGGCTGGAAGCGGCGGGCAAGGGCGGCGTCCTTCTCCACATATTTGCGGTATTCATCCAGCGTGGTAGCACCAATACAGTGCAGTTCACCGCGCGCCAAAGCCGGCTTGATGAGGTTGGCGGCATCCATAGCGCCATCGGCCTTGCCGGCGCCGACCAGCGTGTGCATCTCGTCGATGAACAGGATGATCTCGCCCGCGGCGGCGGTGATTTCATTCAGCACCGCCTTCAGGCGCTCTTCGAATTCGCCGCGGTATTTGGCACCGGCAATCAGTGCCCCCATGTCGAGCGCCAGTAGCTTCTTGTCGCGCAGGGATTCCGGCACATCACCGTTGATGATGCGCAGCGCCATGCCCTCGGCGATGGCTGTCTTACCCACGCCCGGCTCACCGATCAGAACCGGGTTGTTCTTGGTCCGGCGGCTCAGCACCTGCATCGAGCGGCGGATCTCCTCGTCGCGGCCGATGATCGGGTCGATCTTGCCTTCTTTGGCCGCCTCAGTCAGGTCGCGGGCGTACTTCTTGAGCGCGTCATAGCCCTCCTCGGCCGTGGCCGAATCGGCGGTCCGCCCCTTGCGGATGTCGTTGATCGCCTCGTTGAGCTTCTGGGCCGAGACATCGCCCGCCTCCAGGGCCTCCCTGGCCTTGGATTTCACCATGCACAGCGCCATCAGCAGGCGCTCCACCGGCACAAAGCTGTCGCCCGCCTTCTCGGCGATTTTGGCAGCCTCATCCAGCACCTTGGCGGTCTGCCCGTCCAGATAGATCTGGGCAGCATCGCCGCTCACCTTGGGCTGCTTCGCCATAGCCGCGTCAACCGCCTCGGCCACGCGCTTGGGCGCGCCGCCCGCGCGGGCGATCAGGTTGCTCGCCAGCCCCTGGTCGTCGTCCATCAGTGCTTTCAAAATATGTTCAGGCACCAGCCGCTGGTGCCCTTCGCGCATCGCAATCGTCTGCGCCGCCTGCACAAATCCGCGTGCACGCTCCGTGAACTTATTCAAGTCCATCTTGCTCTCCTTTTTCAAGCGCCCGTGGGTGTTGCGGCGCCCGCTTGGCGGCACGCCCCGGTCCGGGCCTCGGGACTAGATGTGGGAAGCGGCCGCACCGCTTCAAGACCACCGTGCACGGAAAAGATGAGCATATCTCTGATCTGCGTCAATTTTCTCCCCGCCCCCGCCGATCCCGCACGCCCCCGGCCGCAGCGGAACGCTCCCGCGCTGCGCCCGCGGGGCGCGGCGCCCGGCCCAAGGCTGTAATCTGCCCCCTCCTCGGGGGGGGGCAGATTCAGGCGCGGGAGCCGCCCGCCCCACGCACATGCACCAAGGCTTGCCGCAGCGCTGCCCCGGGCGTATGACACGGGCGTTTTGCGCCAGAGCCGCCAGCCGTTGAAGGAGAACCCGAATGAGCACCCCCTTGCCCGCCGATGACCGCCTGATCGTTGCCATCGACCTGCCCGACGCGATCTCCGGGCTGAAGCTCGCCAGCCAGCTCGGCGATGCGGTCTCCTTCTACAAGATCGGCCTCGGCATGCTGACCGGCGGCGGGCTGGCGCTGGCGAACGAGCTGAAGCAGGAGCAGGGCAAAAGAATTTTCCTCGACATGAAGCTGTTCGACATCGGCGCCACGGTAGAGGCCGCGGTGCGGGGGCTTGCGCAGTTCGAGCTCGACTTCCTGACCGTGCATGGCGACCCGCATGTGGTGCGCGCCGCCAAGGAAGGGGCGGCCGGGAGCGACCTCAAGATCCTCGCGGTCACCATCCTCACCTCGCTCGACCGCGCCGATCTCGACGCGGCCCTGATCAAACCGGGCGCGGTGCAGGACCTGGTGCAGGAGCGCGCAGGCCTCGCGCTCGCCGCGGGCGCCGATGGCGTCATCGCCAGCCCGCAGGAAGCCGCCCTGATCCGCGCCCTGCCGGAGGCTGCGGGCAAGCTCATTGTCACTCCCGGAGTGCGTCCGGCAGGTGCAGCGCTCGGCGACCAGAAGCGCGTCGCCGCCCCGGCGCAGGCGATTGCCGATGGCGCCGACCACATCGTGGTGGGCCGCCCGGTCTGGCAGGCGGCGAACCCGCGCGATGCGGTGCAGGCGATCTTGCAGGACCTTGCCGCACTCTAAACCAGAACCCGCGCGGGCCTGCACAAAAAGCAGGCAAGGAAAAAACTCTTGACCGTGGCCCATGAGAGCGCGCCGCTTGGGGCGCCCCTTGCGGCTTGTCTTTCCTCAACATCCTCAGCGCCAAGGGGAAACAGCGCTCGCGCCTGCAGCCTGCGCCAAATCGCCCCGTGGCCGGAAAGCCACAGAGAACTGCGCCACCGCGGCCGGAAGGTCCTTGGAAATTTGCCCCCAGCCACGCAACCGGCGACCCTGAGGGCGAGACACTCCCCTGACGGCCCCTCTTCCTGAGGTTCGTCACCTGCCCCCGCCCTGGTTGCGGGGGATCTTCTTTTCCCCCTCCGCGTCTGCCTAAAACCGCAAGACAAGGCCCGCGCCAGAGGCTAGACTGGGCCGCTCCCGCCTCCATCCGGCCGCACGAACCCTGACGCCCATGCCCGCCCTCTGCCGCGATTGCCTGACCCCGGTCCCCGCCGCCCGCCGCTGCCCCGTCTGCGGCAGCCCGCGGGTGACCGCGCATGACGAGCTGTTCTCGCTTACCATCGCCCACATGGACTGCGACGCCTTCTACGCAAGCGTGGAGAAACGCGACAATCCGGAACTCGCCAGCAAGCCGGTGATCATCGGCGGCGGCACCCGCGGCGTGGTCTCCACCGCCTGCTATGTCGCGCGCATCCGTGGCGTGCGCTCGGCGATGCCGATGTTCCAGGCGCTGAAGCTCTGCCCCGACGCGGTGGTGATCAAACCGCGGATGGAGGCCTACGCCGAGGTGAGCCGGGCGGTCCGCGCGATGATGGAAGAGCTCACCCCCGCGGTGGAGCCCCTGTCGCTGGACGAGGCCTTCATGGACCTGACCGGCACAGAGAAACTGCACGGCGCGCCGCCCGCGATGATGCTCGCGCGGCTGATCAAGCGGATGAAGGACGAGCTGGGCATCACCGGCTCCATCGGGCTTTCCCACAATAAGTTCCTCGCCAAGGTCGCCTCCGACCTCGACAAGCCGCGCGGCTTCTCGGTGATCGGCAAGGCGGAGACGGATGATTTCCTGCGCGACAAGCCGGTGCGGCTGATCTGGGGCATCGGCCCGGCGGCGCAGGCGAGCCTTGAGAAGGCGGGCATCCGCACTTTCGCGGACCTGTTGCGCTGGGACCGCGAGGCGCTGCACTCCCGCTTCGGCTCCATGGGCGACCGGCTCTGGCATCTTGCCCGCGGCGAGGACCGCCGCCGGGTTTCCGCCCACGCGCCGGTGAAGTCGATTTCAAACGAGACCACCTTCTTCGAGGACACCGCCAGCCTCGCCGTGCTCGACGGCCACCTGTGGCGGCTGGCGGAGAAGGTCTCCGACCGCGCCAAAGCCAAGCAAATGGCAGGCCGCGTGGTGACGCTGAAGCTGAAGCGCGCGAACCATTCGGCGCTGACCCGCCGCCTGTCGCTGCGCAGCCCCACCCAGATGGCCGACAAGATCTACCGCACCGCCCGCGGCCTGCTGGACCACGCTGTGAACGAGGGTCCGTTCCGGCTTCTGGGCTGCGGGATCTCCGAGCTGGTGCCCGAATCCCAGGCCGACATGACTGGCGACCTGCTCGACCCCCAGGCCGGCCGCCGCGCCGAGGCGGAACGTGCGGCTGACGCGATTCGCAAACGCTTCGGCAAGACGGCCATCATAAAAGGGCGCGCCCTGCGCTGACCTGACCCCAAGCGTGTTATTCCGCCGCCAGCGGCATCTCCTCCTGGCCGATCACCGCAATCTCGGCAATCACCCCGCGCAGAAGGCTCTGCAAGGGGGAGAAATTCGCATTGGGCTGCAGCGCCGTCTCATCCATGTAGAGTGCCCGGTCGATCTCGATCTGCACCGCGTGCTGGCGCTGCGAGGGGCGTCCGTAAGTCTGGGTGATATAGGCCCCGGCGAAAGGCGCGTTGCGCGCGACCGCGAGGCCGGCAGAAGTGAAGGCTGCCTCGATCCGGTCAACGATGCCGGTATCGGCAGCAGCTCCGAAACGGTCGCCCAGCACCACCTCCGGCCGGGATTTGCCGCGCGGCGCCATGCTTTCGATCGCCTCATGCGGCATCGAGTGGCAATCTACCAGAATTGCCTGCCCGAACCGCCGGTGCGCCTGCTTCAGAAGCCCCTTCAGCGCGTCGTGATAGGGATGCCAGTAGTGACTGAGGCGGAATTTTGCTTCGGAAAGCGGCAGCTTGCCCCGGTAGATTGCGCGCCCGCCCGAGACCACGCGCGGAATCACTCCCAATCCGGAGGCCACCCGCGGGTTCTGCCCTTTGCGTGTCACGCCTTCGATCAGCGCCGGGTCCAGTTCTTCGGGCGAGCGGTTGAGATCCAGGTAGGCGCGTGGCTTCACCGCCGTCAGCAGCGGCGCGCCAAAGCAGGGCGCTGCGGCAAACAGCTGATCCACAAAGGCATCTTCCGAGCTGCGGATCGCGGTGCCGCCCAGAATCGCCTGGGCCAGAAAGCTGTCGGAGTAATCGGTCCCGCTGTGCGGAGAGGCAAATACCACGGCCGATGTGAGTTTCTGCGGTGAAATCACGGAAAACGCTATGTCCGGCATCCTTGCTCCGTCGCCTCGGTTACAGAAAACAGCATAGAGCGGAAATTTCCGCGGTCAAAAGCTCTTGCACCCTCCGGCGACTCTATTTATAGACCCCTTCACCGGCGCGGCACCCCGCGCCCCTTTCACTTGTGAGGGGCCGGATCAAGCGCAGGTTCATGGGCGGTTAGCTCAGCGGTAGAGCACTTCGTTGACATCGAAGGGGTCACAAGTTCGATCCTTGTACCGCCCACCATGAATTCACCGCCTTGGCCATGGCCAGGGCACCCGCTAACCCAAGGCGCTGGTTCGCGCCGCAGAAAAGGAGAGAGGCCATGAAGGTCAAGAACTCGCTCCGCTCGCTCAAGAACCGGCACCGTGACTGCCGCGTTGTGCGTCGCAAGGGCCGCGTCTACGTGATCAACAAGACCCAGCGCAAGTTCAAAGCGCGCCAGGGCTGAGATCCAAAGTTAGCGAAGATTAGAAAAACCGCATCTCCGGATGCGGTTTTTTTCGTTTGAAATTGGGACGCCGGGCTGAAGCAGGATGCTCCGGATCATTTCCGCGCCCGGCGAGGCGCGGATCAGTCCAGCCGCGCACAGCAAAAACCCCCCGCCGCCGCTCTTTCATTTCCGCACCGCGGCCATGCCCGGGTCCGCCGAACGCATGCTCCAGCGCATACCGCCGAACTTTCCGAGCGTTTTTGTCGGAAACCCTTTGCATCCGCTGCAGAATAAGTTAATCGACTAAATCAGTCGGAATATACCGCACAGAAAAAAGAGGACATGAAATGCTGAAAGCCACCCCCGTCCTGGCGAGCGCCCTGGCCGCCTCCATCGCAACCGCCGCTGCTGCAGAGGGCGAGCTGAACATCTATTCCTCCCGCCATTACGACACTGACGAACAGCTTTACGGCGAGTTCGAAGAGGCAACCGGAATCACCGTCAACCGCATTGAAGGCAATGCCGACGAGCTGATCGCCCGCATGAAGGCCGAAGGCGCCAACTCCCCCGCCGACGTGCTGATCACCGTCGACACGTCGCGCCTGACCCGCGCCAAGGATGCGGGCGTGCTGCAGCCCATCGACAGCGAAACCCTGGAAGCCCGGGTGCCCGGCTACCTCCAGGACGCCGATAACCAGTGGTTCGGCTTCAGCCAGCGCGCGCGGATCATCTTCTACAACAAGGAAGAAGTCGAAAACCCGCCCCTCACCTACCTGGACCTCGCCGACCCCGCCTATGAGGGTCAGATCTGCATCCGCTCGTCCACCAATGTCTACAACCAGACTCTGCTGGCCTCGATCGTGACCCACCACGGCGCTGAGAAGGCGCAGGAATGGGCCGAGGGCGTGGTTGCCAACATGGCGCGGGAGCCGCAGGGCGGCGACACCGACCAGCTGCGCGGCCTGGTTTCGGGGGAGTGCAACATCGCCGTCTCCAACACCTATTATTTCGCCCGCGCCATCCGCAAGGATGTGAAGGGCCTCTCCGAGAGCCGCGGCATGATCGGCTGGGTGTTCCCGTCGCAAAACTCCGAAGGCGCGCACATGAACCTCTCCGGCGGCGGCGTCGCGGCGCATGCGCCGAACAAGGAAAACGCCATCAAGTTCCTCGAATATCTGTCCAGCGAGTCGGCGCAGGAGTACTTCTCCGCCGGAAACGACGAATACCCGGCGGTGCCCGGCGTGGGCCTCGCGTCCTCGATCGCAACCCTCGGCCACTTCAAGCCGGATGACGTAAACCTCTCGGAGGTGGCGCAGAACCTGCCGGAAGCGCAGAAGATCTTCGACACCGTGGGCTGGAAGTAACCTCCCCGGTCTGCGTGGTAGCAACGGCAAGGCGCGGATCTCTCCGCGCCTTGCTGCGTTCCGGCACCCCGCAGCCCGCCAGCGGGAACCGCTTTCTCTGGACCGGCCGGCGCCGCCTCCCTATACCTCGCTCGAAACCAAGCAATCCGTCCCGCCTGCCTCCTGCAGGCGAGGCTGGCTGAATATTGGAGGCCCGCATGACCCGTCAGCCCCGACTGCCTGTGACCATCCTCAGCGGCTATCTAGGCGCGGGCAAGACCACGCTGGTGAACCGGCTGCTGGCCGAGGATCACGGGCTGAAGCTGGCGGTGATCGTCAACGACTTCGGCGCCATCAACATCGACGATGCGCTGATCTCCGGCGCTGGCGGCGGGCAGGTGCCGCTCGCCAACGGCTGCGTCTGCTGCTCGCGCGGTGAGGACCTGGCACTGGCGCTGCACGGGCTCTTGAGCGGTACTGACCAGCCGGACCACGTGGTGATCGAAGCCAGCGGCATCGCCGATCCGGTGGCGATTGCCAACACAGTGCTGGAGGACGGACGGCTGAGCTATGGCGGAATCGTGACGCTGGCGGATGCTGAAAATCTCGCGGCCCTGCTGGACGACCCGCTGACAGCGCCCCAAGTGGAGCAGCAGCTGCGCAGTGGTGACCTGGTGCTTGTCACCAAACGCGCAGAGATTGATGCAGAGACATCCGCGCTGCTGGACCGCTGCGGCGCGCGTGCGCCCGGGCTGCTGTCTGAGGCTCCCGTGGCAGGGCTGCTGTTTGGCGTGACGCCTCTGCCCAAGGGCCGGCCGGCCGCCGCGCATCCCGGCTACACCACCTGGCAGCACCGCAGCCGCGAAGTGCTGGACCGGCGCGCGCTTGGCGACAAGCTGGCGGCGCGGCCCGAAGGTCTTTACCGGATGAAAGGCTTTGTGCTGACCTCGGGGGGCGCTTACGAGTTGCATGTGGTTGGCCGCCATGTGGAGGCAAAGCGCTGCGAGGCGGAGGAGACCGTGCTGGTCGGTCTTGGCCTGGCGGCGCGGATCAGCCGGAATGAAATCGAAGCCTGGTGGGCGTCCTGAGCGGCAAGTCCCGCCGCGGGCGCCGGAAGAATTGCGTTTTTCCGGCCCCTAGCCGCGCCGTCCCACCTGGCGGCAGATCAGGATCACCGGCAGCAGGCCCACCGCCATGATCACCAGCGAGGGTACCGCGGCGCCCTCCAGCCGCTCGTCCGCCGCCAGCCTGTGCGCCTGCACCGCCAGCGTGTCGAAATTGAAGGGCCGCATGATCAGCGTCGCGGGCAGCTCCTTCATCACGTCGACAAAAACGATCAGCAGCGCAGTCAGCAGACTCGGCGTCAGCACCGGAAGGTGCACCCGGCGCAGCATGCCCATCGGGCTCTGCCCCAGCGAGCGCGCAGCAGCGTCGATATTGGCGTGCATCGTCGCCTGCCCGCCCTCGTAGGCCCCGAGCGCCGCGGCGAGGAAGCGTACCATATAGGCGGCAACCAGGAGCCAGATGGAGCCGGTCACCAGCAGCCCGGTGCGGATGCCGAAGCTTTCGCGCATCCAGGCGTCGAGCGCGTTGTCGAAGGCCGCGAAAGGCACGATCAGCCCGACCGCAATCACCCCGCCCGGCACCGCGTAGCCGAGCCGGGCCATATAGGCTGCGGCGGAGGCAAGCCGGCCGGGACGCAGCCGCTGATAGAAGCCGAGACAGACCGCCGCCGCGACCGTCAGCACCGCCGCCGCCGAGGCGAGCGTCAGCGAGTTGAGCGTGAAGCCGATGTAGCGGCGGCTGAACAGGTTCTGTTCGGAGTCAAAGCTCATGGAAAACAGGATCACCACCGGCAGCACAAAGCCCAGAAGCACCGGCAGTGCGCAGAAAAACGCGGCCAGCACTGCCCTGGCGCCGCCCAGCTGCGCTGGCGGCATCGGCGTGTGCTGCTTGCCCGCATGGTGGTATTTCGCCCGCCCGCGGCTGCTGCGCTCCAGCACCGCCAGCGCCAGCGCAAACCCCAGAAGGCAGAGCGCCAGCTGGGCCGCCCCGCCGCGGTCGGCGAGGGAGAACCAGCTGGTGTAGATGCCGGTGGCAAAGGTCTGCACCCCGAAATAGCTGACGGTGCCGAAATCCGCGATGGTCTCCATCACCGCCAACAGCACGCCTGAGGCGATCGCAGGCCGCGCCATCGGCAGGCTCACCATGGCAAAGGCCTGCCAGGCGTTCTTGCCAAGGGCGCGCGCGGCCAGGAAGGCGCCCGCGCTTTGCTGCAGGAAAGCGGCGCGGGCGAGCAGGTATACATACGGATAAAGCACCAGCACCAGCATCAGCGCCGCCCCGCCAAGCGAGCGGATTTCCGGGAACCAGTAGTCGCGCGGGCCCCAGCCGGTCACCGTTCTTAGCGTGGATTGCACGATTCCGGGGTGATCCAGGATATGGGTATAGGCATAGGCCAGCACATAGGCCGGGAAGGCGAGCGGCAGAACCAGCGCCACCTCCAGGAGCCGCACACCCGGAAAACGAGTCATGGTGACCAGCCAGGCCGCCCCGGTGCCCACCGCGAAAGTGCCCGCGGCGACCAGAGCGGCCAGCCCCAGCGTGGTTGCGGTATAGCCCGGCAGCACCGTCGCAGCGAGATGGCCGATTGTGCCGGTGCCCCCGAGCGCCGCGGCCAGCGCCACTGCCAGCATCGGCAGCACGCATGCCAGCGCAACGCACCAGGACACTACGGCAAACAGGCCGCCACCGCTGCGGCCGCCGCGGCGGCGGCCCTCGGGGGCATATTCTACAAGATCGTCGGCTGTACTCATCACGTCCGCTTCCGGCTGAGGCCCTCCCTATTACGACCAAACCGCTCAGGAATTCCAGCAGGAATGCGGAACGCAGCTTTGCAGCCCCAGCAGCAACGGCAATCGGGCGCCGCGGCAAGGCGGCGCCCGTCTGTCTGTTGCTCGCAACCTAAGGGGCTCAGTCGTAGCTGCGCTGATCTTCGATCACCAGGCCGTCCTTCGGCAGCGCGCCGGGGGCCACGACCTCGACCGTGCCCTTCAGCTTCAGCACTTCGGCAACTGAGCGGGCATAGGCGCTCTCGTCGCCGCCCTCGGCCTCGATCTGCACGGTCATCGCGTCCATTTCGCCTTCGCGGCGGGCGATGACGCGGGCCTTGACGATCTCGTCATGCTTGGCCACCAGCGCGGCAACCTGCTCGGGGCGCACGAACATGCCCTTGATCTTGGTCGTCTGATCAGCGCGGCCCATCCAGCCCTTGATGCGCAGGTTTGTACGGCCGCAGGGGGAAACTCCGGGCAGCACCGCCGACAGATCGCCGGTGGCGAAGCGGATCAGCGGATAGTCCGGGTTCAGTGTTGTCACCACGACCTCCCCCACTTCACCGGGCGCCACCGGAGTGCCGGTGCCGGGGGTGACGATCTCCACGATCACATGCTCGTCGACGATCATCCCCTCCATCGCCTGGGACTCATACGCGATGTTGCCGAGATCGGCGGTGGCGTAGCTCTGCAGGCAGGTGATGCCGCGGTCGGCATATTCCTGGCGCAGGCTCGGGAACAGCGCGCCGCCCCCGACCGCCGCCTTGGTGAAGCCCAATGTGATCCCCATGGCGTCGGCCTTGTCGAGGATCACCTTGAGGTAATCCGGCGTGCCGGCATAGGCCGTGGCCCCCACGTCGCGCGCCGCCGTCACCTGCAGCTCGGTCTGGCCGGTGCCCGCGGGCAGCACGGCCGCACCGACCGCGCGGGCGCCGTTTTCAAATATCATGCCGGCAGGGGTCAGATGGTAGCCAAAGCAGTTCTGCACCACATCGCCCGCACCGATCCCGGCCGCGTGAAGGAAACGGCCCATGCGCCACCAGTCGCGATCCACCCCGCCGGGCTCGTAGATCGGGCCGGGCGACTGGAAGATATGGGCAAAGCCCGTGGCGGGTTTCACGGTGAAGCCGCCAAAGGGCGGGTGGGCCGCCTGCGCCCGGCCGAGCTCGGACTTGCGCAGCACCGGCAGATCCGCCAGCGCCCCGGCCGAGGTCACCGCGGCCGGGTCCACATCATCCAGCAGGCCGCCATAGCCGGGCGCCGACTTGGCCCGGGCGATCTGTTCCGGCAGGGCGCGGGCCAGATCGGCGGCGCGCTCGTCCGCGCTGCGGGTTTCGAGTTTGTCAAAATAGGTCATCACATCTCCATCCCGCATCAGCTCAGCCACCGTTTGCGGCGGCGGTAGGACCGCACGTCGCGGAAGCTCTTGCGGCCCTCGTCGGACATGCCGAGGTAGAATTCCTTCACATCCGGGTTCTCGCGCAGCTCGGCCGCGGGGCCGTCCATCACCACCCGGCCCGATTCCAGGATGTAGCCGTAGTGGGCATAGCGCAGCGCCACGTTGGTGTTCTGCTCGGCCAGGAGGAAGGTCACGCCCTCGTTTTCATTGATCGACTTCACAATCTCGAAGATCTGCTCCACCAGCTGCGGCGCCAGGCCCATCGAGGGCTCGTCGAGCAGGATCGTCTCCGGCCGCGACATCAGCGCGCGGCCCATCGCCACCATCTGCTGCTCGCCTCCCGAGGTATAGCCGGCCTGCGATTTGCGGCGCTCCTTCAGGCGCGGGAAGTAGCTGTAGACCATCTCCAGATCGGCCTGCACGTTGGCGCCGCCATCGCGTCGGGTATAGGCGCCGGTCAGCAGGTTTTCCTCTACCGTCAGGTGCTCGAAGCAGTGGCGGCCTTCCATCACCTGGATCACGCCCTTGCGCACCAGATCGGCCGGATCGCTTTCGTGCACGTTCTGGCCGCGGTATTTGATCGTGCCCTTGGTCACCTCGCCGCGCTCGGAATGCAGCAGGTTGGACACCGCCTTCAGCGTCGTGGTCTTGCCGGCGCCGTTGCCGCCCAGAAGCGCGGTGATGCCGCCCTTGGGCACCTTCAGGCTGACGCCTTTCAACACGAGGATCACGTGATTGTAGATCACCTCGATATTGTTGACCTCCAGCAGGGTTTCGGCCTGCACCTCGGTTTCGGTTGCTGCGTCGAGCATCAAAGCTTGTCCTCATGCGGTCCCGGTTGCCCGGGGCGGTTCCGGCTGGCGCGGCAGCGGGCCGCCGCGCCGGTTCTTCTGCGGTGCCGCCCCTGAAGGCGGCACCGGACCCTGTGCTTACTGGCAATTGGGCTCGATGTTGTTCTCGGCGGCGTAGGCGGCAGAGTCCTCTTCGATCAGCTTGCCGATCACCTCGGTATCGGACGGCTTGAAGTCCGAGATCAGCGACCAGGTCTGCGTTTCCGCATCCCATTGGGTCACGCCGACAAGGCCCGGGCCGCCGTGGTTCTCGCAGGAGACCTGGAACGCGGGGCCGAAATTCGGCATGCCGAGCGCGGCCATTTTCTCCTCGGTGATTTCCAGCGCTTCCATGCCGTCGCGCATCATCGCCGGGGTGATATCCTTGGTGCCGTGGATTTCCTGTGCGGTCTTCGCGGCCTCGGCGGCCAGCATCGCCGCGTACATGCCGCGGTTGTAAAGAACATTGCCGACCTGATCACCCGCGCCCGCAGCCTTGCCGGCATCCACCACATACTTCTGGATGTCGTCGAAGACCGGGAAGTCGCGGCCGACGTTGTGGAAGGTCACCGCCTTGTAACCGTCGGCCTGGGCGCCGGCGGGCATCACGTCATGCTCCGCGCCGGACCACCACACGCCGATGAAGTTCTCCATCGGGAAGCGGATGTTGGCGGCTTCCTGGATCGCCACCTGGTTCATCACGCCCCAGCCCCACATCACGACATAGTCGGGACGCTCACGGCGGATTTGCAGCCACTGCGATTTCTGCTCCTGGCCGGGGTGGTCGACCGGCAGCGCGACCAGCTCGAAGCCGTGCTTCTCGGACAGCTCCTCCAGGGTGCGGATCGGCTCCTTGCCGTAGGCGGAGTTGTGGTAGACCAGCGCGATCTTCTTGCCGCTGAGATCGCCGCCGTTTTCGTCCAGCAGGTAGTTCACCACACCCGAAGCGCCGTTCCAGTAGTTGGCCGGGTAGTTGAACACATGGCTGAACACTTCGCCGTTAGCAGCCGAGGTGCGGCCATAGCCCATGGTGTGCAGCGGAATGTTGTCCGCGGTCACTTTGGGGATCAGCTGGTAGGTGATGCCGGTGGACAGCGGCTGATACACCAGGGCGCCCTGGCCCTTGGTGGATTCGTAGCATTCCACGCCTTTTTCAGTGTTATAGCCGGTCTCGCATTCGATCACCTTGGCTTTTACACCGCCGATGCCGCCGTCGCGCTCGTTCAGCAGGGTGAAATAGTCGTTGTAGCCGTCCGAGAACGGGATACCGCCGGCCGCATAGGGCCCGGTGCGGTAGCTGAGATCCGGGAATACCAGATCCGCCATTGCCGGGGTTGCCACCGCTCCAGCAGCCATCGCGGCGCCCAGAGCCCATGTAGTGAGTGTCTTCTTCATCGGCTTAATTCCTCCCTTGGTCCTATCCGATGTTATATTCGCAGCGGGGGCGGAGTTGCCCGTCTCCCCGCAGGTCTTGGAGCCGTCCCCGCCTCAGTGCGGGAAGGGCCACAGCCTCAGCTTCTCCTTGGCGACGCGCCACAGCTGCGCCAGCCCGTGCGGCTCCACGATCAAGAAGAAGACGATCAGCGCCCCAACGATCACCAGCTGGAAATGCGCCACGATATCGGTGGGCCACCCCAGAAGGTCGACGCCCACCACCTTCAGCACCACCGGCAGCAGAACCAGGAAGGCCGCGCCCGCAAAGGAGCCGAAGATCGAGCCCAGGCCGCCGATGATCACCATGAAGAGCACCAGGAACGACTTGTTGATGCCGAAAGCCTCGCCCACTTCCACTGCGCCCAGGTAAACCGAGAAGAACAGCGCGCCGGAGATGCCGATGAAGAAGCCCGAGACCGCAAAGGCCGAGAGCTTCGCCTTCAAGGGGTTCACGCCGATGATCTCGGCGGCGATGTCCATGTCGCGGATCGCCATCCAGCTGCGGCCCTGCATGCCGCGGGTCAGGTTGCGGGCGATGAGCGCGCAGATGGTGAGGAAGATCAGGCAGAACAGGTAGGTCGCCCAGGCCGGTGCGCTGGGGCCGGTGATGACAATGCCGAAGACATCGCGCTCGGGCGCGTTGATCTGGCCGGAGGCCGAGTAGTTGTAGAACCACGGCACCCGGTTGAACAGCCAGACCAGGAAGAACTGCGCCGCCAGCGTCGCCACCGCAAGGTAGAACCCCTTGATCCGCAGGGAGGGCAGGCCGAACAGCACACAGACCCCGGCGGTAATGCCGCCTGCCAGCACCACATGGATGAACATGCTGACTTCCGGGAAGGCGGTCATCAGCTTGTAGGAGGCGTAGGCGCCCACCGCCATGAAGCCGCCGGTGCCCAGAGACACCTGCCCGCAATAGCCCACCAGAATGTTCAGGCCGATGGCAGCAATCGAATAGATCAGGAACGGCAGCAGGATCGCATTGGCCCAGTAGTCGTTGATGACGAAGGGGATGATCCCGAATGCCACCGCCAGCACCGCGTAGTAGCGGTACCGGTCGAATTTGATCGGAAACGTCTGGCTGTCCTCGACATAGGAGACTTTGAAATCCCCGGCTTCACGGTAGAACATATGTCAGATGCTCCCTTTGTTATGCTGCAAGGGGCTGGCCCCAGCGTTAACCATTGCTTCAGATTTCGCCGCCCCGCCACATTTCGCCCCATTCCCTGTGCTAGATTGAGCGCGGGTAGAGTGAGTGGAAGACATGACCGCGATTTTCGAGGAAATCCGGCAGCTGGATGCTGCCCGGAAACGGGGAGAGATATCTCCCGAGGCATTTGCCGCAGCCAAGGCCAGGCTGCTGAACTCGGTCGAGGAGGCAAAAGTGCTGTCCCAGCCGGCAGCCGTCCGGCGGCGCCCGGCGCCACCCCCGGCCTCCGGTCTCTGGGGCATGCTCGCGATGGGGCTTCTGGGTGCCGGGGTGCTGACCGTGCTAGCGGGGCAGCTGATCGGCGATCTGACCATCGCGCTCACGCTTGCGGTGACCGTGCTGGCCGCCATCGTGGTCAGAGCTTTCCGCGGGCTCGAGGGCTGAGCCGCTGCCAGGAGCTCCCGGCCGGCCGCGCTCCGCCCCCGCTGGGGGGCGGGCAAGGCCCGGGCGTTATGTGCCTCAGACGCGTTCAATGATCTTCTCGCCGAACAGGCCCTGCGGGCGGAACACCAGGAAGAGCAGCGCCAGCACATAGGCAAACCAGTTCTCGGTCGCGCCGCCCACCATAGGGCCGATGGCGAATTCGAACAGCTTCTCGCCCACGCCGATGATCAGCCCGCCGACAATGGCGCCGGGGATCGAGGTGAAGCCGCCCAGCATCAGCACCGGCAGCGCCTTCAGCGCGATCAGCGACAGCGAGAACTGCACGCCGGATTTGGTGCCCCAGACGATGCCCGCGACCAGCGCCACGAAACCGGCGACGGACCAGACCAACACCCAAATGAAGTTCAGCGAGATGCCGACCGACAGCGCCGCCTGGTGATCATCAGCCACCGCACGCATTGCCCGGCCCTGCTTGGTGTACTGGGCAAAGCAGACCAGCCCCGCCACCAGCAGCGCCGCGATGACGGTTGCCACGACGTCCAGATTGTCGATGAAGAACCCGTAGCCGAAGATGTTGAATGTGGTTTCATCTATCCACAGGTTGATGCCTTGCGGCAGCCCCACGTCCAGGGTCTTGATCTCCGAGCCCCACATCAGGTCAGCCACGCCTTCGAGGAAATAGGCAAGCCCGATGGTGGCCATGAACAGAATGATCGGCTCCTGCCCCACCAGGTGCTTCATCACCAGCACCTGCACCAGCCAGGCCAGCAGCACCATCACGCCGACCGTCAATGCAATCGCCACGAAAGAGGGCACGGTCCAGCCGAAATGGGTGATATGGCCGCCAAAGATCGCGTTGATCACATGCGAGAACGGCACCTGCCCCTGCATAATCCCGACCAGGGTCATCGCCGCAAACAACGCCATCACCCCTTGTGCGTAGTTGAAGATGCCGGAGGCCTTGTAAATCAGCACGAAGCCCAGCGCGACCAGCGCATAGAGCACGCCCGCCATCAGGCCGTTGAGCGTGACCTCCATCGCAAAGACGAGTTGTTCAGGCATTGCGCTCTCCTCCCGCAAATTCCCTCGAAGAAATCTGCCAAAAATTTTCCAGAATTTTTGCCGCCGTTTTTACCAGCACTGATTGCTCAGTCATGCGCCACCCCCAGGTAGGCGTCGATCACCGCCTGGTTGTTGCGTACTTCGTCCGGTGTGCCGTCGCCGATCTTCTTGCCGTAGTCCATCACCACGACCCGGTCGGACAGATCCATCACCACGCCCATGTCGTGCTCGATCAGCGCAATGGTGGTGCCGAATTCGTCGTTCACGTCGAGGATGAAGCGCGACATGTCCTCCTTCTCCTCGACGTTCATGCCGGCCATCGGCTCGTCGAGCAGCAGGAGTTTCGGCTCGGCGGCCAGCGCGCGGGCCAGTTCGACGCGTTTCTTCAAGCCGTAGGGCAGCCGCGCCACCGGGGTCTTGCGGATGTGCTGGATCTCCAGGAAGTCGATGATCTTCTCGACCACCTCGCGGTTCTCGACCTCTTCCTTCTCCGCCTTACCCTTCCACAGGGCCTGGGCAATCAGCCCGGATTTCATGTAGTTGAGCCGCCCGGTCATCACATTGTCGAGCACGCTCATGCCGTCGAACAGCGCGATATTCTGGAAGGTGCGGGCGATGCCCTGGCGCGCCACCTCGTAGGGTTTCATCTGCGGCCGTTTCTTGCCGCGGAACAGAACCTCGCCTTCCTGCGGGATGTAGAAACCCGAAATCACGTTCAGCATCGAGGACTTGCCGGCGCCGTTCGGGCCGATGATGGCGCGGATCTCGCCTTCGCGGATGTCGAAGGAGATGTCCTTGATCGCCACCACCCCGCCGAAGCGCAGCGTGATGTTCTTCATCTCCATTACCACGCCGCCGATGGTGCGGCCGTCCTCGGTCACATAGCTCTCGGCCTGATCAAGCATAAGTTCCACCTCCGGAGCGCGGCCGCGTGGAAAATTTAATCATTTCGTGCGACACTTGAATAATAAGAGCAGCAAGGAGATCCCTGCCATGTTTGGCGAATTCGAGCACGCCTGCCTTCTGAAGATGGCCATCGAATGCAAGGAAATGGGACTGACCCAATCCGAAAGCCTCAGCGCGATCAGCGCCCGCACCCACGGGTTGAGTGCAATCTTCAAGATCCGTCAGGCGATCCACACCGCCTTCCATCCGGAGGCGAGCCCGGACCTGATCTGAGGCCCGCCCCTTCACCGCGTTCCGGGCCGTCCGGTGCGTGATACTCATTCCGCGGCCACCTTCTGCGGCGCCGTGGGCACGACCTCGGCGTCAACGATGGTCAGCGTCGCGCTGATCGAGCCCTTGCGGCCGTCCTCGTAGGTGACTTCCGTGGTGGTCGAGATCTTGTCTGAGCCATCGTAAAGCGCTGCGATGATGTCGGCGAATTTCTCCTCCACGATGCGGCGGCGCACCTTGCGGGTCCGGGTCATCTCGCCGTCATCGGCATCCAGCTCCTTGTGCAGCACCACAAAGCGGTGCACCTGGCAGCCCGACAGCATCTCGTCCTCGGCCACCGACTTGTTCACTGCCGAGACATGCGCGCGGATGGTCTCCAGCACCCGCGGATGGCCCGCCAGCTCCTGGTAGGAGGCATAGGCGATGTTGTTGCGCTCGGCCCAGTTGCCGACCGCGGTCAGGTCGATGTTGATGAAGGCGACGCAGCGGTCCTTGCCGTTGCCGAACAGCACCGCTTCCAGAATGTCCGGGTAGAACTTCAGCTTGTTCTCCACGTACTTCGGCGCAAACATCGAGCCGTCCGCCATCTTGCCCACGTCCTTGGCGCGGTCGATGATGCGCAGATGGCCGGAACCCTCCTCGAAGAAGCCCGCATCACCCGTGGCCACCCAGCCCTCGGCATCCTTGGTGGAGGCGGTGGATTCCGGGTTCTTGTAGTATTCCACGAAGGTGCCGGGCGAGCGGTAGTAGATCTCGCCGTTGTCGCCGATCTTGATCTCCACATCCGGGGCCGGCACGCCCACGGTGTCAGCGCGCACCTCGCCGTCTGGCTGCACGGTGATGAACACTGTCGCCTCGGTCTGGCCGTAGAGCTGTTTCAGGTTGATGCCCAAGCTGCGGTAGAAATCGAAGATCTCCGGCCCGATCGCCTCGCCCGCGGTATAGCCCACGCGCACCTTGCCGAAGCCCAGCGTGTCCTTCAGCGGCCCGTAGACCAGCAGGTTGCCGATCGCGTATTTCAGCCGGTCGCCGAAGCTCACCGGCTTGCCGTCGAGGATCTTGCCGCCGACCTTCTTGGCATGTTCCAGGTAGTGGTGGAACATCTTGCGCTTCAGGGCGCTTGCGTCCTCCATCCGGATCATCACGTTGGTCAGCTGGGTCTCGAACACCCGCGGCGGGGCGAAGAAATAGGTTGGGCCGATCTCGCGCAGGTCGGTCATCATGGTGTCGGCGCTTTCCGGGCAGTTCACGCAGAAGCCGCACCAGTAGGCCTGCCCGATCGAGAAGATGAAATCGCCCACCCAGGCCATCGGCAGGTAGGAAAGGATATTCTCGTTGCGGGTCAGCTTGTCGAACTCGGAGGCGTTCTTGGCGCTTTCGATCACGTTGCGGTTGGACAGCACCACGCCCTTCGGCTTGCCGGTGGTGCCCGAGGTGTAGAGCATCACGCAGGTGCTGTCGTAATTCAGCTTCGCCTTGCGGGCCTGGAGGTCGGGCAGCCACTCCTCGCGGGCGGCGCGGCCCTGCTCCTGCACATGGGCAAACTGGTGCAGCTGGTGGTGGTCGTATTTCCGCATGCCGCGCGGGTCGAGGTAGATCATGTGCTCGAACTGGTGCAGCTGATCCTGGATCTCGATCACCTTGTCGGCCTGCTCCTGGTCGCCCACGATCACGAAGCGCGCGCCGCAGTGGCCCAGCACATAGGCCATCTCCTCGGCCACCGCGTCCTGATAGAGCGGCACTGGGATTGCGCCCGCGGCCTGCGCGGCCACCATCGACCAGTAGAGATAGGGCCGGTTGCGGCCGATGATGGCGACGAAGTCGCCTTCCTTCACACCAAGGTTGATCAGACCCAGCGCCAGTGCCTCGATCTCCGCCGCCGCCTCGGACCAGGACCAGCATTGCCAGATGCCGAATTCCTTCTCCCGGTAGGCCGGGGCATCACCAAACTGCGCCGCATTGCGTTCAAGCAGCGCCGGCAGGGATTGCATCCCGTCGGCGCCCATCTGCATCTGAGCCAAATTTCTTTCCTCCCTTTCCGGCTGTGCCGCCGGACTGACCGCTAAACGCGATTCTGGCCGCGATTAGGGACGCTCATATGCTAGCCCGTCAACTTTTTCCTGAAGTTTTCCCAAATCTTACGAATTGTAACAGCGGGTTTTGCCCGCTATCAGAGTTGGTTACACGGGCAGGCGGGGTGCGGCCGCTGCGGCCCTATGGCGGTTTGCCCCGGCGCAGGGGCGGTGCTAGCCATGACAGGGGGAGACGCATGGACAGAGCCAGCAAACAACGGGCCAGCATGACAACCGCCGGGCTGAACCTGATCGCCCAGGCGCTGTCAATCTATGACAACGACCTGCGGCTTGCAGTCTGCAACCGCCGGTTTCAGGAAATGTTCGGCCTGCCCGACGCCCTGGTCACCCCCGGCGCGCATTTCGAGGACACCATCCGCTTCATCGCCGAAAGCGGCGACTACGGACCCGTCGATGACATCGACGAATTCGTCCGCACACGGGTGGAAACCGCCCGCGCCTTCGTGCCGCATTACCTGGAGCGCAGCCGCGCCAACGGCCAGGTGATCTCGATCGAGGGCGCACCGCTGCCTGAGGGCGGCTGGGTCACCGTCTACACCGATATCACCCGCACCAAGCGCATCGAGCAGCTCCTGCGCGCCCGTTCCGAGGAGATGTCCGAACGGCTCATCGCCCATACCGAGGAACTCTCCGCCGCCAACCGCAAGCTTGCCGCCACCATCACCCAGCTCGAGGAAGCCAAGCGCCAGCTCACCGAGATCGAGGGCCGCACCCGCCTCACCACCGAGATGATGCCCGCCCATATCGCCCATGTGGACAGCGACGGCTATTACACCTTCACCAACCGCCGCCTCAGCAGCGTCTTTCCCGGCCGTCCCTCCGACATTCTCGGCCTTCACATTTCCGAAGCCCTGGGCGAGGCGGCCTATGCACGGATCGAACCGCATCTGACGGCCGCCTACAAGGGCGGCAACCCGGTGTTCGAGTTCACCGAGAACCACAGCAGCCGCCGCATCCGCTCCGCCTTCACCCCGGACCGGCAGGGCGGCGTCTACATCCTGTCGATGGACGTGACCGAGGAAACCCAGGCCCGCGTTGCCCTGCAGCAAGCCCGGCGGCGGGAGATGGCGGCGCAGATGACCAGCGGGCTGGCGCATGATTTCTCCAACCTCCTGACCATCATCCTCGGGATGCAGGGCAAGCTGGAGAAGATGGCGCTGCCTGAGGACGCGGCGGAGCTGGTGCAGGGCACGCTCTCGGCCGCCCGCCGCGGCGGCCGCCTGCTGGACCGGATTGCAGGCATGACCAGCCAGCGCGGCCTTCGCCCGCAGGCGACAGACATGCATACGCTGCTTGCCGAGCTGAAGATCCTCGCCTCCCCCACCCTGCCGCAGGGTGTCGGGCTCTCCGTGCTCGACAACATGCCCGATGTCACCCTTCTTCTCGATGCGGGAAAGCTGCAGGATGCGCTGCTGAACCTCGTGCTCAATGCCCGCGATGCCTGCGGCACAAGCGGCCAAATCACCGTGAGCGCGCATGCCATCGGCCAGACCTGGGTGGAGATCACGGTCAGCGACACCGGCCCCGGATTCTCGCCGGAGGCCTTGGAAAAGGCGCTCAACCCCTTCTTCACCACCAAGGGCAGCGAAGGCTCGGGCCTCGGCCTGCCCACTGTCTACGACATGGCGAAATCCGCAGGCGGCGACATGCGCATCGGCAACACGCCCTCCGGCGCCTCCGTCACCCTGCGCCTGCCCTTCCGCCCCGCCCCGGACCCGCAAGGCGGCATCGCGCTTCTGGCCGAGGACAGCGAGGAGCTGCGGGCCACCTTCCGCGACATGCTGATTTCGCTCGGCTTTTCGGTGGTGGAGGCAACCAGCGTCGACGAAGCCTCAGCGCTCACCGCCGACATCCCCGGCATCGCCTTGGTGCTCTCCGACATCAAGCTGGAGGGCGAGGCCACCGGCATTGATCTGGCCGGGCGGCTGCAGGACTCGGGCCCTCCCTGCGTGCTGATGACCTCGCTGCCGCCCCATGACCCGCTGCACCAGGCCGCCCTGAAACACGGCCCCGTGCTGCGCAAACCCTTCACCGTCCGCCAGCTCTCGCAGCTGATCACCCCGGAGCCCGCCGCATGACCGCGCCCCTGATCACCATCCTCGACGACGAGCCCGAAATCCGCCGCATTCTCACTGACACCCTGGAGGATGCGGGCTTCCGCACCCAGAGCTTTTCCCGCGCCCGCGAGTTTGAGGCCTCGCTGAAACGGGTGACGCCGGATGTCTGCCTCGTCGACCTGTCGCTGCCCGACACCGACGGTCTGGCGCTGGTGCACCGGCTGGCGCTGGAGCAGGGCGCCGCGGTAATCATCATCTCGGGCCGCGCGCAGGTGCAGGACCGGGTCACCGGGCTGGAGCTCGGCGCCGACGACTACATCACCAAGCCCTTTGATCCCACCGAGGTCGTCGCCCGCATCCGCGCCCGCCTGCGCGGCGGTCCGCGCACGGCGGCGCCTTCGGGCGAGACGGCGCGGTTTTCCGGCTGGACCGCGCATTTCGGCCGCTTTGTGCTGGAGGACGAGGCAGGCGCAGAGACCCCCTTCTCCCAGGCCGAGGCCGAGGTGCTGCGGCTGTTTCTGGAAAGCCCCAAGCGGCTGATCTCCCGCGCCCAGATGCAGGAGACACTCGGCGGCGCCGCGGGCGACAGTTTCGACCGGGCGATGGACGTGCGCATCTCGCGCCTGCGCACCAAGCTGCGCGAGGACCCGAAGAACCCGCGGCTTATCAAGACGATCTACGGCGCGGGCTACATCTTCCTCGGCGACGTGGAGTGGCTCTGAGCCGCGCGCTTCGGGCCGCAAGGCGCGGAAAAACTTGCCCGGACGAATCACCCGGCCTAGACTCGGTCCCATGGCCACCTGTCTGCTCTACAGCCAAGCCTCCTCGCACCCGCCGCGGTTCTACCGGATCGAGCTGGCGATGAACCTGTTTTCCGAGGTCTCGGTGGTGCGCGAATGGGGGCTTGCGGGCGGCAATGGCCAGTCCGTCATCAACATCTACGGCAACCTGCGCGAGGCATCCCTGGCCGCCGACAGACACCGCGACCGGATGCTGCGGCGCGGCTACGGCCGCGCCTGATCCCGCGCCGCGCCAGCGGCGCCCGGCCCAACGGGGATGGGGCATTCTTCGAATGTCCCGGCACGGGCGGGAGCCCCCCCCCCGCCCCCGAAGGCATTCAGCGGCTTACCCGGCCAGCGCCCGCGCCGCCCGGTCCAGCACCTCCAGTCCCAGCACCAGATCGTCCTCATCCGTATCCTCGTCAAAGGCGTGGCTGATACCGCCGATCGAGGGCACGAACAGCATTCCCGCCGGCATCACCCGCGCCAGGTTCGCCGCATCATGCAGTGCACCCGAGGGCATCCTGCGCCACTTCCCCGGCGCCCGCGCCTCTGCCGCGGCACTCAGTTCCGCCTGATAACGCGCATCCATCGCCGCCGGTTCGATCCCCAAAACCGGCCCCAGCTCCGCGGTGACGCCATATTGCGCCGCGATCTCCTGCGCCGTCTCCGCGATCGCCGCCTCCATCCGTGCAAGCCGCGCGGCATCGCCATCACGCCATTGCATCGAGAACGCCACCCGCCCCGGCACCACCGAGGCCGCGTTCGGGTGCAGCGCCACGTGGCCGATGGTCCAGACCGTCGATGGCGTCACCAGCTCCGCAAAGCGCTGGTTCAGCGCCGCGTTGAAGGCCGAGAGCGCCTGGAACGCATCGCGGCGCAGATGCATCGGCGTGGTGCCCGCGTGATTCTGGCGGCCCTCGAAGCTGATCCGCATGTCGCGGATACCGACGATATCGGTGACCACGCCGATCCGGTCGCCGCTTTCATCGAGCGCAGGGCCCTGCTCGATATGCATCTCCAGAAACCCGCTGAAGCGTTCCGGAGGCAGGAAATCCTGCGCCCGCCCCGGCATCGCGCCCCGCGCATCGGCCAAGGTAAGGCCCCCGCTGTCGGCAAACCCGTCCGCCTCCGCCATCGGCAGCTTGCCGGTCCAGACCTCCGATCCGGTCAGCACGCCAAAGCGCCCCTCCTCGTCCTGGAAGCTCACGCAGGAGACCGGCGGCCCGCCCGCCTCCTTCGCCGCCCGCGCGACCTCCAGCCCGGCAATCACCCCCAGCGCGCCGTCGAGCCAGCCGCCCTCCGGCTGGCTGTCGCTGTGCGAGCCAAGGAGCAGCGAGCGTTCCCCGCCCAGCCCGAAAAGATTGCCCAGCGGGTCGAGATGCACCTCCAGCCCGGCCTCCTGCATCCGCCCGGCGAGCCACTCGCGCGCTGCGATGTCGGCCTCCGAGTAGGCCTGCCGCACCA
Organism: Cribrihabitans neustonicus; assembly: GCF_048820895.1. Taxonomy (NCBI): domain Bacteria; kingdom Pseudomonadati; phylum Pseudomonadota; class Alphaproteobacteria; order Rhodobacterales; family Paracoccaceae; genus Cribrihabitans; species Cribrihabitans neustonicus. The sequence goes on from NZ_JBMERQ010000002.1 coordinate 27,759, forward strand.
CCCCCTTGCCCACGCCCGCAGCGCCAAAGCTGCGCAGCTGGTGCAGATCCTTCAAGAACCGTTTGGGATTAAGGAAAGGGGTGAGAGACATGGCGAAACCTCCGTTCTGGCCGCGCCACTCTGCGCCGGGCGCGCGCGCAGCTTCAAGCGGATTCCCAGCCCTGTCTGCGCCTGCGGCACGCTCTGCAGGCAATGCTCCCTTTCCTCGGCCCGGAACCTCCCCTAAGACTTGGCGCCGGAACAGAAAGGACGCTGCCCGCATGACCCACATCACGCTGATCCGCCACGGCCAGGCCAACACCCAGGCGCGCGACGAGGCAAGCTACGACCGGCTCAGCGACCTCGGCCACCAGCAGGCGGCCTGGCTCGGCGATCATCTGCGCGGCAGCGGCAGCACCTATACCCGGGTCTACTGCGGCACCCTCACCCGCCACGTGGAGACCGCGGCCTCGATGGGCTATGCGGACGCAGTACAGGATGCCCGGCTGAACGAGATGGAGTATTTCACCCTCGCCCAGGCGATGCAGGACCAGCACGGCCTGGCGATCCCGGAAGAGCGCGAAGGCTTCGTCTCGCATCTGCCGCAGGTCTTCGCGGCCTGGTCCGAAGGCCGCATCCGCGACCCCTACGAGACCTGGGACGCCTTCGAGACCCGCACCCAATCCGCGCTGGCCGAGATCGCCGAAGGAGACGGCCCGGCGCTGGTCGTCACTTCGGGCGGGCTGATTGCGATGGCGATGCGGCAGGCGATGGGGCTGGACACCGGCGGCATGGCGCGGCTGGCGCTGGCGGTGCTCAACACCTCGATGCACCGGCTGTTCCCGATCGGAGGGCAGATGAGCCCGGTGCTGTTCAACGCGGTGCCGCACCTGGAAGCCCCGGACCGCCACTTCGCCCAGACCCACCTCTGACGCCACACCCGCAGGGAGGACACCACATGCAGCTCTACTACGCCCCCGGCACCATCTCCGTCGCCGTAGCGCTCGCGCTGGAGGAAGCCGGGCTGGAGTACGAGGCGGTGAAGATCGACTTCGCCGCCAAGGAACAGGCCAGCCCCGCCTATGCCCAGATCAACCCCAAGGGCCGGGTGCCCGCGCTGGCGGTCGACGGCGGCATCCTGACTGAAACCGGCGCGCTTCTGGACTATATCGCCGACCTCGCGCCGGACGCCGGGCTGCGCCCCGCCGACCCGCTGCTGGCGGCGCGGATGCGGGAGGTGATGTACTATATCGCCTCCACCATGCACGTGAACCACGCCCACCGCCTGCGCGGCGCCCGCTGGGCAAAGGAGCGCGCGAGCTGGAAGGACATGCAGAAGATGGTGCCGCAGACCATGGCGGCCTCCTGCGATTACATCAGCCAATATGGGCTGCGCGGGCCGTTCGTGCTGGGCGAAACCCTCAGCCTTGCGGACTGCTATCTCTATGTGGCCTGCACCTGGCTGGACGGCGACGGGGTAAAACTTGAAGATTATCCCCGCATCGCGGAATTTATGACGGCGATGCAAGGCCGCGCCTCGGTGCAGCGTCTGCGGGCCAGGGAAATGATTTGAGGGAAGTGGAAGTCGATGACGCATCTTTGGGTACGGGCCGAACAGCGCCCCAATGAAGAACGTGCGGGCCTGACGCCGGCTGGCGCAAAGGCGCTGCTGGCAGGCGGCATCCAGGTCACGGTGGAGGAAAGCCCGGTTCGGGCGATCCCGCTTCAGGGCTACATCGATGCAGGCTGCGAGATCGCGCCGGCGAACAGCTGGCCGCAAGCGCCCGCGGATGCCATCATCTTCGGCCTGAAAGAGCTGCCCGAGGACGGCACGCCGCTTACCCACCGCCACATCATGTTCGGCCATGCCTTCAAGGGCCAGCGCTCCGGCAGGGCGCTGCTCGAGCGTTTCAGGGCGGGCGGCGGCACGCTTTATGATCTCGAGTATCTCGTCGATGAGGACGGCCGCCGGGTCGCTGCCTTCGGCTACTGGGCGGGCTATGCCGGGGCTGCCGTCTCGCTCAAGTGCTGGGCGGCCCAGCAGCGCGGGGAAATCTGCGGCCCCGTCGGCATCTACCCCGGCAAGGACGCGCTCCTGACCGAGCTGAGCGCCGAGCTGGATGCGCTTGACAAGGCCCGCCCCTCCGCCATCGTGATCGGCGCGCTTGGCCGGGTCGGCACCGGTGCGGCAGACCTTTGCGAGGCGATGGGCGTCAAGACCACCCGGTGGGACAAGGCAGAGACCGCCCACGGCGGCCCCTTTCCGGAGATCCTGGAGCACGGGATCTTTCTCAACTGCATCTTCGCGCGCCCCGGCACGCCGGTCTTTGTTCCCCGTGAAACGCTCGCCATGCCCCGCGCGCTCAGCGTGATCGGCGATGTCGCCTGCGATCCCGACAGCGATTACAATCCGGTGCCGGTCTATGACCGCGCCACCAGCTGGGAGCATCCCGCCCTGCGCGTGGCCGAAGACCCGGTGCTCGACGTGATGGCGATCGACAACCTGCCGTCGATGCTGCCGGTGGAAAGCTCCGAGGACTATGCCGCCCAGCTGCTGCCCTCGCTGCTCACGCTCACCGATCTGGACAGCGGCGTCTGGGGGCGGGCCAAGGCCGCCTTCCGCGAGCATCTGCCCGAATGATGGCGCCCTATGTCGGCTATCTGGCCGCCATCCTCGGCACCATCTGCTGGATCCCCCAGGCCTGGAAGGCTTGGGCAAGCCGTGACACCGCCGGCCTGTCGCTCCCCTCGAACCTCATGTTCCTCGCTGCGGTTACCCTGTGGCTTGCCTACGGGCTGATGGTCGGCGACTGGCCGCTGATTCTGGCAAACGCCTGCGCCGTGACCGCCGTTCTGGCGATTGTCGCGGCCAAACTGAAATTCGGATAAGGGAGACCACTCATGACAATTCACTGGTGCGGCACCGGCCTCTCCGCCATCCCCGGCCTGCGGCGCCTGCTGGAGGCGGGCCACGATGTCGCGGTCTGGAACCGCACGCCGGAAAAGGCACGCGAGGCGGTGGGCGATCTCACGACCAACATCCATACCTTCAGCATCGCCAACCTCGGCCAGATGCTGAGCCCCAAGGATGTGATCGTCTCGATGCTTCCCGGAGACTGGCACGTGCCGCTGGCGGAGCTGGCGATCGAGCGCGGCGCGCATTTCGTCTCTTCCTCCTACATCGCGCCGGAGATGCGCGCGCTGGACCAGAAGGCGAAGGATGCGGGCGTCTGCCTCATCAACGAGGTCGGCCTCGACCCCGGCATCGACCACCTGATGGCGCATGCGCTGGTGGATGCATACAAGGCCTCCGAAGCCTTCGACGCCGAAAACGAGATCAGCTTCATCTCCTACTGCGGCGGCATCCCGAAGACCCCGAACCCCTTCCGCTACAAGTTCAGCTGGTCGCCGCTTGGCGTGCTGAAGGCGCTGCGCTCGCCGTCCCGTTCGATCCGCAATTTCCAGCCGCTGGACGTCGACCGGCCGTGGGATGCGGTCTCCAGCTACGAGGCGCCGCTGCCCCAGCCCGAAAGCTTTGAGGTCTACCCGAACCGCGACTCGCTGCCGTTCATGGCGCAGTACCACTTCGGCAAGGACTGGAAGGTGAAGGAATTCGTCCGCGGCACCCTGCGCCTCAACGGCTGGTCCGAGGCCTGGGCGGATGTGTTCAAGGAGGTCGAGACCCTGGCAGGCCCGGCGGGCGACGCACGGCTCAAGGAGATGTCGGACCAGTTCTGGGCGGAAAACGCCTATGACGAAGGCGAGCCGGACCGGGTGGTGCTCTGCGTCGGCCTGAAGGCGGAGAAGGACGGCAAAGCGGTCTGGCACAAGTCCTACGTGATGGACGCCTGGGGCGACGACCGCGGATCGGCAATGGCACGGCTGGTCTCCTTCCCGGTGTCTTTCGCGATCGAGGCGGCGATGAACGGCAAGATCGCGCACGGCGTCCACGCCGCGCCCAGCGATCCGGCGCTGGTTTCGGACTGGATGGCCAAGATCGGCAAGCTGGCCCAGCATCTCGCGGTGGTGGATCACACGGGTTGAGGCCGCAGCAGCGCCCCGCTTCCCCAGCCTTCAGGGGCGCCGCCACCGCGGCGCCCTTTACCGTTCCAGGCACAACGGAAGTAATGACACGCGCGCTGGAGAGACGGATCCCTAGCCCCCTTCTATGGGCCCGCGGTTCCTGCCGCACCGCCTTCCGCACCCAACTTTCTTGCCCGTTTCCGATTGTCCCAAGGCGCGGGACAAGGCCGCAGGCCGCCGCGCATCGCCGGCGCGCCCCCACGCGGCGGCGATTTGGCTGAGGCTGGGCGGTCCTTCGAGAGGGTCTACGGACTTGGCGGGGATAAACTGCCAGCCAGAACCGTTCGGATCGCCCCCCGCGCGCGCCGGCAATCCACGGCTTGGAGCATTTGTGTGAAACCACGCCGGGTTTGACGCCCAGTTACTTCCGCTCCCGATTCATTCCTCTTGAGCCGGATGTTTCCCGAGGCGCGGAACAAGGCAATTGCCCGTCGAAGGTCACGCCCCTGCGCGGCGGCAATCCACGGCCTGGAGTATTGAAAGGAAACCGCGTCGGCTATGGCGCCCCGCCACCTCCCCACGCTGATCTTCGTCCGGTGCGGCTCGTCCCCCAAGCGCGGAACAAGGCCGAGAGGCCGCCGCCCGGCCGTAAGCGCTCAACACCAACGCAAGGCTCAGCGGCCGATCACGTCGTCCTCGACGTCCTGCACATCGACGCCCAGCGCCTCCAGCCCGGCTTCCAGGTTGTCGGCCAGATGCGGGGTGCCGATCAGGTAGTCGGCGGTCGGGGTTGTGGCCTCCTGCTTGGCGGTCTCCACCGCTTCGGCCAGCTCCTCCGGCTCGAAGCTGCCGCGGCCGATCCACATGATGGCGACCAGCTCCGCCTGCTGGTCCTCTCCCATCCGGTCGATGAAGGCGCGCAGCTCGCCCTCGGCGCGGCGCAGCTCGCGCGCCATCATCGCCACCTGCGCCACTTTGCGGACCGAGATCTCCAGCATCGCACCACTCCTTCTTTACGCGGCTCCAGCATATCAAACAGTGGGGCAATCACCTAAGTCTTTGATCCGGGGCAAATCAGCGCCCTTTTCCTCCGCCGCCCTCCCGAAGAGCGCAAGCCCTTCGCGCCGCCCGCGCAAGGGCTCCGGCGGCAGCTTGGTCCAGCCCGTGCGCGCGGGCGCCCCGGCCTCCGCCCCGCAGGCTCCGGCGGCCTCAATCAGCGCAGCCGAAGCCACCGCCGCCATGCCGCGCTCCTTGCAGAGTTCCTCCAGCCGGGCGGCGATGTTCACCGTGTCGCCGAAGACCGAGTATTCCAGCCGCTCCGGCGTGCCCGCCACCCCGGCATAGACCTCGCCCCAATGCACGCCCACGCCCGCGGCCAGCGCCGCGTCCCCGCGCTCGCGGCGCCAGTCCGCAATTTCCTGCAGCAGCCCTTCGGCGCAGTCGAGCGCCCGCGCCGCGGCGCCTTCGCCCTCGAACAGGATCATCGCGGCATCGCCGATATACTTGTCGATCAGCCCGCCGGTGCGGTCCGCCACCCGCTGCACCCGGGTCCGGAAGCCGGTGATCAGCGCGCTCACCTCCTGGGGCGCGCGGCCCTCGCACCAGCGGGTGAAGCCGCGCAGATCGATGAACAGCACCGCCATCTGCTGCTGCCGCCCCTCGCGCAGCGCCTCCAGGCCGCCGCCCGCCAGCCGGTCGGCGAGCTGCCGCGGCAGGTAGCGGGTGAGGTTGGCCTTCTGCCGCGCCTCCTCGAGCGAGCGGTGCAGGAGCATCCGCATCCGGTCCGCCGCCACCACCAGCACCAGCCCGGCCAGCATCACCATTACCACCCGGATCATGTTCGGCGGCGTGGTGAGCGTCATCTGCAGCCGCAGCGCGGCATCCGGCAGCTCCTGCTCGGGCCGCCACAACGCCAGCCACACCAGCCCGGCCGCCATCAGCCCCGCCATGTAGGCGAGCAGCGCCGGGTTAAAGCGCAGCACCCCGAAGGCCAGCACCACCGGCACCATCCAGACCGAGGGCATGGCAAAGACCATCGCCCCCGGCACGCCGCCATTGACCAGAGACAGGTAGCTGTTGATCAGCATGAAGGCGCAGTCGGCGGTGGCGGCAAGCCAAATCATCCAGGGCCGGAACAGCCCCCGCACCACCGCCCCGTAGGTGGCCACGCCCAGGCCGAGGTAAGAGAGCATCGTCACGGAGGCGAGCCCGACCTGCCGCTTCACATAGGCCTCCTCATAGGCAGGCACCTGGTCCAGCGCCAGCATCAGGCTCACCAGAAGCCCCAGCGCCACCGCTACCCGCAGGAGCGCCACGATCCGCTCAGCTTCCAGTTCCGCCTGCCGCAGCAGCGCCGGCGGCACCGGGCGCCGCGGGGCAAGCCGGGGCGCGCGCACGCGCTACTCCTCCGGCGCCAGGAGCGCCATCTGGCGCGGTTCGGTTTCCACTTGGCCAGGGTCCTCCAGCGCAGCGCCATTGGCGACCACGCCCATCGTCTCGAACTTGCGGGCCGAAGGCAGCACCCGCGCCTCCAGCGAGCCTACCGCCTTGTTGTAATGGCTGACCGAAGAAGAGAGCGACTTGCCCACTGCCGCGAGGTTCCTGGAGAAGGTGCTGAGCCGGTCGTAGAGCTCCTTTGCGGTCTTCTGCACGGCGACCGCGTTCTCGGCCATCTTCTCCTGCTGCCAGCCGTAGGCGATCGACTTCACCAGCGCCATCAGCGTTGTCGGCGTCGCGATCAGCACCTTGTTCTCAAAGGCATATTCGATCAGCCCCGGGTCCGCCTCGACCGCCGCCGAGACGAAGGTCTCGCCGGGGATGAACATCACCACAAAATCCGGCGTCTCCGCCAGCGCGCTCTGATAGGACTTCGACGACAGCTGCTTCACATGGCTGCGCACATGCCCCGCGTGACGGGTCAGCGCCGCCTGCTGCTGCTCCGGCGTCTCCGCCTCCAGCGCGTCGAGATAGGCTTCCAGCGGCGTCTTGGCGTCGACCACGATGCTTTTGCCGCCGGGGATGCGCACCACCGCATCGGGGCGGCGCAGGCCGTCGTCCGTGCCGACGCTCTTCTCCAGCTCGTAGTCCACGTGTTCGGCCATGCCGGCCATCTCGAACACCTGCCTCAGCTGCATCTCGCCCCAGCGGCCGCGGGTCTTGGGCGCGCGCAAGGCCTGCACCAGCTTGCGGGTCTCGCCGCCGAGCATGGCCTGCCCCTCGGCCAGGTGCTTCACCTGCGCCCGGATCGCGCCATAGGCCTCGTTGCGGGCCTGCTCGATCTCCTTGATGCGCTCGCCGAACTGGCCCAGCTTCTGATCGAGCGGCTTCACCAGCCCCTCGATCGCCGCCTGGCGCTTGGCCAGATCGGCATCGGCGCTCTTGCTGTGGGCCTGGAACCGCTCGCTCACGAGGTTGAGGAAGCTTTCCGAGTTCTGCTTCAGCACGCCCGAGGCAAGCGCGGCAAACTTGTGCTCCATCTGCGCGTTCACTTGCCGCAGCTCCTCCAGCCGCGCGGCGTGCTCGGCCTTCAGTGCCTGCACCTGGGCCTCGGCGTGGTAGCGCGCGGTGCGCTCGTTGTCGCTGGTGCGGCGCAGGGTGGCCAGTTCGTCGGCGAGCTCGGGCAGCCGCGCGGCCTCGGCCTGCAGCGCCGCGTTGTGGCTGCGCAGATCGGCATTGGCCGCCTCAAGCGCCCGCCGCGCGCTGCCCGCCCGGCGCAGGGCAAGCGCAAGCAGCGCAATTGTCAGCAGTCCCGCCGCCAGCAGCATCAGCCCCAGCGCATCCATGGTGGCCACCGCCACGTCCATGCCTTCCATCAGCTCCGTCCGAACAGCCGCTCGATGTCGGCCAGTTTGAGTTCCACATAGGTCGGGCGGCCATGGTTGCACTGGCCGGAATGCGGCGTGGCCTCCATCTCGCGCAGCAGCGCATTCATCTCCTCGCCGCGCATCCGCCGCCCCGAGCGGATCGAGCCATGGCAGGCCACCCGGCTCAGAATCGCCTCCAGGCGCGCCTGCACCAGCTGGCTTTCGCCCTGATCGTCCAGCTCATCCAGAATGTCCCGGACCATCGCTTCGGCGTTGACCTCGCCCAAGAGCGCCGGGGTCTCCCGCACCGCCACCGCGTTGCCGCCAAAAGCCTCGATGCCCAGCCCGAAGCGGGCGAGATCCTCGGCGACCTCGAGCAGCCGCGCGCAGTCGCCCTCGCTCAGCTCGACGATTTCCGGGATCAGAAGCGCCTGCGCCGCGACGCCGTTTTCCGCCATCTGCCGCTTCAGCTTCTCATAGACCAGCCGCTCGTGGGCGGCGTGCTGGTCGACAATCACCATGCCGTCGCGGGTCTGGGCGATGATGTAGTTTTCATGCACCTGGCCGCGCGCCGCACCCAGCGGCAATTGCTCGGCCCCGGGCGCGGCGGCCTCGGGCGCATCCGGCGCTGGCCCCGGGGCCTCCGGCGCTTCCACGGTGCGGCCGCTGTAGGCAGTGGCCAGCTCGGCAAACCCCGCCGCCGCAGGCTCATAGCCGAAGGAGGAGCCTTGCGCGGGCGCCGCATACCCCTCCGCATAGCCCGGGCGCTGCGCCGCATAAGCCGCCGTGCGCGCCCCCATCGAGGGCCGGTCCATCTGGTAGATCCGCGGCGCCGTCTGCGCACCAGACTGGCCCTCCGTCTGCTCCGGCCGCATCGCCCCCAGGGTGGCCCCCGCTACGGTGGAGGACGCGCGGTGCCCGGCCTCCGCCAGCCCGTGGCGCAGGGCCGAAACGATCAGCCCGCGTGCGACGCCCGGATCGCGGAAGCGCACCTCCGACTTGGCCGGATGCACGTTCACGTCGACCAGCTGCGGGTCGCAATCGACAAACAGCGCCGCCGCCGGGTGCCGGTCTCGGCTGAGGAAATCGAAATAGGCGGCGCGCAAGGCCCCGGTCAGCATCTTGTCCTTCACCGGCCGCGTATTCACAAACAGGAACTGCGCCACCGCCGCGCCGCGCGAATAGGTCGGCAGCGCCGCGTAGCCGTAAAGCCGGATGCCGTCGCGGCTTGCGTCGATCTTCAGCGCGTTCTCGGCAAACTCCCGCCCCAGCACCGCCGCCAGCCGCCCGTGCAGCGCGTCAAACAGATCGCCCGAGAGCGGATCGGCGCGGAAGGTCACCCGCCCCTCGCCCCCGCCCGAGACATCGCGCAGGGTGAAGCCCACCGAAGGCTCCGCCATCGCCAGCCGCTTCACCGTGTCGGAGATCGCCTGGGCTTCGGCCCGGTCCGAGCGCATGAACTTGAGCCGCGCGGGCGTGGCAAAGAACAAATCGCGCAGCTCGACGATGGTGCCCGCGCGCAGGCCCGCGGGCTTCACCGGCTCGATCTTTCCGCCCGAAACCCGCACCTGCGCCGCCTCATGCCCCTTGGCGCGGCTGGTGATGGTCAGCCGGCCGACGGCGCCGAGCGAGGGCAGCGCCTCGCCGCGGAAGCCGAAGGTGTGGATGTTCAGAAGGTCCGAGCCGTCGATCTTCGAGGTGGCATGGCGGCTGAGCGCCAGCGGCAGGTCCTCCGGCGTCATGCCGCAGCCATCGTCGGTCACCCGGATCAGCGTCTTGCCGCCGTCGGCGATTTCCACCGTGATCCGGGTGGCGCCCGCATCGATGGCGTTTTCCACCAGCTCCTTCACCGCCGAGGCCGGCCGTTCCACCACCTCGCCCGCGGCAATGCGGTTGATGGCGCTGTCATCGAGCTGCCGGATGACGGGACGGCCGCCCGCGGGCGGGGTTTCGCGAATATCGGGATCTGCACTGCTCATGCCCCCGAATCTAGCAGAGAAGGCGGATTCTGCCAGCGTGAACGCTGCGCCGCCGCAGGATCGCGCCGCGGTTGCCGGCGCCGCCTGTCCTGCCGCATCCGCGCGAACTTTGGCCGGTGCTCAAGCGCAGGTGACTTCGGGGAAATTTGTCCATTCGGTCAAAAAACACCGCCGCCGCACGGCCGCCTCGCTTGCCAATATGCCGCACCCGTGCGAATTTCGCGCAGAACTCTGCTGAGGACCCCCCCAATGGAACGCCATATCGCTGAACATAGCGCGCTGCCGCCGCATCCGGTCGAGCCGCGCAACCCTGGCATGGAGCTGGACCTGGACTGGGTCGCTGCCGTGCAGGCCAACACTTCCGCCATCGAACGCCGCTGCGCCACCCTGCCCGGCCGCCGCAGCGTGAAAAAGGACTACCAGGCCGCCTGGCTCTTGAAGGCGATCAGCCTGATCGACCTCACCACGCTGTCGGGCGACGACACCGAGGCCCGGGTGCGCAGGCTGTGTGCCAAGGCGCGCCAGCCGGTCGATGCGAAACTGCTGGCAGAGCTCGGCATGGAAGGCCTCACCACCGGCGCGGTCTGCGTCTACCACGACATGATCGAAACCGCGGTGGCCGCACTCAAGGGCACCGGCATCCCGGTGGCCGCGGTCTCCACCGGTTTCCCGGCAGGCCTCTCGCCCTTCCACCTGCGCGTCGCCGAGATCGGCGAAAGCGTGAAGGCTGGGGCCGAGGAGATCGACATCGTGATCTCCCGCCGCCACGTGCTGTCGGGCAACTGGCAGGCGCTTTACGACGAGATGAAGGCCTTCCGCGAGGCCTGCGGCAGCGCCCATGTGAAGGCGATCCTCGCCACCGGCGAGCTGGGCTCCCTGCGCAACGTCGCGCGCGCCTCGCTGGTCTGCATGATGGCGGGCGCCGATTTCATCAAGACCTCCACCGGCAAGGAAAGCGTGAACGCCACCCTGCCGGTATCGCTGGTGATGATCCGCGCCATCCGCGACTATTACGAGCGTACCGGCTACCGCGTCGGCTACAAGCCCGCGGGCGGCATTTCCAAGGCCAAGGACGCCCTGGTCTACCTCAGCCTGATCAAGGACGAGCTTGGTGACCGCTGGCTGCAGCCCGACCTGTTCCGTTTTGGCGCGTCGTCGCTCCTCGGCGATATCGAGCGCCAGCTCGAGCATCACCTTACCGGCGCCTATTCCGCCGCCCACCGCCACGCGATGGCATAACGCCGGTTCGGCGCCGCCCCGGAATCCGGCGCGGATTCCGGCCCGTTTTCCGGTGGAAAACGGCGACAGAACGAGAGGTTCTACAATGACCGTCAGAGAGATTTTCGAAACCATGGACTACGGACCCGCACCCGAAAGCGCCGCCGAGGCGCTGGCCTGGCTGGTCGATCAGGGCAGCCGGTTCGGCCATTTCATCAACGGCGAATTCACCGCCCCCGGCGACGGCTTCGAAAGCCGCAACCCGGCCAATGGCGAGGTGCTGGCGACCCTGACCCAGGCCAGCCAGTCCGATGTCGACAGCGCCGTCGAGGCCGCGCGCAAGGCGCAAGGCAAGTGGGAAGCGCTCGGCGGGCCCGGCCGCGCCCCCTACCTCTACGCGATTGCCCGGCTCCTGCAGAAACACGCCCGCCTGTTTGCGGTGCTGGAAACGCTCGACAACGGCAAGCCGATCCGCGAGAGCCGCGACATCGACATCCCGCTTGCCCAGCGGCATTTCTACTACCACGCCGGCATGGCCCAGCTGATGGAAGCCGAGCTGCCCGACGCCGAGGCGCTGGGTGTCTGCGGCCAGATCATCCCGTGGAACTTCCCGCTGCTGATGCTCGCGTGGAAGATCGCGCCCGCGATCGCGATGGGCAACACCGTGGTGCTGAAACCGGCGGAATACACCTCGCTCACCGCGCTTCTGTTTGCCGACATCTGCCGCCAGGCGGGGCTGCCCAAGGGCGTCGTCAACATCGTCACCGGCGACGGCGCCGTGGGCGAGATGATCGTGGCGGCCGAGGTGGACAAGGTCGCCTTCACCGGCTCCACCGCCGTCGGCCGCCGCATCCGCGAGGCCACCGCGGGCTCCGGCAAGGCGCTGACGCTGGAGCTGGGCGGCAAGTCGCCCTACATCGTCTTTGACGACGCCGACCTCGACAGCGCGGTCGAAGGGCTGGTCGATGCGATCTGGTTCAACCAGGGCCAGGTCTGCTGCGCGGGCTCGCGCCTGCTGGTGCAGGAAAGCGTCGCCGAACGCTTCCACGCCAAGCTGCGCGCCCGCATGGACAATCTGCGTGTCGGCAACCCGCTCGACAAATGCATCGACATCGGCGCCATCGTCGACCCGGTCCAGCTCGACACCATCCAGAGCCTCGTCGCGTCCAACCGCGCAGGCACGATGCACCAGGCCAAGGTGAAGATGCCCGAGGGCGGCTGCTTCTACCCGCCGACCCTGATCGAGGGGCTCGCGCCCTCCGATCCGCTGATGCAGGAGGAGATCTTCGGCCCGGTCCTGGTCTCCACCACCTTCCGCACCCCGGGCGAGGCGGTGGAACTCGCCAACAACACCCGCTACGGGCTGGCGGCGACGGTCTGGAGCGAGAACGTGAACCTCGCGCTCGACATCGCCCCCAAGCTGGCGGCCGGCGTGGTCTGGATCAACGGCACCAACATGTTCGACGCCGCGGCCGGCTTCGGCGGCGTGCGCGAAAGCGGCTTCGGGCGCGAAGGCGGCTGGGAAGGGCTTTCCGCCTACACCCGCCCCAGGGCCAAAGCGAAACCGCTGGCCCGGATCGAACCGGCAAGCGGCGATGGCGCCGCGCCGGAAGGCACGCTTGACCGCACCGCAAAGATGTACATCGGCGGCAAGCAGGCGCGCCCCGATGGCGGCTACAGCCAGGCCATTCTCGGCAAGGGCGGCGCGCTGCTCGGCCATGTCGGCATTGCCAACCGCAAGGACGTGCGCAACGCGGTCGAGGCCGCGGCAGGCGCGAAGGCCTGGTCCAAGACCTCCGGCCACCTGCGCGCGCAGATCCTCTATTACATCGGCGAGAACCTCTCGGCCCGCGCCGACGAGTTCGCCACCCGTGTGGATGCGATGACCGGCAAGAAGACCGGCGCCAAAGAGGTCGAGACCGCGATTCAGCGCCTGTTCACCGCCGCCGCCTGGGCCGATAAATACGACGGCCAGGCCCATGGCGTGCCGATCCGCGCCGTGGCGCTGGCAATGAAGGAGCCGGTCGGCGTGATCGGCGCGCTCTGCCCGGACGAGGCGCCGCTGCTGGGCTTGGTCTCGGTGCTGGCGCCCGCGATCGCGATGGGCAACCGGGTGGTGCTGGCCGCCTCCGAGCCGTTCCCGCTGGCGGCTACCGACTTCTACCAGGTGCTGGAGACCTCGGACGTGCCCGCGGGCGTGGTCAACATCCTCACCGGCAGCCACGCCGAGCTTGCAGGCCCGCTGGCGTCGCACCTGAACGTGGACGCGGTCTGGAGCTTCTCCTCCACAGATCTGTCGGCGGAGATCGAAAAGGCCTCGGCCGGCAACCTGAAGCGGACCTGGGTCAACAACGGCACCGCGCCGGACTGGATGCAGGACCATACCAAGCGCTTTCTGCAGGAGGCCACCGAGGTGAAAAACATCTGGGTGCCCTACGGCGAATAGGCCTGGCCAAATGACCGGCAAAGCCGTCCCGAAGGGGGCGGCTTTTTCTTTTTGGGTCTGGTTCCGTCCCGACAGGCTGCTTGCGCGGAACAAGGCCGAGAGGCCGCCGCGCATCGCCGCCGCGCCCCCACGCGGTGGCGATTTGGCCGAGGCTTGGCGCTCCGTCGATAGGGCGTACGGACTTGGCTGGGATAAAATGCCAATCAAGCCTGTTCGGATCGCCCCCGCGCGCGGCGGCCATACGCGGCTTTACTCCCGCAGCACCTGCAAAGATGCTAACCAAGCACGAGTAATATAAGGCAGGCGCGGATGGCGGAGCTTCTGATTGTCTATCATTCCCTCACCGGCGGCAGCCGCCAGATGGCCGAAGCCGCCGCCGATGCCGCGCGCGACGAGATCACGGTCACCCTTAAAACCGCGGCCGAAGCAGGCCCCGAGGACCTCATGCGCGCCAGCGGCTACATCTTCTGCGCGCCGGAAAACCTCGCCGCCATCGCGGGCGTGATGAAGGATTTCTACGACCGCAGCTACTACCCTGTGCTGGGCCGGATCGAGGGCCGCGCCTATGCGCAGATGGTCTGCGCGGGCTCCGATGGCGCCAATGCCGCACGCCAGACCGCGCGGATCGCGCAGGGCTGGCGGCTCAAGGAGGTGCAGCCGCCGCTGATCATCTGCACCCATGCGCAAACGCCCGAGGCGATTCTCGCCCCCAAGACCATTCCTGAGACAGAGCTGAAGGCCTGCCGCGAACTGGGCCAGGCGATGGGCGCCGGGCTGGCGATGGGCGCGTTCTGAGCCGCCGCAGCCTGCCGGGCCTCCGCGCCTCGGCGCGGCACCGCGGCCTCGCGCCAAGGCTTTTGCAAGAGCCTTGCCCGGCCCGCCCCGGGCAAGCGCCGCGCGGCCATTGCAAGGCGCACAAAAAAACGCCCGCTCCAATCGGAACGGACGTTTCGGAATACCTGTGACGGCGCAGCTTAGCGGCGGATGCCCAGGCGCTTGATCAGGTCCTGGTAACGGGCCTCATCCTTGGCTTTGGTGTAGTCCAGCAGCTTGCGGCGCTGAGCGACCATCTTCAGAAGGCCACGGCGGCCGTGGTTGTCCTTCTTGTGGGTCTTGAAGTGCTCGGTCAGGGTGGTGATGCGCGAGGTCAGGATGGCCACCTGGACTTCCGGCGAGCCGGTGTCGCCGTCCTTGGTCGCGAATTCCTTGATCAGGCGGTTCTTTTCTTCTGCGGTGATCGACATCGGGGTCTCCTTCGATGCTGAAGTGGATGGCGCAGGCCGGGATGTCGTCCAGCACAGGCCCTTGGAGAAACCTGCCGCGAAGGCAGCAGATGCGGGCGTATAGGATGATTCCGCGGGAAAGGCAAAGACTTCCTGCTATGCGCTTCCGCGCAACAGGAGTTCCGCCAATTGGCTGCCGGGAAGCAGTTAACCGCCGCTGGCGGCACCGGTTGGACCGGGCTGCCTCGGACCGTCTGCACCCGCCGCCTGCCCGAATCCCTATGATGCCGCCGGCAGCAGCCCCGATTGCGCCGCTGACTCGCTGTCCATCACCGCCACATCAGCGGCCGAAAGGGACGGTTCGCCCGAGATCCGCAGCGCCACGGCGCCATTGACCAGGATCAGCCGGTTGTCCGGGGCCTCCGGATCGTCCTGCACCTCGACCTCCGGATCGCTGTCTTCCGCGTCCCACACCAGCACCAGCTGATCCTCCGCGGCGTCATAGTCGATCAGCTGCACGGCTTCTTCGCTGCCGGTCCAAGCCCCGCCCACGAAGAGGTCCGCGCCCGCGCCGCCGGTCAGAACATCGCCCTCGCCTGCGAGCAGCGTGTCCGCGCCGCCGCCACCGTTCACGTAGTCCCGCGCGCCCGCGTCGCCAGCGCCCGAAACCAGATCGTCGCCATAGCCGCCAAACAGCGCATCCTCGCCCGCGCCGCCGCGCAAGGTGTCATCGCCATCGTTGCCATGAAGGGAATCCGCCCCGGCACCGCCCTCCAGCACATCCGCGCCCTGGCCGCCGTGCAGCAGGTCCGCCCCGGCGCCGCCGGAGAGCAGGTCGCCGCCGAAGTGGCCATAGAGCCTGTCGCCAGCCTCGCCGCCCCGCAACAGGTCGATCCCATCCCCGCCATGAAGCAGATCCGCCCCCGCACCTCCGGCCAGGGTGTCATCACCGGCAGCGCCATAAAGCGTGTCCGCTCCTTCGCCGCCGCCAAGCCAATCGGCGCCGTCATAGCCGTTGATTTCATCCGCGCCGCTGCCGCCGCTCATCACATCGGCGCGGCGGGTGCCGACCATGACGTCAGGCCCGTCGCCGCCCTGCACTTCCGGCACAGCTTCCGTATCCGCATCGCCGTCTTCGGCGAGCAGGTCTTCAAGACCGGTCCCGGGCTCCGCCCCGTCCAGGTCTCTGTTGCCGTCGTTGTCAGCCGCCTCGTCACCGACAAGAATAATACTGCTGAGGGCGGCCAGCCCCAGCATACTCACCAACCAGAACATTTTCCTTCTCCGTCGCCAAAGAAGACACTAAAAAACGCCCCAGCGTCGCATAACGCAGGCGGCCAGGCAAAACAAAAGCGGAACATTGATTAACACACCCTTGCCCGGGCCACGCCGCAGGACGGCCCCGGGCAAAAGGTCAAAGATCCTGCCGCAATGTTTCGCGGGCGAAACATTGCGGCAGAGATGCTGACCAAAACACCTCTGCCGTTCCGGAACCCAAGCCCCGGGAGGGATTAATCCTGATTGAAGACCCGGGCCGGGTGCAGCGTTCCGGCTTTCCAGACGCCCACCGCCACCGCGCGGCCGTCGAGCGACGCCCAGGCTTCGTCGCCGTATTCGACGCTGCCGCCCGGCAGCACCATGCCCGGATTGCCATTGCGCAGCTTGGCCGCGCCTTCGGGCGTGCATTTGACCTCCGGCAGATCGGCCAGCCCTTCCTCCAGCGGCCGCAGGCGGCTGTCGAGCTCGGGGGTGCGGGCCAGCCTCTCGATCTCCGCAAGAGAGATCCCATCTTCAGCATCGAAAGGCCCGGACCAGATCCGGCGCAGCTCCTTCACGTGGCCGTGGCAGCCCAGCGCTTCGCCCAGATCGCGGGCGATCGAGCGCACGTATCCGCCCTTGCCGCAGGTCATTTCCAGCACCACGTGGTCTTCGTCGGGGCGGTCCAGCAGGATCAGCTCCTCGACCCAAAGCGGGCGCGCAGCGATCTCCACGTCTTCGCCATCGCGGGCGAGCTTGTAGGCACGCTGCCCGTCGATCTTCACAGCCGAGAACTTGGGCGGCACCTGCATAATCTCGCCCAGGAAGGGCAGCAGCGCTTCCTTGATCTGCGCATCGGTGGGGCGGGATTCGCTTTCGGCGATCACCTCGCCCTCGGCGTCGTCGGTGTTGGTGGACTGGCCCAGCCGCACGGTGAAGGTATAGGCCTTGAGTGCGTCGGTGATATAGGGAACCGTCTTGGTCGCCTCGCCCAGGGCCACCGCCAGCACACCGGTTGCCTCCGGGTCGAGCGTGCCGGCATGGCCTGCCTTTTTCGCCTCCAGCGCCCAGCGCACCTTGTTCACCACGGCGGTAGAAGTCATCCCCGCGGGCTTGTCCACGACCAGCCAGCCGGAAATATCGCGCCCCTTGCGTTTGCGTGCCATGCCTTGTTCCCATCTATCCCGTGAGGCGGGCCGGTTACCGGATCGCCGGCATGCTGTCAATTTAGCAAATCGGGCGGGAGGCCGGGAAGCCCGGCGCGGGCGGCGCGAACTTGCCCCCGCGGGGCGCAGCCGCTAGCTAGGCGGCCATGACGGTATCAAGCGATTACGATCCCCCGCAGGAGCCCCTGGAGATCCTGCATCACGATGCAGAGATCCTGGCGGTGAACAAGCCCGCGGGGCTGCTGTCGGTGCCTGGGCGCGGCGAGCATCTGGCCGATTGCCTGCTGACCCGCGTGCAGGCTGCCTTCCCCGAGGCGCTGCTGGTGCACCGGCTTGACCGGGACACTTCGGGCGTCATGGTCTTCGCGCTTACCCCGCACGCGCAGCGGTCCCTGTCGATGCAGTTCGAGAAGCGCAGCACCAAAAAGACCTATGTGGCGCGGGTGGCCGGGCGGCTGGAGCCGCGCAGCGGCACGGTGGATCTGCCGCTGATCGTCGATTGGCCCAACCGGCCCCGGCAGATGGTATGCCACGAAACCGGCAAGCCTGCGGTCACGGACTGGCGGGTGCTGAAATACGAGGAAGACGCCACGCGGGTGCGGCTGATGCCGAAGACAGGCCGCTCGCACCAGCTGCGGGTGCACATGCTGGCTCTTGGCCATCCTATCCTGGGCGATGCGCTTTATGCGGAAGGTGCCGCGCGGGCGCATCCCCGGCTGATGCTGCACTCCGAAGAGCTGCGCATTCAGCACCCCGGCGGCGGCGGCACGCTCAAGTTCCGCGCCAAGCCCGGGTTCTGAGGCCGCCACCTGCTGCTGCAGAACCGGCGCCCCCGGCAAAGACCTCCGCCACCCCCTTTCACATCGTGACGCGAAAAAGGAAAAGCCGCCCCGAAGGCGGCTTTCCATCTGTTCAAAGCGGGGGCACCAGCGGCGCCGGAAGCAGAGCCCTACTCCGCTGCCCAGCCGCCGACGGCCTTCACTTCGAGGAAGTCCTCGATGCCCCACTTGCCGCCTTCGCGGCCGTTGCCGGACTGCTTCATGCCGCCGAAGGGCGAGCCTGCCGAACGCGATTTGCCGTTCATCTCCACCATGCCCGAGCGCAGCGCGCGGGCCATGCGGTTGGCACGGGCGCCGTCCTGAGTCTGCACGTAGTTGGTGAGGCCGTAGGGTGTGTCGTTGGCGATCTCGATGGCTTCTTCTTCGCTCTCGAACGGCAGAATCGCCATCACCGGGCCGAAAATCTCCTCGCGCGCGATGGTCATCTGGTTGTTCACATCGGCAAACACCGTGGGCTTGACGAAGAACCCCTTGTTGAGACCGTCGGGCCGCCCGGTGCCGCCCGCGACCAGACGGGCGCCCTCGTCGATGCCTTTCTGGATCAGGTCCTGGATCTTGTTCCACTGCAGCTCATTCACCACCGGGCCGATGTGGCGGCCAGGCTTGTCGGCGGGGCCGACCTCGACCTTGGCGGCAATCTCCGCAGCTTCATTCACCACACGGTCATAGATGGACTTCTGCACCAGCATCCGGCTCGGCGCGTTGCAGCTCTGGCCGGTGTTCTGCATCATGTGCAGCACGCCGCGCTTCACGGCCTTTTCGTCGGCATCCTCGAAGATCACGTTGGCGCCCTTGCCGCCCAGCTCCAGGTGCACTTTCTTCAGCGTCTCCGCCGCGTTGCGCGAAATCGCGGTGCCCGCCCGGGTGGAGCCGGTGAACGAGACCATGTCGACATCCGGGTGCCCGGACAGCTGCGTGCCGACGCCGGGGCCGTCGCCGTTCACCAGGTTGAAGACGCCCTTGGGGAAGCCCGCCTCGTCCATCATCTCGGCAAAGATCATCGCGTTGAGCGGGCTTTCCTCGGACGGTTTCAGCACCATGGTGCAGCCCGCCACCGCGGCGGCGCCGACCTTCAGGGTGATCTGGTTCATCGGCCAGTTCCACGGCGTGATCAGCGCCGCAACGCCCACCGCCTCGTGGATGATGCGGTCGTTCGGGGCGTGATCGCCGAGCGGCGCCTCGAACTGGAAGTCCTTGGCGGCCTTGATGAAGTTCTGCAGGTGCCAGCTGCCCGCGCCCGCCTGGGAGGTGCGTGCCATGTCGATCGGCGCGCCCATTTCCATCGACATCGCCTGGGCCAGATCCTCGGAGCGGCGCTCGTAGATGGCAATCAGCTTCTCGACCAGGGCAATGCGTTCGGCAGGCGGTGTCGCCATCCAGCCCGGCAGCGCCGCCTTGGCGGCGGCGACCGCGGCGTTGGTGTCTGCTTCGCCGCCCAGCGAGATCACCGCACAGGGCTCCTCGGTAGAGGGGTTGATGACCTGGTGGTCGCGGGCTTCGGCCGGAGAGACCCACTGGCCGTTGATGTAAAAGTCGCGTTTCTCGATCATGCCGGTTCTCCCGATTGAGATGTGCTCGCCGGCCTCCAGGCCGGTTTCGCGGGTACTGTGTCACCGGCCCGGATGACGAGCAAGAGGTAGCGTGCTAGAATTTGATCAAATTTCAGAAACCGGCGAACGGGTGCCGCAGGCAGGGGGCCGGGCGCAATTTTACGTGGCATCCCGGCGCCGGAGTTGTAACGTAGCGCCCGAGCACCTGAGCAGCGGCCAAGGCGGCTCTACGCAATCTGACAAGGAGGACACAGCCATGGGTTTGCGGATCAACGACGTGGTTCCCGATTTCACTGCGGAAACCGATCAGGGCACCATCAGCTTCCACGACTGGATTGGCGACAGCTGGGCGATTCTGTTTTCCCACCCCAAGGATTTCACCCCGGTCTGCACGACCGAGTTTTCGGCGGTGGCGCAGCTGAAGGATGAATGGGACAAGCGCAACACTAAGGTGATCGGCGTCTCGGTGGACAGCGCCGAGGACCACCGCAAGTGGAAGAAGGACATCGAATCCTACGGCAAGGCAGAGCCCGGCTTCCCGATCATCGCCGATGACGGGCTCGCGGTCTCCAAGGCCTTCGACATGCTGCCCGCGGAAGCCTACCTGCCGGACGGGCGCACGCCCGCCGACAGCGCCACCGTGCGCTCGGTGTTCATCATCGGACCGGACAAGCAGCTGAAGCTCAACATGACCTACCCGATGACGGTGGGGCGCAACTTTGCCGAAGTGCTGCGGGCGCTGGACGGGCTGCAGATGTCTGCAAAGGGCGTGGCCACCCCAGCCGACTGGCGCCCGGGCGAGGACGTGATCATCCCGCCGAGCGTGTCGAACGACGAGGCCAAAGCGAAGTTCGGCGAGTTCGAGACCATCTTCCCCTACCTGCGCAAGACCAAGGCGCCGGAATAAACGGATTATGGGCTGCTCCAAACCTTGGAGCAGCCAGCCTTCCAGACTGTCGTAGGTAGTCTGGGATCTGAGGATCCGGGGCTTACCGGCTAGAGGCTAGCTGTATCCGCAGCGCCTGCGGATTTCCTCTATTTCCTCGCGGATGAACGCGCCTTCGCCGCCCAAGCGCTTTGCGAGCTCATACGTAATGTCGGAATCCTGCTTGCTGATCGAGGCGAGAGACTTCTTGAGAAAAGTGAAACCGTGCTTTTCGTAGAGATAATGCGGCAAGGTGTAGGACACGCCGATCCGGGCAACCACGGCCATGATCAGCTTGATCAGGTGCTCCCGGTCTTCCTGAGAGCGTTCGGCATCCAATTCTTCGATCGCCTTGGAAGCAGTCTCCCTGCACGCGCGGTCATCCAGCAGGGTCAAGTTCCGTGCGTGCCAGTTCACCTCTTCATCCGATAAGCTGCGCAAGTCGTCAGGCAGCCTCAGGATGTCGTAGGTCGCGGCATGCGAGAACCCGTTTTTCACGACAAAGCGGGTGAGTCCGATTTCCCCGCGGCGGACGACCTTATTCTTTTCTTTCGTCAGGGGGTAATTGGTCCAGTAGCGCTGGAAGCGTTTGTCGCGCAGCAGGGCGGGCCCTAGGGAGACGGCATAGGAGCCGTAGTGAAAGTTTCTCTGAGTGGGATCAAAAGTCCATTGAATTGACTGGTACTGCGAAGGTTTAACCCGCACGATACCCAAACTGGTGGCCGCCGCGGCATAGTCTACTCCCAGACCTTCTGCTTCCTTCAACCAGTTCCTGGATCCCGGCAAAGGAAACCAGCTGGAGTCGTTCAGCAGGACCAGACGCTCCAGCCCGCTCAACTTCTCAGCCAATGAGAGGACACCATCCCGGTACCCTCCAAAATCATACCCGACATTGGGCCGTTCGATGACACGCCAAGCATTCTCCTTGAGATATTCGGCATCCGCGCCCGACACAGGAAGATTTGACACCACCAGCGGCGCATACCCATTTTCCCTGAGGTATTCGAGGGCGTGTTTGTGGCTTGGCAACAGCCCGTCCCGCGGAAAGACCAGGTAAATCGCGACCCGGGAGCCACCGGGCAGATTTCCCTCGATGACCTTCACCTGGGGCGCGTGAAACCTGTCATAGTATCTTGCTCCAAGAAAGTACGAGCTGATCTGACCCGGCAACCGGGGAAGTTGCTCCAGCACGCGTCTGAGTTCCCGGGCAATTTTCCAGAGAGGAAGCATTTTCATGGGTAAACCTTGTCTACAGAATGCGAAGCCAGCCCAAAACCGCAGGCAGGTATCACTGCCAGGGCGGCGGGCGGTCAGCGGTCTGCCGCCCTGGGCTGCTGAACACTGCACGCAGGTAGTACCAGGCCTTTGCCCGCTTGCGCGCGGACAGAAGGCTAAGCGGCGAGATCAGTTGCACCACGGCTTCGGCCAGCGCGCGGAGGTAGCCCAGCCGCTGGCCATGCTTGCGGGCGGCGTAGACCCGCGACTGGCCCATGTACCAGGCCTTGAGCGCGGCGGTCCGGGCCGACCGCTCGGTCGCATGCCCGAGCAGGTGGCGCACCCGCGCGCCGTGCACATAGCGCAGCGGGCCGCAGTCCCGCTTCAGGCGCAGGCTGAGATCGTCGTCCTCGTGAAACAGGAAAATGTTGGGGTCGAAACCGCCAACCCGCTCGAAGGCGTCCCGCCGCACCATCAGAGCGCCGCCCGACAGCACCGGCACTTCGCCATCCCGCTGCGCGGCATCGCGGGCGAGCCACAGGCTTCTGGGAATTAGCTTGCTGCGGCGCTTGAAAAACAGCGAGCCGTCACCCTTGAGAACCCGGGTGTTGAAGGCCGATGCTTCCGGATGTGCGCCGGCAGCGGAGAGCAGCTCATCGAGGGTATCTTCGAACAGCTCCGCATCTGGGTTCACGAAGAACAAAAACTCGGTGTCCGCCTGTGCGGCGCCTTGGTTGCAGGCCCGCCCGAACCCGGCGTTTTCCGCATTTGCGATGAAGCCGGCACCATGTTCGCGCGCCAGCACCCGAACCGCCTCCACATCTGCCGAAGCGTTATCGACAAGGATGCAGGGCACGCCGGAGGGGATCGAGCGCAACAGGCCCTGCACCACGGCGGCGGAATTATAGGTCACCGTAATGATTGTGACACGGTGCGTCATCAAAGGCTCCAGCGGCGGTCCGGCAGAAATTGAAGAACCCGGGGCGCGCGGAATGCACGCGCCCCGGGCTGTCTGTGTCCGGTCAGGCGAGGCTCAGCCCTCGGCCTGCTCCTTCTTCTCGGCGGAGATCTCCTCGCCGGTCTCCTGGTCCACGACCTTCATCGACAGGCGCACCTTGCCGCGGTCGTCGAAGCCGAGCAGCTTGACCTTCACTTCCTGGCCTTCCTTCAGCACGTCGGAAGGATGGTTCAGGCGGCGGTTCTCGATCTGGGAGACATGCACCAGGCCGTCGCGCTTGCCGAAGAAGTTCACGAAGGCGCCGAAGTCGACGATCTTCACGACCTTGCCGGTGTAGATCTGGCCCTCTTCCGGCTCCGCGACGATCGAGTGGATCATCTCGTAGGCGCGCTTGATGGCTTCGCCGTCGGAGGAGGCGATCTTGATCACGCCGTCGTCGTTGATGTCGACCTTGGCGCCGGAGGTTTCCACGATCTCGCGGATCACCTTGCCGCCCGAGCCGATCACTTCGCGGATCTTGTCGGTCGGGATCTGCATGGTCTCGATGCGCGGGGCGTGGACCGAGAACTCGTTGGTCTTCGACAGCGCCTTGCCCATCTCGTTCAGGATGTGCAGACGGCCGTCCTTGGCCTGGGCCAGGGCTTTCTCCATGATCTCCGGGGTGATGCCCGCGACCTTGATGTCCATCTGCAGCGAGGTGATGCCGTTTTCGGTACCCGCCACTTTGAAGTCCATGTCGCCGAGGTGGTCTTCGTCACCCAGGATGTCGGTCAGCACCGCGTAGGAGCCGTCGTCTTCCAGGATCAGACCCATCGCGACGCCGGCCACCGGCGCCTTCAGCGGCACGCCCGCGTCCATCATCGACAGCGAACCGCCGCAGACGGAGGCCATCGAGGAGGAGCCGTTCGATTCGGTGATCTCGGAAACCAGGCGGATGGTGTAGGGGAAGTCGGTCGGTGCCGGCAGCACCGCCTGCAGCGCGCGCCAGGCCAGCTTGCCGTGGCCGATCTCGCGGCGGCCCGGGGAGCCGACGCGGCCCACTTCGCCAACCGAGTACGGCGGGAAGTTGTAATGCAGCAGGAAGTTGGATTTGAAGTTGCCGTGCAGCGCGTCGATGAACTGCTCGTCATCGCCGGTGCCAAGCGTGGTCACGACCAGACCCTGGGTCTCGCCGCGGGTGAATAGCGCCGAGCCGTGGGTGCGCGGCAGCAGGCCGGTTTCGGCCACGATCGGGCGCACGGTCGCGGTGTCGCGGCCGTCGATCCGCTTGCCGCCCTTCACCACGTCGCCGCGCAGGATGCTGGCTTCGAGCTTCTTCAGGGCGGAGCCGAGGTTCGGGTCCTCCAGCTGCTCTTCGGTGAGCGCGTTCTTGATGGTCTCGCGGGCGAAGGCCACGGCCGCGGTGCGCTCCTGCTTGTCGGTGATCGCGAAGGCGGCGCGCATGTCAGTCTCACCGGCGGCCTTCACGGCCTCATACAGCTCGGAGTAATCCGGCGGGGTGAAGTCGAAGGGCTCTTTCGCGCATTCTTCGGCCAGCGAGATGATCAGGTCGATCACCGGCTGAATCTGCTCATGCGCGAAGTTCACCGCGCCAAGCATTTCTGCTTCGGACAGCTCGTAAGCTTCCGATTCCACCATCATCACGGCGTTCTTGGTGCCGGCCACGACCAGGTCCAGGCGCTGCTCGGGATTGAGGCGCAGGTCCTGCATGTCGTCGACGGTCGGGTTCAGCACATATTCGCCGTCGGTGTAGCCGACACGGGCACCGGCGATCGGCCCCATGAAGGGCGCGCCGGAGATGGTCAGGGCTGCGGAGGCCGCGATCATCGCCACGATGTCCGGGTCGTTGACCAGGTCATGGCTCAGCACGGTGCACATCACCAGAACTTCGTTCTTGAAACCGGGGACGAACAGCGGGCGGATCGGACGGTCGATCAGGCGCGCGGTCAGGGTTTCTTTCTCGGTCGGGCGCGCTTCGCGCTTGAAGAAGCCGCCGGGCACCTTGCCCGCAGCGTAGTATTTTTCCTGGTAGTGCACGGTCAGGGGGAAGAAGTCCTGACCGGGCTTTTGTTCCTTGGCGAAAGTGACGTTGGCCATCACCGAGGTTTCGCCAAGAGTGGCGATGACGGAGCCGTCCGCCTGACGGGCGACCTTGCCGGTCTCCAGCGTGAGCGTCTCTTCGCCCCACTGCATCGATTTCTTCGTAACGTTAAACATTTCAGCATCCTAAATGGGAGCGCTCCCAGGCGGATCCCGGGTCTCCCGTTGCATATGGCGGCCCCATTGCCGCCGGCCCCATCTATCTTTCTTTCGCGTGCCAGGGCCCCGGGCACATCGTCTCAGACAGGCCCGCCCATACATCACTTCGCATCAGATTGAAAGGGAAAGCACAGGCCGGCAGCCGCTGGCGGCGGCACCCGGCCAGGCCGCCCAGGCGACAGCAGGCGGCCCGGTCAGTTGGCGGCCGCCAGCCCCTCCGGGCGGCCCGTCACCACGAAATGCAGGCCCTCGGGCTGGAGGAAGCGCGCGGCAAAGCTGTTCACATCCTCGAGCGTCACCGCCTCCACCTTGCTATTGCGGGTCTTCACATAGTCGATCGGAAGGTCGTCCATCTGCATTCCAGCCAGGATCGAGGCGATGCGCCCGTTGCCGTCAAAGCGCAGGGGATAGGCGCCGGTCAGGTAGGTCTTGGCATCCTGCAGCTCCTTTTCGGTGACGCCCTCCCCGGCCATGCGGCGCCATTCGTTGCGGATCACCTCCACCGCTTCGGCCATCTTGGTGTTGTCAGAGGCGACCGAGCCCATGTAGACCGCCGCCAGATCCCGCGGCAGCAGGTAGGTATACACACCGTAGGTGAGCCCGCGCTTCTCGCGCACCTCGCTCATCAGGCGGCTCTCGAAGGAGCCGCCGCCGAGGATCTGGTTCATCACGTATGCGGTGAAGAAATCCGGGTGGTCGCGCTCGATCCCCTGCTGGCCGAAGACCGCAACCGATTGCGGGGTGTCGAAATCCACCACCGTGACGCCGCCGGGTATGCTGACCTCGGCAGGCTCCGGGATCGGCGCGCCTTCCTCGGGCAGGCCGGTCAGCAGGTCGTCGAGCAGGGCGCCGAGTTCCTCGGCGGTGATGTCGCCCACCGCGCTCACATAGAGCCGGTCGCGGGCAAAGACCGCGTCATGGGCCGCAAAGATGTCCTGCCGGTCGAGCTTGGAGACGCTTTCGATCGTGCCCTTGCCGTCGCGGGCATAGGGGTGGTCGCCATAGGCAAGCCGGTTGAAGGCTTGGCCCGCGATGTGGTTGGGATCTTTTGCGTCCGAGCGCAGCCCCGCAAGAATCTGCGCCCGCACCCGGTCCAGCGCGTCCTGGTCAAAGCGGGGCTCGAACAGGGTCTGACGCAGGAGCTGCACAGCCTCGTCGCGGTTTTCGCTCAGGAAGCGGGCGGAGACAGAAACCATGTCCTTGTCGGCATCAAACACGAAGCCCGCTGCCAGCGATTCTACCGCGCGGGCATAGTCCTGCGCGCGCAGGCTGCCTGCGCCTTCCTCCAGCAGCGCCGCCATCAGGTAGACCGCGCCCTGTTTGCCCGGCGCGTCGAGCGAGGTGCCGCCGCGGAAGCGGATTTCCATCGCGGTGAAGGGAATCGAGTGATCCTCCACCAGCCAGGCGGTGACGCCGCCGGGTGAGGTTACCTCCTCGATCTCGATCTCGGCCCAAGCGGGCAGCGCGAGAAAACAGGCGGCAATTGCCGCAGCGATGAATTTCAGCGGGGTCAGCAGAGTCATTGGGTCACCTCCTCGCCGCGCATCATCCAGCCCGTGACCGAAACCTCGGGGCGCAGCACTTCGCGGGCGGCGGCAATGATCTCGTCCGCGGTCACCGATTGCAGAACCTGCGGCCAGGCCTGCACGTCCTCCACCGTCAGGCCAGAAGTCAGGGCTTGGCCGTAGCGGTTGGCGATGCCGTTCACGTTGTCGCGGTCGTAGATTTCGGCAGCGCGCAGCTGCAGTTTGATGCGGTCGAGCTCAGCCAGATCCACGCCCTCCTTCAAAAAGCGTGCAAGGGCGTCATCCAGCGCCGCCTCTGCCTCGGGCATTTCCACCCCCTCGGCGGGCACCACCAGAAAGGTGAAGGTGGTGTCGTCGAGCGAGACGCCGGAATAGAACGCGCCGGTGTAGACCGCGATCTGCTGGTCAAACTGCAGCGCATTGGCGAGGTAGGAGGTATTGCCGCCCCCCAGGAGCTCTGCCAGCAGGTAAAGCGCGGCGGCCTTCTCCTGCGCGCCGCTGTCGCGTTCGGGGGCGAGGTAAGAGCGCTGCACGTAAGGCTGCGCCACGCGCGGGTCCCTGAAGGTCATCCGCCGTGCCGCGGTCTGCGGCGGCTCCTGGCTGCGGAAGCGCTCCGGCAGGTCCGGGTTGGCGGGAATGCTGCCGTAGTACTTTTCCGCCAGAGCGCGCACCTCTTCCGGCACCACGTCGCCAGCCACCACCAGGATCGCATTGTTGGGCGCATAATAGGTGCCGTAGAAGGACAGCGCATCCTCCATGTCCAGCTCTTCCATCTCGTGGCGCCAGCCGATAATCGGCTGGCCGTAACGGTGGTTGTGGTACTGCACGGCCCGAAGCTGCTCGCGGAACAGCGAGGCGGGGTCGTTGTCGGTGCGCTGGTTGCGCTCCTCTAGGATCACTTCCCGCTCGGTGGCAATATCCTCCTCACTGAGCTGCAGGTTCACCATGCGGTCGCTTTCCATCTGCATCATCAGCTCCAGACGGTCGGCGGCGACGCGCTGGAAATAGGCGGTGTAGTCGTAGCTGGTGAAGGCGTTGTCCTGGCCGCCATTGGCCCGCACGGTGGCCGACAGTTCCCCCGGGGCGAGTTTCCCGGTCCCCTTGAACAGCAGGTGCTCCAGGTAATGGGCAACGCCGGACTCGCCCGGCGGCTCATCCGCGGCGCCGGCGCGGTACCAGACCATGTGCTGCACCACCGGCACGCGGTGATCTTCGATCACCACCACCTGCATGCCATTGCCGAGGGTGAAGTCCGTAACCTCCGGTCCGGCTGAAGCCTCCCCTCCTTCCGCGGCCAAAGCCGGGGCGGCCGGGAAGACGGCCACGGGAGCAGCGAGGACGGCAGCCAGGGTCGCGGCGGCCAGGGTGATCCTGCGGATCATGCGGCATCCTCCAGTTTCTTTGCCCGCGGACTGGCCGGGGCGGAAAAAGAAACCCGCCATCCGGCGGGCCGGAGAGCGGAAACGGTTCGGCGTCAGCCTAGCCTGCCGGCCTCGCGGCACAAGCCGGGCTGGCGCAGATGTGAAGCTCAGTCGCTGCCGGGCGGGGGGGCCGCCGGAGTCTCGATCCCGGCGCGCCGGAAGCGCTCGGTCTCGGTCTGGGCGTCCAGCGACTGGCGGCGGTAGAGCTGCTCGTAGCGGTCGACCGGGAACAGTTTCAGCTGAGTGAGCACGCGGTTGCGCTTGCGGAATGCGGCGTCCTCGGTGGCCAGCGTCTCGCGCACGGCGGGCTGCACCCCGTAGCGGCTGGCGGCCGTGACCAGGGCGCTGTCGCGGGCGGGCGCGCTGCCCGCAGGCACCATCGCAGCCGGGTTGCCGCCCAGCGCGGCCACCGCATCGGCCTGCGGGTTGCGGTCGGTGATGTTGCTGCCGCCCGGCGTCGGCGGCGGCAGGGTACTGTAGCTTGCGGGGGCATCCAAGGGCTTCGCGGGCAGGATCAGGAACTCGTCCGGCCCGGTGCCCGGCTTGCGCAGGTCGCGCAGGCCCTTCTGCGCGCAGCCCGAAGCCGCCAAGGCGCCGGCCAGAACAATCACACCAAACCGAATCCGCATCGCCGCAATCACTCCTGCCTGCTGCCCGGCCGGAAGCCCGGGCCTGTCCCGGCACCGCTTCTACCGTATTTGCCGGGCAAGGTCACGCCGGCTTTTTATTCCGCCCGTCAAACAGGATCAGCCCGGCCGCACCAGCAAAGATGGCGATGTCAGCGACGTTGAAGACGAAAGGATTCACGATGCCGCAGCAGGACATGTTGAGAAAGTCCAGCACGTAGCCGTAAAGCAGCCGGTCCGCGACGTTGCCCAGCGCGCCGCCGATCACCAGTCCGGCGGCGATCTGCAGCCCGCGGGCGGTCTTGCGGCGGCGGATGATCCACACGGCAAGCACCGCGCAGATCACCGCCGAAAGGACGATCAGGATCCAGCGCGCCGCCTCGTCGCCGCCGCCGAACAGGCCGAAGTTGATGCCCGTGTTCTCGCCGTAGCGGAAGTTAAGGAGTGGCGGCAGCACGTCGATACGGTGGAGCCGGTCCAGCCCCATCACGTGGATCACCAGGTACTTGCTCGCCTGGTCCGCCACAAAGGCGGCCAGGGCGCTCCCGACCATCAGACGCGCTGCCATTGCCTGTTGCCCCCGATCAGTGGCGGAAGTGGCGCATGCCGGTGAAGACCATGGCAAGGCCCTTCTCGTTGGCTGCCTTGATCACTTCCTCGTCGCGCATCGAGCCGCCCGGCTGGATCACGCAGGAGCCGCCGGCGGCCGCCGCTTCCAGAAGGCCGTCCGGGAACGGGAAGAAGGCATCCGAGGCCACCGCGCAGCCCTTGGCGAGGCTTTCTTTCAGGCCCAGTTCCTCCGCCATGCGGCCCGCCTTCGCGGCCGCCACGTTGGCGCTGTCGAGGCGGCTCATCTGGCCCGCGCCGACACCGACGGTGGCGCTGTCCTTAACATAGACGATGGCGTTGGACTTCACGTGCTTGGCGACCTTCCAGGCAAACAGCAGGTCCTGCATCTGGGCGTCGGTAGGCGCCTTCTCGGTCACCACCTTCAGGTCGTCCATGCCCACATGGCCCACGTCCTTGTCCTGCACCAGCATGCCGCCAGCCACTTGCTTATACGCCACGATGGGCTGGCGCGGGTCCGGCAGGCCATCGGTCAGCAGCAGGCGCAGGTTCTTCTTGGCGGCGAAGATCTGCTTGGCTTCTTCCGAGGCGCCGGGGGCGATCACCACCTCGGTGAAGATCTCAGTGATCTTCCCGGCGGTTTCCGCGTCGAGCGGCTGGTTCAGCGCCACGATGCCGCCAAACGCCGAGGTGCGGTCGCAGTCGAAGGCCTTCTGATAAGCCTCGGCCAGGGTCGCGCCCTTGGCGACGCCGCAGGGGTTGGCGTGCTTGATGATGGCCACCGCGGCGCTTTCGGCCGGGTCGAACTCCGCCACCAGCTCATAGGCCGCGTCGGTGTCGTTGATGTTGTTGTAGCTCAGCTCCTTGCCCTGCAATTGCAGCGCGGTGGCGACGCCGGGACGGCCCGTGCCATCGGTGTAGAAGGCGGCTTCCTGGTGGCTGTTCTCGCCGTAGCGCAGGGTCTGCTTCAGCTCGCCGGCAAAGGCGCGGCGGCGCGGGGTCTTCTCCTCCAGCGCCGAGGCCATCCAGTTCGACACCGCGGAATCGTAAGCTGCGGTGCGGGCATAGGCGTTCTGGGCCAGCCGCTGGCGGAAGCCATAGGAGGTCTGGCCGTCGTTTGCGTCCAGCTCACCCAGCAGCGCCTCGTAGTCCTGCACGTCGGTCACCACGTTGACGAAGGCGTGGTTCTTGGCCGCGGCGCGGATCATCGCCGGGCCGCCGATGTCGATATTCTCGATCATCTCGTCATAAGCGGCCCCGCGCGCCAGAGCGGCTTCGAACGGATAGAGGTTCACCACCAGCAGGTCGATGGCGCCGATGCCATGCTCCTGCATCGCGGCCACGTGGGTGTCGTTATCGCGCAGCGCCAGCAGACCGCCATGCACCATCGGGTGCAGCGTTTTCACCCGGCCATCCATCATCTCGGGGAAACCGGTCACCTCCGAGACGTCCTTCACTGAAAGCCCCGCCTCGCGCAGCGCCTTGGCGGAGCCGCCGGTCGACAGAAGCTCGACACCGCGCGCGGCCAGCGCCTTGCCCAGCTCGATCAGGCCGGTCTTGTCGGATACGGAAAGCAGCGCACGGCGTACGGGGTGGAGGTCGGTCATGTCAGGGCGGTCCTTTGCAGGCTCAATCATAGGTCTCGGGGTCGTCCCGGTTCAGGTCTCGCACGGCAACCGCAGTCTCCTGCGTTTTGCTGAGCGTCCAGCGGACGCGCGTGGCATAACCGATGGCGCGCCCGGAAAGAACGATCTGCTGTGCCGCACGCGGCTTCAAGCGGGTCTGCTCCAGGTAGACGCCCGGCTCCAGCCGCAGGGCGCAGCTGCCGTCGTGGCGGAACACCCAGATCTCTCCGCTCTTGAGCGCCATGGATACTGCCGCGCCGCCCAAGTCAAGGGCTGCATCCACCTCCGGGTGCAGATGAAAGCGGATGTCGAAGCCGAGGCCGGCCTCGGGGCTGGCGTCGCGCGCCCGGGCAAAGCGCTTGCGGGCGGCGTCATCAAGCGCCACCAGCATGTCCTCTCCCGCCAGCTCGCGGCCGTCGAAGGCAAGGTCAAACGTACGCGCATGGGTGAGGCCGAACTGCCCGGCGTAGCCATCGTGCGCGGCTTCCAGGCGGAAGCGCTCCGGGCTGCCGCTCATTTCAAGCGGCACGTTCTGCGGTGCCTCGATCAGCGCCTCGAAGCCGGTGCCGCGGGCAGGCGGGGCCAGCCGGGCGCTGGAGTGGCCCTCAAGGCACAGGGTCGAATGCGAAGGCGTGGAGCGGCCGGCGCGGCGCCATTCCACCCCGAAGGCGGCGCCGGAGCCGCAGTTCACCACCAGCGGCCGCCGCCCGGAGGTGAGCTCAAAGGCCAGGGTGGAGGCATGGCCGTTGCCCGAGGCCGCGCCCGCGGGCGGCGGTGCTGCATCGACGATCACCGAGGTACGCCGGGCCGAGAGCCGCGCATAGCCCATCGCCAGGCCATCCGTCTGCCGCCCGGCCACGTGGCTCGCGGCCAGCGCGTGATCCAGCCGTCCCTCCAGCCCGCGGCCGCCGCCGTGGAACCGCGCCAAGCCCCCGTCGCTGTGGCGCAGGGTGCGGAGCGTGGGCGCAATGCGGGCGATGGCCTTGGAATGCGCCCGGGGCACACTGCCGCCTGCCTCGTGGAGAGCTGCAGAGACCCAAGTGAGCAGCATGAAGACATCCAGCAGCTCTTCCGGGTTTCGGGTCGGCAGGCCGCCTTGGCTGCCGATCTGGGCTTCGCATTCCGCGGCCAGCGCCTTGATCGCCGGGTCGGCCAGTTCCTCGCAGCCCTCCAGGGAGAGGCCCGCATAGACCAGCCCGGCAAGCGCCTCAAACCGCGGCAGGCCGGGGGCCGTGCCCTGCCAGCGGTGCGACAGAAACCAGGCCTGCTGCGCAAGCGAGCGGAAGAAGGCATCGCTGTCCGGCTTGCCAGGACCGCCGAGCAGGAACGGCGCGTGATTGATCCAGCGGATCACCCGGCGCCCGGTCAGCTCCGGCAGCCAGCCCGGCCCCGGGCCGCGGCCATGCTGGCGGATCCAGCCCCAGACCCATTTCTGCGCCTTGGCCCGCGCCGCCGGATCGCCCACCGCGGCAAGATCGTCGAGCCAGGCGAAACCGTGCCGCTCGGCATCGAAAGCGGCGTCTGGGGCTTCGACTTCCCACAGG
The DNA here is from genome assembly GCF_048820895.1 of Cribrihabitans neustonicus. Taxonomy (NCBI): domain Bacteria; kingdom Pseudomonadati; phylum Pseudomonadota; class Alphaproteobacteria; order Rhodobacterales; family Paracoccaceae; genus Cribrihabitans; species Cribrihabitans neustonicus. The sequence goes on from NZ_JBMERQ010000002.1 coordinate 59,908, forward strand.
CCCGTGTCGGTGGATTCCACGAGATACCCCGCAAACAGGAGGTTGCCCGCGACCAGCTGCCGCCCGCGGGCATAGCTGCCGATGGTGCGCGGCTCCGGCTGGGAGACAAAGCCGGTGGCAGCCGGACGGCGGCGCGCGCGCCAGGCGTAGAGCCGGTTCAGGAACCGGCTGCCTCGGGTCGTCCTGCTGTCGGGTCTGGCCATGCTCGCTGCCTCACGCCTTGGGGCGTTTTGGCGGCAGCATAACCGGGCGCGGGGCTCAAGTCACCGGGTTATGCCGCGATTGGCACAGGCCCGCCGGCGCGCCGCCGCGGCGTCAGGCGGCCTTGCGCAGCAGCGCCATGTAGAAGCCGTCCATACCGCCGTGCTCCGCCCAGTAGTCCGGGCGCAGGCGCAAGCCGCCCTCGGGGGTGATCCAGGCGTCCTCGATGCCCGGCAGGTGCAATGCGGCCCGGTCGGCCTGCATGTCCGGAAACATCTCCAGCGCGTCCTCGATGTGGCACTCGCCCTCGTCCGGCAAGAGCGAGCAGGTGCAGAACACCAGCCGCCCGCCCGGCTTCACCAGCGTCCAGGCATGGGCGAGCATCTGCGCTTGCAGTTCGATCAGGGCGCCGAACTCGCTGCCGTCCTTGGCATGCGGCAGGTCCGGGTGGCGTCGGATGGTGCCGGTGGCGGAACAGGGCGCATCCAGCAGCACCGCGTCGTACTGGCCCTCCTGCGCCAGCGCATCGCCCGCCACCAGCGTGGCCTTGAGCCCGGTGCGGGCAAGGTTCTCCTCCAGCCGGGAGAGCCGCGCCCCGGAGATGTCAACCGCGGTGACACCGGCGCCGGCGGCCGCCATCTGCAGCGTCTTGCCGCCGGGTGCGGCGCAGAGGTCGAGCACCTGTTCACCGGGCTGCGCATCCACGAGCCGCGCGGGCAGCGCCGCCGCCGCGTCCTGCACCCACCAGTCGCCCGCGCCGTAGCCGGGCAGCGCCGAAACCTGCCCGGCCGCCGTGAGCCGCACGGAGCCTGTGGGCAGCATCTTCCCGTCCAGCGCAGAAAGGCCGGCGCCCGGTTTCCCGGTCAGATCCAGCGGCGCGCCAGCATAGTGCGCGGCCTCCATCGCCAGCATCGCCTCCGCGCCCCAGGCCTGCACCAGCGGCTTTCTCAGCCAGTTCGGCAGGCGCGGGATGCGCAGCTTGGCCCATTCGGCGGGACCCTCCTCGGCCACCTTGCGCAGGACCGCATTGACCAGACCCTTCAGTGCCCCATGGCGGCGGTGTTTGGAGACAATCGCCACCAGTTCGTTCACCACGCCATGCGCGGCTCCGCCGCCGCAGAGCTCCACCGTGCCAAGGCGCAGCGCGTTCAGGACCGGCAGCGGCGGCGTCTTTTTCAGGTGTTTCTTCAGGACCCGGTCGGCACGTTCGAGGCTGCGCAGCGTGTCCGCCGCCAGCCGCTGCGCCCGCGCCCGGTCCTCCGGTGCCAGCTTCTCCAGCGCGCCGGAGGCGTAGCATTCCGCCAGCAGCCGCCCCTCGCCCAACACCTGGTCGAGGAGGTAAAGCGCCGTGCGGCGGGCTTGGTCGGTCATCGGGTTACTCCTTGTGACGCGGTGGCGCGGGCGGCTTGTTCCCGCCGGGCAAGCGCATATATCATGGGCCGAGCATAAAGGAACCCGTGATGAGCGACGAGACCGCCCCCGACCGAAAAGACCTGCCGCCCGCCGCCCAGCGCGCCCTGGCCGAGGCCGAGGCCCGCCGCAAGGCCGCCGAGGCGGAGACCCCCCTGCCCAAGGAACTGGGCGGGCGCGACGGGCCGGATCCAGCGCGTTATGGCGACTGGGAGAAAAAGGGCATCGCCGTCGATTTCTGAACGGTGATGAGGGGGCGCTGCCCCCTCGCAGGCTGCGCCTGCTCACCCCCGGAGTATTGGGCGAAAGATGAAGCCGCTGGTTGGGGCGCTTTCATCTTTCCTGAAAATACTCCCGCCGGAGGCAGCGGCCATGGGCCGCTTTCCGGGAGGCTTCAGAGCCCCAGCACGTCCACCATGTCATATTCGCCCGGCGCCTTGCCCTGGCCCCAAAGCGCGGCCTTCAGCGCGCCGCGGGCAAAGATCGCGCGGTCGGTGGCGAGGTGGCGCAGCACGATGCGCTCGCCTTCGGCGGCAAACAGCACGTCATGCTCCCCCACGATGTCGCCGCCGCGGATGGCGGTGAAGCCGATATCGCCGCGCTTGCGGGCGCCGGTGATGCCGTCGCGGCCGGAATCGCGTACATCTTCCAGCGTGACGCCGCGGCCCTCGGCGGCTGCCTCGCCCAGCATCAGCGCGGTGCCGGAGGGGGCGTCCACCTTGTGGCGGTGATGCGCCTCGATCACCTCGATGTCGAAATCCTCGTCCAGCGCGGCGGCGACCTTTTTGGTCAGCTGCACCAGCAGGTTCACGCCGAGGCTCATGTTGCCCGCGCGCACGATGACCGTCTTCTTGGACGCGTTCTTCAGCCCGGCTATCTGCTCTGCGCTCATGCCGGTGGTTCCGATCACATGCACCGCGCCGGCTTCCGCCGCGAGTTTGGAGAAGGCGAGCGACGCCTCCGGCGCGGTGAAGTCGATCACCGCCTGCGCCTGGGCGAAGGCCGCGGCGGCATCATCTGTTACGGTGACACCCACGGGCCTACCGCCCATCATCTCGCCTGCGTCGCGGCCGATCCAGCCGTGGCCCGGACGATCCACCGCCCCGGCGAGCCTGGCCGTACCGCTCTCCAGCACCGTCTTCATCAGCATCTGCCCCATGCGCCCCGATGCGCCGGTGATCACGATCCCTGGTTTCTCCGTCATTGGCCCCGATCCTTTCTGCAAGCTGGATTTGTCCTAGCCTGCCGGCGGGCGCTTGGCAAAGCCCGCGATCCGTCTTAGATCGGGGTTATGGCAAAGAACAAATTCCACGATGGCCCCGGCCCCTCCCAGCGGCAGCTTCGCGTCGGCGAACTGATCCGCCGCACCCTGTCCGAGGTGCTGGCGCGCGGCGATGTGCATGACCCCGACCTCAACCGCATGTCGATCACCGTCGGCGAGGTGCGCACCTCGCCCGACCTGAAGATCGCCACCGCCTTTGTGCTGCCCCTGGGCGGCAAGGGGCAGGAGGATGTGCTGAAGCTGCTTGCCCGCAACAAGGCCGAGCTGCGCCGGATGGTGGGCAAGAAGCTGGGGCTGAAGTACACCCCCGATCTGCGCTTCCGCCTGGACGAGACCTTCGACCAGATGGACGACACCCGCCGGATGCTGAGCCAGGACGCGGTGCGCCGCGATATCGAAGAATGATCCGCAGGGCGGCGCTCGTTCTGGCAGCGCTCTGGGCCGTGCCTGCGGCGGGCGGCGCGGTGGAGTGCAATGACGTCTCCTACGAGGGCAACCGCTACTCGATCTGTGAAGTGGATGCCGCGCAGGAGGAGCTGCGGCTGTTCCTACGTAATGGCGATGGCGAGGTCTACGGCCATTTCTCCACCCTTGAGGACGCGCTTGCGGCCGAAGGCAAGGAACTGGCCTTTGCGACGAATGCGGGCATGTACCACAGCGACCGCGCGCCTGTGGGCCTTTATGTCGAGGACGGCGCGCAGGAGATGCGGCTGGTCACCAACGCAGGCCCCGGCAACTTCGGCCTGCTGCCCAACGGCGTCTTCTGCATCCGCGAGGACCGCGCCGACGTCATCGAGACGCTGGCCTTCGAGAAGGCCGCGCCAGATTGCAAATACGCCACCCAGTCCGGCCCGATGCTGGTGATCGACGGCGAGCTGCATCCCCGCTTCCTGCCGGATTCGGACAGCTACTATATCCGCAACGGCGTCGGCACCAGCGCCGATGGCCGCCGGGTGGTGTTTGCAATCTCGCGCAATGCGGTGACCTTCCACCAGTTCGGCAGCCTGTTCCGCGACTACCTCAACCTGCCGAGCGCACTGTACTTCGACGGCAACGTCTCGCGCCTGCATGCGCCGCAGCTGGGGCGCAGCGATGCGGGGTTTTCTATGGGACCGGTGGCTGCCGTGGTGAAAAAGGCCGCACCTGACGGCGGCTGAGGTATTCCGGGCGGAACCATGAGTTGGGCCAGCCCGGAATCTGTGTCTTCTCAGGCCTTCACCCTCTCCGATCCGGGATCGTACATCGGCTTTAGAGAAGCTTCCGCCCGCACCTTCACGCCGCAGACGTCGATCTCGTAGGTGGAGCCCAGAACATCCGCCGCGCTTTCGCCTTCGCACGGCACATAGCCGAGGCCGATGGCAGCGCCCAGCGTGTGGCCGTAGTTGCCGGAGCTGAGGTAGCCCACGTATTTGCCGTCGCGGATGATCGGCTCGTTGTGGAACAGGAGCGGCTCCGGATCGGTGAGCTTAAACTGCAGCATCCGGGTTTTCGGTCCGGTTTCCTTGCGTTCCAGCACTGCCGCCTTGCCGATGAAGTCGTCCTTGTCTGTCTTCACCGCAAAGCCGAGGCCCGCGTCGATCACGTGATCTTCGCAGGTGATGTCGTGGCCGAAGTGGCGGAAGCCCTTCTCGATCCGGCAGCTGTCCATCATGTGCATGCCGCAGAGCTTCAGCCCCATCTCCTGGCCCGCCTCCCACAGAGTCTCGAAGGCGTGGCCCGCCATGTCGGCGCTCACATAGACTTCCCAGCCCAGCTCGCCCACGTAGGTGACGCGGTGGACGCGGGCGAGGCCCATGCCCAGCTCGATCTCCTGCGCGGTGCCGAAGGGGTTCACCGCGTTGGAGAAATCGTTGGGAGAGACCTTCTGCAGCAGCTTGCGCGCGTTCGGGCCCATCACCGCCAGCACGCCCTCGGAGGCGGTCACATCGGTGATCACCACGCTGAACTCGCCGCGGTGGCGCAGCATCCAGGTCTGGTCGGCAAGCCGCGTGGCAGCGGGGGTCACCACCAGATAGGCGGTCTCCGACAGGCGCGTCACGGTCACGTCCGCCTCGATCCCGCCGCGGGGGTTCAGGCACTGGGTGTAAGTGATCTTGCCCGCGGGCACCGAGAGATTGGCGCCGCAGATATAGTTCAGGAAGGCTTCGGCTTCGGGGCCTTCGACGCGGATCTTGCCGAAGGAGGACATGTCGTACATGCCGACGTTTTCGCGCACGGCACGGTGTTCGGCGGCGGAGTTCTCGAACCAGTTCTGGCGCTTCCAGCTGTAGCGGTATTCCCGCTCCTGGCCTTCGCCTGCGAACCAGTTGGCGCGCTCCCAGCCCGCCAGCTCGCCGAACACCGCGCCCTGCTCTTTCAGGTGGTGATGGAACGGCGTGCGGCGGACACCGCGGGCGGTGGCTTTCTGGCGGTAGGGGAAGTGGTCGGCATAAAGCAGGCCCAAGGTCTCTTTGGAGCGTTCGAACAGGTAGTGCTTGTTGCCCTGGAACGGCTGCATGCGGGAGATGTCGACATCGCCGAGGTCGAAGGGCTTCTGGCCGTCCTCCATCCACTGCGCCAGCGCCATGCCGGCACCGCCCGCGGACTGGATGCCGATGGAGTTGAAGCCCGCCGCGACCCAGACATTGTCCATCTCCGGCGCGAGGCCGAGGTGGTAAGCGTCATCCGGCGTGAAGCTTTCGGGGCCGTTGAAGAAGGTGTGGATACCCGCCTCCGCCAGCATCGGCATGCGGTTGCAGGCGGCTTCAAGGATGGGTTCGAAGTGGTCGAAGTCCTCGGGCAGCTGGTCGAACTCGAAACTGTCGGGGATGCCGTTCATCGCCCAGGGCTTGGCGTTGGGTTCAAACGCGCCGAGGAGGATCTTGCCCGCGTCCTCCTTGTAGTAGGCGCATTCGTCCGGCACCCGCAAAACCGGCATCTGGGTGAGGCCCTTGATGCCCTCGGTCACGATATAGAAATGCTCGCATGCGTGCAGCGGCACGTTGACGCCCGCCATGCGGCCGACCTCATGCCCCCACATGCCGGCGCAATTCACCACCATGTCGGCCTTGATGTGCCCCTGCGACTGGCCGTCATCGCTGACCCAGTCCACGCCGGTAACGCGGCGGCCCTGTTTCGCGATGCCGGTCACCTTGATACGTTCCTTCACCAGCGCGCCGCGCTGGCGGGCGCCCTTGGCCAGCGCCAGCGCGATATTGGCCGGATCGCCCTGCCCGTCCTTGGGCAGCCACACACCGGCGGTCACGTCCTCGATGTTGAGGTGGGCGTACTTCTGTTTCACCTCGGCAGGCGAGATTTCCTCAACCTCGACCCCGAAGGCCCGCGCCATGGCGGCCTGGCGGAAGATCTCTTCCTTGCGCTCCTCCGTCAGGGCCACAGTGATCGAGCCGCAGCGCTTGAAGCCGGTGGCAACGCCGGTTTCCTCCTCCAGCGCGCCATAGAGCTCCTGGCTGTACTTCGCCAGTTTGGTCATGTTGGCGGTGGCGCGCAGCTGCGCGATGAGCCCGGCGGCATGCCATGTGGTGCCCGAAGTCAGCTGCTTGCGCTCCAGCAATACCACGTCCTGCCAGCCCAGTTTGGTCAGGTGATAGGCCACCGAACAGCCGACCACACCGCCGCCGACAATCACTACGCGGGCCTTCTCGGGAAGATCGCTCATCTCATCTCTCCAGAATCTCGATGGGGTCAGCCTGCCACGGAGAGGCGGCAGGAAATGCATCAAAAACGTCAGCCGTCCGGGGCTATTCCCCGGCTTGCAGAATTTCTTGCGGAAGAGCGCCGCCCAGCCGCCGCCGCTTGCGCAGCGCAAACGGGGTGATGCCGAAAAAGCTCTTGTAAAGGCTGGAAAACCCGTTGGGAAAACCGCAGGCGAGGCCGATCTCCCGGACGCTCATGGTGGTGTTCAGAAGCAGATTGTTGGCGCGCGAGAGCCGCATTTCCCGGTAAAACCCGTTGGGTGTGGTGGCGAGAAACGTCTTGAATTTGCGCTCCAGTGACCGGTTGGAGATGCCCAAGGCCGAAACGATTTCGCGGATCGGCACCGGCTCTTCGATATTGGCCTGCATGATGCGGATACAGTGGTCGAGCTCGCTGTCGCCGGTGATGGTCGGTTTGGCGCCGGCAAAGGGCTGCAGCGAGCCGTAGTCGCGCACCTGCTCGTGCAAGAGGATGTTGGCCACTGTCATCTGCGCCGCAGCCGAAGTGAGCTGCCCTACCAGCGCCAGCGCAATATCGGTGGTCGCACCCATGCCCGCGCAGGTGACGATCGGCCCATCCTCGCAGGCCAGCGCATGGGACGCATCGGCCAGCCCCAGCCGCTCGCGCAGAAGGGCCGAGTTCTCCCAGTGGGTGGTGCGCCGCCCGGCGCCGCTGCCCTGTTCGCTGATGTAGCGCGCCGCAGCTTCGGCCAGCAGGAATACCTTGCAACCGCGGCTGGTGTAGGTCTGGATTACCCGGGCGCAGGACAGCCCCGGGTGCGCCGGGTCGGAATTGCCCAGGACAAAGGCGAAATCCGCGTCCGGCCGGGGGACATAGGCTTCACTGTCGACGCTCAGGCCCGCCCGGCAGCTCATCCGCCCCCCCGCGGCCGAGCGCACGGTCCAGCTGAATGGCGGCTGCGCGAGCACCCGGTTGGCGATGCGGAACACCTCCAAGAGTGCGGAGATCTCGGTCAGCACGAAGCCTTCGCAGATCAGGATGTCGATGGTCCAGACCCGGGCGGGGTCCTGAGCCTTGGCGGTCTTGCGCGGTTCCGGCAGGGTCATGGCGGGCCTCTCCCACTCGCGGGCCCGCACCACGCAGTACGGAGCGGGCCGGTCAGAAAAACGGCCCGGGACATCTGCCCGGGCCGCTGGATTTCGTCAGGCGCGCAGGCGGGCGTTCTCCGGATCCCAGAGCGGCGCGTCTTCCTGCACCACCGCGCGGCATTTCGCGCCGTAGATATCGACCTCCAGCTCGGTGCCCGGCGCGGCCAGGTCGGCCCGCACCATGCCAAGCGCAATGGAGGCATTGACCCTGTAGCCCCAGTCGCCGCTGGTGGTCTCGCCCACGATCTCGCCGTCTTTCCAGAGGCAGGACATGTAGGGCGCATCGGCTTCGCCTGCCTCGACGATGAGGGTGACGAAACGCTTCTTCACGCCCTGCTCCGCCTCGGCCTGGATCGCCGCCTTGCCGGGGAAATCCTGCGGCTTGTCCAGCTTCACGAACCGGCCGAGCCCGGCCTCCAAGAGCGAGTAGTCGCTGGAGAGATCGCCTTTCCAGGTGCGGTAGCCCTTCTCGATGCGCAGGGAGTTCAGCGCATACATGCCGAAAGGCTTGGCGCCGCCTGCAAGGATCGCCTCGTAGATCTCAGACTGATGGGCGTTGGCGCAATGCACCTCCCAGCCGAGTTCGCCGGCGAAGGAGACCCGCGCGAGGAACGCGGGCTTGCCCGCCACCGTGGCCTCCTGATGGGTGAGCCAGCCGAGGCTGAGATCGGCGTCCGAAATCCCTGCCAAGAGCGCGCGCGATTCGGGCCCGGTCACGATCATGGTGGCGTATTCGGTGGTGTGATCGGTGAGGCTCAGCCCCTCGGGCAGGGCCTTCTTCAGCACCTCGAAGTCATGCCACTGCGCGGCGCCCGCGGTGATCAGGGTGAAATGGTCCTCGCCATGGCGGATGCAGGACATCTCGGTCAGGATGCGGCCACGCGGGTCGGCGAAATAGATCAGGTTCATCCGCCCCGGTTTGGGCAGGCCGCCGGTCACTAGGCCGCGCAGCCATTCCGCCGCGCCTTCGCCCGAAAGGTTGAAGCGCGAGAAGCCCGGCAGGTCCAAGACGCCGACGCGATCGCGCACCGCCTCGCATTCTTCCTTTATGCGCTGCTGCCAGGGGCCGGAGCGGCCCCAGGTGTGCGTCGCCGCCTCCGAGGTGTCATCGCCCGGCTTGGCAAACCAGTTCGCCCGCTCCCAGCCGTTGTAGACGCCCATCTGGCCGCCGAGTTCCTTCACCCGGGCATGCACCTGGCTCACCTTCTTGTCCCGCGCAGCGGGCCATTCGTGATGCGGGAAATGCATGGCGTATTCGTTGCCGTAGACCTCCATCCCCTTCTGCACGCAGTAGTCGTGATCGGTGTAATCGGTGTAGCGGCGCGGATCGACGGCCCACATGTCCCACTCGGTTTGCCCGTCGACGATCCACTCGGCCAGCACCTTGCCCGCACCGCCGCCCTGGGCGATGCCGAAGGTGAAAACGCAGGCCTCGAACGCATTTTTAACGCCGGGCATCGGACCGATCAGCGGCAGCCCGTCGGGGGCATAGGGGATCGGCCCGTTGATCACGCGCGCAACGCCCGAGGTGGCCATCAGCGGCACCCGCTCCATGGCGTCGGTGACGATATCCTCGATCCGGTCGAGATCGTCGGACCAGAGCTGGAAGGAGAAGTCATCCGGCATCGGGTCGGCTTCGGTGTCCCAATGCGCCCGGCAGTTGGGCTCATATGGGCCGAGGTTGAAGCCATGCTTCTCCTGCCGCAGGTAGTAGGAGACATCGACGTCGCGCAGCAGCGGCAGCTTGGCGCCGCTGTTCTCCTTCGACCAGGCTTCGACCTCGGGGATCTCCTCGGTCAGCAGGTACTGGTGGCTCATCACCATCATCGGCACCGTGCGCCCGCCATAGGGCTTGAACCACTCGCCGACGCGCTGCGCGTAATAGCCGGCCGCGTTCACCACGTAGTCGCATTCGATATCGCCCTTTTCCGTGTGGACGATCCAGCTCTTGTCTTCCTTCCGGGTGACGCCGGTGGCGGGGCAGAAGCGGATGATCCGCGCCCCCATGTCGCGGGCGCCTTTGGCCAGCGCCTGGGTCAGCTGGGCCGGGTCGATGTCGCCGTCGGTGGGATCATAAAGAACGCCTTTGAGATCATGGGTCTCCAGGAACGGGTAGCGCGCCTTGGCTTCCTCGGGGCTCCAGATCTCCATCTCGATGCCCTGGTAGCGGCCCATCGAACAGGCGCGCTCGAACTCCTGCATCCGCTCCTTTGTATGCGCCAGCCGGATCGAGCCCGACTGGTGGTAGTTCATCGGGTAATCCACTTCGTCGCCAAGGCGGGCATAAAGCTCGGTCGAATAGCGCTGCATGTTCATGATCGACCAGGAGGTCGAAAAGGTCGGCACATTGCCCGCCGCATGCCAGGTGGAGCCGGCCGTGAGCTCGTTCTTCTCCAGAAGCACGCAGTCGCTCCAGCCCTTTTTGGCCAGATGATAGAGTGACGAGCAGCCCACGACGCCGCCGCCGATAATGACCACCCGGGCCTTGTTTGGAAAATCGGACATGATCGCTCCCTGTTTCTCAGTCCTGTTGCGGCGCTGCGGCCGCTGCTTGGTGTCCTCGTCCGCGTCAGTAGACCGGCGGCGCAATCACCCAGACTGCCACCGCCGGTTCGTCGTACGGGTTGGCCCATTGGTAGGGCTCGTGCCGGATACGGAAACTGTCGCCGGGGCCGACGGTGAAAGCCCGCCCGCCGATTTTCAGGTCGAGCCGGCCGGAGATCATGTAGCCCACCTCCTGCGTCGGCCGGTCGGCGGGTGTCTGCATCTTCGAATGCGGCCGGAAGGTGGAATGCACCATCTCGAAATCATCGGTGAGGTCAGGCGACAGCAGCTCCTCGATCAGCCCCTCCTCGCCCGAGCCCATCGGCCGCCGGCTGCCCGCACGCACGATGTAGCCGTGTTCCTCGGCCGGCGCGCCTGCGTGGGCAAACAGCATCGACATCGGCACTCCCATGGCCTTGGCAATCTGGCGCAGGTCCGAGATCGAAGGCTCCGACAGGTCGCGCTCCACCTGGCTCAGCCAGCCCACCGAGCGGTTGAGCTGCGCCGCGGTCTCCGCCAGCGTCAGCCCGCGCGCTTTGCGCAGGGCGCGGATATCAGCACCAAGCGTGGCCGCGGGCAGGGTCTGGTCGTTCAAGGGGATGCTCCGGGTTCGTGAAATTCAACTCTCGAATTTCACGATGCCGCGAGTCGGTGAAATTTCCAAGAGATTTTTCACCAGACGCCGCGGACCTGAAAAAACCGGCGCATCCAACGCGCCGGTTCATCCTACTTTCTGACCCGAAATACCCTGGGGTGAGGCCGCAGACCGAGGGGCAAAGCCCCTTCAAAGCCCGCTCAAACCTGCGAGAACACCTTCGCGAGAATCGCCTCAAGCTGTTCCGCGTCCTCGCCCGTGAACGCATCGGGCTGGTCGCTGTCGATGTCGAAGACCCCGATCAGTTCCCCGCTCCCGTTCCGGACCGGCAGCACCAATTCCGACCGCGTCGAGGAGGCGCAGGCGATGTGGCCCGGGAAGGCGTCTACATCCGGCACCAGCTGGACCTCGCCGCTGCGCGCCGCTGCGCCGCAGACGCCGCGGGAGAAGGGGATCTGCAGGCAGCCATGGCCGCCCTGATAGGGGCCGATCTTCAACAGCTCCGGCGCGGTCACCCGGTAAAAGCCGGTCCAGTCGAATCGGCCGTCGGAATGGTGCACCTCGCAGGCCACCGTCGCCATCAGCGCAACCGCGTCACTTTCGCCCTCACACAAGGCCGCGATGGTCTTGGCCAGGGTTTCGTAGTTGACCCGCATGGCTTTCACTCCTTCACCGTGGGTAATTGTTGAGCAGAATTAACCTTTTAAGGCGTACTTCCGGACCGCACGCCTTACGGGAAGGTCATGCACACCGAATATTCGATAGACACCGCATAGAACCCACATCTGCTCTGCTATCAATGCCATAGAGCCCAAAAAGAACGGAGCAAGCGGCAAAGCGAAAAAGCTGAGCAAGATCTCCACCAACTCACTTTCAATTGCAAAGACCATCAAGAATGCTGAGATAAGTATATTTAACGCAAAAAGCAAAATAATCGAAATAGCAAAAACCATTAATGCGCTAAGCATTACTCTGCCATCGTCTATTCGCCTTAAGCAGAAACTGTACAATTGACGCACAAGGCACCTCAATATTGGCTGGCGGAGGCGATTCTGAGTAGAGGGGGCTGTCTGCCCCCTCTTGACCTTCCGGTCAATTCACCCCCGAGGGTATTTCCGGCCAGAAAGTGGCCGGAAAGCAGAAGGCGCGGATCAGACCCGCTCGATCGCGATCGCCGTGCCTTCGCCGCCGCCGATGCAGATCGCTGCGATGCCGCGCTTCAGCCCGCGTTTTTCCAGCGCGTTCAGCAGGGTGACCATGATCCGCGCGCCAGAGGCGCCGATCGGATGGCCAAGCGCGCAGGCGCCGCCGTTCACGTTCACCTTCTCGCGCGGGATGCCCATTTCGCGCATGAAGGCCATCGGCACCACCGCGAAGGCTTCGTTCACCTCCCAGAGGTCGACGTCCGCGGCGCTCCAGCCCAGCCGTTCCAGCAGCTTCTGCGCCGCAGGCACCGGCGCGGTGGTGAACCAGCCCGGCGCCTGGGCGTGGCTGGCATGGCCGAGCACGCGGGCACGCACCGTCAAACCCTGCGCCTCTGCGGCTTCTGCCGAGGCCATCACCAGCGCCGCCGCGCCATCCGAGATGGAAGACGCATTGGCCGCGGTCACCGTGCCGTCCTTGCGGAAGGCCGGTTTCAGCGTCGGGATCTTCTCGGGGCGTGCCGATTTCGGCTGCTCGTCGGTGTCCGTCACCACCTCGCCCTTGCGGGTTTTAACGGTAACGGGGGTGATTTCGCCCGCGAAAGCGCCGCTCTCCTGCGCCTCCAGCGCATTCGACAGGGATTTCAGGGCGTATTCATCCTGCTCTTCGCGGCTGAACTGGTACTTTTCGGCGCAATCCTCGGCAAAGGTGCCCATCAGACGGCCTTTGTCGTAGGCGTCCTCCAGCCCGTCGAGGAACATGTGGTCGATAACCTGCCCGTGGCCGATGCGGGCGCCGCCGCGCATCTTCGGCAAAAGGTAGGGCGCGTTGGTCATGCTCTCCATGCCGCCGGCGATCATGGTGTCCGCCTGGCCGAGCGCGATCTGGTCATAGGCGATCATCGCCGCCTTCATGCCGGAGCCGCACATCTTGTTGAGCGTGGTAGCGGGCACTTCTTCGCCGAGGCCTGCGGCAAAACCTGCCTGGCGCGCCGGGGCCTGGCCCTGGCCTGCGGGCAGCACGCAGCCCATCAGCACCTCGTCCACGGTGCTGGCGCCGGCGCCCTCAAGCGCCGCCTTGATGGCCGCGCCGCCGAGCTCGGCGGCGCTCACGCCATCATACATGCCCTGGAAGCCGCCCATCGGGGTGCGCGCGGCGCCTGCGATGACAACATCTTTCATTGATTTTTCCTCCAATCATCAAAATTACACATACAGAATGGTAAGCTTTGAGGTCTAGAGTGCAGCGAGATCACCTATCACTCCGGGGGAGAGACATGAGCCTGACAACGACCATGACGGACGATGCCCAGATCGTCAAAGTCAACGCGGACCGCATTGATGCCGCCATGGCCATCCAGTTCAAGGAAGACATGCGGAGCGAGACCGAAAGCGGGCCGGAGCGGGTGATACTGGACTTGTCGCAGGTTCAGTTCATCGATTCCAGCGGCCTCGGCGCAATCGTGGCGGCCATGAAGCAGCTGGACGGCAGCCGCCGGCTGGACCTGGCCGGACTAACGCCGATGGTCGAGAAGGTCTTCCGCCTGACCCGGATGGATACCGTCTTCAATCTCTACGGGTCGATCAGCGAGGCGACGTCCCCGGCACGGGCAAACACGTGACATTAAGCGCGCTGGCGGCGCAAAGCGAGAATTTGATGGTAAGAACCTTCGCCTGCTCGTTCACGGCCACTGACATGGATGCCCGCGCGGGCATCGCCGATATCGTTTCCCGGCTGCGCACGCTCGGAGTGCCGGGGGAGCGTGCTGACGAGGTGCAGATCGCGCTGACCGAGGCGGTCAACAATGTGGTCGAACATGCCTATGCCGGCACTGCGCCGGGCGATGTGACAATCGGCTGCCAACTGCATGCCGAACAGCTCTGGGTGAACATCCGTGATGCCGGCGGCCCCTACCCCGGCGGCCAGTTGCCCGACGGTAAGCCCGCGGACGTCAGCGTCCCGCATACCGATCTGCCCGAGGGCGGCTTCGGCTGGTTCCTGATCCGCGAGTTGACCAGCCAGATCAAGTATGAGCGTACCGGCAGCGGCAACAACTTGTCGCTGTGCTTCGAAATCAAGCTGACCGGCCGCCCCGATAGCCCCCGCAATTAATGCCCGGCGGCGAGCCCTTCCGCCGCAGCGGGCTCCGGAGCCCGAACAGAGGCGGGAACGCGGCCGCCCAGCGCGCGCAGGATCTGCCCCACCCTTGAGGCAGCAACCATCGCCCGGCCCGGAAGGCGGAGAGGCTTCTTGTTGCGAGGATTTGACGACCCGCCGCAATGGCGCCCCAATCCGGGCCAAGCCCTGCCCGAAATATCTGCAAAAGATTGATCCGTAGCTCAAGAAAGCTCTGCCCCGGCGCCGCGCAGATTGCCCCCACCATCGGGCGGTGCCGGGGGTCCTTCCTCCCCCGGCCGCTCCTGTCCCGCACCGCCCCGGTTCCGCGCCGCTGCGTCAGGCCGCTATAAGGATTGCCAATGGCGGCCCTTTCCTTAGGGTCATGTCCGGCAGCAAGAGGAGGTGAGCCATGCGGGATTTTCATCGGAACGGACGGTCGGCGGTCTTTGCCTCTAACGGCATGTGCGCCACCTCGCATCCGCTGGCAGCGGCCACAGCGGTCGACATCCTCAAGCGCGGCGGCAATGCGATGGATGCGGCGATCGCGGGGGCGGTGCTGCTGGGGATTTGCGAACCGCAGATGACTGGCATCGGCGGCGACTGCTTCGTGCTCTACTCGCGGCCCGGCTCCCCCGAAATCCATGCGCTGAACGGCTCCGGCCGGGCGGCGGCAGCGGCGAGCGCGGCGGATCTGCGGAGCCAGGGCCTGAACGCGGTGCCGCTGGGCAGCGCGCATGCGGTGACCCTGCCGGGCGCGATCGATGCCTTCTGCCGGCTCGCCGAAAGCGAAGGCAAGCTCGGGCTGGCAGTGCTCCTGGAGCCCGCTATCCGCTATGCCGAGGAAGGCGTTCCGGTGGCGCCGCGCACCGCCTTTGACTGGCAGAACAGTGCGGACAGGCTGCAGGGCGCGGCGCGCAACGCCTATCTGCAGGACGGCAAGGCGCCTGCCGCGGGCGCGCTGTTCCGCGCACCAGGGCAGGCCGAGGTGCTGCGCCGCATCGCCCGGGACGGGCGCGATGCCTTTTACACCGGCGAGGTCGCCGCGGACATGGTGGCCGCGCTCACCGCGCTTGGCGGGGTACAGACCGCGGAGGATTTTGCCGCGGTCCGGGCGGACGTCACGGAGCCGGTCTTTGGCACCTACAAAGGTATGGAACTGGCCGAGCATCCGCCCAACGGTCAGGGCGCAACGGCGATTCTTCTGCTCAACATTCTCAAACATTCCGACATCGCGGGCATGGATCCCTTCGGGGCCGAGCGCGCCCATATCGAGGCTGAGGCCAGCAAGCTCGCTTATGATGCACGCAACCGCTTCCTCGCCGACCCGGACCACACCGCGCGGCTTCAGCACATGCTGGCACCGGAGACCGCCGAAAAGCTCGCCGCGCTGATCGACCCGCACCGGGCTATGGCCGCGGCCGCGCCGCTTACCGAGTCGGTCCACAAGGACACGGTCTACATCACCGTCGTGGACAAGGACGGCATGGCGGTCTCGCTGATCTATTCGATCTTTCACAGTTTCGGATCGGGGATCGCCTCGGAGAAGTTCGGTATCCTGATGCAGAACCGCGGTGCAGGCTTCACGCTCCAGGAAGGCCATCCGAACGAGATGGCGGGCGGAAAGCGGCCGATGCACACGATCATCCCCGCGATGCTGCGCCAGGAGGGCCGCGTGGTGATGCCCTTCGGGGTGATGGGCGGTGCCTACCAGCCCACCGGCCACGCCCGGCTGCTGACCAACGTGGCGAATTTCGGCATGGAGCTGCAGGCCGCGATTGACGCGCCGCGCTGCTTTGCCGATGGCGGCGTACTGAAGGCCGAGCGCGGCTACAGCGCCGCGGTGCTGGAGGAGCTAGCCGGGATGGGCCACAAGATCGAAGTGCCAGAGACGCCGCTTGGCGGGGCTCAGGCGATTTTCATGCACGCATCGGGCGTGCTGGAGGGCGGCAGCGACCCGCGCAAGGACGGCTGCGCGCTGGGATATTGAGCACGGGGCATTAGAGGTCAGGGGGGCGGGTCTGCTGCGGCCCTGCGCCGCTATGGCGGCCGCGGTCAGTTCAGCTGGAAATCCAGGGAATAGGCGCCGCCGTCGAACTGCCCGAACATCTCGGTGACGTCGGGGTGGCCTACCGGCTCGCCCGAGTAGTCGGCCACCAGGTTCTGCTCCGAGACGTAAGCCACGTAGTAGGACTGCTCGTTCTCGGCCAGCAGGTGATAGAAAGGCTGGGCCTTGTGCGGCCGGCTGTCCTCGGGGATGGCCTGATACCATTCCTCGGAATTGGCGAACTCGGGATCGACATCGAAAACCACACCGCGGAACGGGTGTTTGCGGTGCCGGACGACTTGCCCCAGATTGTATTTTGCGCGCGACTTCAGCATGTTTTTCCAGCTCCCATACTTTCCTAAATAGCGCTTCGTGCCGGGGAAAGTCCAATCGTTGGCGCAGATTTCCGGGGAAACATTCTGTGAGCTCATCCGTTACAGTGGCGGTTTTCCGCTGCAGAGACGGTACTAGCGGCAGGGTTGCCGCATCCGGGCTTCCGTTTTGCAGCATGGCCCTCAGCCCCCCTCACAACCTGAAATTTGATTTTCACCCGGGCGGCGATCCGGTAGACTCGCGGCAAAACAAAAAAGTGGCAGAGGCAATGAGCAGAATCATCAGCGCCCTGGTTCTCCTGCTGGGGCTGGCGTCCTGCGGGGGCGGGTACAACGAGCCGCCGCGCAATCTGGACAATGCGTGCAGCATCATCAAGCAGCGTCCGGAATACCTGAAGGCCTTCCGCGCCACCCAGCGCCGCTGGGGGGTGCCGGTGCATGTGCAAATGGCGACTATCTACCACGAGAGCCGGTTCCGCGGCGATGCCCGCACGCCGCACCAGTACCTCCTGGGCGTGATCCCGGTCGGGCGGCAATCGAGCGCCTACGGCTACAGCCAGGCGCTGGACGGCACTTGGGACGACTACCGCCGCGACACCGGGCGGCGGCGGGCCAAGCGGGACCGGATCAAAGACGCGGCTGACTTCATGGGGTGGTACATGGCGAAGAGCCGGACCAAGAACGGCATCCCGCTTTATGACGCGCGCAACCAGTATCTGGCCTATCACGAAGGCCACTCCGGCTATGCCCGCGGCAGCTACCGGCACAAGGCCTGGCTGATGCAGGTGGCCTCGCAGGTGGAGGCGCGGGCGCGCACCTACCAAGCCCAGCTGGCCACCTGCCGCCACTACCGCTAAAGACGGCATTTTCTGCTGCACCCCACGGCCTGGCCAGGGGTGCAGCAGTGCGCACCCGCAACACCTTCGCCCAGGACGCTCCCGCCCGGTGTCAGGCGCTTTCTGGCAAACTCGCAAACCGCCCCTTGGGCCGGGCAGCGCGCGTGCGCGCGCTGCGGGCGCTCTTCTCCAAAATATGTTTGAGGCCGGCAAACGGGGCGTTTTTTGCCGGCCGCACGGCTTAGCGGCTGCGGCCGGGGCGGAACAGTGAACCAGGCAGGCTGACACCGGTCTCCAGCGCGCCGAGCACGACGGTGGTGCTTTCGCCTGCGCTGTCATGAACCACCCATTTGCGCAGTTCGACCGGATTGCCGGTGAACATCATCTCAATGCTGCCATGCTCCGGGTGTTTCGGATCCTGCGCCCGTACCACGGTGGAGGTGCCATCGAAGCTGTGGCCCACCACCATATTGGCGCGGCCCAGGTCGACGTTGCGTGCCAGGATGATCGACAGCGGCGTGCGGCTGAGCGGGTAAGTCTCCGCCGGCTGGTTCGATTTCGGGTCCTCGATCACCACGGCGCCGCCGCCGGCGATCACGGTGCCGCCCTTGTTGTCGTACTCAAAGCGCATCCGGCCCGGGCGGTGCATGTAGAGCTTGCCGGTGGACAGGCTGCCATCGCCGTTGATCTGGGTGAACGGCGAAGACGCGGTCGAGATCCCGTTCAGATAGCGCGAGATCTCGTTCAGGCTGAGTTTCTCGGCGGCCCAGGCTCCGGGGGCCGCGACGATCAGCGCAAGGGTGAGTAAAATCCGTTTCATGAGACCAACATAGGCGCGGGCCTGCAAATGTGAAGATGCCGGCCCGCGGGCGGGGCCGGCATCGGCAGATAATCGTGCAGGTTTCCGCTCAGGTTACTGTTCCGGCACCAGAATCTCGCGCTTGCCCACGTGGTTCGCGGCCGAGACCACGCCCTCCTCCTCCATCTGCTCGACCAGGCGCGCGGCCTTGTTGTAGCCGATCGCCAGCTTGCGCTGGATGTAGGAGGTGGAGCACTTGCGGTCCTTGACCACGATCGCCACCGCGGTGTCGTAGAGCGCATCCTCGGTATCGGTGTTGCCGCCGGTGGAGAGCCCCAGCACCGCGTCGATGTTGTCGGCCTTTTCCTCGTCGGGGCCATCCAGCACACTTCCAACGTAATCCGGCGGGCCGAACTGCTTGAGGTGGTTGACCACCTCCTCGACTTCCTCATCCGACACGAACGGCCCGTGGCAGCGGGTGATCTTGGCGCCGCCCGCCATGTAGAGCATATCGCCCATGCCGAGGAGCTGCTCGGCGCCCATTTCGCCAAGGATCGTCCGGCTGTCGACTTTGGAGGTCACCTGGAAGGAGATCCGGGTCGGGAAGTTCGCTTTGATGGTGCCGGTGATCACATCGACCGAGGGACGCTGGGTGGCCATGATCAGGTGGATGCCCGAGGCCCGCGCCATCTGCGCCAGGCGCTGGATGCACGCCTCGATTTCCTTGCCCGCAACCATCATCAGGTCGGCCATCTCGTCGACGATAACGACGATGTAGGGCAGCGCGACGGGCTGGAATTCCTCGGTCTCGAACACCGGCTCTCCGGTGTCATCGTCGAACCCGGTCTGCACGGTGCGCGAGAACATCTCGCCCTTCGCCAGAGCCTCCTTCACCCGGCCGTTGTAACCCGCGATGTTGCGCACGCCCATCTTGGACATCTTGCGGTAGCGGTCCTCCATCTCGCCGACCACCCACTTGAGCGCGACGACAGCCTTCTTGGGGTCGGTGACCACCGGGCTCAGCAGGTGCGGGATGCCGTCATAGACCGACAGTTCCAGCATCTTGGGGTCGATCATGATCAGGCGGCATTCCTCCGGCGTTAGCTTGTAGAGGAGCGACAGGATCATGGTGTTGATCGCGACCGACTTGCCGGAGCCGGTGGTGCCCGCGATCAGCAGGTGGGGCATCTTGGCGAGGTTTGCGACCATGCTGTCGCCGCCGATGTCCTTGCCGAGCGCCAGTGGCAGCGCGTGGTTGCCGTCGCCGAAGTCGCGGCTGGCAAGGATTTCCCGCAGCACCACCTTTTCGCGGTTTTCGTTCGGAAGTTCGATGCCGATCACGGTGCGCCCCGGCACGGTAGAGACCCGCGCCGACAGCGCCGACATGGAGCGGGCGATATCGTCGGCCAGGCCGATAACGCGGGACGCCTTAAGGCCCGGAGCCGGCTCCAGCTCGTACATGGTGACGACGGGGCCGGGGCGGACTGAGACGATCTCGCCCTTCACGCCATAATCGTCGAGCACCGATTCCAGCATGCGCGCGTTCTCCTCCAGCGCTTCGTCGCTGAGGTGGTGGCGCTCAATATTCTGCGGGTTGGTGAGCAGGCTGAGCGGCGGCAGTTCGAAATCGCTCTCTGCCTCGGTGAAGGCGAGGTTGGGCTGCGCTTCGGCCTTGGCGCGGGCGGAGGGCTGGGCGGGTTTCGGTGCAGGCTTGCTGACCACCGCCTTGCGCGGCTCAGCCTTGGGCAGGTCGACGGTGAGGCGCGGGCCGGGGGCTGCGGCCGGGGCACCAGCTGGTGTTTCACCGGAGGCCGGGGCAGAGGGCGCGCGGCGCAGTTCGCGCCCGGCGTCAGATGCGGTAGGCAGGCTGCTGGGCAGGGCCTCGGAGGGCATGTGGTCCGGCACTACCTCAGGCCAGTCCATCCCGGCTTCGTCTTCCGCCACGTCATAGGCAACTTCGGAGGGGATCTCCTCCACTTGGGGCTCCCAGTCGGGAGCGACCGCGGCGGTGAGCCGCGGCACCGGCGCACCGGTCAGCGGCGGTTCCGGCGGCAGGCCGGCCGGAGCGGGGTTCGGGTTGAAGATCAGCGGTGCCGGGCGTTGGCCGCGGCCCTTGGTCAACGGCAGGTTCGGGTCGGGCTCCGGCGGCTGTTCGGCAGCGCGGCGGATGCGGACGGCATTGGCGATCTTCTCGGAGATGCGGGTCTCGCCGGGCTGGCCGTTGTAAGCTTCCGCGCCACAGGCATCATCCTCCCAGCCGGCCGGTTCCGGCTCCGCCGGGGTGCGGCGGATCAGGCCGGGCATGCGGGCCAGCAGGCCCGGTTTAGCGGGTGCCGCGGGGGCGGGTGCTGGGGCTGCCACCGGCGCCGCGACGGCGGGGGCGTAATTGTCCTCGGGGTAGTCCTCGAAGACGTCGGCGTCCGGGTCGGCGTAGGCGCGGGCCTCGTCTTCCGCGTCGAAGCCCGCCGCCCGTTCGGCCTTGTTGCGGCGGTAGGTCATTGCCGCCTGCAGACCGCTGGAGGCGCCGCGGCCCAGCAGACCGGCGGCGGCGTCATAGGCTAGGATCAGGCCCAGGAGCACCCGGCGCAGACCCGCTTTCACCTCGGGCCAGGTGAAGCCCAGCACCGTGCTTCCCAGCGCCAGCATGCCCGCCGCGGTGAGGAGCGACATCAGCTTCACCATGAACTGCAGGCTGACGGGCAACAGCGACAGCAGCGCGCCAAGGAAGGTATAGCCGACCATGCCGCCCAGACCCGAGTGATGCGCCGCCTGCCAGGCGGGCGTCGCATTCAGCGTCTCCATGTGCAGCGCCACCACCAGCAGCCACGGCACCGAGAGCAAGAGCGGCCAGATCACGCGGTCCTCGCCCTTGTGCAGCACGAAACGCGCGCCCCAGACCGAGAGGAACAGCGGCAGCGCCCAGCTTGCCAGCCCGAACAGCGTGATGAGGATGAAGGAGATCGAGGCGCCGGGGCGGCCCATCCAGTTCTGCACCGGCGCATCGGTGGAGACCATCCAGTTCGGATCGTCCGGCGTGTAGCTGCCGATCATCGCCGCCAGGGCGAGGCCGAGCCCGATCAGGACGACCCCGATCAGCTCCTTGCCGCGCTTTTCGATGGCTGCCTGCATGTTGCTGTCAAGCAGCGGATCGCGGCTGCGGGATTGAAATGCCATGCCTACCTCGGTTCCGTTTCCTTGCCGGCCCTGCCCCGCTGTTGGCCGCGGGGTTCATGGGACCGGTGCGTTTCTTGCTCTTGGCGCGGCGGCCTGCCCCAATGCGGGCCGCCGGGCAGATGTCAGTACAGGCACGCGCGCAGGGTGGTGAGCGCGGTGCGGGTCTGTTCGGCGGGGGCGACCAGCGCCACCCGGATGTATGTCTCGCCCGGGTTCCGGCCCGGTTTCCCCTGTGCCAGGTAGGCGCCGGGCAGCACCCGCACGCCGGTTTCCTGCCAGAGTTTCAGCGCCGCGCGCTCGCCATCCTCGACCGGCAGCCAGAGGAAGAAGCCCGCCTCCGGCGCCATGTATCCGTCAAGGCCCGCGAAGACCTCATCGGCGATGGCGTATTTCTCCTGATAGAGCGCGCGGTTTTCCTGCACATGCGCCTCGTCCGCCCAAACGCGGGCGGCGGCGGCCTGCAGGGGCCCGGGCAGCGGTGCGCCGGAATAGGCGCGCAGCTGCTTGATCCGCTTGAGGCTTTCCGGCCCGCCCGCGACCAGCCCGGAGCGCAGCCCCGGCAGGTTTGAGCGTTTGGAGAGCGAGTTGAACAGCACCACCCGCTCCGGGTCCGCGCCCAGCTCCTGCGCGACGGTGAGCGCGCCCACAGGCGGCGTGTCGCGGTAGATCTCGGAGTAGCATTCATCGGCGAAGATGCGGAAGTCGTGTTTCTCCGCCAGCCGGATCAGCCGCTCCCAGTAGTCCCGCGAGGCCACCGCGCCCTGCGGGTTCGCGGGGGAGCAGATGTAGGCCACTGCAGTGCGGTCCAGCACCTCGGGCGGAAGGCTCTCGTAGTCGGGCAGATGGCCGGTTTCAGCGGTTGCGGGCACGAACACCGGCTCCGCCCCGACCGAGATCGTCGCCACCATGTAGACCTGGTAGAACGGGTTCGGGATCAGCACCGCGGGGCGCTGGCCGTTCTTCTGCTCCGGGCACAGCGCCATCGCCGCGTTGTAGAGCCCCTCGCGGGTGCCGTTGAGCGCCATCACATTGGTCTCGGGATCGAGGCTCACGCCATAGCGGCGGCTGATCCAGTCCGTGATCGCGCCGCGCAGCTCGGGCGTGCCGTCGTTGGCCGGGTACTGGTTGAAGGCCGCGGCGTTCTCGGCAATCACCTCGCTCACCCACTGCGGGAACGCGTGTTTCGGCTCGCCAATGGTCATATGCACCACGTCCCCGCCCGGGGCGTGGTGGTCCAGAAGCGCCCGCAGGCGCGGAAAGGCATAGGCAGGCAGGTTCGCGAACCGCTCTGGGAAAGTCATGATTTTCAAGCCTCGGTCACGGGATCATGGGCGCCCCGTTTGCGCCTCAGGTTACAGGGAGGGGGCGGATGCGTCCACCCGGTGATCGCCCGGCGCGGGGCGAATGTGGCATTCAGACAAGAGCGGCCTCCACCGCGGCGCCAATGCGCAGCAGTGCCTCTTCGCCGTGGGGCTTGCCCAGGAGTTGCAGACCGCAGCTTGGGGTGCCGGTGGGCAGCGACAGGCCGCTCAGCCCCATCAGGTTGCCGACGCGGGTGTTGCGGAGTGCAAGGAGGTTGGCCTTCACGTAGTACTCCCGGTCGCTTTGCAGCCGCGCCACGTTGGGCGGCAGGTTCGGCGCCGTCGGGCTCAGCACCGCGTCAAAGCCCGCGACGGCGCGGTGCCAGGCCGCGCGGTACCGCTCCAGCGTCTGCCAGGCGGCGACGTAATCGGGGCCGGAGAACTGCGCGCCGGTGCGGAAGCGTTCGAGGATCTCACCATACATCAGATGCGGAGCCGCCTCGATCACGTCCTTCCAGAGGCCATAGGCTTCGGTGGTATAGAGGATCGGGCTGAGGTCCATCGCCTCGGCCAGTTCCGGCACCTCCAACGGCACGATCTCGGCTCCGGCATCGCGCAGCCGGTCCAGAGCGGAGGCATGGGCGGCGGCAACCCGCGGGTCGATGTCCGATAGCACCACGGTCTGCAGATCGGCAAAGCGGCGGCTCTTGAGCGGCGGAGGACTGCGCAGGTCCGGCCCGGTAGTGCCCTCAAGCAGGCCAAGCAGCAGGCCTGCGTCCTCCACCGAGCGGGCGAGCGGGCCGATGGTGTCGAACTTCAGGCAGAGCGGAACCGCGCCGTCGAGCGGGATGCGGCCCGAGGTGGTCTTCAGCCCCACGAGATCGTTCCAGGCCGCCGGGATGCGCACCGAGCCGCCGGTGTCCGAGCCGATGGCTCCCGCCGCCAGCCCATGCGCAACCGAGGCCGCGGCGCCGGAGGAGGACCCGCCGGGCGCAGCCCCCGCATCGTTCACGTTGGGGGGCGTCGCGGTCACCGGGTTGAAGCCGAGGCCGGAGAACGCCAGCTCGCTCATATGCGTCTTGCCGAGGCAGATGGCCCCCATCGCGGTAGCATTGCGCAGCACCGGCGCGTCGCGTTCCGGCACCCGGCCTTTGAGGAGCGCCGAGCCGGATTCGGTGGCAATCCCTGCGCTGTCGAAGAGGTCCTTCCAGCTCAGCGGCACCCCGTCGAGCGGTGAGCGGCGCAGGCCGGCCTTGGCGCGCGCCTCTGCCGCGGCGGCCTCCGCCAAAGCGCGGTCTTGGGTCACTTGGGTGTAGATCCGGGTGGCCTCCTGGTGGGCATCGATCGCCTCCAGGTAGCTGCGGGTCAGCGCCAGCGGGCTGATCTCCCCCGCCGCGATTCCCCGCCCCAGGCTGGCGGCGGTCATAGTCAGCCACTCGTTCATCGGCTCGTCTCCCCATGCGTTTGCGGCAAACGGTAGCGGCAGCGCAGCGCAGGCACAATCCCGCGCTTGGCGGATGGACAATCGCGCTGGCAGGGGCATATTGCGGGGCATGAAAAACAGCTCCGATATCCTGATCGTGGGCGGCGGGCTCAACGGCCCCGCCCTGGCTCTGGCGCTCGCCCAGACCGGCCACAGCGTCACCGTGATCGACGCGCTGAGCCCGGCGCAGCTGGAGGATGACAGCTTCGACGGGCGCGGCTATGCGCTGGCGCTGGCCTCGCAGAAGCTGCTGGCGCAGATCGGCGTCTGGCCCGCGGTGGCCGATCACGCCCAGCCGATGCAGGAGATCAAGGTGACCGACGGCCATGCGGGCCTTGGCCCCTCGCCCTTCTTCCTGCACTTCAGCGGCGAGGAGCTGGACGAGGGCCCGATGGGCTACATGGTTGAGGACCGCTACCTGCGCCGCGCCTTCCTTCAGGCGATGCAGGACACGCCCGGCATCACCCTGGTGCATGGCCAGCGCGTGGTGGCGCAGGCGGTGGAGCCGGGCGGCGTCAGCGTCACGCTCGCGGATGGCTCCGCCCTGCACGGGCGGCTGCTGGTCGGCTCGGACGGTCGCCGGAGCGGCACCGCCGCGCGCGCAGGCATCAAGCGGAGCGGCTGGGACTACGGCCAGACCGCGCTGGTCTGCGCGATCGCGCACGAGAAGCCGCACAATGGCGTGGCACACCAGTTCTTCATGCCGCCCGGGCCGCTGGCGATCCTGCCGCTGCCGGGGAACCGCTCCTCCATCGTGTGGAGCGAGCGGCGGGAGTTGGCAGAGGCGATCCAGGGCATGGATGACCAGGGCTATCTGGCCGCGCTCCGGCCGCGGTTCGGGGATTTCCTGGGGGAGATCTCGCTGGCCGGCAAACGCTTCACCTATCCCCTGAACCTCACCATCGCCAACAGCTTCATCGCGGACCGGCTGGCACTGGTGGGCGATGCGGCGCATGGGGTGCACCCGATCGCGGGCCAGGGGCTGAATGCGGGGCTGCGCGATGTGGCCGCGCTGGCGGAGGTGGTGACCGAAGCCGCCCGCCGCGGAGAGGATATCGGATCGGAACTGGTGCTTGCGCGATACCAGCAATGGCGGCGGTTCGATACCGCCACGCTGGCGGCGGCGACGGACATATTCAACCGTCTGTTTTCCAACGATAACCCGGTGCTGCGGCTGGGCCGGGACCTCGGCATGGGACTAGCCCAGGCTCTACCGGGCCTGCGCCGCGGTTTCGTGCGCGAGGCGGCGGGGCTCACCGGCGACCTGCCGCGTCTGTTGAAGGGGCAGGCAATCTGAAGGAGGCGTCCTGAGCCGACCACGTTTTCCTGCATCTGCCGAAGTCCCGAAAGAGCAATCGCGGCCCGCCAGCTCCGGAATATAAGGAGCAGGGAGTCAGTCCAGCGTGCGGGCCTCGTCTTCCAGCATCACAGGAATGCCGTTGCGGATCGGAAAGGCGAGGTTGGCGGCGCGGGAGACAAGCTCCTGCGCTTCGGCGTCATATTCCAGAACCGTTTGAGTCAGCGGGCAGACCAGCGCTTCCAGCATCCGCCGGTCGAAGGCGGGTTCGGCCTTCGCCTCCTGAAGAGTTCCGGATTTTGCCTCGGTCCCGGTCATTGCAGAATTTCCTCATGCGTTCCGCCGCGCAGGGCGTATTCGATCAAAGTGACAAGTGTTTCCCGCCTTGTGGCAAGACAGGGCGCCTCGAGCAAGGCCTGCTTGTCCTCGGGGTCGAATTCCAGCAGCATCGCCAGCGAATTGATCAGCAATTCATCGTCCGCTTCCTTCAGCGACTCCCAGTCGGTCGATAGCCCGCGCGCGACGAAGAACCGCTCCAGCAGGTCGAGGAATGCACGCCGGTCAAGGCTGACGTCCGCCTCGGTGCGGCCCAGGTCCCGCTCGAAGCCGTTCCAATTGACGTCGCACCGCCGGTAGGGGGTGAAGCCGCTGGCCTCGCCGGTAATGCGGAAGCGCGACACTCCGGAGAGAGTGATCAGGTAGCGCCCGTCCTCGGTTTCCGAAAACTGAGTGACCCGGCCGGCGCAACCGATCGTGTGCAGCCCCTCGGCGCTGCCGTTGCCAGAGGGGCTGGGCTGCACCATACCAATCAGCCGCTGCTGAGATTTCAGCGTGTCTTCAAGCATTTGCAGGTAGCGCGGCTCGAAGATGTGAAGCGGCAGACGGGACCGGGGCAGCAACAGCGCCCCGGGCAAGGGGAACACGGGGATCGTGTCGGGCAGATCAGCGGCCTGAATCATAGCTCAGACGTAGTGCAGCCCCCTATTTAGGCAAATATCATCGAGCTCAGCTTGCGGCGGCCGTTCAGCACCACCGGATCATTGGGTTTCAGCGCATCAAAGATGGTGAAGAGCTGCGCCTTGGCCGCGCCGCCGTTCCACTCGCGGTCACGGCGGAACAGTTCCAGCAGCTCGTTTACCGCGCCTTCGGCGTCGCCCGATGCATGCAGCGCCTGAGCGAGGTCGAAGCGGGCCTGAAGATCGTCCGGATTGGCCTCCACCGCAGCGCGCAGATCACCCACGGGCCCCGCGTTCTCAGCCTGACGGGCGAGTTCGATCTGGGCCCGTGCGGCCTCAATTTCGGGCGCATCGGAAATATCCGCGGGGGCGCCATTCAGAATGGCCTCGGCCTGCTCCAAGTCGCCCAGTGCGATATGTGCGCGCGCCAGCCCGCCATAGGCGGCGGCATTCTTGTCATCCTCGCCCAGAACCGCGGCGAAGGTCTGCGCCGCATCGGCGACTGCGCCCTCTGCCAGCATCTCCTCGGCGGCTTCCAGCGCCTCGCCGAGGCCGCCTCCGGCGGTGCCGCCCGCGGCTTCGATCACCCGCTTCAGGAAGGCGTCGATCTCGCTGGGCGGCAGTGCGCCCTGGAACATGTCGATGGGGCGGCCCTGCACGAAGGCCACGACGGTGGGGATCGATTGCAGCGGCAGGCCTTGCTGCGCCAGCGCCTGGGCCAGGCGCTGGTTTTCGTCGACGTTGATCTTGGCCATGGTGACCGCACCCTTGGCGCGGGTCACCGCCGCTTCCAGCGCCGGGCCCAGCGTCTTGCATGGGCCGCACCAGGGTGCCCAGAAGTCCACGATCACCGGCGCCTGCATCGAGGCGTCGACCACATCCTGCATGAAGGACGCTTCGCTTACGTCCTTGATCAGGTCACCTGCCGGGGCCGTACCGCCCCCGCTGCCGATAATATCCGTCATGTCACTGTTCTCCCGCTTGGAACTTGCCCTCTATATGGAATCGGCCGCGGCAGAAACCAAGAGAGGAGTTCGGCCCGGCCCGCCCGCCCTCAAAGGTCGAAGGTGGCGAAGACCGGGGCGTGATCGCTCGGCTTGTCCCAGCCGCGGGCGTCCCGCAGGATACGGCTGGAATGGCCCGCCGCGGCGATGTCCGCGCTGGCCCAGATGTGATCGAGCCTCCGCCCCTTGTCAGCCGCGTCCCAGTCGCGCGCGCGGTAGCTCCACCAGCTGTAGAGCCGGCCATCTGGAATGTCCTGCCGGGTGATGTCGGCCCAGCCCCCGGCCTCCTGCACCTCGGCCAGGTGCTCGACCTCGACCGGCGTGTGGCTCACCACCTTCAGCAGCTTCTTGTGGTCCCAGACGTCATCCTCGCGGGGGGCGATGTTGAGATCGCCGACGAGGATCGACTTCTGCGGCACCTCGGCCCGGAAGGCGTCGCGCATTTCCGTCAGGTAGTCGAGCTTCTGGCCGAACTTCTCGTTCACTTCGCGGTCCGGCACGTCGCCGCCCGCGGGCACATAGAAGTTGTGAATGGTGACTCCGTTCTCCAGCCGGGCCGCGATGTGGCGGGCGTGGCCGAGGCTCGCGTAATCGGCGCTGCCCGCCTCCTCAATCGGCAGGCGCGAGAGGATTGCAACGCCGTTGTAGCCTTTCTGGCCGCGCCCGATCATGTGGGTGTAGCCAAGCGCCCGGAAGGCTTCCATCGGGATCTTCTCCACCGGGCTCTTGCATTCCTGGAGGCAAAGCACATCCGGCGCCTGCTCCTGCAAGAGTTTCAGAACGATGGGCTCGCGCAGGCGGACCGAGTTGATGTTCCAGGTGGCAAGGGTGAAGGGCATTGCGTATCTCGTCTCAGGGGCGTTTCGGGGGCGTCTCTAGTCTGGTGCGGCGCGATACTGCCCGCACAGGCCCCAAAGCTCCAGAGGCGATTGCAACGTCCGCTCCTTGCAGCGAGGCCATCGGGACAAAAAAAGGCCGGGCGCAAGGCCCGGCCAGTCCAACAGGGAGGTGCACATCATGACCCGGATGTGCGCGGGATCTCGCGGCGCGCGCGGCGGCTGCCGGCCGCCCGCCCCGTATGCCTCAGCCGACCAGACGGTATCCGCCTGATTCCGTCACCAGAAGGCGCGCATTCGACGGATCGGGCTCAATTTTCTGGCGCAGCCGGTAGATATGCGTCTCAAGCGTGTGGGTGGTGACACCGGCGTTGTAGCCCCAGACCTCATGCAGCAGCACATCGCGCGGCACCACGCCGTCGCTGGAGCGGTAAAGAAACTTGAGGATGTTGGTTTCCTTCTCGGTCAGGCGGATCTTGCGGTCGTCCTCGGTCACCAGCAGCTTCATCGCGGGCTTGAAGGTATAAGGCCCGAGCGCAAAGACCGCGTCTTCGGATTGCTCGTGCTGGCGCAGCTGCGCGCGGATCCGGGCCAGCAGGACCGGGAACTTGAACGGCTTGGTGACATAGTCGTTGGCGCCGGCATCAAGCCCGAGAATGGTGTCGGCATCGCTGTCATGCCCGGTCAGCATCAGGATGGGGGCTTTCACGCCCTGCTTGCGCATCAGCCGGCACAGCTCGCGCCCGTCGGTATCCGGCAGCCCCACGTCGAGGATGATGAGATCGTAAAGCGCTTCCTTCACGCGCTCCATCGCGCCCTGCCCGCTCTCGGCCTCGAAGACGTCGAAGTCCTCGGTCATCACAAGCTGTTCGCTCAAGGCCTCACGCAGGTCTTCGTCATCGTCGACCAGCAGAATTTTCTTAAGCTGCGCCATTGGCTATCCTCCTGTCTGCCCTTTCGAAAATGCGCATCCAGCCGCCCCGCGGCAAGGGATGCTGCAGAAGTTTCACGCCGACGTGTCCCGGGGAAGGGAATTGTTTCACTTTCGCAGGAAACCGCCTTAGGTATGATCTGCCCGCCCAGAACTGCATGACGGAACCGCCCATGAGCCTGATGCCCACCGTGATCGAACTGCTTGCCCGCGCCAGGGTCGACCTGCGCATGGGGTTGCCGGTGGTGCTGACGGGGGATGGCGGAGAGGCGGCGCTGGCGGTCTCGGTGGAGGCGCTGGATGAGGTGCGGCTGGCGGATATGCGGGCGCTTGGCGGCTTGTCGCTGGCGCTGACGGCGCGGCGGGCGGATACACTGAAGGCGCGGGTTTATGATGACGACATCGCCCGGGTGCGGGTGCCTGCCTCCGGCGATCTCGCCTGGATCCGGTCCTTGGCGGATCCGGCCGGCGATCTCGGGACGCCGCTGAAGGGACCGCTCTCCAGCCTGCGGGAGGGGTCGGCCGGGCTGCACCGGCTGGCGATCGCGCTGGTGAAATCGGCACGCCTCTTGCCCGCGGCGGCTTTGGTGCCGGTCACGGATGCGGCAGGCTTTGCAGCAGCGCACGGGCTCACGCTGATCCCGCGCACGGCCGCCGAGCCGCTTTTGAGCGAAAGCTCGCCCCTGCACCCGGTCGCCGCGGCACGCTTGCCGATGGATGCGGCCGAAGCCGGGCGGCTGCATATCTTCCGCCCCGAAGACGGTGCCGAGGAGCATTATGCAGTGGAAATCGGCAAGCCCGACCGCAAGAAGCCGGTGCTTGCGCGGCTGCACTCGGCCTGTTTCACCGGCGACGTGCTGGGTTCGCTGAAATGCGATTGCGGCCCGCAGCTGCGCGGCGCGCTGATGCAGATGGGGGCCGTGGGGTCGGGCGTGCTCTTGTACCTCAACCAGGAGGGCCGGGGCATCGGCCTTGCCAACAAGATGCGCGCCTATTCGCTGCAGGATCAGGGCTTCGACACGGTGGAGGCCAACCACCGGCTGGGGTTCGAGGATGACGAGCGCGACTTCCGCCTGGGCGCGGCGATCCTGAAGAAGCTGGGCTTTTCGCAGGTGCGGCTTTTGACCAACAACCCCAACAAGCTTGCAATGATGGCCAAGACCGGCATCGAGGTGGCCGAACGGGTTCCGCTGAAAGTCGGCGAGAACCTGCACAACCGCCACTACCTCGCCACTAAGGCCAGCAAATCGGGCCACATGCTGTGAGCTCCCCGGCTGATCTGGTGCTGTCACCGCGCGGCGTGCGGTTTCACGGCCGGCTGCTGCCCTGCGCCATCGGCAAAGGCGGGATTTCCTCCGCGAAACGCGAGGGCGACGGTGCCACGCCCGCGGGCATTCACCGCATCGCAGGGATGCTCTACCGCCCCGACCGGCTGCCGCGGCCTGCGGATTGGGCCGAGCCGATCGGGCCCGGCGATCTGTGGTCGGACGATGTGCGCGACGACCGCTATAACCACCATGTGCGCGCGCCCTACCCGTTCAGCCACGAGCGTCTGCGCCGGGGCGATCCGCTCTACGATCTGGTGCTGGTGACGGACTGGAACTGGCCGGAGGCAGTGCCCGGCGCGGGCTCGGCGATCTTCATCCACCAATGGCGCAGGCCCGGCTACCCGACCGAAGGCTGCATCGCCTTTGACCGCCACGATCTGCACTGGCTTGCGGCGCGGGTGCGGCCGGGCACGCGGGTCGTCGTGCCGCAAGCCGCTGGGTGCCGCCCGTAGTTCCGGGCAGCAAGCCGCGCATTGGCGGCGCGCGCGGGGGCGATCGGAACGGGCGTGATTGCCAATTTACTCCAGCCAAACCAGATGTATTCATCTGAGGGACCATCAAGCCTGGGCCAAATCGCCGCCGCGTGGCCCCGCGCCGGCGATGCGCGGCGGCCGCACGGCCTTATCCGCACAAGGCCCTTACGGACCGGGCCATGGCTTTTTCCAAAGCCTTGGCGAAAGTTTTTAGAAAAAACTTTCGCGCCCTAGTAGGCGCGTTCGCCGAAAATCGCAGAGCCAACGCGGACGTGGGTAGCGCCAAGCGCAATAGCCTTCTCGAAATCGGCGCTCATGCCCATCGATAGCCCCTCCAGCCCGTTGCGCGCGGCGATCTTGGCCAGCAGCGCGAAGTGCAGGCTGGCTTCCTCGTCCACCGGGGGGATGCACATCAGGCCCCTCACCGGCAGGTCCAGCCTGCGGCATTCGGCAATGAAGCCGTCCGCATCGGCTGGCAGCACGCCCGCTTTCTGCTCTTCCTCGCCGGTGTTCACTTGGATGAACAGGTCCGGGCAGTGGCCCAGCTCCTGCGCGAGGCGGGCCAGGGTCTGCGCCAGCTTGGGGCGGTCGAGCGAATGGATGCTGTCGCAGAGCTCCATCGCCTGGCGCGCCTTGTTGGTCTGCAGGGGGCCGATCAGATGCAGGTCGATGCCCTCGAACCGTTCGCGGAAGCCGGGCCATTTGCCGGCCGCTTCCTGCACCCGGTTTTCGCCGAAACAGCGGTGGCCCTGCTCCAGCACCGCTTCGACCCGCGCGTCGGGCTGCTTCTTGGAGACGGCAATCAGCGTCACGCTGCCCGGCGCGCGGCCTGCGGCGGCTTCGGCCTTGGCTATCTTCGATCGGATCTCTTCCAGCGGCATGGTCCGGCCCCCTCACAGTTTGGCGGCAAGAAACACTGTTTGCAGAAAAAAGAAAAGGGCGGGTCCCTATGGAACCCGCCCCGGATCACGCTAAGCGTGGATCAGCTTAGAAGCTGAACTGTGCGCCGAAGTCGGCACGGTTCTGGGACGCGCCGTTGCCGGTCTTGGAGCGGCCGATACCGCCGCGCAGGGACACGCCGCCGCCCAGGTCGTGGATCGCGCCGATACCGACGTTCTGGGTGTCGCCGGAGCCGGAGCCGTCGCCGTAGGCGAAGTTGACCGAGGTTGCTGCGGACAGCTCGTAGGATGCGGACACGCCGTAGAAGGTGTCGGAGATCGCGGCATTGTTGCCAACCGATTCATCACCCACGAACAGAACGGTGCTGAACGGGCCGAAATCGCTCTGCAGCGTCAGCACGGTGATGTCGTCGTCGGTCGCGTTGTCGGTCTCACCGTAGCCCAGGGCCGCGGTCACGTTGCCGAAGCTGTAGGCGAAGTGGATGTCCCAACGGTCTGCGCCGGGAGTGACGGTGGTGGTGGTGGTGCCGCCGGTTTGGGTGGTGGTGGTGGTGCCGCCGGTGGTGGTGGTGGTGACGGTGCCGCCGGTGGTGGTGGTGGTGATCAGGTCAGGTGCAGCGTCGTAGGACGCGGCAACTGCGAAATCACCCAATGCCCAACGGGCATAGACAGCGTTCTGGGTGCCGCTGGTTGCACCGTCGTCGCCCGCACCGTCGCTGCCGTAGCCGACGAAGGAGTAGTTAACACCGGAGTACTGGCCAACGAAGTTTTCCAGGCCCGGTTCGAAGCCGTAGTAGCCCGGCAGGTTGTCGAGCGCGCCAGCAACGTTGCCGACTTCAACGCGCAGGCCGCCGAATGCGACGTGGAAGCGCGGTGCGTTCAGACCGCCACCGTTGCCTTCGCCGTTGCCGGCTTCGTCTGCCTGCAGACGGATACGGGCACCGAACTGCACACCACCGTCGGTTTCGGTTTCTGCGTCGATGTTGATACGCAGGCGGCTGACGATGATGGTTTCATCGGCGTCCGAAGTGCCCGCGACGGCGCGGTCTTCCAGGTAGCCGATACCAAAACGGCCGTAACCGTTGAATTCAACGCCTTGTGCGGCCGCAGCACCGGCGGCGGCGATCAGGGCAGTCGAAGCGAAGAGAATCTTTTTCATTGTTTTCCCTCGGGTTCCAGTTTTCTGATCTCAAACCGCGCTCTGCGGCACCAGTCTGAGTACGCACCCCGTGTCGCTCTTTTTGGGTCTTCTGGGCAAGCTTGGCGGACAGGAAGTGTTTCGATCCCGTAAAAGCTGGTGCAACGATGCCACAGTGACACCCGCGCCCGGCTGCGGGCGCGGCACCTGCACAGGGAATAGCCTCCGGCACAGGTGCAAAGCTGCGCGCGCGTGCACGCGCGGAAGCCAGGTGCAAAGCTGCGCGCGCGTGCACGCGCGGAAGAAGGGGCTTGTTGCCAGCCATCGCCTTGTCTAGGACTGTTGCGCAGCAATCTAAGGGAAGGGGCGGCGCCAGGTATGCTTGGGCTTAAGACGTTTGGAACGATGGCATTGCTGCTGGCAGCGGCAGGCTGCGCCACCGGCGGCGGTGAGGATGGCACAGGCCCGCGCGATTACAATGAGAAGGTGATCGGCGGCAATCCGAGAGACCCGGCAAACCAGACCGGCACCACCATCTGGGACGCGTTCGGCGCCAAGCCCGGCCAGGAACTGCAGGTGAACCGCTACCTCTGGACCGCGAGCCTGGACGTGCTGAGCTTCCTGCCGGTGCAATCGGTCGATCCCTTCACCGGCGTCATTATTACCGGCTACGGCACACCGCCCGGCGGCGGCCGCGCCTACCGCGCCACGGTCCACATCAAGGACCCGGCGCTGGATGCCCGCGCGCTGAACCTGTCGCTGCAGACCCAGAACGGCCCGGTCAGCGCCGCCACCACCCGCGCGGTGGAGGATGCGATTCTATCGCGCGCCCGGCAGCTCCGGATTGCCGACAAGAAGCTTTGACCCCGCCCTGCGCTCTGGAATCACCAGCCAAACCCCATTATCAGAAGCGCCGGGCCCCTCGCCCGGCGTTTTCATGCAAAGGACCGCTCTGATGCCGCGTTACATAGCTCCTGAAATCGAAGCACGATGGCAGAAGGCCTGGGATGAGGCCGGGATTTTCCAGGCCAAGCGCACGCCCGGCAAGCCGAAGTACTACGTGCTCGAGATGTTCCCCTACCCGTCCGGGAAGCTGCACATGGGGCATGTGCGCAATTACACGATGGGCGACGTGATCGCGCGCTACAAGCTGTCGACCGGGCATAACGTGCTGCACCCGATGGGGTTTGACGCCTTCGGCATGCCGGCAGAGAACGCCGCGATGGCGAGCGGGGGCCACCCGAAGGAATGGACCTACTCCAACATCGATACGATGGTGGAGCAGATGAAGCCGCTGGGCCTGTCGCTCGACTGGAGCCGGATGTTCGCCACCTGCGATCCGGAATACTACGGCCAGCAGCAGGCGCTGTTCCTCGACTTCCTGGAGAAGGGCCTGGTCTACCGCAAGAACGCGGTGGTGAACTGGGACCCGATCGACATGACCGTGCTCGCCAACGAGCAGGTCGAGAACGGGCGCGGCTGGCGCTCCGGCGCGCTGGTGGAGCGGCGCGAGCTGACGCAGTGGTTCTTCAAAATCTCCGACTATTCCGAAGAACTGCTGGATGCGCTGGAGGGCCTTGAAAACTGGCCCGCCAAGGTGCGCCTGATGCAGGAGAACTGGATCGGCAAGTCGCGCGGCCTGCAGTTCGGTTTCGAGCGCGTGGACGGCGCCGAGGCGATCGAGGTTTACACCACCCGGCCGGACACGCTGCTGGGTGCGTCCTTCGTCGGCATCTCGCCCGACCATCCAATTGCCAAGGCGCTGGAAGCCGATAGCGCTGAAGTTGCTGATTTCGTGGCGGAATGCCGCAAGGGCGGGACCACAGAAGAAGCCATCGAGACCGCCGAGAAGCTGGGCTTCGACACCGGCATCCGGGTGAAGCACCCGCTCAACCCCGACTGGGAGCTGCCGGTCTGGATCGCCAACTTCATCCTGATGGACTATGGCACAGGCGCGATCTTCGGCTGCCCGGCGCATGACCAGCGTGACCTCGACTTCTGCAACAAGTACGGCCTGCCGGTGATCTCCACCTACGTGCCCGCAGCGGGCGAGGAGGGCCACACAAGGCCAGAGGACGGCGGCGAAGCCTATGTGCCGCCGAAGAGCGAGAAAGTGCGTTACGTCAAGCTGTTCGCCGGCGAGGAGCTGCAATCGGGCGAAGAGGGCGTGAACGCTGCCGTCGACTTTGCCGAGGCGCAGGGCTGGGGTGAGGGCGTCACCAAGTACCGCCTGCGCGACTGGGGGCTGTCGCGCCAGCGCTACTGGGGCTGTCCGATTCCGGTGGTGCATTGCGAAACCTGCGGCGTGGTGCCGGAAAAGAAGGAAAACCTTCCCATCCGCCTGCCCGATGACGTGAGCTTCGACAAGCCGGGCAATCCGCTCGACCGCCACCCGACCTGGCGCGACTGCGCCTGCCCCGCTTGCGGCAATCCGGCCAAGCGCGAAACCGACACGATGGATACATTCGTCGATTCGTCCTGGTATTTCGCACGCTTCACCGCGCCGCGCGCCGGGACGCCCACCGACATGGCCGAGGCCGATTACTGGATGAACGTCGACCAGTATATCGGCGGCATCGAGCACGCGATTCTTCACCTGCTCTATTCGCGCTTCTTTGCCCGCGCGATGCATATCTGCGGGCACCTGCCGCAAAAGTCGAAGGAGCCGTTCGACGCGCTGTTCACGCAAGGCATGGTGACCCACGCCATCTACAAGACCACCGGCGAGAACCACCGCCCGGTCTACCACTACCCCGAGGAAGTGGAGCTGAAAGACGGCAAGGGCTTCCTCAAGGACGGCCGCGAGGTAGAGATCATCCCCTCGGCCAAGATGTCGAAGTCGAAGAACAACGTCGTCGACCCGCTGCACATCATCACCTCCTTCGGGGCCGATACCGCGCGCTGGTTCGTGCTGTCCGATTCGCCGCCGGAGCGGGACGTCGAATGGACCGCCTCGGGCGCCGAGGCCGCGCACAAGCACCTGAACCGGGTGTGGAACCTTTGCGACCGGATCGGGGAAATGGACCGCGACGCCCCCGGCGAGGGCGACGAGGAGCTGCTGCGCGAGATGCACAAGTGCATCCGCGACGTGACGCTCGGCGTCGATTCCTTCGGCTTCAACGCGGCGATTGCCAAGCTCTACGCCTTCACCAGCACGCTCGCCAAATCCAAGGCCAGCTACAAAGTGCAGCGCGAGGCGGTGATGACGCTTGCCCAGCTGATGGCCCCGATGACCCCGCATCTCGCGGAAGACATCTGGCATCATCAGGGCGGCGAAGGGCTTTGCGCAACCGCACCCTGGCCGGTCGCAGACGAGGCGTACCTGGTCGAGGACACCGTTACCCTGCCGGTGCAGATCAACGGCAAGCGCCGCGGCGAGATCCAGGTCGCCAAGGATCTGGCCAAGGATGAGGTTGAGAAGATCGCGCTCGCCCATGAAGCGGTGCAGAAGGCGCTGGATGGCGGCGCGCCCAAGAAGATCATCGTGGTCCCGGGGCGGATTGTGAATGTCGTCGCTTAAGCGCAGAACCCTGCTCGCCGGGCTGCCGCTTCTGGCGGCAGCCTGCAGCTTCACCCCGGTGCTTGCTCCCGGCGGCAGCGGCGCGGCGCTTTATGGCCGGGTTGAGGTGCAGCCGCCGCAGGAGATCGCGGGGGCCAGTGCGAGCGACGCCTACTTCCTGGTCCGCAGCCTGGAGGACCGGCTGGGCCGCGGCGGCGGCGCCTACCGGCTGAACCTCACGCTTTCCACCCGCGACGAGGGCCAGGCGATCACCGCCGATTCGGAGATCACCCGCTATTCGGTTATCGGCACCGCCGGCTATGCGCTGGTGCGCCAGTCCGACGGCGCCGTGGTGGCCAGCGGCAAGGCCGAGAACTTCACCGGCTATTCCGCTACCGGCTCCACGGTGGAAACTCTGGCGGGCGAACGCGACGCGCATGAGCGGCTGATGGTGATTCTGGCCGAGCAGATCGCCGCCCGGCTGCTTGCCGCCGGCCTCGACAGCGCGCCTGGCACCGCACCCGCGGCCGGATGAAACTCTCGCCCCGCGACGCCGAGGGCTACTTCGCCCGTCCCGATCCCGGTAAAACCGGGGTTCTGATCTATGGCGCCGATGCGATGCGGGTTTCGCTCAAGCGGCAGCAGCTCCTGGCAAAGCTGCTGGGTCCCGCCGCTGAAGAAGAAATGCGCCTCACCCGCCTGCCCGGCGCCGACCTGCGCAAGGATCCCGCGCAATTGCTGGATGCGGTGAAGGCGGTGGGTTTCTTTCCGGGCCAGCGCGCGGTCTTTGTCGAGGGCGCCAATGATACGGCGACGCCCGCGATCCTCTCTGCTTTGCAGGACTGGCAGCCGGGCGATGCGCAGATCGTGGTCACGGCGGGCCAGCTCAAGGCGACCTCCAAGCTGCGCAAGGCCTTCGAGGGCCACAAGAACGCCTATGCCGTTGGCATCTACGACGACCCGCCGTCCCGCGCCGAGATCGAGCGCATCCTGGGCGAGGCCCAGATCCGCGACGTGCCGCAGGACAGCATGTCGGCGCTGAGCGACATCGCCAATGACATCGGCCCGGGCGATTTCTCCCGCATGGTGGAGAAGCTTGCGCTCTACAAATACAGCGACGATACCCCGCTTACGCTCGACGATATCGCCGCCGTCGCGCCGCGCTCCACCGAAGCCGCGCTGGATGACGTGCTGAACGCCGCCGCCGAGGGCCGCAGCGCCGAGATCGGCCCGCTGATCGCCCGGCTGGAAGCGCAGGGCACCAATGCGGTGACGCTTTGCATCGGCGCGACCAGACATTTCCGCACACTCTACAGCGTAGCTGCCGATCCGGGCGGCCCCGCCCAGGGCATCGGCCGCCTGCGCCCGCCGCTTTACGGCAAGCGGCGCGACCGGGTGCTGAGGCAGGCCCAGAACTGGGGCGCTTCTCGCCTGGAAACCGCGCTGACGCTGATCACCGATACCGACTTGCAGCTGCGTTCGGCTGGGCAGACCGCGCCGGCGATGGCGCTGATGGAGCGCGCGCTGATCCGGCTTGCCATGCTGGGCCGGGCGCGCTGAAACTGCGCTGGAACGCCTGCAGCCCGGCTTGCAGGCGCAATAATGGGAGAATCACCGCATGTATACCGTCATTGGAACGCCGCGCACCCGTGCCTTCCGCGTGCTTTGGGCGCTGGAGGAGATCGGCGCGCGATACGAGCTGAAGCAGCACGGGCCGCAAAGCTCCGAGGTGCGCGCGCTGAACACGTCCGGCAAGGTGCCGGTTCTGGTCGAGGGCGGCGAGGCAATCTCCGACTCCACCGCGATCATCACCTACCTGGCGGACAAGCACGGTAAGCTGACCGAGCCCGCCGGCACCTTGGCGCGCGCCCGGCAGGATGCGCTCACCCACCTGGTGCTCGATGAGCTGGACGCGGTGCTCTGGACCGCGGCGCGGCACAGTTTCATCCTGCCCGAGGAGCACCGCGTCTCGGCGGTTAAGGAGAGCCTCAAGTGGGAGTTCGCCCGCAACCTCGCGCGGCTGGAGGACCGGCTGGAGGGCCCCTTCCTGATGGGCGAGAAGTTCACCATCGCTGACATCATCTGCGGCCACTGCCTGAACTGGGCCTATGCCGCAAAGTTCCCGGTCGAAGGCGAGGGCATTCTGGCCTACGGCAAGCGGCTGCGCGCGCGGGACGCCTACCGCCGGGTGGCGGATCTGACCAAATAATCTGCCGCCGCCCGGCCTGCCCAGCGCCCGGTGGCAAGGCAGCCGGTCAAGAGGTAGCCTCCGGTCGGCGCTTCCCAATCCAGCATTTCCCCGGCGCAGAAGGTGCCGGGGATCGCCTTCAGCATCAGCCCGGCGTCGAGCGCGCTCCGGGCAACGCCGCCCGCGGTGGAGATCGCCTCGTCCATCGGCCGCAGGCCCTGATGGCGCACCGGCAGCGCCTTGATAAGGCTGGCCAGCGGCCCGGGCTCCTGCGGCAGCGGGCGCGCGAATTCCTGCAGCAGCGCGGTGCGGGCCGGACCCAGCTTCAGCGTTTTCCTCAGGTGGTTGGAGAAACTGGCCTTGCCGCGCGGCCGCGACAGGCGGCGGGCCACTTCGGACTGGGACAGGTCCGGCAGCAGGTCCAGTGCCAGCGCCTGCCCCTGCCGCACCGCGGCTGAAACCGCGTAGATGCCGCCGCCCTCTAGCCCGCGCTTGGAAATCACCGCCTCGCCGCGCGACGACAGGGGGCCTGCGGCGAGCGCGATGCCCTTCAGCGGCTGCCCGAACAGCGGCCGCATGTGCGGGGTCCAGTCGACCAGCAGCCCGGCATTGGCGGGCTGGAAGGGCGCGATCTCCACGCCCTTATCCGCAAGCCACGGTGCCCAGGCCCCGTCCGATCCCAGCCGCGCCCAGCTCGCGCCGCCCAGCGCCAGCACGGTGGCGCGGGCTGTGACCCGGCGCGGCCCCTCTGGCGTGGCGAAGGCAAGAGCGCCCTCATTCCAGCCGCTCCAGCGCCAGCGTGTGCGCCGCTCCACGCCCATGCCATCCAGTTCCGCGAGCCAGGCCCGCAGCAGCGGTGACGCCTTCATCACGGTTGGAAACACCCGGCCGGTGGAACCGGTGAACAGCTCCGCTCCCAGCCCGCGCGCCCAGCCCTGAACCGCCGCCGCGTCGAATGCGGCAACCATCGGCGCAAGCCATTCCGCCGCGGCGCCGTAGTGCGGAAGGAGTTCAGCGAAGGGCTCGTCCTTGGTGAGGTTCAGCCCGGACTTGCCCGCCATCAGGAACTTGCGCGCAACCGAAGGCTTGGCTTCCGCCACCAGCACCCGGTGGCCTGCGCGCGCAAGCTCACCCGCCGCCATCAGCCCGGCAGGCCCTGCGCCGATCACCAGCGCCTCCACTCGCAATTCCTGTGTGTCAGTCATGCCGTCCCCTTGCCAGCCGGTTGCGCGCGCGTTTCTATCCTGGCCACCCCAGCGCAAAAGCGATGCAGATGTCCGACCCGCACCAGTCCGAGGCTCATCAGGCCGATCCGCTCTGCCCCCTCTGCGGCCGCCCAATTCCCGCGGGTGTGCCGCAAAGCCAGCACCATCTGATCCCAAAACTGAAGGGAGGCAAGGGCGGTCCAGTGGTTCTCCTGCACGACATCTGCCACCGCGAGATCCACGCCGCGCTGAGCGAGGCAGAGCTGGCGCGCCACTACAACACTCCGGAGGCGCTGCAAAGCCACCCGCGGCTGGCAAAATTCATCACTTGGGTGCAAAAACGCCCGCCGGAGTTCCGCTCCCGCGTGCCCGGCAAGCGCCGCGCCCGCAAATAAGTGTTGTCACTCGCGAGCCCGCGCCGCGCGCACGCGCGGCGCCCGGCCCAACAGGCCGGGGGGCATGCCCATGCACCTTGGACGGGCGGGAGCGCCCCGCCCCTCTCAGCCGCAGGCTTTGAGGATCGCGCGGGCGGTCTCCGGCTCGGCGGCAAGGGAATCGGCCAGGAGCGCCTCTGCGGTCTCCATCAGCGCCTCCGGCTCCACGATCCGGTCGATCAGCCCGTATGCATAAGCCTCCTCCGCGGTGATCTTCTGGCCAGCCGCCAGGATCAGTTTGGTGCGCGCAGGCCCGATCAGCGCCGCCATCCGTCCCGCGTCCGAGGGCTGCGGCAGGTATCCGAGCTTCATCACCGGGTAGAACACCTTCGCCGGCGGCACCGCGATGCGCAGGTCGCAGGCCAAGGCCATGCCGTTGGCGCCACCCGCCAGCGTTCCGTTCAGCGCCGCCACCGTCAGGCAGGGGAGCTCCGCAATCGCGCCCGAGAGCCGCTCCCACAAGGGCGATGTGGCGAGGCCCGCCCGCGCTTCCTCCAGATCGGCACCGGCGCTGAACACGGAACCTGTTCCGGTCAGGATCAGCCCGCGGGCGTCTTGCGCGCGTTCGGCGATCTCCGCCAGCTCCTCCAGCATCGCCGCGGTCAGCGAATTGGCCTTCTGCGGACGGTCGATGGTGACCGTCCACAGCCCGTTCTCCGCGGTATCGAGCCGGATCAAATCAGACCCACCCGCTTGCGGATGCGCTCCTCGCGCAGGGAGATTTCCTCGCCGATGAACTCATCCGCGTCCGGCGTGCACATCCACAGCAGCGTGCGGGCGGGCCATTCGGCGGGGATATGCACCTCCCAGTCCAGCTCGCTCACCGGGTTGATGCCGCTGGCCTTGATGTCGCGCTGCATCTGGGTGGCCACCGTGCCCGGAGACAGGCCGAGCGCACGGATGCCGTTGCCGCGCTCCTCCAAGTCGAGCGCCCGGGTCAGCATCGCCGCGCCCGCCTTGGAGGTGCAATAGGCGCTCCAGCCTTCCAGGGGGTTGTGGGCGGCGCCCGAGCTCACGGTGATGATGGTGCCGCCGCCTGCGGGCTTCATCAGCGGCAGCGCTGCGCGGATGCCGTTGAAGACGCCGGTCACGTTGATACCGATCAGCTTGGCCCAGGCCGCGGGGTCGGCTTCCTCCAGCCGGGCGATCGGGTCGATCACGCCTGCGTTGTTGATCAGCACGTCCAGGCTGCCGAATTCTTTCTGCGCTGCGCTCAGCGCGGCTTCCACCGCCGCGTAATCCGACACATCGCAGGCACAGCAGCGCACGTTGCCGCCGATCTCCGCCGCAAGCGCATCGAGCTTGCCGCCGCTGCGGGCCAAGAGCACCAGGTTAGCGCCCGCTTCCGCAAATACCCGTGCCGCCTCGGCGCCTATACCTGCGCTGGCGCCGGTGATTGCCACAGTCTTGCCGTTGAAATCCATGTCTCCCCCTTTCGGTTTGGCCGTTGCCCCCCGTGGTAAGGCGGAAACGGGGAACGGTCCAGCCCGCGGCCCCTTGACGGCCCGCCGCGCGGGGCAGACGATGCGGCGCAAAGCTTACCGGGAAAGGTCCCCTTATGTCCGCAATTCTCGCACGCAGCGGCACCGCTGCGGCACTGGTTTTCTTCTCTGCCCAAGGCGCGCTTGCCGGTCTCACCGCGCAGGAAGTCTGGGACGGCTGGAAGTCCTATCTGACCGGCACAGGCTACGCCGTCGAGGCATCCGAAACGCTGTCGGGCGGTACGCTCACCATCTCCGGCCTCACGATGACAGCGGGTGAAGCCGCAGCAGAAGGCAGCGCCCGAATCTCCCTGCCGGAGATCCGACTGGAGGAAAACGGCGACGGCAGCGTCAGCGTTCTGATGCCCGCAGATATGCCGGTTGCCTTTGCCTTCACTGGACCGGAAGAAGATGTGTCCGGCACGCTGATCTACGGCCATGACGGCAGTCCCGTCACCGTGACCGGCGATGCGTCGGAGATGACCTACACCTATGCGGCGCCGGAACTCACGCTTGACCTGAAGGAGCTGAAAGCCGACGGCGAGGTGATCCCGCCGGAGGCCGCACAGTTCAGCATGGCGCTGCAGCAGGCCGCCGCCGAGACCACGATGAAGGCGGACGGCACCCGCACCTATGGCCAGGAGCTGAGCGCGGCGGGCCTCACCTATCACCTGGCTTTTGTTGACCCGGAAAACGAAGCCAAAGGATCCTTCAAGGGCGCCCTCGAAGGGCTTGCCTTCAGTGGCAGCAGCACGATCCCCGTTGGGCTGGAGAGCCCGGATATGGCCGCGCTGCTTGATGCCGGTGCGGGCTTTGGCGGCCGCTTCACCTTCACAAGCGGCAGCGGCGCTATCGCGGGGAGCGGCGACGGTGAGAGTTTCGCGATGGAGACCCGCTCGGGCGGCGGTGCGGTGGACGTGTCGCTGAACGGCGAACGCCTGACCTATGATCTCAGCCAGCGGGATGCCGAAGTAAACATCAGCGGCACCGAAATGCCCTTCCCGCTGTCCCTGCGCATGGCCGAGGCGGGGCTGCGGCTGATGATGCCGGTCACCGG
Source organism: Cribrihabitans neustonicus (assembly GCF_048820895.1). Taxonomy (NCBI): domain Bacteria; kingdom Pseudomonadati; phylum Pseudomonadota; class Alphaproteobacteria; order Rhodobacterales; family Paracoccaceae; genus Cribrihabitans; species Cribrihabitans neustonicus. The sequence goes on from NZ_JBMERQ010000002.1 coordinate 102,701, forward strand.
CACCGGTGCCGAGCAGGATTTCGCGCTCGGCGTCACCCTGCGCGATTTCGCGCTGCCCGAAATGTTCTGGGGCATGGTCGACCCGACCGGCGTGCTGCCGCATGACCCGGCAACCCTGGTGCTGGATATCGCGGGTAAGGGCAAGCTGCTGTTCGACATATTCGACCCCGAGTCGATTGCACCGGTAGAAAGCGGCAGCCAGCCCCCGGGCGAGGTAAACGCGCTGACGGTCAAGGAGCTGCGGCTCTCCGCGGCCGGGGCCGAATTGACCGGCACTGGTGATTTCACCTTCGACAATGAGGACTTGGAGAGCTTCGGCGGAATACCCGCACCTTCGGGCGAGGCCAACCTGATGCTGACCGGGGCCAATGCGCTGCTCGACAAGCTGATTCAGCTTGGCGTGATGGCCGACAGCGATGCCATGGGTGTGCGCATGATGATGGGTATGCTGGCGGTGCCCGGCGAGGGAGAAGACAGCCTGAAGTCGCGGATCGAGATCACCGAAGACGGCAAGATCCTCGCCAACGGCCAGCGCCTGAAATAGGCGGCCCGGGGGCTGTTCCCTGCGCGGCAAGCGTGGATGCCCGCCCGAACGGACGGGCGGGCATCCATCAATTCGCGCAGCCGCGCGTCGGCGGCGCGCGCGGCGGCGGTCCTGACCCGAGTAACTGGCAGTTTATCCCGGCCAAGTCCGCAGACCTTCTGGATGGACCGCCGAGCCTCACCCAATCGCCAGCGCGTGGGGGCGCGCCGGCGATGCGCGGCGGCCTTGCGGCCTTGTTCCGCGCTTGCCATGCTCTCGGGCAAGAAACGCGCATCGCCGATTTATGCAGCCCGCCCTTGCGGCAAGCGGCGGCTCTGGCTAGCTCTTAGGGGACCCCGAAAACCGTAGGTGCCCATGACACAGACCCCCGAAGCGCTCTGCCACGCCCTGATCGAAGCCGCCCGCAAAGCCGGGGCGGATGCCGCCGATGCCATGGCCGCCGAGGGCAGCTCTCTCAGCATCGAGGTGCGCGAGAGCAAGCTGGAACACGCCGAGCGCTCGGACGGAACCGACGTAGGCCTGCGGGTTTTCGTCGGCAAACGGCAGGCGCTGGTCTCCTCCTCGGACACCCGGCCCGAGACACTGACGGCGATGGCCGAGCGCGCGGTGGCGATGGCGCGGGAGGCACCCGAAGATCCCTATGCCGGGCTCGCCGACCCGTCGCAGCTGGCGCAGCACTGGGACATCGCTGCGCTGGAGCTTACCGACCCCGCGGGTGAGCCTGCCCCTGCGGACCTGCAGGACGACGCGCTGGCGGCCGAAGCTGCCTGCCAGGCGGTCGAAGGCATCACCCAAGTGCAATCCGCCGCAGCCGGCTATGGCCGCCACCACGTGCATCTGGCCGCCACCAACGGCTTTTCCGGCGGCTACCAGCGCACCGGGCGGTCGCTTTCCTGCACCGGCATCGCGGGCACGGGCACCGGCATGGAGCGCGACTATGACGGCGACTCGCGCACCTTCCAGTCCGACCTGCGCAAGCCTGAGGAGATCGGCCGCACCGCGGGCGAACGCGCGGTGGCGCGGCTTGGCGCGCGCAAGCCCAAGACCGGCAGCTTTCCGGTGCTGTTCGACGAGCGCATATCCTCGTCGCTGATCGGGCACCTGCTGTCGGCGGTGAACGGCGCTGCGGTTGCGCGCGGCTCTTCCTGGCTGAAGGATGCCCAGGGCGAGCAGGTTCTCCCCGAGGCGCTCTCGGTCATCGAAGACCCGCACCGCCCGCGCATTGCCGGCTCCCGCCCGTTCGACGGTGAGGGCCTCGCCACCCGCCGCCGCGCCATCGTCGCGGAGGGCATCCTGGACGGCTGGATTCTTGACCTCGCTTCGGCCCGCAAGCTGGGACTGGAAAGCACCGCCAACGCCGCCCGCGGCATCGGCGGCGTGCCTTCGCCCTCGACCTGGAACATCGCGCTGACGCAGGGCGAGGCCAGCCGTCAGGACCTGATCACGCAGATGGGCACCGGGTTGCTGGTGACTTCTATGATCGGCTCGACCATCAACCCGAATACCGGGGATTATTCCCGCGGTGCCTCGGGTTTCTGGGTGGAAAATGGCGAGATCGCTTATCCGGTCAACGAATGCACCATCGCAGGCAACCTCCGCGATATGCTGCGCCGGATTGTGCCTGCAAACGACGCCCGCACCCACCTTTCCACCGTGGTGCCCTCGCTTCTGATCGAAGGGATGACGCTTGCCGGAAACTGACCTGTCCCTGCTTGTGAAAGCGGCGGAACGGGCCGGAGACATCGCCAGCCGCTTCACAGGATCCAAGGCCCGGCGCTGGGACAAGCCCGAAGGCGCGGGCCCGGTGACGGAAGCTGACCTGGAAGTGAACGCCATGCTGGAGGACGTGCTGCGCAAGGCCCGCCCCGGTTACGGCTGGCTGTCGGAAGAAAGCGAGGACAGCCACGACAGGCTTTCGCGCCGCCGCGTCTTCATCATCGACCCGATCGACGGCACCCGCAGCTTCGCCGAGGGGTCGCGCACCTGGGCGCATTCGCTTGCGGTGGCGGAGGATGGCGAGGTGACCGCAGCGGTGATCTACCTGCCGCTGCGGGAGCTTATGTACACCGCCGCCCGCGGCGGGGGTGCCGTCTGCAACGGTGTGCCGGTCACGGTTGCGCCCGGTACCGACCTCGCCCGTGCCGAGGTGCTGGCCGCCAAGCCCAACCTGGACGCGCGCCACTGGTCCGGCGGCACCGCACCCGCGTTCAAACGCTGCTACCGGCCCTCGCTGGCCTACCGGCTGGCTAAGGTTGCCGATGGCCGCTTCGGTGCGATGCTGACACTCCGGCGCAGCTGGGAGTGGGACATTGCCGCGGGCGATCTTCTTCTGCGGGAAGCGGGCGGGACCCTTACGGACCGGTTCGGCGCGCCCCTGCGGTTCAACAATAAACATCCGCAGCTCAATGGCGTGGTGGCGGGCAATCCGGCGCTGCACCGCGCGCTTCTGGACGCGCTGGACCCGGCCAGCCCCGGCATCACCCCCATTTGAGAGGCGCACAAGCTGCCTCCGTCGCAACAGGGGGCTGGAAATCCGCGAGTTTTTCACAGACAAAGCCGCATGTTGCGGATAGTTTGGCGCAAAACATTATAAAACGGACCCGATGCAACAGACCACGACCGCTCCCAGCCGGCCCCCTGCCCTGCAGCCCCGTCCCGCGGGTGAACTGCTGTGGGTGCATGCGACCACGCCGGAGCGGTACCATGCCCTGTGCGACATCGGGCGGCGTCTGCAGAACCTGCGGCCGGACCTCATCATCCTGGCGAGCTGGGAGCCCGGCATGCGGCTGGACCCGGCCGAGGGCTGCGATATCGCGGCCGGCCCCCTGGGCGAAGACACCCCGGGAGCGGCGCGCGCCTTCCTTGCCCATTGGAAACCCGACGCCTGCCTCTGGACCGGCGGCCCGCAGCGCCGGGTACTGCTGCGGCAGATGCGCGACCGCGGATTTCGGCTGGTGCTGGCTGACCTTCTGGAAGAGGAGCTCCCTGCCCGGGCCAGCCGCTGGCTGCCGGATCAGCGGCGGCGGCTGCTGGAAGCGGCGGACTGCATTCTCACCCCCTCGGAACCGCTGCGTGCGCAGCTGCTGAAGGCCGGCATCCCGCCGGAAAGGGTGGAGCGGTCCGCCAAGCTGCGCGTTTCCGCCACTCCGCCCGGCTGCAGCGCGGACGACCTGGCGGCGATGCAAAGGACGCTGGGCAGCCGCCCGGTCTGGCTTGCCGCGCATGTGCCCCCGGCCGAGCTGCGCGAAATCCTGGACGCGCACCGCGGCGCGCTCCGGCTCCTGCACCGGTTGCTTCTGGTGATCTCGCTGGAGGATTACGGCGACCTGCCCGCGGCGCGCGACGTGCTCCGCGCGAGCGGTCTGCAATGGTCCGACTGGGAAACCGGAAGCGAGCCGGATGAATTCACTCAGGTGCTGCTGACCGGCGGCGAGGACCTGGGGCTCTGGTACCGGCTGGCGCCGGTGACGCTGGTTGCAAACAGCATGCGCCCCGGTGCGGCTGGCCTCGCGCCGCTGGACGCGGCCTCGCTTGGGTCGGCGCTGCTGCATGGTCCCGGGGTGTCCGCCCACAAGGAGATCTATGCCCGCCTGGGCGCGGCCGGGGCGGCAAAGATGGTGCGCGGGGCCGCCGCATTGGGCGAGGCGGTGGTGCAGCTCTCGGCACCGGACAAGGCGGCGGAGATGGCGCTGGCGGGCTGGCAGGCAGTGACCGAAAGCGCCGCCACCACCGACCTTCTGCTCGAAAAGGTGCAAAGCCTTCTGGACGCGCAAGAGGAGAGCCATGCGGGCGCCTGACTTCTGGCACAAGCCGCCCGGCGCCTTCGATCTGCGCGCGAGCCTGCTGGCGCCGCTGGGCTGGGGCTACGGCCGCGCCACCGCGGCGCGGCTTGCGCGGGCCGCACCCTACCGTGCCTCGGTGCCGGTGATCTGCGCCGGCAATCTGAATGCGGGCGGCACCGGCAAGACGCCCACTGTGATCTGGCTGCTGGAAGCGCTGAGCCGTATGGGCCACATCCCGCACGTGGTGAGCCGCGGCTATGGCGGCTCGCTGGATGGGCCGGTGCAGGTGAACCCGGGCCGCCACTCAGCCGCCGAAACCGGCGACGAACCGCTGCTGCTTGCCGCCTTCGGCGAGGTCTGGGCCGCCCGCGACCGCGCCGCCGGGGTACGGGCGGCAGAGCACGCGGGCGCAACGGTAGTGGTGCTCGACGACGGATTCCAGAACCCCTCGGTCGCCAAGGATCTGTCGCTGGTGGTGGCCGATGCGCAAATGGGCTTCGGCAACGGCCGCTGCCTGCCCGCAGGCCCCCTGCGGGAGCCGGTGGCAGCCGGGCTGAAACGCGCCAGCGCGGTGCTGACGCTGGGGCCGGAACCCGCGCAAAGGAGCTTTGCCGCGGCCTGGGGCGGCGCGCTGGCCGGGCTGCCGCATTTCCAGGGCCGGCTGGAGCCGCTTCAGACAGGGATGCCCTGGCGGGGAACACGGGTGCTGGCGTTTGCGGGCATTGGCCATCCGGAGAAGTTCTTTGCGACCCTGCGGGACTTGGGCGCCGAGATCGCCCGCGGCGAGGCGCTGGATGACCACCAGCCGCTCAGCCCGCAGCTCCTGAACCGCCTCGAGGCCGAGGCCAAGGCGCTGAACGCACAGCTCGTCACCACCGAGAAGGACGCGGTGCGGCTTCCTGACAGTTTCCGCCCCAAGGTGATCACCCTGCCGGTGCGGCTGCAGATTGCCGGGGAAGAGCGGCTGAAGGAACTGCTGCAGCAGGCCGCCCCCGCGCCCTGACGGGAACGGCGCAAGCAATTCCGCCCAAGCGCAGGCCGCCGCGCATCTCCGGCGCGCCCCACGGGGCGGAGATGCGCAGCTTGGCACCTGGAGATAACGGCTGTTTTTCACTTTGCAGATCAGTAATGACGGCAGTCATCACCACCAAAAAAGGCCCGGGGCGATCACCCCGGGCCATCAGTTCCGTCAGCTCTGCGCCGCTCAGCTTTCCAGCTCGGCGTCGATCAGCTTCTTCAGGTCCTCGTACGGCTGGTTCGTCACTTTCTCGCCGTTGATGATGAAGGTCGGCGTCGACTCGATGCCGTCCTCAGTGGCGTTTTCCTGGTACCAGGTCACCAGAGTCTGCGCCTTGGCAGCGTCTTGCAGGCAGGCCTCCAGCTCGTTGTTCTCCAGCCCGGCGAGACGGCCGATCTTGCGCAGCTCCTCGACGATCTCATTGGCGCCGCCGGCGCGCGCCCAGTCGGACTGGCCCTCGTAGATGAGATCGGTGATGCCAAAGAACTTCTCCGGCCCGCTGCAGCGCGCGATCATCGACGCCCACAGCCCGTAGCGGTCGAAGTAGACCTCGCGGTAGACGAATTTGACCTTGCCGGTGTCGATGTAATCCGCCTTCAGCTTCTTGAAGGTCTCGTTGTGGAAGTTCGCGCAGTGCGGACAGGTGTAGGATGCATATTCGATCATCGTGACCGGGGCGTCCTCTTCCCCCATGACCATTTCGGTGATGGTGGAGGTATCGACTTCGGCCTCTTGCGCGTGGGCGGCGCCGACCAGCGGGTTGTGCGGCAGGCTGCCCTGGCCATTGAACCCCGAGATGGCATAGCCGCCGGCCACCAGTGCAACCGCGGCAAAGACGCCGGACATGAGACGGGTCATTTGAACCCCTTTCGTTGTGATTTCTGTTTTGTCAGCACATTGCGCCCCAGCCTTTCCAGGGCGGCGCGCAAATCGTCGTTGGCCACCCCGGCGGCGGCCTGGCTGGCCTCGGCCGCATCCTGCGGATCCGGCTGCAGCGGCGACTGCACCTTGGGGGCGTATTGGAATTCCACGCGGCCCTCGGCGAATCCCGTCGGTGCGGTCTGGGTGATCAGCACCTTGGAGATCGCGTTGAAGCCGTAAACCGCGTTCACCCGCTCGCGCAGGCGTTCCTTCTGCATTTCCAGCATCGGGGCATTGGCGCCGGTGGTGAGCACGGTGAGCGTGGCGCCCAGCGTGCTGCGCCCGTAGCCGACCTTGACCGGCCGCGCCATGGCGGCAATGTCGGGGCCGACGATCTCTTCCCAGTGGGTGAGCAGGCGGGAAACCGCAAAACCGCGGCTTTCCCCGGCCTTGCGGATCTGCTCGTTGAGGAGCTGGGAGGTCCGTGCGAACCCGCGTGTTGTGCTGCGCCTGAATGCCATGAACCTGGTTTTGCTAGAGTGGCGTACCTATTGTAAAGAGCCTCAATGCAGCTGCCAGCCCAACCGCCAGCCGGAAGGATAAAGAATGCGTGACCTGAACGACGGCCGGACCGGGCTGAGCGGAGACCTGCTCAGCTGGTACGATGCCCACGCCCGCGAAATGCCCTGGCGGGTGGGGCCGGCCGCGCGCGCGGCGGGCGTGCGCCCCGATCCCTACCGCATCTGGCTGAGCGAGGTGATGCTCCAGCAGACCACGGTGGCGGCGGTGCGCGAGTACTTCCAGCGCTTCACCGCACGCTGGCCCACCGTGGCAGATCTTGCCGCCGCCGAGGACGCCGAGGTGATGGGCGAATGGGCGGGGCTCGGCTATTACGCCCGCGCCCGCAACCTCTTGAAATGCGCGCGGGTTGTGGCAAACGAACTGGAGGGTGTCTTCCCCGATACCTACGACGGCCTGCTGGAGCTGCCCGGCATCGGGCCATACACCGCAGCCGCCATCGCCTCGATCGCCTTTGACCGGCCGGAATGCGTGCTTGACGGCAACGTGGAGCGGGTGATGACGCGGCTTTATGACATTCACGCGCCGCTGCCCGGGGTGAAGCCCGAGCTGAAGTCGCGAGCCGCGGCGCTCACTCCTTCGGTGCGGCCGGGCGACTACGCGCAGGCGGTGATGGACCTGGGCGCGACGATCTGCACGCCACGGAATCCGGCCTGCGGCATCTGCCCCTGGCGTGAGCCCTGCGCGGCGCGGGGGGCAGGAACTGCGGCGGAGCTGCCGAAAAAGACGCCGAAGAAGCCGAAACCTACGCGCACCGGAATCATCTACCTTGCGCGTTCGGCCGAGGGCGCCTGGCTGATGGAGCGGCGGCCGGAGAAGGGGCTGCTGGGCGGCATGCTGGGCTGGCCCGGCTCGGACTGGGGCGAGGCACCGGCGCCGAACCCGCCGTTTGCAGCCGATTGGCAGGATCTGGGTGCCGAGGTGCGCCACACCTTCACCCATTTCCACCTGATCCTGACTGTGATGACCGCCGAGCTGCCCGCGGATTACACCCCAGCCCCGGGGCAGGAGGTGATCGCGCGCCATGCCTTCAAGCCCTCGGACCTGCCGACGGTGATGCGCAAGGGCTTCGATCTGTGGCGCGGGCGCTGAAGCCTCTTGGGTTTTTCGCAGGCCTTGCCTAGGCTCGGCCCGAACGCGCGCAGAAATTCGGGAGACCTTGGCATGACTGCCTCCACCGCCCTGGCCCGCTGGCAAAACGTGCTGCCGTTCTGGATGTCCTTTCTGCTGCCGCCTTTGGTCTGGTATGCCGCAGCGGAGGGCGGCTGGGCGCTGCTGCTGCCGCCTCTGTTCACCTGGCAGCTGTTTGCCATGCTCGACAAGGTGCTGGGGCTGAACCTCGACAACGCTGATCCCGAGACGCCCGAGCAGGACCTGAGGTGGTACAAGCGGCTGACCGCGGCCTGGGTGCCCTTGCAGTTCGTGATGCTGTTTGCGCTGATCTGGTACGTGAGCGGTGCGGGGCACCTGAGCAGCCTGGAGAAGGTGGCGGTCTTCCTCGGCGTCGGCGTGGTGACCGGCACGATCGGCATTAACTACAGCCACGAGCTGATGCACCAGCCGAGCCGGGCCGAGCGCTGGCTGGCCGATATCCTGCTTGCCATGGTGCTCTACTCACACTTCCGCTCCGAGCACCTCCTGGTGCATCACCGCTATGTCGGCACCCCGCGCGATCCGGTGACGGCGCGCTACAACGAGGGCTTCCACCGCTACTACCCGCGGGTGCTGCGGCAATGCTGGCACTCCGCCTTCCGCGCTGAGGCAGAGAAGCTCGCCCGGAAGAACCGGCCCTGGACCGACCGCTCCAACCCGTTCTTCCGCTACTGGGGTCTGCAGGCGGCGATGCTTCTGCTGGCCTTTGCCCTGGGCGGGCTGACCGGTGTGCTGCTGTTCCTGGTTCAGGCGGGTGTCGCAGTCTGGCAGCTGGAGCTGGTGAACTACGTCGAGCACTACGGGCTGACCCGCAAGTATTTGGGTGATGGCCGCTATGAACCCGTTCAGCCGCGGCATTCCTGGAATGCGGCGCACAAGGCGTCGAACTGGCTGCTGATCAACCTGCAGCGCCATTCGGACCACCACTACAAGCCCAGCCGCCGCTTCCCGCTGCTGCAGAACCACACCGAGACGGAGGCCCCGCAGCTTCCCTACGGCTATCCGGTGATGACGGTGGCAGCGCTGATCCCGCCCTTGTGGCGGCGGGTGATGAACCCGCGGGTGCGGCGCTGGCGGCAGCAGTATTACCCCGAGATCACCGACTGGCACCCCTACAACAAGGCGCTGAACCCGGCGCCGCGCTGACGCCTCAGGACAGCGCCTGCACCGTCACCGGTTTCTCAAGCCCGCGCACCACCTGGTCCGGGTGCGCGGCGAAACCGTCGAGCAGCGCCGCGCCGTCATCGGCCTGCGCCGCGGCGTCGGCCAGGGGCTGGCTGATCACGATGCGGGCGTTCAGGGCGCGGGTCATCTTCTCCAGCCGCGCGGCGATGTTCACCGGCATCCCCAGCACCGCATATTCCAGCCGGTTGGCGCCGATGTCACCCAGCAGAGTCTCGCCGTAGTCGATGCCGATGCCTGCGCGCACAGGCTCCTCGCCGCGGCGGATACGGTCCTGGTTCCAGGCATCCAGCGCCGTCTGCATCGCCCGCGCGCAGGCCAGCGCATCGGCGGCGTCCCGCTCGCCTTCCAAAGGCGTGCCGAAGGTCGCCATCAGCCCGTCGCCCAGGTATTTGTCCAGCGTGCCGCCGTGCCGGAAGACCTCCGCCTCCATCAGCGCGTGGAATTCGCGCAGGAGCGCAATCACCTCGCGCGGGCGGCGTTCGGCGGTCATCCGCGTGAAGCCGATGATGTCGATGAACAGCACCGCGACCTGCTGGCTGCGCACCTGTTTCAGCGGCTCGTCATTCTGGGAGAGCTGCTCCACCACGTTGGGCGAGAAGTAGCGCGACAGGTTGGCGCGCTCCCGCGCAAGGCTCGCGTTGCTCATCAAGAGCCGGTCGAAACGGCGCACGGAAAAGCCCAGCGTCACCGCCACCAGCACAAAGACCACCGCCTCCTGGATCCGCAGCTCCACCACCAGATCGTAGGGATCGAGGAACCTCGACAGGTCCTCGCCAAGGCCGGTGGCGGCAATCTCGGCGTCGGAAAGCCCCGGACCGGGACCCACGATCCACCACACAAGCCCCAAGGTCCCGAGCCACATGATCGCGGTCCAGGTGCCGATCGCGATCACGGTGCGCCAGGAATAGGCCATCGTGCCGGCCGCGAGAATGACGAAGAAATACTGGAAATTGTCGAACCGGTAATACATCGCCACGGGAATGTCGCGGCTGTCGAAGGGGTTGGGCACGACCAGAGCAAAGGTCATGATGACAAGGTCCAGGAAGATCAGCAGCAGCTCCGCCCGCGACCTGCCGACCGTGCCGATCCGGCTGATGAACCACCCGTTCAGGCACAGGAGCGCGAGAATCCCGTGGTAGTAGATGACGCTCCACTTGGGGTTCAGGAAGGCGATGAAAACCGCGATGAGCGGCAGCGCGATCCAGCGGGCCCGTACAGCAAGCTGAAGCCCCCGCCGCTTGTGGGCCTCCAGAAGTGCGGCGGCATATCGGGTGTCACTTCCCTCCGCGGGCTTGGCCCCCGCCTTGTTGGCGGCGGCGGTCTGCGGGGGGGAGAGGGCAATGTCGGCCATCAGCTCATCCTTTCACTTGCGGTGCGGACCATAATGTCCGCAAGCGCAAAACGCAGGCCCTCGATTGCCGCTGAGACAAAAAACCCCGCCTGAACGGCGGGGCAAGGTGAGGCGCCCCGGCTTCCGCCGCGGGCGCCCATTGCAGGTTGGTGCAATCGGTTGTGTAGGGGATCAGGCCTGCATTTCGGCCCGGATCTGCTGGCGCAGCACGTCGATCGGCACGGTCTTGCCGTCGCGCTTGAAGCACCAGTAGGTCCAGCCGTTGCAGGAGGGCGCGTTTTCCAGATGCGCGCCGACCTGATGGATCGAGCCCTTGATGTTGGCGCCGATCAAAGTGCCGTCGGCGCGCACCTTGGCCTTGTGGCGCTGGTTCATCGAATAAAGTTCTTCGCCCGGGCGCAGCATACCGCGCTCAACCAGCTGGCCGAACGGCACTCGGGGCGCGGCGCGCTTGCTGGCGGAAACCTCCAGCGCCTCGCGGTCATATTTGCGCACTTCCCTGATGCGCTTCTCGGCGACCTTGCGGTAGGCTTCCTCGCGCTCGATGCCGATGAACTCGCGGCCCAGCATCTTCGCCACCGCGCCGGTAGTGCCGGTCCCGAAGAACGGGTCGAGCACCACGTCGCCCGGGTTGGTGGAGCCCACCAGAATGCGGTGCAGCAGCGATTCCGGCTTCTGGGTCGGGTGTGCCTTGTCGCCGTTTTCGTCCTTCAGGCGCTCGTGCCCGGTGCAGATCGGCAGCACCCAGTCGCTGCGCATCTGGATGCCCTCGTTCAGCGCCTTCAGCGCCTCGTAGTTGAAGGTGTACTTGGCGCCTTCCGACTTCGAGGCCCAGATCATCGTCTCATGCGCGTTGGTGAAGCGCTTGCCGCGGAAATTCGGCATCGGGTTCGACTTGCGCCAGATGACGTCGTTCAGAACCCAGTAGCCTTCGTCCTGCATCGCCGAGCCGACCCGGAAGATGTTGTGGTAGGAGCCGATCACCCAGATCGAGCCGTTCGGCTTCAACAGGCGGCGCGCTGCTTTCAGCCAGGCCCTGGTGAACTGGTCATAGACCGCGAAGCTGGAGAACTGGTCCCACTCGTCGTCCACCGCATCAACCTTGGAGTTGTCGGGGCGGTGCAGCTGGCCTTTCAGCTGCAGGTTGTACGGCGGATCTGCAAAGATCAGATCGACCGAATTGGCGGGGAGACTGTTCATAACCTCGATACAGTCGCCACCAAGAATCGCGTTTAAAGGGAGCGCAGCCGCGCCCTTTGCCATGGTTTTATTCATTTGCTCTGCCTCATAACCGCGGCGCATTTTTGCGCTCATTTGGTTGTCCACAGGATCGGCCATAGCGGAATCGAGGTCAATTTGTTTTTTGGAACAACACCCTGCGCTTCAGTCTTGATACAAGATGTTGTGGACGGGCTTGAAAGACCGCCTATGGTGAGGGGTCACTCCAATCTCACCTAGCGCCGCCTTGTGCTGTTTCGAGGGGTAGCCCGCGTTTTTCTCCCAGCCATATCCCGGGTACTGTTGCGCCAAATCCACCATCACCCGATCGCGGGCCAGCTTCGCCATCACCGAAGCAGCGGCGATGGAGAAAGAGCGGGCGTCGCCTTTGACCACCGCTTCGCAGGGCAGCGATAGCCCGCGCGGAATCAGATTGCCGTCGATCAGCAGGTAGTCCGGCTGCGGAGCGAGCGCCGCCACCGCACGTTCCATCGCCAGGTGCGAAGCGCGCAGGATATTAAGACCGTCGATTTCTTCGACACTGGCATGGGCGACGGCAAAGACGGCGCTTGCGGCGACTTCCTGCTCCAGCGCTTCGCGCCGTTTGAGACTTAGCTTCTTGGAATCATTGAGGCCTGGGGGTATGGCGGCTGGGTTTAAAATCACCGCCGCGGCCGTCACAGGCCCGGCCAAGGGGCCGCGGCCGACCTCGTCCACCCCCGCGACGCGCAGATAGCCGCGCTGCAGCGCGGCTTGTTCGAATGTGAAATCCGGTGTGCCCATTCCGCTCCTGCCTCTTCGCGCCCGACCAGCCCCCGTACAGCCCCCCGGCGGCCCCAAGCGGTTCTGGCACGCGGAGCGCGCCCCGGCAACAGGCCGGAATGGCCTGCTGCGGGAGCGCGCGGGCTCAGTGCTGCACCAAGCGGTAGCCGCGGTCACGCAGGCAATGCGGCTTGAAGGCTGACTTGTGCCGCTTGCCGTTCCAGAAGGTCACCCGGCAGGACTGGGGCAGCGAGTGGGCCTTGTAGCCGTAGTGACGGTCCAGGCAGCCCTGACCCACCAGCGCATGCCGGCTGCTGTAGGCGGGGAAGTGGCGCAGGCAGCGGGCCGGCAGGTCGTACTTGCGGAAGGTCTGTGGCAGCGGCTTGGGGTTGTAGTGATGGCCGCCGTGCCCATACTGAGGCTCTGCCGTATAGGCGCGTGAGACGCTATGGTGGTCATCCTTCCGGTCGTTGATAACGGCGCCGATGATTCCGAGCAGGGCGAGCCCCGCAAGCACTTTGGCGACATCCTCATTGGCGCGGGCGGGCGCCGCGGAGAAGCCGGTGATAGCGAGCGAGACGGCAAGGATCAGGGCAATGAATTTGCGGTGCGGTTTGGGGCGGGATGTCTGGGCCATGTCAAAGACCTTTCCGGTAATGCTTTTGGACGCATCAGAGCGCCGGATGTTTCCAGCCTGCGCCCTGCCCTGCGGGACAAGCAATATCGCGCCTCCGTTATCCGATATCACCCGCCCCAACCCCCTGCGGTTATTGAATTTCACCGCCGCCCACAGCAGGATGGCTGCATGAAACAGATCCTTGTCCCGGCCGCCGCACTGGCTGCCATCCTCACCCTCGCGGCCCCTGCCCAGGCCGCGAACTGCTACGCCGATTACAAGGCCAAGCAGGACAGCCCGCTGCGTCTGCATTACGGCGTGATCGAGCTCTCCGGTCCCTGCAAAAAGCAGGCCGCCAAGGCCGAGATCCAGGCCCGGATCGCGCCCGGCGGCTGGACCCTGCTGAACGTCCTGTCGGTTTTCGGACCCGAGGGGCTCGAACAGAGGAAGGCCAATGCCGGACCCTACTATCTCCGTTTCTGAGGCGCGCGCAGCGGGCGGCCGGGTGATCGCATTTGGCATCGCCGGCATTGTCGCGCTGCTGGCCGTCGCCGGTACACTGCTGATCCTGACCTTGCCCGACGGCAACGCCTTCAATGCCCGGGTGGAACGGCTGTTTGTCGAGAAGGATTTCACCACGCAGGGAGAGATCCGGCTCCTGGAGATTCTCGCGCAGTCCGGCACCGCCTTCTCCGACACGCTGGCGAGCTACCGGGTGATCATCTTTGTCCTGCTGGTCTTCGCCACCGCGATGATGGTGGCGGCGCTGTCGGTCCTTGGCATGCTGGTGATGCTGAACCGGCGCATGGCGCAGATCGAGCGCGCGGGCATCCAGGTCAACGAGCTGCTCCTCAGCCGCGAGGAAAACACGCTCTATCTCAACAACATGGGTTTCAAACTCACGCCCTCGGCGATGGAGACGCTTTCCGTGCTGGCCGAGGCGCGGCTGGACGGCGATGTCCTGTCGGGAGCCGAGATCGAGGCGGTGATCTCCGGCCGCGACGCCAGCGACTGCGAGGAGGCGGCGGGCGCGACGCGGATCAAGCGGCTGCGCGACACGCTCGGCAACCAGATGGTGAGCGAGCTTCTGGTGAAGAACATCGCCAAGCGCGGCTATGTGCTGGCGATCAGCAAGGACGTGATCCGCATGGTCTGACGTGCCGCGCCAGCCGGGCATGCATTTTGCAGGCGCTTCGCGCGCCTGGCAGGCCGCCCGGCTCCGTTTCGCTCACCATCCGGTGTGCCGGGGTGGACAAGCGCGCGTGCCGGGACACATAGTTTGAGGCCCGGCCGCACCTGCCGCGCCCGCTTCCGCCTGACCGGACGGGACGCCCTGCGGGCCAGACCGCTGCTGTGCCGCCAGCCCGCCGGGAAACATCGCGGCACCGGAAGGGACCCCGAAGATGGACGCAAGAACGCAGCCGCCACCGGCCGGATACGGCATCCTCATCGAACCACTGAAAGGCCGTGTCACCCTCCGCCGGGGGGACGTTCTCCTGGCCGAGAGTACCCGCGCCAAGGTGATGTACGAAACCCGCCTGCCCCCCGCGGTCTATTTCCCGCTCGAGGACGTGCAGGTACCGCTCTCCGGGCCGACCGGCCTGCAGACCTTCTGCCCCTTCAAGGGCACCGCCGGCTACCGCGACATCCTGCTGCCCGGCGAGCGGCTGGAAAACGGAGTCTGGTCCTATGACGACGCGCTGCCGGAATCGGCGGGAATTTCGGGCCACATCGCCTTCATGCCCGGCACCTACACCGATTTCGACCCCGGCCCGAACCGGGTGGAGATGCCGGATTATGGCAACATCTCCGGCCCGGTGATCGACTGGGTTCTGCGCGAGGCGGTGCTTCTGTCCTCTCCCGACGAGTTCACCGCGGCGCTGGCGGAGAAATTTGTGGAGCACGGCGTGCCGCTGTCCCGCCTCTCGGTCATGGTGTGGTCTCTGCACCCGCTGGTCGCGGGCAAGAACTTCATCTGGAGCCGCCAGACCGGCGAAGTCACCACCTATGCGCCCTCCTACGAAATCCACGACCACCCGGCCTACCGCGCCAGCCCGCTGCGACATGTCTCCAACGGGCTTGGCGGCGTGCGCCACCGGATCGGGCGCGGCCAGTCCGATGACGCATTCCCGATCCTTTCCGACCTGCGCAAGGAGGGCGCGACCGACTACGTGGCGATGCCCCTGCGCTTCTCCGACGGGCGCATTAACGTGCTCACGCTCACCAGCGACCGGCCGGATGGGTTTTCGACCTCGGACCTCGGGCTGATCTTCGAATGTTCCGGCGTGATCGCGCGCTACTACGAAGTCTTCATGCAGCGCGAGAATGCCCAGTCGCTGCTGGAAACCTACGTGGGCAAGCGCACCGGCGCGCGGGTGCTCGGCGGCGAAATCCGCCGCGGCGACGGCGACGAGATCGACGCGGCCATCATGTTCTGCGACCTGCGCGGCTCCACCCGGCTGGAGGAGGATCTGGGCCGGCAGGACTATATCGCGCTCCTCAACCAGTTTTTCGAGACCGCCTCAACCCTGGTGCATGAAAACGGCGGCGAGGTGCTGAAGTTCATCGGCGACGCTGTGCTGGCGGTGTTCCCGGCGGGCAGCGACCCGGACAAGGCCCGCGCCCAGGCGGTGGCCAGTGCCCGCGCCATCGTCAACCGGCTGGAGGAGCTGGCCGAGGAAGAAGCGGCGGAGGGCGGCGGGCACCGCTGCGAATGCGCGATCGGCATCGCTTACGGGCGGGTGACCTACGGCAACGTCGGCTCGCGCGAGCGGCTCGACTTCACGGTCATCGGCCAGGCCGCAAACGTGGCCGCGCGGCTCGGCGATTACGGAAAGTCGGCGGACCGGCCGATTGTAGTCAGCCAGGACGCGCTTGGCAGCCTGCCCGAGGCCGAGCCGCTGGGAGAGGTGCGGCTGCACAATGTCTCGCGGCCGGTGGTCTGTTACGCCATCGCCGCCGCGCCGCAGCCGCAGGCGGCGGCGGAATAGGCGCGTATCACGCCGCGGCCCGCGCCCGCACGGCCCGCAGGGCCGTGCCGCTCCCAAGGCTGCTTTGACCGCTTCTGTGATGCGGGCAACAGGCGCGGGAGCCTCCCCCTGCCCCGTACCTGCACGGTTTCACGGGAAACAGGCCCGGCCGGCAGGCTCAGCCGGTGACCCAGGCGCGCTGCTCCGGATCTCCCATCGAGATCAGCAATGGGTTCTCCGCCTGCCGCGCCTTGAAATCCGCCTTGCCCGCCAGCCCCTGCCAGCGCGCCTGCACCAGCGACTGCGCCACAGCGCCGCCCAGAGTGGTTCCCGGGCCGGTCACGATGAACAGGTCCGGCGCAAACTCATAGGCCGCGTTCTGCACCGCGCGGGTGAAGTCGTAGGTTTCCACCACCTGGTGGCCCAGTGTGTAGTCCCAGAGCGCCTCCCGGTCCGTGGCACCCGGCCACCAGATCTGCCCGCGGCCGTCGATCAGCGGCGCATCCGGCTGGGTGAACATCTCCGCCGCCAGCCGTCTGCGCCCCTCTGCCGCCACCGGCGCCTGCAGTGCGGTATGGAAGCCAGCGTGGTTCGCCAGCCGCATCGGGAAGCGCTGATCCACTACCGGCACCGCGGCCCCGAACGCGTCTAGCCCGGCCTCGTTGCCGCCCAGCACCAGCATGCCGCCCAGATCAATCGAGAGCGCCAGAGCGTGCCCCTCACGCGCATCGATTTCCGCCGCCAGCGCCAGCAGCTCTGCCTTGCGCGCGGGATCATTCTGCCAGTCCGGTCCGGTAAAGGGATAGACCAGCTGGCCGCCGATCAGCTGCTCCTGCATCAGCGTGCCCATGGTATTCACCACATTGAACCCGTCCGCCGCGCTCAGCGCACCCGCCGCAGCAAGCGCGATGTACCAGCCCATCGAGTTGCCGGTCACCGCAACCACTTCGATATCCTCCGCCAGCGACTGCGCATCCGCGAGCGACGCGGCATAGATCAGCGGCGAGGCAACATCCCCGCGCGAATACTTCGAGACCGAAAACCGGGTGGCGCCATCCAGCACCGTGACCTCTTCCTGTCCGGCGTCCCGCCGCTGCGCGTCAAAGCCCGCAAACAGCGCCGGCTTGCCCGCGTGGTGGCGGTGCAGGTAGCCGAGTTCGGCCTTGTTGTAGGTGCCCCGGCCGGGGCAGATCAGAACAGCGGTCCGGGTCATTTTTTGCCTCCAGCCAGCTTCAGCGCGGCCTCAACGATGCTGTCCTTCGATGGCAGCGTCGCACCATAGGCCGGCCCGGTTGCAATGAAGCAATCGCTGGCGGCGATCCGGGCCGTCGGGATATCGCTCCGCTCCGCAAACAGCGCCATCAGGGCTTCCGACTGGCTGCCGGTGATACGGCATTCGTCGACGATCAGCACGTTCTTGCAGCCTTTGACCGCCTCCAGCAGCGCCGCTTCCGGCAACGGCGCCAGCCAGCGCAGATCCACGATCCGGGCCTTCACGCCCTGCGCCGCAAGTTCGGCCTGCGCCTGGGTGGAGAGGTAGCGGCCGTTGCCATAGGTCACGATGGCGAGGTCGCTCCCATCCCCATGCACACCCACCTCGCCGAGGCCAATACGGCGGTCCGGCGAGGGGTAGCTCCGCATCCAGCCGCCATCCTTTTCGCCAAGGAGGTCGCGCATCGGGTAGAGCGCGATGGGCTCGACCAAAACCACCACCCGCTGCTCCTCCCGCGCCAGACGCACGCATTCGCGCAGCATCATCGCCGCCTCCGCCCCGTCCGAGGGGCAGGCAATCACCAGACCAGGAATATCCCGCAGCACCGCCAGCGAGTTGTCGTTGTGGAAATGCCCGCCAAAGCCCTTCTGGTAGCCTAGCCCGGCAATCCGCAGCACCATCGGGTTGGCGAACTGCCCGTTGGAGAAAAACGGCAAGGTCGCCGCCTCGCCGCGCAGCTGGTCCTCGGCGTTGTGCAGATATGCCAGGAACTGAATCTCCGGGACCGGCACGAAACCGTTGTGCCCCATGCCGATCGCGAGCCCCAGGATAGATTGCTCGTCCAGCAGCGTGTCGATCACCCGGTCCGGCCCGAAGCGCTGCTGCAGCTTCTGGGTAACGCCATAGACGCCGCCCTTGCGGCCTACGTCCTCGCCCATCAGAACGATTTCGCCATGCTCCAGCATCAGGTCGGTGAGCGCCCAGTTTATCAGCCGCGACATCGGCTGCGGCTCCGCCATCGCGCGCAGATCGCCACCAAAAGCCGCCGCGCGTGCGTCTTCGCTGGGTCCATTGGTGGCGGCGCAGGCGCGTTTCGGCGGGATCAAGCTGGCAGCCACGTCGTCTGCCGTCTGCAGATGCCGGCGGGTCACTGCCTCGGCCCGGATGCGCTCCACCCGGGCGCGGGTGCCGCGGTAGATCTTCAGCGCCTCCTCCGGCGCCATCACGCCCGCGTCGCGCATGAGCCGAACCGAATGCAGCAGCGGGTCATTGGCCTCGTCGGCTTCCACCTCGGATTTGCTCATGTAGGTGGTGGGCACGTCGGCGCCCGCGTGTCCGTAGAGCCGTACGGTGCGCAGGTGCAGGAAGGCGGGCTTGCGGCGGCGGCGCACGTAATCCGCCGCCTCCTGAGCCACCCGGTAGGTGTCGTAGATGTCAAGCCCATCGGCCTTGAAATACCTGATCCCCGGCCGCCCGGCCATCGACGCCTCGATCCAGCCCTTCGGTGTCTTCACCGAGATGCCGATGCCATTGTCCTCGCAGACAAACAGCAGCGGCAGCGGCGTCGACTGCACCGAGGTCCAGCCCGCCGTGTTGATCGCGCCCTGCGCGGTGGAGTGGTTGGCCGAGGCATCGCCGAAGGAGCACATCACGATGGCGTCCTCGGGCATCACCCGGTGCTCCGGCTTGTGGCGCTTCGCAGCACCGATGGAATAGGCCGCGCCCACCGCCTTGGGCAGATGCGAGGCAATGGTCGATGTCTGCGGCGGGATCATCAGCGCCTTGGAGCCCAAAACCTTATGCCGCCCGCCGGAGGTCGGATCCTCGCTGGAGCAGGCAAAGGACAACAGCATGTCCCAGGCGATGCGCTGGCCCGGCACCTGGTCGGCGCGGGCGATCTGGAAGGCGGCGTCGCGGTAATGCAGGAAGGCCATGTCCGAGGGCCGCAGCGCGCGGGCCACCGCCGCCATCCCCTCATGCCCGGAGGAGCCGATGGTATAAAACCCCTCCCCCGCCTTCTGCATCGCCCGGCTGGTGAGATCGAGCGCCCGGCTCAGCACTTGCGCGCGATAGACGGCCGCCGCACCCGGCGGCTCCAGCGGACCTGCGGGCGCGCGCCCTTCGGGAAAGACCTGGGCCGCCACCCGGTCCAGGAAGTTCTGGTGTACGATCTGGGCACGGTCCATAGGGACTCCTCGGCGTTGTTTTCAAACGCCTTTATCCCCGATCCGCGGGCCCAAGGCCAATACGGAAGCGTTCTGCGTCCATTCCGGTTTGGAATGCCACGCCCTACGCAGACATGAAAACGGCGCGCAGGAGCCTTGCGCGCCGTCTTCGAAACTGCCGGAGCGGCAGGGGTCAGAAGTCCAGGTTCTCCACGCTCAGCGCGTTTTTCTGGATGAACTCGCGGCGCGGTTCCACGACGTCGCCCATCAGCTTGGTGAACAGATCGTCGGCTTCCACCATGTCGTCGATGCGCACTTGCAGCAGCGTGCGGGCATCCGGGTCCAGCGTGGTCTCCCAGAGCTGGTCGGGGTTCATCTCGCCCAGGCCTTTGTAGCGCTGCAGGGTAAGGCCCTTCTCGCCTTCCTCCAGAATTGCCTTCAGCAGGCCCAGCGGCCCGTGGATCGCCTGTCGGCGGTCGCGGCGGACCAGTGTTGCCGTAGCGCCGTAGACGTCCTGCAGGCTCTTGGTGAAGCTGCCGGTCTTCCGCGCCTCGCCAGAGCGCAGCATCGGGCCGTCAAGTGTCCGCACCTCCTCCACGCCGCGCAGGATGCGGGCCAGGCGAATGCCGTGGTCCTGGGTAATCCGGCCGTGCCAGCCGCGCTCATACTCAAGCGCAATCTCATCCAGCCGCTTGGCCACCTGATCTGCAACGCCCTGCAGGTCGGCATCGACAGCACCCGGCACGAAGGCGCCGGCCACCGCGGCCTGCTCCAGGATGTGGCGCGGATAATGCGTCGGGAAGGCATCGAGCACGCGCTTCAGCTGGCGCGCCTCATCTACCACCCGGGCCAGATCCTGGCCGGTGATCTCCTCGCCGCTGCCGAGCTGCAGCACCGCGCCATCGACGCCCTGGTTGATCAGGTAATCGTCCAGAGCTGCCTGGTCCTTCAGGTAAACCTCGGACTTGCCGCGGGCGACCTTGTAGAGCGGCGGCTGCGCGATGTAGAGGTAGCCGCCCTCGATCAGTTCCGGCATCTGGCGGTAGAAAAAGGTCAGCAGCAGCGTGCGGATGTGGGCGCCGTCGACGTCGGCGTCGGTCATGATCACGATCTTGTGGTACCGCAGCTTGGAGATGTCGAACTCGTCCCGGCCGATGCCGGTGCCAAGCGCCATCACCAGGTTGCCGATCTCCTGGGAGGAGAGCATCCGGTCGAAGCGCGCGCGCTCCACGTTGAGGATCTTGCCGCGCAGGGGCAGGATCGCCTGGGTCATCCGGTCGCGCCCGGTCTGCGCCGAGCCGCCCGCCGAGTCACCCTCGACGAGGAAGAGTTCGGTCTTGGTTGCGTCCTTTTCGGAACAGTCCTTCAGCTTGCCCGCGAGGAAGTTCACGTCCATCGCGGTCTTGCGCCGGGTCAGCTCGCGGGCCTTGCGCGCCGCCTCGCGCGCCAGCGCCGCCTCGATGATCTTCCCGACGATCTGCTTGGCCTCGTTGGGATTTTCCTCGAACCACTCGGCGAGCTTCTCCCCCACCAGGCTCTCGACCACCGGGCGCACTTCGGAGGAGACCAGCTTGTCCTTGGTCTGGCTGGAGAATTTCGGATCCGGGACCTTAACCGACAACACGCAGGTCAGCCCCTCGCGGGCATCGTCGCCGGTGAAGGTGACTTTCTCCTTCTTGGCGATGCCGGAGGATTGGGCATAATTGTTGATGGTCCGGGTCAGCGCACCGCGGAAGCCCGCCACATGAGTGCCGCCATCGCGCTGCGGGATGTTGTTGGTGAAGGGCAGGACGGTTTCGTGGTAGCTGTCGTTCCACCACATGGCGATCTCGACGACGATGTCGTCCTTTTCGCCGATGATGTAGACCGGCGCATCCATTACCGGCGACTTGTGGCGGTCGAGGTATTTCACGAACTCCTTGACGCCGCCCTCGTAGAACAGCTCCACCTCCAGCCGTTCCGCCGGGCGCTCGTCGATCAGGATGATGCGCACGCCGGAATTGAGGAAGGCCAGCTCGCGCAGGCGTTTCTCCAGCGTCTCAAAAGAGAATTCGAGGTTCGAGAAGGTGTCCGTGGAGGCGAGGAAGCGCACCTCAGTGCCGGTGCGGCCTTCAGCGTCGCCCACCACGGTCAGATGCTCGGCGGTCTCGCCGCGCACGAACTTGGCGAAATGCTCCTTGCCGTTGCGCCAGATGCGAAGTTCCAGCCAGTCCGACAACGCGTTCACCACCGACACACCCACGCCGTGCAGGCCGCCGGAGACTTTATAGGAGTTCGAATCAAACTTACCGCCCGCGTGCAGCTGAGTCATGATGACCTCTGCCGCCGAGACGCCCTCTTCCTGGTGGATATCCACCGGGATGCCGCGGCCGTTGTCGCTGACCGAGACCGAATTGTCGGCGTGGATCTTCACTGTCACATGGTCGGCGTGGCCCGCCAGCGCCTCGTCGATGCCGTTGTCCACGACCTCATAAACCATATGGTGCAGGCCCGAGCCGTCATCGGTGTCCCCAATATACATGCCGGGGCGCTTGCGAACTGCCTCCAAGCCTTTGAGAACTTTGATGGAATCCGCGCCATATTCTGCGGGAGCCTGCTCGTTTCCGGACATTCGCATCTTCCTGTCTTTGCTTCAGGATTTTATACGGTCTCCGGGGGGGATTGTCACGCGCAACCCCCCTTTTTTCTTGGCAGATTCAGGCCGCTTTGGCGCCCAGGCCCGCCGCCCTTTGAAGCCAGCCCCCGACCGTCGCCGCGCCCGCGCCGGTGGCAGGCGCAAAGGAGGTGAAACGGGTCGGCCTGATGCCCACGAAACCGAGGATCTGGCGGCTGATGAAGGTCTTCACCGCGTTGCCGTAAAACAGTCTGAGCCACAGCGCCGGCGTGTCCGAGGTGAGCAGCACACGCGCAGTCTTGCCGGTCAGCATCGGCGCAGGGAGCCCCATAAAATTGGTATTGCGGGTGTCAAAGGCGCGGCCCGGCAGCAGCGCCCGGTCGAACACGCCTTTCAGCTTCGCAGGCACCGCCCCCCACCACAGCGGCGTCGCCAGAACCACGTGGTCGGCCCATTCCAGATCGGCAAGAAAGGCCGCAAGGTCAGGTTCCAGCGGCTTGGGGTTCTCGTAGCCGCTCTGACCATAGTCCATGTCGAACCGCATTTGCGATACGTCATGGCTGCGCACGGCGTGCCCCTTCGCCTCGGCCGCCTGCGCGTAAGCCGCGCAGAGCGATTTCGACAGCGAGCTTTCACCCGGGTGGCCGTTCAGGACGATGATCTTGCGGGCATGTGTTTTTCGGCGGGACATGGCTGGCTCCGTGAGTTAAATTGACCTCGGTCACTTTATTGAATCAAAAATGACCACGGTCAACTTATAAATTGACCATGGTCAATAACGGATACGTGAGGCACGGACATGACACGCGCACCGCAGAAACGGCGGCTGGAAACACGGGCCAGGCTGCTCGAGGCCGCGGCGGCCATCGTGAAGGAGCAGGGCTACTCCGGCTTGCGGGCCGAGGATGTGGCGGCGCGGGCAGGAGCTGCCAAGGGCACGCTGTTTGCCCATTTCGGCGACAAGGACGGCTTGCTTGCGGTGCTGATCGGGGCCGAGGTGACGCAGTTGCTCAAGGCGATGGAGGCCGCGGGCGTACCGGAAAGCATTGACGCGCTCATCCGCCGCCTGGCCCCGCATCTGGACTTCGTGGCGCAGGACCGGGTGATCTTCGACCTCCTCCTGCGCTACTCCGGCACCACCGCGGCCGAGGCCGATGCCGTGGTGGCGCAGAGCTTCCTGGGCCAGGTGACGCTGCTCACCGTCTGGCTGGAGGCGATGCAGGCCGCCGGAACCGTGCGCCGGGACCAGCCCGCCGTGCTATTGGCCGAAGGGGTCCAGGGGTTCCTCAACCACGTGCTGGCGCTGAGCTTTTGCCTCGCCCATGAGGACACGCCCGCGCCCGCCGCGGTGCTGGCGCCCTATCTCGAAGCCTGGCTCGCGCCGCCTGCCGGGGATACGCGCTAGAAACCGGTCAGAAGAAGGGGATTGCCAGCCCGACGCCGATCAGCAGCGCGCCGGAGATGAGGTTGATCCGCCGCAGGATGCGCGGCGAGGTGATCGCACGGCGGGCGTGGTGGACCATGCCCGCCAGCGCCAGGTTGCCCACGAGCGGCACAAGGAAGGACAGAACCACGATCGCCGCCACATCGTGCCAGCTGACGCCGCCCAGATCGAAGAAGCCGGGCAGCACCCCCATGTAGAACAGGATCGCCTTCGGGTTGCCGAGGATCGCCGCCACCCCGGCGATGAAGCCGGCCCAGATGCCGGGCCGGGTCAGGGCGCGGTTCTCCTGCACGCCGTCGCCCGCGTGGCGGATCAAGAGCCCGCCCATGCCGAGAAACATCGCGCAGGCAACCCAGCGCAGCACCGCCATCAGCCCGTCCACCTCGGAGACGATCCAGGACATGCCCGCCACCGCCACCAGCGGCCACAGGATGTCGCCGCAGGCCACCCCCACCGCCAGCGGCCAGGCGGCAGGAAACCCGCCCGAGACCGAGCGCGCCATCATCGCCAGCCACACCGGCCCCGGCGTCAGGAACAGGATGAACAGCGCGCCCGCATAAAGCGCCAGATCCCAAGGCGTGACCGTCATGCCTCATGCACCTCCGAGAGCCCGTCCGTCTCGCGCACTTCCAGCATCTGGGCGCGCCCGCCCAGCCCGGCAAAAAGCTCCGGCCCGGTGCCAGTCATCCAGGCCTGCGCCCCAAGCGCGCAGATCTCGTCATAAAGTGCTGCGCGGCGGCCCGCATCCAGATGCGCAGCCACCTCATCGAGCAGCAGCATCGGCGGCGCGCCCTCGCGTTCGGCCAGCGCCCGCGCATTGGCGAGGATCAGCGACACCAGAAGCGCCTTCTGCTCGCCGGTGGAGCAATCCTTGGCCGCGATGCCCTTGGCGCGGTAGGTGCCGATCAGATCGGTGCGGTGCGGCCCGGTGAGCGTGCGGCCCGCCGCCATGTCGCGGAAGCGGCTCTCGGCCAGCACCTCGCGGAACCCCTCTTCGCTCATTGGCATGCTGCCCTCGGACTGGATCAGCTCCAGCTCGGCTGCGGGAAAGGCGGTCTCCGCCCCGGCCTGCGCCATCTGCAGCAGCTCCACCGCCTGCACCCGGGCGGCATGGACCCGGTGGCCGGCCTCCGCCATGCGGCCCTCCAGCACCTTGTACCAGGCGGGATCGCGGACCTGGTCCTTCAGCAGCCGGTTGCGCTCGCGCATCGCCTTCTCATAGGCAAGCGAGGCCTCGGCATGTCCCGGCTCGAAGCTGAGCGCGATCCGGTCAAGGAAGCGGCGGCGCCCCTCCGCCGCCTCGATCCACAGCCGGTCCATCGCCGGGATCAGCCAGACCACCCGCGCGATCTGCCCCAGCGCCACCTGGCTGGCCGCCTTGTTGTCGATCCGCACCTGCCGCGCGCTGCCGCCTTCGGACCAAGTTTCCACCTCGTAGGCCTGCGAGGGTGCGCGCAGCTCGCCCCTCAGCTTCCAGCCCAGCGTGCCGGGCTGGCGCGCCATCTCCGCCGCGCTGGCCCGGCGCAAGCCGCGGCCGGGCGAGAACAGCGAGACTGCCTCCAGAATATTGGTCTTGCCCGCGCCATTGGCGCCGTGGATGGCTACCGGACGCCCGTCCAAACGCAATTCCGCCCGCAGATGCGAGCGGAAATGGGACATGGTCAAGGCAGTCAGGGCCAGCACGCGGCGCGCTCCCTATTTCATCTTTCAAAAAATACTCGCGCCGCAGGCCGCGCCGTCAGGCGCGTCAGACCCGCATCGGCATCACGACGTAGACGGCGCTGTCGTCGTTACCTTCGCGCATCAGGGTCGGATCGCCCGAGGAGTTGAACATGAAGACTGCATTCTCGCGGTCGACCTGGCTGGCGATCTCCAGGAGGTACTTGGCGTTGAAACCGATCTCCAGCCGCTCGTCGCTGTAGGCCACCGCCAGTTCCTCCTCGGCGGCGCCGCTGTCGGGCGCATTAACCGAGAGCACTAGCCGGTCGTCTTCCAGCTGCAGCTTGACCGCGCGCGAGCGCTCCGAAGACACGGTCGCCACCCGGTCCACCGCCTGGGCGAACTCGGCGGCATCCACCTCAAGGCGGCGGGTGTTGCCGGCCGGGATCACGCGGGTGTAGTCGGGGAAGGTGCCGTCGATCACCTTGGACGTCAGGGTGATGTTCGGGGTGGCAAAGCGCACTTTGGTTTCCGAGACCGAGACCGCGATGTCCATGTCGTCGTCGTCCAGCAGCTTGCGCAGCTCGCCCACGGTTTTGCGCGGCACGATCACGCCGGGCATGTCCTCGGCGCCCACCGGCAGGCCCGCATCGATCCGGGCCAGGCGGTGGCCGTCGGTGGCGACACAGCGCAGCGCCTTGCCGCCCTCGGCGGCGTCGGTCACATGCATGTAGACGCCGTTCAGGTAGTAGCGGGTCTCCTCGGTCGAGATGGCGAATTTCGACTTATCGAAGAGCCGCCGCAGCACCGCCGCCTTGGCCGCGAAGTTGGAATGGTACTCGGCCGAGGCCATCACCGGGAAGTCTTCGCGCGGCAGCGTCGCCAGCGAGAAGTTCGACCGGCCCGCCTCTACCGTCAGACGGCCCGTCGCGGCATCGGCGGTGAGATTTACCAGAGCGCCGTCGGGCAGCTTTCGGACGATCTCATGCAGGGTGGTGGCGGCGACGGTGGTGGCACCGGCGCGCTCGACCTGAGCCGGAGCGCGATCCACCACCTCGATGTCAAGATCAGTGGCGCGGAACTGGACGCTGTCGCCCTCAGCCTCGATCAGCACATTCGCCAGGATCGGAATGGTATTGCGGCGCTCGACCACAGACTGGGCCTGAGACACAGCCTTGAGAAGCGTGCCGCGTTCGATGCTGATCTTCATATCCGATGTCCTCTTCGTCTGGCCGCCGTCACCTGCCGGGACAAGCAACCTATCTGTTCGCCCCTGTCATACAAGGCTTTTTATGGATTTCTCCAAAGGAATTCCGGCAGCGTCAAGGCCCTCCGGCCAGGCGCGGGGCGAAACACCCGCAAACGTTGCGCAAGGGCACGGGGCGGACCGGCAGACCGGCGGAGTGCGAAACGCGAAACGGCCCCGCAGTGCAGGGCCGTCTTTGCAAACCGGTTTGTGAGGCCGGGTGCGGAGCGGAGGCGCTCAGGCCTCCAGTGACCGGCGCAGCATCTCGACATCCTCGGCGATCTGGCCGTCGGTCATTTTCAGCTCTTCGATCCGCTTCACCCCGTGCATCACCGTAGTGTGGTCGCGCCCGCCAAAACGGCGGCCGATCTCGGGCAGCGAGCGGCTGGTCAGCTGCTTGCAGAGATACATCGCCACCTGCCGCGGCCGGGCGTAGGAGCGCAGGCGCTTGGGGCCGATGATGTCGGACATGCGGATGTTGTAGTACTCCGACACCTTGCGCTGGATCTCCTCGACGGTGATCTTGCGCTCGGAGGCGCGCAGCACGTCCGCCAGGCAGTCCTGGGTCAGGTCCATGTCGATCTCACGGCCCACAAGCGAGGCGAAAGCAAACAGCCGGGTCAGCGCGCCTTCGAGCACGCGCACGTTGGTCGAAATCCGGTGCGCCAGAAACTCCAGCACCCCATCGGCGATTTGCAGCTCGGGGTAGGTTTCCCGCTGCTGCTGCACCTTGGTCTGCAGGATACCCAGACGCAGCTCGTAGTCGGTCGGATGCAGGTCCACCACCAGGCCGCACTGCAGGCGGGATTTCACCCGGTCCTCCAGGTCCTTGATCTCGCCGGGGGCGCGGTCGGCGGAAATGATAATCTGCTTATTCTGGTCGACCAGCGCGTTAAAGGTATGGAAGAACTCCTCCTGGGTGGAATCCTTTCCGGCGATGAATTGCACGTCATCCACCATCAGCACATCGACTGATCGGAACAGGTGCTTGAAGTCCATCATCTTGCGCTCGCGCAGAGCCTGCACGAAGCGGTACATGAACTGCTCCGCCGACAGATACAGCACGTTCAGCGACGGGTTTTTCTCCTTCAGCTCCCAGGCGATGGCGTGCATCAGGTGGGTCTTACCCAGGCCCACGCCGCCATAGAGCACCAGCGGGTTGAAGGTCACCGGGCCGCCTTCGGCGACGCGGCGCGCAGCGGCATGGGCGAGCTCGTTCGGCTTGCCGACGACAAAGCTGTCAAAGGTGAAGCGCGGGTCGAGCGGCGCCGCCTGCAGCGCCTCCAGCGTTTCCTTGGCCGCTGCCGCAACCGAGCCCTGGCCCTGCCCGTAGACCGGGGCCGGATCGATCACCTGCGCCGTGGCGGGGGCGGAGCCCGCCTCCGCAGCGGCCGCCGCCGGGGTCCGTGCCGGGCTGTTGGCGGCGACCTTGAAAGACAAGCGCTGCACCGGTTCACCTGCCATGTTCAGCTCATGCAGGATCAGGTCGGCAAAGTTCTGGCTCACATAGTTTCCCATGAAATTCGTCGGCACATGGAAGACGGCCACACCGCCCTCCACCGAGTCGAATTCCAGGGGTTCGATCCAGGTTGTGAAATTGTTCTGCCCGACAGTCTTCAGCAGCCGCGTTCTCAGCTGCCCCCATTTCTCTTCAGTCATCCTGTGCCTCACGCATCCCCAAAAGCGGCGGCCTTATACCCCGGCCATTCGTGTCCCTTACCCCCCCAAGCAGCTGGGGGTGGCGTTCACGCACAGGGATATTGTGTGCGAACCAGTGGCCTGGCCGCAGTGCCCGAGGGCTCTTCGTCCGGTCAGCAACACCCCGCACCCCGCCTGGATGGCGGTGCTGATGACACAAACCTTTGCACACATATTGGACAGGGCTGCCGACCAAAAAACGGCACAGCAGCAGCCTCCGGACAGCACAGGAAAAACACACATACCTGCCTGTTCCGGACGACCTGGCAACCTTGATGTCCGTCAAGATTACCGCGAGCAGCCTGTCCCCCCAGCGAGTGAATCGCTAAAGACGTAGTAGCAATTCGGGAGGGGAAGCGGCAACGAAACTATGATGTTGACTCTGGCTTTGGCCGCAAAGAATCTCCCAGCCCAGCAAGGCGATCGCAGGGGTTTGCCCAAAAAACAAGGCGCTGCAAACTGCAGCGCCTTTCGACGTTTTTTCGGGCTCCGGAGCGGCCCGGGTGGCGTGGCTTCAGCCCAGCGCTTTGACGCGGGCGGCCAGGCGGGAGATTTTCCGGGATGCGGTGTTTTTGTGATACACCCCTTTGGTGACGCCGCGCATCAGCTCGGGCTGAGCCGCACGCAGGGCCGCGGCTGCGGCCTCCTTATCGCCGGATTCGATAGCCTCCTCGACCTTGCGCAGGTAGGTGCGGATGCGCGAACGGCGGGCTTTGTTGACGGCGTAGCGCTTCTCGTTCTGACGGGCGCGCTTCTTTGCCTGGGGCGTGTTTGCCATGGTGTCGGACCTTGTCTCGGGTTCTGTTTCTATCGGACGCAATGCCAGCCAGCCCCGGATCGGAACACCGGTGTGATTCTAGCCTGAGCGGGCTGCACGCGCATGTATGAGGGCGGCTTCTATCCAAATCGGGCCCGGGGCGCAAGGGCCGCTGCCGTCCCCGGAAAGCAAAACGGCGGGCCTGCCTGCCCGCCGTCCCGTTCATGCTGCCGCGGTGCCGGGGCTGCCTCCCCCGCCGCCGTGGCACAGTGTTACTTGTCCCGGAACTGCGCTTCGCGCTTTTCCAGGAAGGCGGCCATGCCTTCTTTCTGGTCTTCGGTCGCAAACATCGAGTGGAATACCCGGCGTTCGAACAAAAGGCCTTCATTCAGCGGCAGCTCGTAAGAGCGGTTCACCGATTCCTTCACCGCCATCGCGGTCAGCAGCGATTTCTCGGCAATCTTCTGCGCCGCCGCAGTGGCTTCCTCGATCAGCTTCTTGGCCGGTACCACGCGCGACACCAGGCCCGCGCGCTCGGCTTCCTCGGCGTTCATGAAACGGCCGGTCAGGTTCATGTCCATCGACTTGGACTTGCCGACGAAACGGGTCAGGCGCTGGGTGCCGCCGATGCCGGCCACAACGCCCAGGTTGATCTCCGGCTGGCCGAACTTGGCGGTGTCGGCGGCGATGATGAAATCGCACAGCATCGCCAGCTCGCAGCCGCCGCCCAGCGCATAGCCCGCCACTGCCGCGATGACCGGCTTGCGGATCGCGGAGATGCGGTCGTTGGCATCGGCGAACAGGTTGGTGGTGAAGACGTCGGTGAAGCTCATCTCCGACATCTCCTTGATGTCGGCGCCGGCGGCAAAGGCCTTCTCCGAGCCGGTCAGCACAATGCAGCGCACCTTGTCGCTGGCATCCGCCTCTTCCAGGGCTGCGCACAGCTCCCCGAGGAGTTCTTGGTTGAGCGCGTTCAACGCTTCAGGGCGGTTCAGTTTAATGAGGCAAACGTGGTCCTGCACATCGACGTTGATCGTCTCGTAGGCCATGATTTCTCTTTCGGTTGTTCCGTTCAGATTCGAGTCCTTACCAAATGGGGACGTCCGATCAAGTTATCTTTGGCACTTTACACAGTAGAAGCTTGAACGCCCCGACTGGGTGATTCTGGAGATGATTCCACCGCACTCCGGCCGCCGGCAGGGCGCTCCCTCGCGCCCGTAGACATCGAAACTGTGCTGGAAATACCCAAGTTCGCCAGAGGCTTGCCTGAAATCCTTGAGCGAGGAGCCGCCCGCGCGGATGGCATCCTGCAAGACCTCCCGGATGATCGGCACCAGCGCCGCCACCCGCCGCGGGGCAATCTGCCCGGCTTTGCGCCGCGGCGAGATGCCGGCCCGGAACAGGGCTTCGCAGACATAGATGTTACCGAGTCCGGCGATGATTCCCTGATCGAGTAATGCCGATTTCACCGGCGTGTTGCGCCCCCTGAAGGCGGCGATCAGGTGCTCTTCGTTGAAGCCGTTGCCCAGCGGCTCCGGCCCCAGAACCGCCAGCAGCTTGTGAGTTTCCGCCGTGGCGGTCTGCATCAGGTCCATCGCCCCGAAGCGGCGCGGATCGTTAAAGGTGACGCGGGCACCGTTGTCCATGTCGAGCACCACGTGATCGTGCTTTTCAGCTTGCGGATGCTCATGCGTGAACTGACCAAGCGGGTCGCCGGAGACCGTCATCCGCCCGGACATGCCCAGATGGATCAGCAGCGTCTCCCCGGTGTCGAGATCGGCAAGGATGTATTTCGACCGCCGCCGGAGCGCCTTCACCCGCGCGCCGGTCAGCCGCTCGGCCATGCGCTCGGGGAAGGGCCAGCGCAGATCGGGCCGGTTCACCGCGGCGCGGGCGATCACAGCACCTTCCATCGCCGGCGCCAAACCGCGCTTCACCGTCTCGACCTCGGGCAGTTCAGGCATTACATCGCTCCTGACGCGAAAGACATTCGGACCGCTGGGACCGCAGGGGCAGCATTGTGCCCCGGCCTCAGCGCCCTATAACTGGGGCCAACCTTGGGAAACGGCAAGCCGCATGAGCGATAGATCAGACAAAACCACCCACTTCGGCTTCGAAACCGTGCCGGAGGGCGAGAAGGCCGGCCGCGTGCAGGGGGTCTTCAACTCGGTGGCCTCGAAATACGATATCATGAACGACGTGATGAGCGCCGGCATCCACCGGGTCTGGAAAGACGCGATGATGGACTGGCTGGCGCCGCGGCCCGGCCAGCGGCTGCTGGATGTAGCGGGCGGCACCGGCGACATCTCTTTCCGCTTCCTGCGCCGTGCTGGCCACGGCCATGCCACCGTGCTGGACCTTACCCGCCCGATGCTGGAGGAAGGCCGCAAGCGCGCCGAGGCTGCGCAGATGGCAGACAGCCTCGACTGGGTGACCGGCGATGCAATGGCGCTGCCGTTCAAGGACAACACCTTCGACGTCTACACGATCTCCTTCGGCATACGGAACGTAACCCGTCCGCAGGAGGCCCTGAACGAGGCCTACCGCGTGCTGAAGCCCGGCGGGCGGCTGATGGTGCTGGAGTTCTCGCAGCTGCCCAACGACGGCCTGCAGAAGCTTTATGACCTCTATTCCTTCAACGTGATCCCGCGCATGGGCCAGCTGATCGCGGGCGACTACGACAGCTACCAGTATCTGGTGGAGTCGATCCGCAACTTCCCCGACCAGGAGACCTTCCTGGGCATGGTCAAACAGGCCGGGTTCGAAAACGCCAAGTACCGCAACCTGTCGATGGGCATCGCCGCCCTGCACTCCGGCTGGAAGATCTGATTCATGCGCGGCCCCCACAACATCCTCCGCCTGATCCGCACCGGCGCCACCTTCGAGCGCACTGGCGCGATGCATTCGGTGCTGGAGGCCTTCAATGCGCCCAAGCCTGTGCGGGTGCTGGCCCGGCTTTTGGGCTGGCCGTTCAAATGGCTCGGCTACAAGGGCGACCCTTCGATGCCGCCGGAAACCCGTGCCCTGAACGCGCTGGGGCCCGCCTACATCAAGTTCGGCCAGGTGCTCTCGACCCGGCCCGACGTGGTCGGCAAGGACCTCGCCAATCAGCTCCGGGTGCTGCAGGACAAGCTGCCGCCCTTCTCCCGTGCAGAGGCGCTGGCCGAGGTCGAGAAGGAGCTGGGCAGGCCGGTGTCCGAAATCTTCGCCGAGTTCAGCGACCCGATCGCCGCTGCCTCCATCGCTCAGGTGCACCGCGCCCGGGTTGTGGAGACCGGCCAGGAAGTCGCGGTCAAGGTGCTGCGCCCGGGGATCGAGCGCGCCTTCAACCGCGACGTCGATGCCTTCTACTTCGCCGCCCGCGTCATCGACCTCTTCGCACCGGCGGCCCGCCGCCTGAAGCCGGTTGACGTGATCGAGCATTTCGACGGCGTGGTGCAGGGCGAGCTTGACCTGCGGCTGGAAAGCGCCGCAGCCTCCGAGTTCGCCGCAAATACGGAACAGGACGAAGGCTTCGTTCTGCCTGAGATCCTGTGGAACTATTCCGCCCGCCGGGTGATGACGATGGGCTGGGCCGACGGGCTGCCGCTTGGCGACAACGACGCGCTGGACGCGGCCGGCCACGACCGCCGCAAGCTTGCCCAGCGGGTGCTTTCCCTGTTCCTGCGCCACGCCCTGCGCGACGGCTTTTTCCATGCCGACATGCACCAGGGCAACCTGAAGGTCGCCGCCAACGGCGACCTCATCGCCTATGATTTCGGCATCATGGGCCATATCGACGAATACACCCGCCGGGTCTATGCCGAGATCCTTTACGGGTTCATCAAGCGCGACTACAAGCGCGTGGCCGAGGTGCATTTCGAGGCGGGCTACGTCCCCGCCGACCGCGACGTCGATGCCTTCGCGCGCGCCCTGCGCGCCGTGGGCGAGCCGATCTTCGGCATGGACGCCTCGCATATCTCCATGGGGCGGCTGCTCAACTACCTCTTCGAAGTGACCGAGCGCTTCGGCATGGAAACCCGCACCGAGCTGATCCTTCTTCAGCGCACCATGGTGGTGGTTGAAGGCGTCGCCCGCTCGCTCGATCCGCATATCAACATCTGGGAAACCGCCCGCCCGGTGGTGGAGGACTACATCAAGAAATCCATCGGCCCGCGCGCCGTGGTCAACGACTTGGTGGATACCGCCAAGGTGATGGCCCGTTTCGGCCCGCGCCTGCCCGCGCTGGTGGAGCAGGCGCTTATCGCCCAGGCCCAGGAAGGCCGCCGCAACCGTCTCGCGCCCGAAAGCTGGGCCCTGCCCGTGGTGCTTGGCGCGCTTGGCGGCGCGGGCCTCACCGCCGTGCTCACCCTGCTGCTCTAGCGCGCCAGCCTCTTCTTCTGGCCCCAAATATCCCGGGGGTAAGGCTAAAGGCCGAGGGGGCAGCGCCCCCTCCCCTGCTTTCCAACTAAAAAGCCGGCCCGCGTTCCCGCAGCCCGGCCCATTCTTCCTCTTGCCCCAAATATCCTGGGGGTGAGCGCCAAAGGCGCGAGGGGGCAAGGCCCCCTCACCCCAACATTGCCAGGCTTTACAACCGCTCGATCGCCAGCGCGATGCCCTGGCCGCCGCCGATGCACATGGTGACCAGCGCTTTCGAGCCGCCGATGCGCTCCAGCTCGTAGAGCGCCTTCAGGGTGATGATCGCGCCTGTGGCGCCCACCGGGTGGCCCAGCGCGATGGCGCCGCCGTTCGGGTTCACCTTGGCCGGATCAAGCCCCAGCTCCTTGTTCACCGCCAGCGCCTGGGAGGCGAAGGCCTCATTCGATTCGATCACGTCGAAATCGCCCGCTGAAAGTCCGGTGCGCTCCAGCAGTTTCCGCACCGCGGGCACCGGGCCGATGCCCATCACCTCGGGGCGCACGCCGGCATGGGCGTAGCCGAGGATGCGGGCCTTGGGCTTCAGCCCCGCGCGCTCCGCCGCGTCCGCCGTCGCCAGCACCATCGCCGCCGCGCCGTCGTTGATGCCGCTGGCGTTGCCCGCAGTTACCCGGCCGTCCTTCTTGAACACCGCCTTGAGCCCCGCCAGCGCCTCCAGGGTGCTCGCCTTCGGATGCTCGTCCACCTCGAAGGGCACCAGGTCGCGTTTCACCTTCACCTCGACCGGGGTGATCTGGCTCTGGAAATGACCGGCCTCAATCGCCGCGGCAGCGCGGGTCTGGCTGGCCATGGCAAATTCGTCCATCTGCTCGCGGGTGATCCCGTGCTCATCGGCAACATTCTCCGCCGTCACCCCCATGTGGCCGGTGCCGAAGGGGCAGTTCAGCGCGCCCAGCATCATATCGAGCGACTTCACGTCGCCCATCTTCGCGCCCCAGCGGCTCTGCTGGATGATGTAGGGGCTGCGCGACATGTTCTCGGCGCCGCCGGCCAGCGCGAACTCCGCATCGCCCATCGCCAGCGACTGCATGGAGGAGACGATGGCCTGCACGCCCGAACCGCAGAGGCGGTTCACGTTCATTGCCGGCACGGTCTCGGGGATGCCCGCCTGCATCGCCGCGGCGCGGCTCAGGTACATGTCGCGCGGCTCGGTGTTGATGATGTGGCCAAAGACCACGTGGCCGATCTGCTCCGGCGCCACGCCGGAGCGCTCCAGCGCCGCTTTCGACACGGTGGTGGCCAGGTCGATGGGCGCGGTATTTGCCAGCGCGCCGCCGAAGGTGCCGATCGCGGTGCGGGCGCCGTCCAGGATCACGATATCGCTCATTTGTCTCTCCTCGTCAGATTTGGCGGCAGTATGCACCCGCAGAAAAAGCCTGTCTGCCGCTACGTGCCGTCACCGGTCTTCCGCAGGCCAAACTCCGGATCATTTGACAAATCTGCTCCGCGGGCGCAGAGATTCCGTCATGACGGAGACCAGAGACGATATCCTGACCCTGCTGCCCGCCCGGCTGAAAGAGGCCCGCCGCGCGCAAGGCTTGAGCCTGGAGGCGGTGGCCAACCTCTCCGGTGTCAGCCGCTCGATGGTGAGCCAGATCGAGCGCGGCGAGAGCTCGCCCACCATCGCGACGCTATGGAACCTCACCCGCGCACTGCAGGTGGATTTTGCCGGCCTCCTGGAGGCAGGCGACGCCCGGGACCGTATCGAGGTGCTGCGCGCCGCCGAGGTGCCGAAGATCGACAATATGGGCCAGGGCTGCCGCATCCGCATCCTCTCCCCGCCCGAGGAGGCCGGGGGGCACGAGGTCTATGACATCCGCTTCGAGCCGGGCGGGGCGCTGGTCAGCCAGCCTCACACCCGCGGCGCGCTGGAGCAGCTGACGGTGCTGGAGGGCGAGATAGCGGTCACGTCCGGCACCGCGCAGGACCGGCTGCAGGCGGGCGATACCGCGCGCTACGCCGCCGATGTAGCGCATTCGATCACCGCGCCGGATAGCGCCGCGCGGGTCTTTCTGATCGTGAAGAACGCCTGAGACGGCACGCCCAGGCGCTTCACAGCGCCTTGCAAGGCCGTTGCAACGGCCTTGGGCGCCCGGCGGTGCCGCCGGACATAGCGTTTCGAGGGCTCAGCCCTTGCCCTTTTCCTCCCAGAGCTTTGGCTCCCACAGTTCCACCTTGTTGCCCTCCGGATCCATGATCCAGGCGAAGCAGCCGTTCTCGAAGGTCTCCGGGCCCTTCAGGATCGGGATGCCCGCATCCCCAAGCCGCGTGATCATGCCGTCCATGTCATCTACCCGGTAGTTCACCATGAAGGACGCCGTGCTCGGCGCAAACCAGTCGCCGTCTGCCTCCGCCGTGGCCCAGACCGTGAGGCCCCCGTCCCCGGCCGTGTCGTCCCGCCAGTTCAGCACCGCGCCGCCGAAATCCGAGAGCTCGAGCCCAAGGTGATCGCGGTACCATTCCGCCAGCGCCGTGGCATCCCCGCGCGCCTTGATGAAAACGCCGCCGATTCCTGTTACCCTCGCCATGCGCGCACCCTCCCGCTGCTTGATCCGCGAGATAGCCCGGCGGCGCGGAAGTCCAAACGCGCCCGGAGGCGAACGGCGGAGCGTCCAGTTTCACGGATTTTTTTCCGGGATAGCGAAATCCTGTATTCCGGATATTTGTCCGCTATGCTAGAGGTCCGACTCGACACGAAGAGGGAGTTTGCTCATGTCCGACGCTTTTCTGACCGATATCTCCAACACGCTGGCCCAGATCGAGGCCGAAGGTCTCTACAAGCGCGAACGAATGATCACCTCCCCGCAGGGGGGCGAGATCACGGTTGGCGGCCGACAGGTGATCAACCTCTGCGCCAATAACTATCTTGGTCTCGCCGACCACCCCGCCCTGATCAAGGCGGCGAAGGACGCGATGGAGCCCAAGGGCTTCGGCATGGCCTCGGTCCGCTTCATCTGCGGCACGCAGGACATTCACCGCGAGTTGGAGCAACGGCTGGCGAAGTTTCTCGGCAAAGACGACGCGATCCTGTTTGCCGCCTGTTTCGACGCCAACGGCGGGCTGTTCGAGCCGCTTCTGGGCCCGGAGGATGCGATCATCTCCGACAGCCTCAACCACGCCTCGATCATCGACGGGGTGCGGCTGTGCAAGGCGAGGCGCTACCGCTACCTCAACAGCGACATGAACGACCTGGAGGCCTGGCTGAAACAGGCCCGCGAGGACGGCGCGCGCCATATCATGATCGCGACCGATGGCGTGTTCTCGATGGACGGCTACCTGGCCAAGCTGCCGGCGATCCGGGCGCTTGCGGACAAGTATGATGCGGTGGTGATGGTGGACGACTGCCACGCCACCGGTTTCATGGGGCAGACTGGTGCCGGCACTCCGGAGCATTTCGGTGTGGAGGTAGACATTCTCACAGGGACCTTGGGCAAAGCACTTGGGGGGGCCATCGGCGGTTACATCGCCGGGCCGCAGCCAGTGATCGACCTGCTGCGGCAGCGGGCGCGGCCCTACTTGTTCTCCAATTCGCTGCCGCCATCGATTGTTGCTGCCGGGCTGGAGGCGATCCGGCTGGTGGAAGAAGGGGACAGTTTGCGCGCGCAGCTGTTCAAGAATGCGAAGTATTGGCGCGATGGGCTGGAGAAGCTGGGCTTTGATCTTTTGCCCGGTGAGCATCCGATTGTGCCGGTGATGCTGGGCGAGGCGCAGCTCGCGCAGGACATGGCTGCCAGGCTGTTTGACGAGGGCGTCTATGTTTCGGGCTTCTTCTTCCCCGTCGTGCCGCGCGGCCAGGCCCGCATCCGAACGCAGATGAACGCCGCGCTCACGCGGGACGAACTGGACCGGGCGCTTGCGGCGTTCGGCAAGGTCGGCAAGGAACTGGGGGTGATCGCATGAGCCTGCCCAACACGATGAAGGCGCTGGAGAAATCGCACCCCCGCGAGGGGCTGTGGATGGTTCGCGCGCCGGTGCCGGAGATTGGCCCGGACGATGTGCTGATCAAGGTGAGGAAGACCGGCATCTGCGGCACCGACATCCACATCTGGAACTGGGACGAATGGGCTGCCCATACCGTCCCGGTTCCGATGATCACCGGCCACGAGTTCGCGGGCGAGATCGTCGAAATCGGCCGCGACGTCACCGGCCTCAAGGTCGGGCAGCGCTGTTCCGGCGAAGGCCACCTGATCCAGACCGACTCGCGCCAGTCGCGGGCGGGCAAGTTCCACCTCGACCCCGGCACCCGCGGCATAGGGGTGAACGAGCAGGGCGCCTTTGCCGAATACCTGCGCCTGCCCGCTTTCAACGTGGTGCCGCTGCCGGATGACATTCCGGACGAGATCGGCGCCATTCTCGACCCGCTGGGCAATGCGGTGCACACCGCGCTGAGCTTCGATCTGCTGGGCGAGGACGTGCTTGTGACCGGTGCCGGGCCGATCGGAATCATGGCCGCCGCGGTGGCGCGCCATGCGAGCGCGCGGCACGTGGTGATCACCGACATCAACCCCGCGCGGCTGAAGCTGGCGGCGGAAGTGGTGCCCTCGGTGCGGCCGGTGAATGCTGCAGAAGAGGATTTGCAGGACGTGATCCATGAGCTCGGCATGAAGCAGGGCTTTGACGTGGGGCTGGAGATGTCGGGCAGCCAGGCGGCACTCGACCAGATGGTGGAAGCCCTGGTAATGGGCGGGCGCATCGCGCTCCTGGGCATCCCGCCCGGCAAGTCGCCGGTGGACTGGAGCCGCATCGTCTTCAAGGCGATCACCATCAAGGGCGTCTATGGCCGGGAGATGTTCGAGACCTGGTACAAGATGATCGCGATGCTGCAGAACGGGCTCGACGTGAGCCGGGTGATCACCCACCGGTTCGCGGTCGACGATTTTGCCGAAGGATTTGCGGCGATGAAGTCCGGCGGCAGCGGCAAGGTGGTGCTGGACTGGACCTGACCGCCCTGCCCGTCGGGTTTCTCAGGCCAAAGAGGGAGGGGGCGTTGCCCCCTCGCGCCGTCGGCGCTCACCCCCAGGATATTTTCGGCAAGAGGAAGCGGGCGGGCAGCGTCTCAGGGGGTGACCGGTTCCCGGCCCGCCCTGGTGAGCCGCCAGACCCTGCCGTCCTCGAAAACGGCTGCGGTGGGCGGGCGGCCGTAGCCCGCACCGCTGTCGAGATTCACCCGGTTGCCATAGTGGCGCGGCTCCTGCAGCGCCGTATGTCCGTGCACGATCAGTTTGGGATGCGGCTCCGCGTGGCCAAGGAACTCCTGCCGAATCCAAAGGAGGTCGGTTTCGCTCTGGCTGCGCAGGGGGATGCCTGGGCGGATGCCCGCGTGCACGAAGGCGATGCCCGGCGCCTCCCAGAGGGCTGGCAAGCCGCGCAGGAAGGCGGCATGGGCGGGTGGCACTAAGTCCAAGGCCTTGGCATGCACCTCGGAGAGGCGGCTGCGGGAATCGAAGGTGACACCGTAGCTCGCCAGCGTCCTGTCCCCGCCAATGCGCTCGTGCAGCCAGTGGTGGCCAATCAGCAAGTGCGGATCGTGACGGGGCACGTTTTCCAGGAACCATTCGAACATGCGGTCGTGATTGCCCTTGAGGCAGACCCAGTTGCGCCCCGCGGCCTGCCCTTGCAGCAGCAGTTCGATTACGCCGCGGCTGTCGGGCCCGCGGTCGATGTAGTCGCCAAGGAACACCACCCGCGCCGCCCGGCCTCGATCAGGGCCAGCGCCGCCTCGAGCATGGCGCGCTGGCCGTGGATGTCTCCGATGGCATAGAGGGGGGCGGTCATGCGCTGGCTCCGGCGTTGCTTGCCTCTTTTGTGCCTGACGCGGGCGGCGGGGAAAAGAGCGGCGCGGGAATCATCCGTTCCCGGACGGCCGACGGGCGCCGCCTGGGGCAGCGGTTTTACGGTAAATTTCGCTCCAGGGCGTGTATTCTGGCGCCGCGGCCGGCCGGGTGCCGGGGGTGGCCGGGCCGCAGTTGCAGTTAGCAGGGAGAAACAGTGATGACGGGTCTCAGCCGGATTTTCATGAGTATAGCCATTCTGTCGGCGCTGGCCGGCATGGTCTGGGGCATCCAGATGGCCGCCAGCAAGGACCACCTGCTGGCGCCGGGCCATGGGCATCTGAACCTTTTGGGGTGGGTAAGCTGCGCGATCTTCGCCTTCTACTACCACCTCGTGCCCGAAGCCGAGGCCGGGCTGCTGCCGCGGCTCCACCTGGGCTGCGCGGTGCTTTCCCTGCTGCTGCTGGTGCCCGGCATCCCGCTTGCAATCCTGGAGCGCACCGAGGCGCTGGCCCAGGCGGGGTCGATGGTGGCGCTGGTGTCCATGCTGCTGTTTGCCGCCGTGGTCTGGCGGGGCCGGCGGGCGGCGGGGACCGCGGCGCTGCGGGGCTGAGCGGGCAAAAAAAACACCCCCGCTGAAGGCGGGGGTGTTTCCGGTGTGGTCTAAGGCCGCGGGAGCCTCAGGCGACGTCAAATTCCAGCGGCTTGATCTGGTTGAACAGACCGGTTTCCGCCAGCTTCGCGCGCACTTCGGCCGGCACCGGGTTGTCGACATAAAGCAGCGCGATCGCCTCGCCGCCCGCCGAGGAACGCCCGAGGGTGAAGTTCGCGATATTGACGCCGCTGTCGCCCAGCGTGTGGCCCAGGGTGCCGATGATGCCGGGAACGTCGTCGTTGGTGGTGTAGAGCATATGCGCGCCCACATCCGCCTCGATGTTGATGCCCTTGATCTGGATGAAGCGGGGCTTCTTGTCCGAGAACACGGTGCCCGCCACCGAGCGCTCGCGCTTGGATGTCACCGCGGTCACCTTGATGTAGCCGTCAAAGGCGCCGGACTTGTCCTGGTTGGTGGTGGAGATCTGCACGCCGCGCTCCTTGGCAACGACCGGGGCGGAGACCAGATTCACCTCCGGGTTCACCCGCTTCATGATGCCCGCGATCACCGCGCAGTTGAGCGCTTCCAGGTTCATGCCGGCGGCGACCCCGTCATAGAGGATGTTGATCGCTCTCAGCGGCTCGTCGGTCATCTGGCCGACGAAGCTGCCCA
Organism: Cribrihabitans neustonicus; assembly: GCF_048820895.1. Classification (NCBI taxonomy): domain Bacteria; kingdom Pseudomonadati; phylum Pseudomonadota; class Alphaproteobacteria; order Rhodobacterales; family Paracoccaceae; genus Cribrihabitans; species Cribrihabitans neustonicus. Next base: position 142,988 of record NZ_JBMERQ010000002.1, read on the forward strand.
AGTGATCGGCGAGCTTGATCCAGGGGCCCATGACCTTGGCTTCCTCTGCGGTGACGCTCGGCATGTTGAGCGCATTTTCCACCGCACCGGTGAGCAAGTAGTTCGACATCTGCTCCGCCACCTGCAGAGCAACGTTTTCCTGCGCCTCGGTGGTGGCCGCTCCCAGGTGCGGGGTGCAGACCACGTTGGGCAGGCCGAACAGCGGGTTCTCCTTGGCGGGCTCCTCGCCGAAGACGTCAAAGGCGGCTCCTGCCACGTGGCCGGAGGTCAGCAGCTCGGCGAGCGCGGCCTCGTCCACCAGGCCGCCGCGGGCGCAGTTGATGATGCGCACGCCCTTCTTGGTCTTCTCCAGGTTTTCTTTGGAGAGGATGTTGCGGGTCTGCTCGGTCAGCGGCACGTGCAGGGTGATGAAGTCGGCGCGCGCCAGCAGTTCCTCCAGCTCGACCTTCTCGACACCCATCTTGTCGGCCTTCTCGGTGCTCAGATAGGGGTCATAGGCCACGACCTTCATCTTCAGCCCTCGGGCACGGTCGCAAACGATGCCGCCGATGTTGCCCGCGCCGATCACGCCCAGGGTCTTGCCGGTGAGCTCGGTGCCCATGAATTTGGACTTTTCCCATTTGCCCGCATGGGTGGAGACGGAAGCCTCCGGAATCTGGCGGGCAACGGCGAACATCATTGCGATCGCATGTTCGGCGGTAGTGATCATGTTGCCGAAGGGCGTGTTCATCACAATAACGCCGCGCTTCGAGGCGGCTTCTTTGTCGATGTTGTCGGTGCCGATGCCGGCACGGCCGATCACCTTCAGGTTCGTGGCGTTCTCGAGGATCTTCTCGGTTACCTTGGTGGCGGAGCGGATGGCGAGGCCGTCGTACTGGCCGATGACCTCGGCGAGCTTGTCCTTGTCTTTGCCCAGGTTGGGCTGAAAGTCGACCTCGATGCCGCGGTCGCGGAAAATCTGAACGGCGGCTTCAGAGAGCTTGTCGGAGATGAGTACTTTGGGAGCCATGGTTCTGGTCCTTTGTGTGCGGTGGCCGGAGTGCGGCCTGAAATTGGAAACGAGGGGAGCGCCCGGCGGTGCCGCCGGGCGGCATCACTCAGCCTTGCGCGGCGATCTCGGCCTCGAAGGCCCAGGAGAGCCAGGGCAGAAGGGCCTCGATATCGGCGGTCTCCACTGTGCCGCCGCACCAGATGCGCAGGCCGGCAGGCGCGTCGCGGTAGGCGCCGATGTCATAGGCGACGCCTTCGGCTTCCAGCCGCTTGGCCACCGCCTTGGCAAATGCCGCGCCGTCCTTGATGCGCGCGTCGGTGAACTTCAGGCAGACCGAGGTGTTCGACCGCGTCGCCGGGTCCTCCGCGAGGTTGGCGATCCAATCATTGGCCTCGGTGAAAGCGTGGATCGCAGCGGCGTTGGCATTGGCGCGGGCGATCAGCCCCTCCAGCCCGCCGACCGAGCGCGCCCACTCCAGCGCAAACAGGTAATCCTCGACCGCCAGCATCGACGGCGTGTTGATGGTCGCGCCGGTGAAGATCCCGTCGATCAGCTTGCCGCCCTTGGTCAGCCGGAAGATCTTCGGCAGCGGCCAGGCCGGGGTGTAGCTTTCCAGGCGTTCCACGGCACGGGGGGAGAGCACGATGACGCCATGCGCCGCCTCGCCGCCCAGCACTTTCTGCCAGGAGAAGGTAGTGACATCGAGCTTGCCCCAAGGCAGCTCCTGCGCGAAGGCGGCGGAGGTGGCATCGCAGATCGTCAGCCCCTCGCGGTCATCGGCGATCCAGTCGCCATTCGGCACGCGCACGCCGGAGGTGGTGCCGTTCCAGGTGAAGACCACGTCGTTCTTCGGATCCACGGTGGCGAGGTCGACGATTTCGCCATACTCGGCCGTCTTCACCTCGGCGTCGATTTTCAGCTGCTTCACCACATCGGTGACCCAGCCCGCGCCGAAGCTTTCCCAGGCCAGCATCTCGGCCTTGCGCTCGCCCAGCAGGTTCCACATCGCCATCTCCACCGCGCCGGTGTCGGAAGCAGGCACGATGCCGATCTTGTAGTCTGCGGGGATGCCCAGCACTTCGCGGGTGCCTTCGATAGCGGCAAGGAGCTTTTCCTTGCCCGCGGCAGCCCGGTGGCTGCGGCCCAGAGGCGCGCCCGCAAGCTTGGACAGTTCGAATGTGGGGGGTTTGGCGCAGGGGCCGGAGGAAAAACGCGGATTGGCCGGCCGCGCGGACGGTTGTGCAATAGCCATATGTGCTACCCTTCCAGATAAGCGCCCCTCGTTGGGGAGGGGTGTCCCACGGACAGGCGTAAGGTGCTGCAGCGCGGCAGGCAATAGAATTTTTGGGGGAAAACGGCGCATCGCGGAGTTTTTGCGACCTCGCTTGCCGCCTTTCGGAAACCTGCGCCCCGCTGCGACCACCCGCCGGCGGCCCCGCGCCGCGCTGCGGCACCAGCGGGGCTGGCCGTTCGCCCAAGCCGCCGCTAAGACAAAGCGAATCCTGACAACGCGGAGCCCGACCATGTATACCGCCACCCTGCTCGGCAACCCTCTCAGCCGCTCCCTGGAGCCTGCCCTGGCCGAATCGCTGCACAACGCCTGGGGCGGCAGCGGGCTGCGCTGGCTGAATCCCGGGGTCGCGGCAGAGTTTGCGCTGGCGGAGCGTCCGGACAACCAGTGGCAAGTCTGGGAAGACCTTCAGGCGGCGGGGGTCGACCTTGTGATCCAGGCCAGCGCCGGACGGCGGAAAAAGATGCTGCTTGCCGACATGGACAGCACCATGATCGAACAGGAGTGCATCGACGAGCTGGCCGACGAGGCCGGCGTGGGCGAGCGCGTGAAGGAGATCACCGCGCGCGCGATGAACGGCGAACTGAACTTCGAAGGCGCCCTGACCGAACGCGTCGGCCTGCTGAAAGGCCTGCCGGAAGCGGTGATCTCCAAGGTGCTCGACAGCCGCATCACCCTGATGCCGGGCGGGCCTCAGCTTCTGGCGACGATGAAGGCACACGGGGCGCATGCGGCGCTGGTTTCGGGCGGATTCACCGCCTTCACCGCCCGTGTGGCGGCACAACTGGGTTTTGATGAGAACCGCGCCAACCGCCTCCTGGCCGAAAACGGGGTGCTCACCGGCGATGTGGCGCGCCCGATTCTGGGCCGCGAGGCCAAGGTGGACGCGCTGGAGCAGATCACCGCGCGGCTGGGGATCAGCCCGGAGGAGGTGATCGCGGTCGGCGACGGGGCCAATGACCTCGGCATGCTGAAACGCGCAGGCGCCGGCGTGGCGCTGCACGCCAAGCCCTCTGTGGCGGCAGAATGCGAGATCCGTATCAACCACGGGGACCTGACTGCGCTGCTCTACATCCAGGGCTACGCCCGCGAAGACTTCCGCGACGCGCTGCCGGACCCGAGCGCGGGCTGACCCACACCATGATGCTGGAAGTGGGGTTCGAGACCTTGCTGCTCCTGATGGCGGCGGGGTTCGTGGCCGGGTTCATCGATGCGGTTGCGGGCGGCGGCGGTCTGATCACCCTGCCGGTGCTGGTGATCGCGGGTGCGGGACCGGTGACGGCGCTGGCCACCAACAAAATCCAGGGGCTGTTCGGCGCCGCGACGGCGACGCTGGCCTATGCCCGCGGCGGGCACGTGGACCTGCGCAGCCAGGCGGGCTCGGCCATGATCGCCTTTGGGGCGTCGATCGTGGGGGCGCTGCTGATCACCGTGCTCCCGACGGACTGGATCCGGCTAGCGCTGCCGGTGCTGCTGATCGGCATCGCGGTGTTCTTCGCACTCAAGAAGGGGCTGGGAGATCTCGACCGGCAGCGAAGGCTGTCTCCGGCGGTGTTTGCCGCCACCATGGTTCCATTCTGCGCCGCCTATGACGGGCTCCTCGGGCCCGGGGCGGGCAGCTTCTACATGCTCGCATTCGTCACGCTTGCGGGCTATGGCATCCTGAAGGCGACGGCGCATACCAAACTGCTGAACCTCGCCTCCAACGCGGGCGCGCTTGCAGCCTTTGCGCTGGTGGCAAAACCCTGGTGGATCACCGGCCTGCTGATGGGGCTGGCGCAGATCGCAGGCGCCCAGGCCGGCGCGCGGCTGGCCCAGCGCAAGGGCGCCCGGCTGATCAAGCCGCTGCTGGTTCTGACATCTCTGAGCCTGGCCGCCAAGCTGCTCTGGGATATGGCCTGAGCGGCGGAGACAAACCCCACTCCTGCCCGTCCCCCAAAAAAACGCACTGCAGCCCGCCCGCGGCTCAGGTGCGGATGCTTGGCGGCCCAGCGGGCGGAGGGTTTCTGCCCGAAAGCCTGACGGCGGACGGGAGTGTACCTGGTGGCCGCGCCGCCCTGGACGCCAGCAAGCACAAACTTAACCTTTCCATTAATTAACAAACGTGCTAAAAATAAAACATGACACCGCTTCTGAAATCCTTTGCCGCCCTGTCGGACGAAACCCGCCTTTCAATCGTCGAGCAGCTGCTGACTGACGGCGAGCTGCCGGCGGGCGATCTGGCGCAGGGATCGGGCATTTCGGCGCCCGCGATCTCGCGCCACCTAAAGGTCCTGCGCGAGGCCGGCCTGGTGCGCCAGCGCGCCGAAGGCACCCGCCGGCTTTATTCGGCACGCCCCGAGGGGCTGCGGCTGATTGGCGACTGGGTCAAGTCCCGGCGCGCCTTCTGGGAAGGGAGCCTGGACATGCTGGAAGCGGCCCTGATGGAGGACGAGGCATGAACGCATTGAACCTGCAACGGCATTTCCCGGTCAGTCCGGAAACCCTGTTCCACTGGGTAACCACGCCGGAGAAACTGTTGAAATGGTGGGGACCGGAAGGCCTGCACGTGCCCGAGCATGATTTGGACCTCAGCCGCACCGGCCCCTGGTACTCCATCATGCAGAACAGCGACGGCGAGCGCTATCACGTCTCGGGCCAGGTCACGCATGTGACCCCGCCGCAATCGGTCGGCTTCACCTGGGCCTGGCACGATGAGAACGGCACCCGGGGGGCAGAAAGCCATGTCACCTTTACCGTCGCCGCCGCGGAGGACGGCGCGCTCCTGGTGATTGATCACTGCGACCTGCCGGACAGCGAAGCGGCTGCGCGCCACGAGGAAGGCTGGAGCTCGACCCTGCGCAAGCTGGAGGCCCAGATCGCCGCCGCTGCGGACTGAGCCGGACCCGCTGGCCGCATAACCACACGACACCCGATTTCACGTCAGCAAGGGAGAGAGAAAATGCCACAGTTCATTTTTGCCTATCACGGCGGCAAGGCCCCGGAGACCGAAGAGGAAGGGCAGAAGGAAATGGCCGCCTGGAAGTCCTGGTTCGATGAAATGGGCAGCGCAGTCGCCATTCCCGGCAATCCCGTGGGCATGAGCAAGACTGTCAGCACCTCGGGCGTGGCAGATGACGGCGGCGCAAATCCATTGTCCGGATACACCGTTGTCGAGGCCGCCAGCATCGATGCGGCGTGTGACATGGCCAAAGGCTGCCCGATGGTCAAGTCCGGCAACGGCTCGGTCGAGGTGGCCGAAGTGATCGAAATGGAGATGTGATCTGAATGCCCCGGTCCTGCGCCGGGGCATTTTCCGTCAGAACAGCAGCTCCGCCGCAGGACGGATCGCCCCGCATTCCCGGCCCAGACGGCTGTAGAGCGGCGCATTCATGTATTTGCGGGTTTCAGGATGATCGGCCTCCAGCACGCCGAGGCTCACCAGAAGGGCCGCAATCGCGCATTCGCTGGCCCGGGTGGCACCATCGGCGATCTTGAGGGCGACACCCAGCTTCTGCTCCGGCAGGATCGCGACGAACACGGCTTCTGCGCCGGTCTTGATCGCCACCTTCCCGCCCATTGCACGCATAAGATTGGTGCAGGCGCGGGTCTCGCCCGCCACCAAGTCGGGGTGGGCCGTCATTGCAGCGACGAGCTGCTGCGCTGCTTCCGAGGCCCGGTCCGAGCGCTCCGCGGCGGTGGCAAACCAGGCCATCGCCCGGGCAAGTCCGGTGACGGAGGTGGCAAAATTCGGCGCCGAGCAGCCGTCGATTCCGTAGCCCGGGCTTTGCTCGCCAGTGACCTCCTCGAAGGCGGCGAGGCAGGCCTGCTGCACCGGGTGGTCCACCTCTATATATTCCGCACCGCCGCCAAGGTACTGGTTCAGCGTGAGGAAACCCGCGTGCTTGCCCGAGCAATTGTTGTGGATCTGGCAGGGGCTGCCATCCGACTTGATAAGCTCGTTGCGCGCCGGAATATCGTTGGGCAACTGGGGGCCACAGCGGAGATCGGCTTCCGCAAGCCCGAGCTGGCCGAGCCAGGCATTTACGCGGTCCGTATGGATATGCGCGCCGTTGTGGGAGGCGCAGGCCAGCGCCAGCTGGTCGGAGGCGAGCCCATAGCGCGCAGCGGCGCCGGAGGTAATCAGCGGCAGCGCTTGGATCATTTTGACCGACGAGCGCGGGTAGATCACCGCCTCAGGATCGCCCCAGCTGCGCACCACCTGGCCGCCCGCGCCGCAAATCACCGCATGGCCCAAGTGCAGGCTCTCCAGGAGCGGGCCGCGCCAGACTTCGGCCATCGGTACAGGTTTTGCCATCTTTCCTCCCGTTTTTCTGGGCGAAATCCTGCCAAAATGCACATTCGCCCGTGGTGATTGTTACGTGAGTGTGATTGTGTAGCGCAAGCGGGGAGGCCGGGATCAGATGGCGGTGGCAGCGCTGCAGCCTCCCCTAGGCAATTGAGGTAAAGACAGTCTTGGAGTCGGGACAAATGGCATTCAAACCCGCCCGCATTGCAGCGGGCCTGTGTCTGGCAGCATTCGCATCCATCGCAACCGCACAGGAAACCTCGGACAACCGGGTAGCGGCAAAGGTGGATTGGAGCGTTTTCCAGGAGGAGAACCCGAACGAATGCTGGAGCGTCTCAGCCCCGAAGGAAACCGTGAACACCCGCGATGGCCGCGTCGTGGCGGTGCGACGCAGCGCGATCCAGCTGTTCGTGACCTATGCGAAAGACAGCGACAAGAAGGGCGCGGTCTCCTTCACCGGCGGCTACCCCTTCGCGCCCGGGTCCACCGTCAACCTGAAGATCGGCGATTCCGAGTTCGAGCTGTTCACGGAAGGCGAGTGGGCCTGGCCTGCGACACCGGCCGATGATGGCAAGATCATCACCGCGATGAAGCGCGGGGCTGATGCGGTGCTCACTGCGCGGTCTGCCCGCGGCACCCAGACCAAGGATACTTTCTCGCTCCTGGGGTTCACTGCTGCGGTGGAGGAAGCCGAGAGACGCTGCAGCAGCTGAGCCGCAGCGGCCATCCTGCAAACCCCGGCCCGGCGCCGGGGTTTTTCTTTGCCGCATACCTGCCTGCCGCCCGCCGGCCGGCGTCCCGCCAGGAATCCTTTTGATCCCGGCGGCGAATCCTATATACAGCCGCATCCGCCCACCAGCATCGAGTCCGAAAGCCATGACCGCCAGCGCGCCGATCACCCAAGACGTTTTGACCCTGCCCCGCAAGGATCCCGAGGGCGGCAAGATCAACCTTGTCGGCCTGACCCGTGATCAGATGCGCGAGGTGCTGATCAAGCACGGCACGCCCGAAAAGCAAGCCAAGATGCGCGTCGGCCAGATCTGGCAATGGATCTACCAGTGGGGCAAGCGCGAATTTGCAGAGATGACCAACCTTGCCAAGGCCTACCGCGCCGAGCTGGCCGAGGTTTTTGAAATCCGCATTCCGGAAGTGGTAAGCAAACAGGTGTCCTCGGACGGCACCCGCAAGTATCTGGTGCGCATTGCCGGCGGCCACGAGGTCGAGGTTGTCTACATCCCGGAAGAGGGTCGCGGCACGCTCTGCATCTCCTCGCAGGTGGGGTGCACTCTGACCTGCTCTTTCTGCCACACCGGCACGCAGAAGCTGGTGCGCAACCTGACCGCGGCGGAGATCGTCGGCCAGATCATGATGGCGCGCGACGATCTTGGCGAATGGCCGGTGCCGGGCGCCCCCAAGGACGAGACCCGGCTTCTGTCCAACATCGTGCTGATGGGCATGGGTGAGCCGCTCTACAACTTCGAGAACGTGCGCGACGCGATGAAGATCGCGATGGATGGCGAAGGCATTTCCCTGTCGCGCCGCCGCATCACCCTGTCGACCTCCGGCGTGGTGCCGGAAATTGCCCGCACCGCCGAGGAGATCGGCTGCCTGCTTGCGGTCTCTTTCCACGCCACCACGGACGAGGTGCGTGACAAGCTGGTGCCGATCAACAAGCGCTGGAACATCGAAGCACTCCTGGAAGCGCTGCGTGCCTATCCGCGGTTGACCAACTCCGAGCGGATCACCTTTGAATACGTGATGCTGAACGGGGTGAACGACAGCGACGAGGATGCGCACCGGCTGGTCAAGCTGATCGAGGGCATCCCGGCCAAGGTGAACCTGATCCCGTTCAACGAATGGCCCGGCTCGCCTTACACGCGGTCCTCGAACAACCGCATCCATGCGTTTGCAAACATCATATATCAGGCTGGCTATGCCTCCCCGATCCGCACCCCGCGCGGCGAGGACATCCTGGCAGCCTGCGGGCAGCTGAAGTCGGCAACCGAACGCGCCCGCAAGAGCCGCAAGCAGATCGAGGCCGATGCCGGGGTGAAGTAACCCCGGCCCCCCGCCCGTCCAGCACTTTGCTCGGCTGCCTTAACTGAAGATGAAATCCGATGCGGTGAGCTCGCCGGTGAAGCCGGTGAGTTCGATTTCGTGCTCACCGTTGTAATACACGTAGGTATTTCCGTCCTGCTGGCTCACGGTCAGCGCGCTGAAGCCGCCGGTAAAGAACGCATCCTCGAACTCGATCTTGTCCTGGCCGTTGCCAAAATCCGTGACCCGCTCGCTCTCCCAATAATCGGCCACCACGAAGACGAAGACATCGGCGTGTTTGCCGCCGGTCAGCACGTCGGAGCCCTTTCCGCCCACCAGCCGGTCGGCACCGTTGCCGCCTTCAAGCGTGTCATCGCCCTCGCCGCCGTGGAGAGTATCCCGGCCCCGGTTGCCGCGCAGCAAATCGCTTTCCCCGGCTTCACCCGAATAGGCATCGCTCGTCAGGCCACCGATCAGAAGATCATGCCCGCCGCCCCCGGCCAGCGTGTCCGCGCCGTAGCTCCCGGACACCGTATCGTCCCCACCGCCGCCAAGCAGCAGGTCGTCAGCTTCCCGGCCGATCAGCGTATCATCCCCGCCCTTGGCCCTCACCACGGTGTTCTGGTCCGTTGCCAGCACCGTATCCGCGTCTCTGGTGGCCCGGATCAGCACCCGCCCGCCCGGGATCGCCTTGGCAGTCCAGCCCGCGGCGCCTGCAGCACTGCCATAGATATGCTCCAGTGCCTGCAGGTCGAAAGTGCCAAGCTGGTCCACGTTGTACCCGCCGTAGGTATAAGTCATGACCGTATTGTGCTGAGTATCCAGATGCTCCGCCAGCGTCGGGCCGCCATCATGCGGATGCTTCAGTCCCATCGAATGGCCCAGTTCGTGGAGCAGCGTTTCATACCCATAGGAACCCGGCGCCAAATCGCTGCTGCCCATCGCCAGATCACCTTGGCTGGTGGAGTATTGGCTGGCCCATGGGTAATTGGCCCACCCCCCCGCCGTGCCGCCGGTAAAGCCGAACACATTGATCATGGCAGGCCCGTCAACTTCGACGAACAGCAGGCCGGCGGCCTCCTCGTAGGCCTCCGCCGCTTGCCGGAAATAACCGCGCTGAGTGCTGTCGAACGCCCAATAGCTGTTTGCGCCATATGGATCTTTGGAGACATCGGCGAGACCGGCGGTTTCGGTGAAACTGTAGGTGACTACCGTCGGTGTCCCAACCGGCACCTGAGAGTTCCAGCGGGCGTTTTCTCCACCTTCCGAAGTGTAACGCAAAAGGGCGGTGTAATCAGAAACCACAGTCATACTCTCTACTCCATTGCGTCTGCCCCGCAATGCTTCGTTCACAAATGTGGCCAACGCTGGCCCGGTTCGCGGCAGAAACCGTTCCAGTAGAAACGCAATTTAGTCAAAACGCAGCTTTTCGCTGATGATGCCCCTGCAGCCGGGCGGGAACCCGCCGGTCAGGATCCCCGGCTGCACCCGGATGCCAAGCCTGCTTGCGCGCGCAAGCAGCCGGGCCGGTGTTAACCCGGCCCGCAGATGCGCAAAAAAGTGTTTTATTTCTATATCCTACGTCACTTCCACCGCCGCAGGACCATGGACATTCCACTTGGATGGGGATGTACCGAAAGCCGGTTCCTACCGCGAACTACGCCGCGGTACGAAGGGCGGAACTCCGCCGCCGTGGGCCCTGCGCGGCGCGATTCGCGCCCGCAGGCGCGTGTTCAGCCCTCTCGGCCCGGGATGCTTTCGCGCGGCGGGGCCGGCTCCCAGTTCTCGATAATCTCCACCGCCTCCTGCGCGGTTTCGACAAAGCGGAACAGGTCGAGATCCTGGTCCGAGATGGTACCGGCATCGGCCAGCGCGTCCCAGCTGATGATTTTCTCCCAGAAAGCGCGGCCGAACAGCAGGAAGGGCACCCGCTCCATCCGGCCGGTCTGGATCAGGGTCAGGCTCTCGAACATCTCATCCAGCGTGCCAAAGCCGCCGGGGAAGACGGTGATTGCCCGCGCCCGCATGAGGAAATGCATCTTGCGGATGGCAAAATAGTGGAAGTTCAGGCTGAGGTCCGGTGTCACATAGCTGTTCGGCGCCTGCTCATGCGGCAGCACGATCGACAGCCCGACCGAGCGCCCGCCCGCCTCATGCGCGCCGCGGTTGCCCGCCTCCATTACGCCGGGGCCGCCGCCGGTCACCACCACCATGTCGCGGCCGCCGTCCTTCAGCGAGGTCTCGGTCATCAGCCTGGCAAACTCCCGCGCCTCGTCATAGAAATGCGACAGGTCCGCCAGCGTCTGGGTGCGCGCCGTGTGCTTCTCCGCAGGCGCCGGGATGCGGGCGCCGCCGAACATCACCACGGTGCTGTCGATGCCCTGCTCATCCAGCAGCAGCTGCGGCTTCAACAGCTCCAACTGCAGGCGCACCGGCCGCAGCTCGTCCCGGCACAGGAACTCCTCATCCGCAAAGGCAAGCCGATAGGCCTGCGACGAACTCTGCGGCGTCGAGGGGACGTGTTCGGCCCGGTCCCGGTCGGAATGGGCATCGCGGAAGCGGCTGTGGCGGTCTTCGTTCATGAGTAATCCAGACAATGATAAAACAGGAATACCTTTGTACCCTTCCTTCGAGCGCAGCGCCAATCAAGTTTGCTGAAGCCTCCCGGCCGCGCTGCGCCCTCTGCGCGAAACCGCTTGTGCCCGCCGCCGCCCCCGCTAACCTGCGCCGGGCTGTTGCGGGAGGATGGAGATGCACTGGCAGGACGAGATCAGAAGCGCGGCGGAACGGATCAGGAGCCATATCCAGGAGACGCCGGTGCTGGAGGCCCGGGGTTTCGGCCTGGACTATCCGGTCTCGCTAAAGCTCGAGCACATGCAGCACACTGGCAGTTTCAAGGCCCGCGGCGCTTTCAACACGCTGCTTTCCGCTCCGGTGCCGGACGCCGGGCTGGTGGCCGCCTCGGGCGGCAACCACGGCGCGGCGGTGGCCTATGCCGCCTCGCAGCTCGGCCACAAGGCGCGGATCTATGTCCCTGAAATGGCCGGCCCCGCCAAGATCGCCCTGATCAGGAACAGCGGCGCCGATTTGCAGGTGGTGCCCGGCGCCTATGCCAACGCGCTGGAGACCGCCCGCGCCTATGAGGCGGAGACCGGCGCCATGCAGGTGCACGCCTATGACGCCCCCGGCACCGTCGCGGGCCAGGGCACCTGCTTTGCCGAATGGGAGGCGCAGGGGCTCGATGCGGACACCGTGCTGATCGCGGTCGGCGGCGGCGGCCTGATTGCGGGCGCGCTGGCCTGGCTCGGCAGCCGCCGCAAGATCGTCGCGGTGGAGCCGGAAACCTCCTGCGCGCTGCATGCGGCGCTGGCTGCCGGGGAGCCGGTGGACGTGGATGTCTCGGGCGTTGCCGCCAACGCGCTTGGCGCGCGGCGGATCGGCAGCATCTGCTTCGATCTCGCGCAAGCCCGGGGAGTGCAGTCGCTCACCGTGCCCGACAGCGCCATAACCGCGGCGCAAAAGGCGCTATGGCAGGAGCGGCGCATACTCGTGGAACCGGCCGGCGCCACTGCGCTGGCGGCGCTGATTTCCGGTGCCTACCGGCCCGCCGCCGGCGAACGGGTTGCGGTCCTGAATTGCGGCGGCAACATTGCCCCGGACCCGCTCGGTTAGCGCTTACTGCGCGCCGTAGACCTGACGCCAGACCCATGTCCGCAACCATCGCCGATACCATCTACCGCGCCCTCAGCGAGCGCATCATCACCGGCGCCCTGCCCGCGGGCGAAAAGCTGCGCCAGGACCATATCGCGCGCGAATTCGACACCAGCCACGTGCCGGTGCGCGAGGCACTGCTGCGGCTGGAGGCACATGGGCTTGCGCAATCATTACCCAGGCGAGGCACAAGGGTCAGCGCGCTCGACCCGGCCGAGATCCGTGAGGTGATCGAGATGCGGGTGGCGCTGGAAGTGCTCGCGCTGACGCATGCCTTTGCCCGTATCAGTGACGCCGACGTGGCTGCGGCCGAGGCCGCCCGCGCCGCCTGCGACTCGGCCGCCGACATGGCCACATGGGAACGGCTGAACCGCGCTTTCCACCGGGTGATCCTCGCACCCTGCGCGATGCCCCGGCTGCTGTCGGCAATTGACGATCTGCATATCGCCTCTGCCCGGCACCTCTTTGCCAATTGGCAGCACCAGTGGAGCCGCCGGGTGGACAGCGACCACGCCGCCATCGTGCAGGCGATGGCCCGCCGCGACCCGGCCGCCGCCTGCGAAATCCTGCGCCGGCACCTGCGCCGGGTACGCTGATCAGGCCTTGGCTGGCGGCGCGGGAAACTGTTTCGCCGCATTCCGCGCATGACGGGGCGGGCTTTTGCCGCTAGAAAGCAGCGAATCCTAACGACGCCGGAGGAACATCCATGTCCAACGCCCAGCTGGAAGCAGCGATCGAGGCCGCCTGGGAGGCGCGCGACACCATCACCCCCGCCACCACGGGCGAAACCCGAGAGGCCATCGAGGATACGCTGAACGCGCTCGATTCCGGCTCCCTGCGCGTCGCCGAACGGCAGGAAAACGGCGACTGGCACGTGAATCAATGGGCCAAGAAGGCGGTGCTGCTGGGCTTCCGCATCAAGGACATGGAACAGCAGTCCGGCGGCCCGCAGGGCTCCGGCTGGTGGGACAAGGTCGACAGCAAATTCGCAGGCTGGGGCGACAGCCAGTGGAAGGACGCAGGCTTCCGCGCGGTACCCAGCTGCGTGGTGCGCAAGTCCGCCTATATCGCGCCCGGCGTGGTGCTGATGCCCTCCTTCGTGAACCTCGGCGCCTATGTCGATGAGGGCACCATGGTCGACACCTGGGCCACCGTCGGCTCCTGCGCCCAGATCGGCAAGAACGTGCATCTCTCCGGCGGCGTCGGCATCGGCGGAGTGCTGGAGCCGATGCAGGCAGGCCCCACCATCATCGAGGACAACTGCTTCATCGGCGCCCGCTCGGAAGTGGTTGAAGGCTGCATCGTGCGCGAGGGCTCGGTGCTTGGCATGGGCGTGTTCATCGGCAAGTCGACCAAGATCGTTGACCGTGAAACTGGCGAAGTGATGTACGGCGAAGTGCCGCCCTACTCGGTGGTCGTGGCCGGTTCCATGCCGTCCAAGAACAACGTGAGCCTCTACTGCGCGGTGATCGTGAAGCGCGTGGACGAGAAGACCCGCTCCAAGACCGGCATTAACGAGCTGCTGCGCGACTGAGCCGCGCTGCCCGATCCCCCCATCAAGAAACGCGCCCTTCGGGGCGCGTTTTCCTATGCCTCCGGCGGCCGGGGCTTTGCCCCGGACCCAAGAGTATTTTCAGAAAGATGAAAGACCCGTTTCTTCATCTTTCCTCAAATACTCCTGGGTGAGGCCGCCAGGCCGAGGGGCAGCGCCCCTTACTCCGCCTTGAGGATACCGGGCAGGTTCAGGCCATGCTCGCGCGCGCAGTCCTTGGCGATGTCATAGCCTGCGTCCGCATGGCGCATCACGCCTGTGGCCGGGTCGTTCCACAACACGCGGGCGATACGGCGGTCTGCGTCTTCACTTCCATCGCAGCAGATCACAACGCCGGAATGCTGCGAGAAGCCCATGCCGACGCCGCCGCCGTGGTGCAGCGATACCCATGTCGCGCCCGAGGCGGTGTTCAGCAGCGCGTTCAGCAGCGGCCAGTCAGAGACCGCGTCGGAGCCGTCCATCATCGCCTCGGTCTCGCGGTTGGGCGAGGCCACCGAGCCGCTGTCCAGATGGTCGCGGCCGATCACCACCGGGGCCGAAAGCTCGCCGTTGCGGACCATTTCGTTGAACGCGAGGCCGGCCTTGTGGCGGTCGCCGAGGCCGATCCAGCAGATCCGCGCTGGCAGGCCCTGGAAGGCGATCCGCTCCTGCGCCATGTCCAGCCAGCGGTGCAGGCCCTCGTTCTCCGGGAACAGCTCCTTCATCTTGGCGTCGGTCTTGCGGATATCCTCCGGATCGCCCGACAGGGCGGCCCAGCGGAACGGGCCGATGCCGCGACAAAACAGCGGACGAATGTAGGCAGGGACGAAGCCGGGGAAGTCAAAGGCGTTCTCCAGCCCCTCCTCCAGTGCCATCTGGCGGATGTTGTTGCCGTAATCGACGGTGGGCACGCCCATTGCATGGAATGCGCACATCGCCTCCACCTGCACCTTCATCGAGGCGCGGGCGGCTTTCTCGACCGCTTTCTTGTCGGTCTCGCGGCGTTCTTTCCACTCGCCCATGGTCCAGCCCAGCGGCAGGTAGCCGTTGACCGGGTCGTGCGCCGAGGTCTGGTCGGTCACGATATCGGGGCGGAGGCCGCCTGCCTTGGCCCGTTTCACCAGTTCCGGGAAGATTTCTGCCGCATTGCCCAGAAGACCCACGGACTTCGCCTCTCCCGCTTTGGTCCAGCGCTCGATCATCTCCAGCGCCTCGTCCAAGGTTTCGGCCTTCTCATCGAGGTATTTGGTGCGCAGGCGGAAATCGATGCTGTCGGGGTTGCACTCCACCGCCAGGCAGCAGGCGCCGGCAAACACAGCCGCCAGCGGCTGCGCGCCGCCCATGCCGCCGAGGCCGCCGGTCAGAATCCACTTGCCTTTGAGGTCACCGCCATAATGCTGACGGCCTGCCTCGGCAAAGGTCTCGTAGGTGCCCTGCACGATGCCTTGCGTGCCGATATAGATCCAGGAGCCGGCCGTCATCTGGCCGTACATCATCAGGCCCTTCTTATCGAGCTCGTTGAAGTGGTCCCAATTGGCCCAATGCGGCACCAGGTTGGAGTTGGCGATCAGCACCCGCGGCGCGTCCTTGTGAGTCTGGAACACGCCGACCGGCTTGCCCGACTGCACCAGCAGCGTCTGGTCTTCCTCCAGCCCTTTGAGGGTCTCGACGATCAGGTCGAAGTCCTTCCAGGTGCGGGCGGCGCGGCCGATGCCGCCGTACACCACCAGCTCATGCGGGTTTTCCGCCACATCCGGGTGCAGGTTGTTCATCATCATCCTAAGCGGCGCCTCGGTCATCCAGGACTTGGCGGTAAGTTCCGGGCCGGTCGGCGGGAAGATGTCGCGGGTGTTCTTGCGGGGATCGCTCATGCGGGCCTCCAGGTCTGAAGATCAGTGAGAATACGGGTGAGATGGGCGCGCAGTTGTTCAGCGCGCTCCGGCAGATAGGTCCAGGGCGGGCTTTCCTGGCAGTAGGTGGCCTGCGCCAGCTCCATCTGGATGGCGTGCAGCCCCTCCGCCGGGCGGCCATAGTGGCGGGTGGTCCAGCCGCCTTTAAAGCGGCCGTTCAAGGTTGAAGTGTACCCCTCTGCCTTCTCGCAATGGGCCATGGTCAGCGCTTCGATCGCCGGATCGCAGGTTTCGCCCATGTTAGTGCCGACGTTGAAATCCGGCAGGCGGCCTTCGAACAGAAAGGGAATGTCGCCGCGGATCGAGTGGCAGTCATACAGGATGGCAAAACCGTGGATCGCCTTCACCCGCTCCAGTTCCGCCGCCAGCGCCGCGTGATAGGGCGCGTGGCAGGCCTCTCGGCGGCGGGCGGTTTCGGCCTCGTCGGGCTCCTGTCCCTCGCGCCAGATCGGCAGCCCGTCAAAGTCGGTCAGCGGCACCAGAGTTGTTGTGTTTTGCCCGGGATAGAGACTGGCGCCGCTGGGATCGCGGTTCACGTCGATCACATAGCGGTGGATGGGCGTGCGCACGGTTGTCACCTCCTCCACCAGGTCTGCGTAGAGGTCGTGGATGTGCCAGTCTGTATCAGCGAGTGCCCGGCCGGTCTCGTTCAGGCGTTCCCAGATGTCCGGCGGCACATCGGTTCCGGTGTGGGGCAGCCCCAGCACCAGCGGCGAGGCGCCTTGGCTGACGTCGATCATGCCCGCACCTCCACTCCCGCGGCTTTGGCGACGCGGCCCGCGCGGACCATGGCGCTGGCGGCTTCGATGTCGGGCGCCAGATAGCGGTCCTCTGCCAGCGCGGGGATCTCCACGCGCAGCATCGCCAGCACATCCTGCAGGCGTTCGGAGGTTTTCAGCGGCGCCCGCGCCTCAACCCCTTGCGCAGCACAAAGCATTTCCACGCCGAGGATCACCGACAGGTTGGCGTTCATCTTTGTCAGCCGCAGCGCGCCGTGGGCGGCCATCGACACATGATCCTCCTGGTTGGCCGAGGTCGGGGTCGAGTCGGTCACGCAGGGGTTGGCGAGGTGCTTGTTCTCGCTCATCAGCGCCGCGGTGGTCACCTCGGCAATCATGAAGCCGGAGTTCAGCCCCGGGTCGGGTGTCAGGAACGGCGGCAGGTCATGGCTCAGCGTCGGGTCCACCATCAGCGCCACCCGGCGCTGCGCGATGGCGCCGATTTCGGCCACTGCCAGCGCGATCTGGTCGGCGGCAAAGCCCACATATTCAGCATGGAAGTTGCCGCCCGAGACAATCCGGCCCTCATTCACCAGCACAAGCGGGTTATCGGTAACGGCATTAGCCTCGGTCTCCAGTGTTTTCGCGGCCATCCGCAGCACGTCCAGCGCCGCGCCCACCACCTGCGGCTGGCAGCGGATGCAGTAGGGATCCTGCACGCGGGTGTCGCCTTCGCGGTGGCTTTCGCGGATCTCGGACCCGTCCATGATCGCCCGCATTTCCCGTGCCACGTCGATCTGGCCGGCATGTCCGCGCAGGGTGTGGATGTCCGCAATCAGCGGCGCGGTGGAGCCCATGATGGCGTCGGTGGAGAGCGCTGCAATTGCCATCGAGGCTTCGGCCATGCGCCAGGCGTCAAACAGCCCGGCCAAAGCGCAGGCGGTCGAGAACTGCGTGCCGTTGATCAGTCCCAGCCCTTCCTTGGGGCCCAGTACTATAGGCTCCAGCCCGGCTTTTTTCAGGGCATCAAGGCTGGACATGCGGGTGCCTTCGAACGTCGCCTCCCCTGCCCCGATCATCGCCGCCGCCATATGCGCGAGCGGCGCCAGGTCGCCCGATGCGCCGACCGAGCCCTGCGACGGGATCACCGGCACCACACCGCGTTCCAGCATCTGTTCGATCTGCTCGATCACCAGCCAGCGCACGCCAGAGGCGCCGCGGCCCATCGACAACAGCTTCAGCGTCATCATCAGCCGGGTTTTATCCTCCGGCAGCGGCTCACCCACGCCGCAGCAGTGCGAAAGAATCAGGTTGCGCTGCAAGGTGGCGGTGTCGGCAGGCGCGATCTTGGTCGAGGCCAGCTTGCCGAAGCCGGTGTTGATGCCATAGACGGCTTCCTCGCCCGCCGCGGCATCCGCCACCATTTTTGCTGCAGCCTCCACCGGCTCACGCGCCGAGCTATCCAGCCGGGCCGGGGTCAGGTTGCGGTAGATATCTTCCAGCGTGGCCAAAGTCACTGTACCCGGAACCATCTGAATCCTCTCGATCATTGTTTGCCCTCATAGATGCGGGTGTGAAGCGGGTTGAAGCCGATGCGGTAGGCCAGCTCTCCGGGCATTTCCACGTCCCAGACCGCCAGGTCCGCGCGCATGTCGGCGGCGATCCGGCCGCGGTCCGCAAGCCCCAGCGCGCGCGCCGCGCTGCGGGTGACGCCCGCCAGCGCCTCCTCCGGCGTCATCCGGAACAGGGTGCAGCCCATGTTCATGGTCAGCAGCAGCGAGGTCAGCGGCGAGGAGCCAGGGTTGCAGTCGGTCGCTAGCGCCATCGGCACGCCGTGGCTTCGGAAGTGTTCAATCGGCGGCGCCTGGGTTTCGCGGATGGTATAAAACGCACCGGGCAGGATCACTGCAACGGAGCCGGAGGCGGCCATCGCCTTGGCGTCGTCCCCGGTGGCGTATTCCACGTGATCAACCGACAATGCGCCATAGGCCGCGGCCAGCTTGGTGCCGCCCTGATGGCTCAGCTGTTCGGCGTGCAATTTCAGCGGCAGGCCCAGTTCCTGAGCAACCTTGAACACCCGTTCGATCTGGGAGGGCGCAAAGGCGATGTTCTCGCAGAACCCATCAACCGCATCCACCAGCCCCTCGGCATGGGCGGCACGCAGGGCGGGAATGCAGACCTCGTCGATGTAGGCGTCGTCGCGGCCCTTGTACTCGGCAGGCGTGGCGTGGGCGCCGAGGAAGGTGGTCTTTATCGTCACCGGGCGCAGCTCTCCCAGGCGGCGGGCGGCACGCAGCATGGTAAGCTCGGTGTCGTTGTCGAGCCCGTAGCCGGATTTTACCTCCACCGTGCCCACGCCCTCTGCCAGGAGCGCATCGAGCCGCGGCAGCGCGCCCCGCACCAGATCCTCCAGCGAGGCCTGCCGGGTGGCCGAGACGGTGGAGACGATGCCGCCGCCGGCCCGCGCGACCTCCTCGTAAGACGCGCCATTGAGCCGCATCTCGAATTCCATCGCCCGGTTGCCGCCAAAGACGATATGGGTGTGGCAGTCGATCAGCGCAGGCGTCACCAGGCGCCCGCCAAGGTTCCGGCGCGGCCAGTCCGCGAAGTCCGCCGGGAGATCAGTCGCTGCCCCGGCCCAGGCGATTCTGCCGTCCGAGAGAACAACGGCACCATCGGGAATCAGCCCGTAAGCCGGCCCGCCCTCATTCATCGTGGCGAGATTGGCATTGTGGAGAACGGTTTCAGACGGTTCGGGCATCTCACTCCCTCAAAAAGCTTGCTGCCGGAAAAGTATGCCATTAAACTCATTATGTCTATACATATGAGGATCAGATGCAGACGATTTTTGCCCGGCACGCCCGCCTGCCCGAGGGCTGGGCCGAAAACCTCCGCCTGACGGTTGCAGATGGGCGCATCGCCACGGTCGAAACTGGTGCTGCGGCGCAGGACGGGGACTGGAGGGTGGACACGCTGTTGCCCGCTCTTGGCAATCTGCATTCACATAGCTTTCAGCGCGCGATGGCTGGCATGACCGAGGTACGCGCAGCCGGGAAGGACAGTTTCTGGACCTGGCGCAGCCTGATGTACCGCTTCATGGACCACCTCACGCCCGATCAGTACGAAGCCATTGCGGCCCTGGTCTTCATGGAAATGCTGGAGGCGGGATATGCCGCCGTGGGCGAATTCCACTATGTGCACCATCAGCGAGGAGGGGCCCGGTACGATTCTCCGGCGGAACTGAGCGAACGGGTCTTTGCCGCGGCCCGGCGGGCGGGCATCGGCCTCACCCATCTGCCGGTGCTCTATACCTACGGCGGCGCGGGGCGGCAGGCGCTGAGCGGCGGGCAGCAGCGGTTCGGCAACAGCGTCGAGGGGTTCGCTGAACTGGTAACGCAGGCGCGAGAGGTTGCAGCGCGCGACCTGCCGCCGGACACCCGCGTGGGCATTGCACCGCACTCCCTGCGCGCCACCTGCCCCGGGGATCTGGCAGAAGTGCTGACGCTGCAAGACGGCCAGCCGGTGCATATCCACATCGCGGAGCAGCCGAAGGAAGTTGAGGATGTCCGCAATTGGCTGGGCGCACGGCCGGTGGAATGGCTGCTGGACAACGCCCCGGCGGACGGCAGGTGGTGCCTCATTCATGCGACCCACATGACCAGTGCCGAGACCCGGGCGGCGGCGCGCTCGGGCGCGGTGGCGGGGCTGTGCCCGGTGACCGAGGCGAACCTGGGCGACGGCCCCTTCAACGGGCCGGAGTATCTGGCCCATGGCGGCACCTTCGGGGTGGGCTCGGATTCCAACGTGCGGATCTCGCTGGTGGAGGAGCTGCGGACGCTGGAATACTCGCAGCGCCTTCGCGACCTTGCGCGCAACGTCCTGGTACCGGGCGCAGGCTCGGTCGGGGAAACGCTTTACCTCGGCGCCACCGCGGGTGGGGCGCAGGCGCTGGGGCGCGATGCCGGGCGGATCGAAGCTGGCGCTCTGGCCGATCTGGTGGCCATCGACAGCTCCGCGCCCGCGCTCTGCGCGCTGCGGCCGGGGCAACTGCTGGACGGGCTGTGCTTTGCCGCCGGAGACGACACCGTCACCGACGTCTGGAGCGCCGGGCGGCACGTGGTGCGTGACGGCCACCACGTGGCGCGGGCGGAGATCATTGCGGCCTACCGGACGGCGGTGAAGGACCTCCTGGACAGCCTCTGAACCGCCGCGCTGCCCCGGCGGCGCGGCTTTACATTCCCGACGGGCGGCGGACATAGTCCCGCCAGCCGGAAAACGGCACAACAGGACAGGCAACCCGGTGCAGCAGCAGAAGAAAACCAGCTTTCAGGACGTCCGCGACGAGGTGCTGCGGCGCATTCAGGACCGGGTCTGGCCGCAGGGCGCGCTTTTGCCGACCGAGCAGGAGCTGGCGGAGGAATTCGGCTGCGCCCGCGCCACCGTGAACCGCGCGCTGCAGGAGCTCGCCGCCCGCGGCATCATCGACCGCAAGCGCAGGAGCGGCACGCGGGTAGCCGTCAGCCCGGTGCGCCAGGCCAAGCTGGAGATCCTGGTGATGCGGCAGATGGTCGAGGAGATGAACGCCGATTACCGCTATGCGCTGGTGCACCGGGAAGAGATGCCGGCGCCGCCTTGGCTTGCCTCGCAGATGGGGCTGCCCGCGGCGGCGGAAGTGCTGCACCTGCAGTGCATGCATTACGCCGACAACCGTCCTTTCCAGTTTGAGGAGCGCTGGATCAGCACCGCCGCTGTGCCGCATGTGACGGAGGCGGATTTTAACAATACGGGGCCGAACGAATGGCTGCTGGCGGAGGTGCCCTTCTCCACCGCCGAGATCTCGCTGGCGGCGGTGGCGGCGGATGCGCGGCTGTCGGGGTTCCTGGGCAGCGGCGAAGGCGTGCCATTGTTCCAGATGGAGCGCACCACCTGGTTCCAGCAAGAGCCCGTGACATTTGCCCGGATGACCTTCCACCCTGGCTACCGGATGCAGACCCGCTACTGAAGCCCGCTACTGAAGCTCCGCCGCCAGCAGCCGGCTTTCATGCGCCTTGAGGGACATCCGCGCGGCAGCCCCGTAACTGCGCCAGCTGCCGCCCATCAGCGCCATGAACTCGGCCCGGGTGTCCTCGTCCAGCCCCTCCAGGCTTTGCGCGCCGGGGTGGTAGCTTTCGCTCTCCAGCCCGTTGCCGCGGACGATCTGGTGGCGGTCGAACAGGAGGTGCAGATAGGTGACGGGCCGGCGGTCCTCCCGCACCCGGACAGTGGTGCCGTTGACCAGATGCTTCGCTGCCACCAGGACCTGGCGCGCGCCGAACATCAGCTCGGCACTGCCCGAGGCGATCAGCACCCGGTGGCAGGGCGATAGCTCCATCGCGTCGTGCTGCCCCAGCGCATTGGCGGTGATCTGCACCGGCGCGTCGCGCCCCTCCGCCAGACGGCGGCTGCGGCCGATCCAGCGCACCGGCTGCGGGCCGTCGTCACGGGTCAGCACCAGGGTGCCGGGGCGGATCTCCCGGATCGGCATCGGCCCGTGCACCGTGTCGATCAGCGTTTCCTCGGTGAAGCAGGGCGTCGTCGTCATCTTGACGAAGCCCACGTCCGAGGTGCCCGCATCGTCCGCCACCGTGTAAGTGAAAGTGGTCTCCTCGTCGCTGGCGACGTCCTCCTTGCCGGTGACGGTAAAGGTGCCGTCCCCGTTCAGGGTCACTGTCTCGCCATCGGCCAGGGTGACGGTATCGCCCGCGGTGACCGGCTGGTTGTTGATATGAGTAATGTGGAGCGTGCCGCCGGCGGCGTGGGTGTCGTTGGCCAATACGTCGATGATTTCGCTGTCACCCTCCTGCACCGAAACCCAATCGTCTGCCGCGATCACCTCGGTCTGAATCGAATCGCCGGCGATCAGCAGATTGGAATCGTATTTCGCGTCGCCCGCATCGGCGATGCCGATCTTGATAGTGTTGACCTGCCCCGGGTTGACCGGCGCCGTGAGCTTCAGAGTCACGGTGAAGCCATCCATCTCGGTGTTGTAGGAGTCGTCCTTGTGGCTGTTGTCGACGTAGAGGTTGGAATTCGACACGTTGTTGATGTTGTCGATCGAGATGTCGCCCTCTCCCACTGTCAGCTGCGCCGGCACCCCGTTGACCCAGACCCCGACCGCATCGTTGAAACCGGAGTTGACATATTCGAGGTATTCTTCGGAAGAGAACACGAACTGCATCGAGAGCACCGACCCGGCCGGCACAAAGTCTGCTTCGAAGACGGCGGCGTCGTAGGTTGCGCCGCCAGCGATCTCCGACAGATCGGAATCACCCGCAGTTTTGTGCTGGGTAGTGGTATTGGCACGGGAGTTCACGTCGCCGCTGCTGTTGGTCACATCCTGCGCACGGCCGGTCGACAGGATTACCCCGCTGTCCGACGGTGTGAGCTCCGGGGCGGCCGAATCACCGTTGGAATAGATCCCCGACGCCGAGCTTGCCCCGGTGTAATCAGCCGACATGATGACGATGCCGTTGCCGAACATGGCATTGGCCATCTGCCAGGCAGAAGCTGAGGTATCGATCGGCAATTCGGAGGCAGAGCTCATCCAATGTCCTTTTCGAAATGCATAGACCCAAATCTGTCGCTGACACGGGCCTAGCTGCCCTGCGGTTGCAGCGAGGTAAACACTGCGGCGGCGGCGGTGGGGTATTTTGCAATATTTTCACTTTGCGGCCGCAGCGGCCCCGTCACAGGCCATTTCGATTGACCAGCGGGGCGCCGCAACGATATGGCAGCGCCATGGAACAGAAGAAAACCTCCCGCCAGCAGGTCTACACCCTCCTCGTCCAGATCGGACGCAAGGAAGGCGACGGGCTGCCTGATGGCGCCACCGGGGCGGCGCTGATGGTCTATGCCTCCGGCGTGGACGAGGCCGAGGCGGTGCGCGAGACTGTGGCGATCCTGAAGCAGGCGGATACCGCGCCGCTGGATGTCACCGGCTACGGCACCTTGCAGGAGCGCGAGGACGAAGGCCATGAGATCGGCGGGGAAGAGCGGGCGCTGATGCAGCGGGCGCTGGACGAAAACGCGGTGATCGTGGCCCAGATGACCCCCTTCTTCGATGGCGAGGAGCCGGTGGTTCACTGACTGCCCCGCGGCTTCTGACTGGCTGGTAATGGCGCGGCGGCGGGGTCAGTACTGGCTGCCGAACCACTTGCGGTAGATGGCGTCATAGGTGCCGTCTTCCTGCAGGCTCAAGAGCACCCGGTTGACATCTTCCACCAGCGGCGACCCGGCCGGAAACACCAGCCCGTAGTTCTCCCGCAGGAAGGCCGGCCCCACAGTGCGGCCAAACTCATGCCCGCCGTGCCGGATATAGTAGTTCAGCACCGGCGCATCGAAGACCACCGCGTTCAGCTCCCGTGCCTCGAAGGCGGCCAGCAGCGGTTTGAGCCCGGGATAGGCGGCATAGCCGATCTCGCGCCGGTCGAGGAAACCGGCCGCGGTGGAGCCTTCGATGGTGCCGACCTGCTTGCCGTAAAGGTCGTTGACCGAATTCACCGAGCCGCTGATCGCCTCCACCGTCATCACCGCGGTGATCTTGGCGACAAAGACCGACACCACGAAGAGCGAGGAAATCACCAGCACCACGCCGAAGATGCGCCCGACCGGCGTGCGCGGCACCCGCTCCTCGAAACCGCCGTTCACCACCAGGTTCAGCGCCCACCAGAAGGACGGGAACCAGGCTTCCTTCAGGGGCCGGTCGAAATAGGGCTGGGCCCGGCGCTCGAAGCCCCACATCAGCATGCCGCCGCCCAGGAGCAGGACGAACGCGATGCCGATGGCCGCGGCAAGATCCCAGGACAGCAGCGCCCGCAGCAGCGAGGGCGCGCGCACGTCATCGGCCTGCACCATGATCTGCAGGCCGCTCTCGAAGATCGGCTGGCTGAAGTCCATCTCCACTTCGCGCGCCGCGGTAATCGAGATGTTGGCCGCCGCCAGGTCACTCTCGCCGCTGCGCACTCCGTCGAGCATGCCGGCAAAGCTATCGGTGCGGTTGACCGCGTAGCTCCAGCCTAGCCGGCTCGCTAGCGCGTCAAGGAGTTCCAGCGAGAAGCCGGTGTCACGGCCGCCCTCCAGCATCGAGAACGGCGGCCGGGTCACCGTGTTCACAGTCAGCACCTGGGCGGACAGCCACTGGCCCCAGAAGGACAGGGTGAGAAGGACGCAGAGACGGAAAACTCTCAAGGAAACGCTCGATGGCCTGAAAATGGATCTGTACAGTTCCCCTAGGCGGAACCCCGCCACCGCGCAAGCATGGCGGGACGGTCCCGGGCGCAGCCGCCGCGGGGCGTGGCGGCCGCGCCGCAGGGCGCCGCCGATTGAACCGGCAGCCGATCCGCGCTAGGCCGGGGCTAGCCATTGTTCCCGGAGCCTCCCCATGCCGCAGACCGATCCCGTCCAACTGACCGCCGAACTGATCCGCTGCCCCTCGGTCACGCCAGAAGAGGGCGGGGCGCTGGTGCTGCTGGAAAAGCTGCTGAGCGGGGCAGGGTTTGAATGCACCCGGGTCGACCGCGGCGGCATCGCCAACCTCTTTGCCCGCTGGGGCGAGAAGGGCCACCCGCGCACTTTCGGCTTCAATGGCCACACCGACGTGGTGCCGCTTGGCGATGAAGCCGCCTGGACCATGGCGCCCTTCGGCGCGGAGATCAAAGACGGCGTGATGTACGGCCGCGGCGCCACCGACATGAAATCGGGCGTCGCCGCCTTTGCCGCAGCCGCCATCGACTTCGTCCGCGAAACGCCCCCCGACGGCGCCGTGATCCTCACCATCACCGGGGACGAGGAAGGCGACGCGGTGGACGGCACCACGGCGCTTCTGGAACACATGGAGCGCGCGGGCGAGAAGATGTCGGTCTGCCTCGTGGGGGAGCCGACCTGCCCCAGCACCATGGGCGAGATGATCAAGATCGGCCGCCGCGGCTCGCTCACCGCCTGGTTCACGGTGACCGGCGTGCAGGGCCACTCCGCCTACCCGCACCGCGCCAACAACCCCCTGAACGCGATGGCGCGGCTGATGGATCGGCTGGCGAGCCACGAGCTCGACCAGGGCACCGAGCATTTCGATGCCTCGACCCTCGCCGTGGTCACCATCGACACCGGCAACCCCGCGACCAACGTGATCCCGGCGCAGAGCCGCGCCACCGTGAACATCCGCTTCAACGACGCGCATTCGGGCGCGAGCCTCACCGATTGGCTGCAAGGCGAGGCTGACAAGGTGGCCGAGGAGTTCGGGCTGAAGATCGGCATGGAGGTGAAGATCTCCGGCGAAAGCTTCATCACGCCTCCGGGCGATCTGTCAGGTCTGGTCTCCGCCGTGGTGGAGGCCGAGACCGGCGTGAAGCCCGAACTGTCCACCACCGGCGGCACCTCGGATGCGCGCTTTGTAAAGGATCACTGCCCGGTGGTGGAGTTCGGGCTGGTCGGCAAGACCATGCATCAGGTCGACGAATGCGTGGAGGTAGCGCAGATCGAACAGCTGAAGGCCATCTATACCCGTATCCTGAAAGACTATTTCGCCTGAAGCACGCACCCATGCGCGCGCGTCTCGTCATCATGCTGAAAGAGCCGCGGCCGGGGCGGGTGAAGACCCGGCTGGGCGGCGATATCGGGGTGATCCCGGCCACCTGGTGGTTCCGCCACCAGACCGCGCGGCTGATCCGGCGCCTGCGCGACCCGCGCTGGCAGATCGTACTGGCAGTGGCGCCGGAGGGCGCGGTCCATTCCAAGGTTTGGCCCGCGGACCTGCCGCGGCTGGCGCAGGGCGGCGGCGATCTGGGGGCGCGGATGAAACGGATGCTGAAGGCGGCGCCAGGCCCTCGCAGGCAAAGCCGGCGAATTGGGCCAACCTGCCTGATTGGTGGCGACATTCCCGGCATCACCCGCGCGCACATCGCCCGCGCCTTTACCGCACTTGGCAATCATGACGCGGTCTTCGGCCCGGCAGAGGACGGCGGGTATTGGCTGGTAGGCGCGAAACACCCTTCCCGGCTGCCCGCAGGCCTTTTCGGAGACGTCCGCTGGTCCAGCGAACACGCGCTCGCTGACACACTCGCCACTGCACCCGGCCTGCGCATTGCCTTCACCGACACACTGCGCGACGTCGATACCGCCGCGGATCTGAGCGCCGGCCTGCCGGAACGCCGCCTGCGCTGAGCGGCGCAAACGCTTTTCCCCCATGACGCGCCCCGCGCGCCGTGCTAGGGCGGTCACATGAGCCGTATACCCTCCAAGGCCGAAATCCTCGACTGGATTTCCGCCAACCCGACGCAGACTGCAAAACGTGACATTGCCAAAGCCTTTGGCATCAAGGGCGCGGACCGCATCGACCTCAAGCGCCTGTTGAAGGAGCTGGAGGCCGAAGGCCACCTGCAGAAGCGCAAGAAGACCTACCGCGACCCGGACCAGCTGCCGCTCGTCACCGTGCTGCAGGTAAAGGCGCCGGATGACCATGGCGACCTCTACGGCCGCCCGCTGGAATGGCACGGCGAGGGCATCGAGCCGATCATCCTGATCCTCACCAAAGCCTCCGACCCGGCGCTTGGCGAAGGCGACCGCGTGCTGGCCCGGCTGACCGCGGTGCCCGATCAGGACCACAACTACGAGGCCCGGCTGATCCGCCGCATCGCTTCCGGCCCCAAGCGAATCCTCGGGATCTTCCGCAGCGGTGCCGAGGGCGGCAGGGTGGTGCCGATCGACAAGGCGTCCTCGGACGAGTGGATGGTGGCCCCCGACGCCACCGCCAAGGCCCGCGACGGCGAGCTGGTGGAGGCCGAGCAGGCCGGCCCCAAGTCCCGCGTCGGCCTGCCCCGCGCCCGCATCGTCGAGCGGCTGGGTGATCCGGCGGCGCCCAAGGCGGTGTCGCTCATCGCGATCCACCAGCACGGCATCCCCGACGACTTCCCCGAAGAGGTCCTGGCCGAGGCCGACGCGGTGAAGCCGCAGGGGCTGAAGGGCCGCGAAGACCTGCGCGAGCTGCCGCTGGTCACCATCGACCCGGCCGATGCGCGCGACCACGACGACGCCTGCTATGCACAGGAGGACGACGATCCGGCAAACCCCGGCGGCTTTGTCATCTGGGTGGCGATTGCCGATGTCGCCGCCTACGTGCGCCCGGGCTCGGCGCTCGACCGCGAGGCCCGCAAGCGGGGCAACTCCAGCTACTTCCCCGACCGCGTGGTGCCAATGCTGCCGGACCGGCTGTCGGGCGACCTCTGCTCCCTGCACGAGGGCGTGCCGCGGGCCTGTGTGGCTGTGCGGATGCAGATCGACGCCGAGGGCAACAAGCTCGGCCACCGCTTCGTGCGCGGGCTGATGCGGTCCGCCGCCTCACTGAACTATCAGGAGGTGCAGGCAGCAAAAGACGGCACTCCGAACGAGAAGACCAAGCCGCTGCTGGAGACCGTGATCAAACCGCTCTACGGCGCCTACGCGGCCTTGCGGCGCGCCCGCGCCGCGCGCGAGCCGCTGGATCTGGATCTGCCGGAGCGCAAGATCGTTCTGGACAAGGACGGCACCGTGACCTCGGTTGCCTTCCGCGACCGGCTGGATGCGCACAAGCTGATCGAGGAATTCATGATCCTCGCCAATGTCGCCGCCGCCGAGACGCTGATCAAAAAGCGCTCGCCGCTTCTGTTCCGCGTGCATGAGGAGCCGGCCCAGGACAAGCTGGAAGCGCTGCGGGAAACCGCCCGCGCCGCCGGGCTGAACCTGGCCAAGGGCCAGGTGCTGCAGACCCGCCACCTGAACGCGCTCCTGAACAGCGCCGCCGGGACCGAGGACGCGGAGCTCATCAACATCTCCACCCTGCGCTCGATGCAGCAGGCCTACTACAACCCGGAGAACTTCGGCCACTTCGGCCTCGCGCTCAGGAACTACGCGCATTTCACCTCGCCAATCCGCCGCTATGCCGACCTGATCGTGCACCGGTCGCTGATTTCGGCGCATGGCTGGAGCAACGATGGCCTCACGGCCGAGGAGATCGAGCGGCTGGAGCAGACCGCCACCCATATTTCCGATACCGAGCGCCGCTCGATGATTGCCGAGCGCGACACCACCGACCGATACCTCGCCGCCTACCTTAGCGAACGGGTCGGCAACGAATTTGCCGGCCGGATCAGCGGCATCGCCCGCTTCGGCGCCTTCGTGAAGCTGGACGAAACCGGCGCCGACGGGCTGGTGCCGGTGCGCTCGATCGGGCGGGAGTTCTTCCATTTCGACCCGCAGGCCGGGACGCTCTCAGGCTCGGACACCGGGCTGACCCTGGCCATCGGCCAGCGCGTCACCGTGCGCCTGACCGAGGCTGCGCCGGTCACCGGCGGGCTGGAGCTGGAGCTCTTGTCGATTGAGGACGCCAAGCTGCCGCGCGGCGGCGGCCGGGGCGGCAGGGGCGGCCGGCGCAGCCCGGCGGGCCAGTCACCCAAACGCAAGGCCGCGAAGTCCAAGATCAAGACCGCCAAGGTCAAACGCAAGGTCGAGCGCAAGCGCCGCGGCTGACCCGGCACGCGCACAGCGCCGCAGGCAAGCTCCCGCCATTTCCGCGCTCGGGCCTTTTGTGCTGCACCCCCCGCCGCTAAGGTGGAGGGGAGCAGCACGTTATTGAGGTATTCCCATGCGTATTTGGTTAACGGCATCCCTGCTGGCAGGCGGCACTGCAATGGCGGGCACGGCCCCGCCCGACAGCTCTCTCAGACCCGAGACACGGCCCGGCGCCGCGGTATCCGGGAACACGGGTGCCATCCGCACCGCCAGCGCCGCGTCGCTGCGCCCGCTGGCGCGGCCGGACGGCTCGATTTCCCCCTCCCCCGAACAGGCCGCCGAAGACGCGCGCTTCCGGGAGTGGCTCACGGGATTCCGCGGCCGTGCCCAGGCGCAGGGCATCAGCGCCGCAACGCTGGAGGCTGCACTGGACGGCGTCACCCCCGACCCGGAGGTGATCCGCCGCGACCGCAACCAGTCCGAGTTCAGCAAGACGATCTGGCAGTATCTCGACAGCGCCGCGTCGGACACGCGGGTGAAGAACGGCCGCGCCGCCCTCGCCGCCCAGCAGCAGCGGCTGGAGAGGATCGAAGCTGCTTATGGCGTCGACAAGGAAGTGGTGGCGGCGATCTGGGGTCTGGAAAGCAGCTTTGGCAGCTTCCGCGGCAGCATGGACGTGGTGCGCTCGCTGGCGACGCTGGCCTTTGACGGGCGCCGCGGCGAGTTTTTCGAGGGCCAGCTGATCGCGGCGCTGCAGATCCTGCAGGCTGGCGACGTGCCGCCGCGCAAGATGACCGGCAGCTGGGCTGGCGCGATGGGGCATACCCAGTTTATCCCGGCCTCCTACCTGCAGTTCGCGGTGGACTTCACCGGCGACGGCAAGCGCGACATCTGGTCGGATGACCCCTCGGACGCGCTTGCCTCCACCGCGGCCTACCTTAAGGAAGCGGGCTGGGTAACGGGGCAGCCCTGGGGCGTGGAGGTGCGGCTGCCTTCGGATTTCGACTACCGGCTGGCAGACCGGGAGATCACCAAGCAGCCGTCTGAATGGGCGCGTCTGGGTGTGCGCGGCATGAATGGTGACGCGGTGGCGGATCACGGGAAAGCCTCGATCCTGCTGCCTGCCGGGCAGCACGGCGCGGCCTTCATGATCTTCAAGAACTTCGCGGTGATCGAACGCTACAATGCCGCCGATGCCTATGTGATTGGGGTCGGGCACCTGTCGGATAGGCTGAAGGGCGCCGGACCGCTGCAAAGCAGCTGGCCGCGCGGCGACCGGGCGCTGAGCCGGGCTGAGCGTGAGGAGCTGCAGCGCCGGCTGACGGCGGCTGGCTTTGACACGCAGGGCGTGGACGGGCGCATCGGGCCCAACACGATCGACGCGGTGCGGGCCTTCCAGGACGCACGGGGGCTGGTGCCGGATGGCTATGCTTCCCCTGCGCTTCTGAAAGTGTTGCGGTAAGCTTTCAGGGGCTTGAGGGGGGCGCCTCCCCTCGCCCGGATCTTGTCCAGGCTCACCCTCAGGGTATTTTCCGTCAGAAAGTAACAGAACAGGCCCCGCTTGGGGGCCTGTTTTTGGTTTTGGTCTGTGGTCCCTGCGTCAGCTTGGGGACATGCCGCGCAGGCGCTCGGAGCGGCGGCGCAGCATCTCGACCGTTGTGAGCAGCGCGATGGAGATCACCACCAGGATCGTCGCCACCGCAAGGATGGTGGGCGAGATCTGCTCGCGCAGACCGATGAACATCTGCCAGGGCAGCGTCTTCTGCCCGGCGGAGCCGACGAAGAGCACCACCACCACCTCGTCGAAGGAGGTGATGAAGGCAAAGAGGCCGCCGGAGATCACGCCCGGCAGGATCAGGGGCATCTGCACCCGGAAGAAGGTGGTGACGGGCCCGGCACCCATGTTGGCCGCCGCTCGGGTGAGCGAGCGGTCGAAGCCCACCAGCGTTGCAGTGACGGTGATGATCACGAAGGGGATGCCGAGTGCCGCGTGCGCCAGCACCACGCCGAAGTAGGTGCCCTGCAGGCCGATCCGGCTGTAGAAGAAGTACATGCCCGCGGCCGAGATGATCAGCGGCACGATCATCGGCGAGATCAGGATTGCCATGATCGCGCGGCGGAAGGGCACATGCGGCTGGCTCAGGCCAATTGCCGCCAGGGTGCCGAAACCCACCGACAAGAGCGTCGCCATCGGCGCGATCTTCACCGAGTTCCACAGCGCCTGCTGCCAGTCGTCGTTGGTAAAGAAGTCGCGGTAGTGCTTGAGCGAGTAGCCCTCGGGGTCGAAGCGCAGCATCTCGGGGGTGAAAGTAAAGAAGTCCTCGGCGTTGAAGCTCAGGGGCATCACCACCAGGATCGGCGTGATCAGGAAGACGAAGATCACCCCGCAGATCACCCGGAAGGCATAGTGCCAGAGCACCTGGCCCGGGGTGAGGTAGGGCGCCAGGTGGGCGCGGTAGCGGGAGGTCGCGATCCAGAACACGAACCAGCCGGTGAACCAGCCGAAGAGCGCGCCGATGATGCCCGCCACGATACCGCCGAGCAGGAAGCCCGCCGCCGCGAAGACCGCGATCAGCAGCCAGCGCAGCGGGGATTCCTTTTCCGTGAGCCCGGCGGCCACGAAGCCGATCACGCCGAGGAGAACGGCACCAGCCAGCACCCCGATCAGGCCGGAGCCCTGGGCGGTGCCCACAAAGAGGCCGAAAAAGGCGCCTGCGGCGGCGGAAACGGCGGCGGTGAAACCGGGGGTTTGGTTTTCAACAGGTGTCAAAGCCATATCGGTTATCCCAGTTTCACGTTGTCGATGCCGACGATCTTGTCATAGGCCCAGTACAGCAGCAGCACGACCACAAGCAGGATGGTCCCAAGCGCCGCGGCCAGGCCCCAGTTCAGCGACTGCGAGATGTGGAAGGCGATCCGGTTGGAGATAAAGACACCCTTGGTGCCGCCCACCAGCTCCGGCGTGATGTAGTAGCCGATCGCCAGAATAAAGACGAGGATCGACCCCGCGCCGATGCCTGGCACCGACTGCGGAAAGTAAACCCGCCAGAAGGCCGTCCAGTTGGTGGCGCCCAGCGATTTCGCCGCCCGCAGGTAGGTCGGATTGATGGTCTGCATCACCGAATACATCGGCAGGATCATGAACGGCAGCAGGATGTGGGTCATGGCCACGATGGTGCCGAACTGGTTGTTGATCATCACCAGCCGGTCGCTGTCGCTCACCAGCCCGAGCCAGACCAGAGTGTCATTGATCACCCCCTGCTGCTGCAGCATCACCTTCCAGGCCGAGGTCCGCACCAGGAGCGAGGTCCAGAACGGCAGCAGCACCAGGATCATCAGGAGGTTCGCGGTGCGCGAAGGCAGGTTGGCGAGGATCCAGGCCACCGGGTAACCCAGCACGATACAGCTGCAGGTGATCGCCAGAGACATGACCATCGTGCGGAGGAACAGGGTGCCGTAGATGCGCTCATCCTCGGGGCGCAGTTCGGGTCCGTCCGGGCTTTTCTGCAGGTCGGCGGCGTTCAGGAAGTAGCCGTTGGTATATTTGCCGGAGTAGGTCTTAATGGTGCGCCAGACTTCGGGGTCGGCCCAGTCCTTGTCCATCTTGATGAAGGCGTCGCGGGCCGACTCGGTTTCCATCTGGCCGGATTCGATCACCGCAGCGGCCTCCTGCAGGAGGCGCTGCGCGTCGCCTTCGAAGGCCCGGACGGCAAAGGGATTGGCCGCGAGGTCGGTGTGCAGCGCCATGTAGACCGGAGCCCAGGGCTCTTCTTCGGTGGGGCTGTCGTTGTCCTCGTTCTGGATAGTCCGGGCGAAGCTGAGATACGCGGCGCTGGCCACAGGCAACGCATCGCGCGCGGCGTCCGAAAGGCGGAAGCGCGGCTCTTTTTCGCTGCTTGCGCGGTCTTCAAGCCACTCCGGATCGGCGAAGATCGCAATAAAGGTCTCCGGCTCTTCCCAGGCAGGATCGAGCTCCGCGAACTGCTTCAGGTAGCCCTCGCCGATGTCGTCGGCGCGGCGGCCGGCCTTGCGGAACAGCGAGGAAATGCCGGGTGTTTCATAGTTCAGCCGGGAACCGACACGGGTGTGTTCCTTGCGCTCGGCGGCCTCCACCATGTCATAGGCCAGCGCTTCGAACACCGGCTCGGGCGGGATTTCGCCGCTGTCGGCGTCCCACTGCTGCACCGCCACCACGGTCTGCGGAAGGGTGTCCTGCACAATGCGGTTCTCGACCGAGCGGAACAGCATGTCCGCGATCGGGAGAATGAAGGTCAGCAGGACAAAGAGCAGAAGCGGCGCGATCAGCATCAGCGCGCGGATCTTCTGCATCCGGAGGGCGCGGGCCAGACTTCGCTTCAGCGGCCTGCCATCGGCGGCCAGAACCGGTCCGGAAAGGGTTGTATCGCTCATGTTGGGAAACCCCCTGTCGGGTTTTATGGTGGGGAAAGGGCACCGCGGCGGGAGCCCTTTCCCGATGGTTCAGATCGCGCTCAGGCGATTACTTGGCCAGCCATGCCTGGAACTTGGCGTCCAGATCATCACGGTTGTCGGCCCACCATTCGTAGTCATAGGTGTGCACGTTGCCGGAATTGGCCGGATCGGTCGGCATGTGCGGCGCCATGTCGATGCCCAGTTCGGCGTGCTTGCCAACCAGCGGAGCGGAAGAGGCACGGGCCGGGCCATAGGAGATGTAGGCAGCCTGATCAGCCAGGCGCTGGGTGTCCGTGGCGAACTTCAGGAAGTCCATCACGCGGGCCAGGCGGTCTTCGGGCAGGCCTTCGGGCACGATCCAGCCGTCGAGGTCAAAGGACTGCATGTCCCAAAGCATGCCGATCGGCTGGTCCTGCTCGGCGATCGCGGAGAACAGGCGGCCGTTGAAGGTGGAGCCCATTACCACTTCGCCATCGGCGAGCAGCTGCGGGGTTTCCGCGCCGGCGGTCCACCAGACCACCTGGTCCTTGATGGTGTCGAGTTTGGCCAGCGCACGGTCGACGCCCTCGTCAGTGCTCAGCGTGTCGTAGATGTCTTCCTTCGCCACGCCATCGCAGTAGAGCGCCCACTCCATGTTGTCGATCGGGCGCTTCTGCAGCGACCGCTTGCCCGGGTACTTCTCGGTGTCGAAGATCGCGCAAACCGAATCCGGCGCGTCGATCAGGTCGGTGCGGTAGCCGAAGGTTGTGGAATAGACTATCTGCGGAACGAAGCAGTCGGAGACCAGCAGGTCACCGAAGTCTTCGGAGGCCGGGGTGCCATCGGGGGCTTCCGCCAGCACCTCGTCGTGGTCCAGCTCCATCGCCAGGCCTTCGTCGCACAGGCGCATCGCGTCGGACGCCACGGCATCGACCAGGTCCCAGGTCACGTTGCCGGCTTCGTTCATCGCGCGCAGCTTGGCCACCGCTTCGGCAGAGCTTTCGTCCCAGATGATCTTCACGTCCGGGTTCATCTCCAGATAGGGCTCGACATAGGCCTTCTGCTGGCTCTGCTGATAGGCCCCGCCCCAGGACACCAGGGTCAGCTCGTTGGCCATCTCGGCGGCAAAGGCAGCGGGCGCGCACAGCGCCGTCGTGGCTGCCAAAGCAGACAGTTTGGTCAGTTTCATAGGGACACTCTCCTTGTTGAAATTCGTCGTGGTGAGTTCCCCCCGGTCGTTCGTCCGCCGGGGGTTCGAAGCAGCGCGCAGGCTCAGGCGTCAAGCGCGCGGCAGTCCTCTGGCAGCCAGCCGATCTCGATCTGCTGGCCGGGCTGAAGGCGGACCTGGTCAGGGGCATTGCGGGTTTTGATGATGAACTCATCATTGCCGGCCACCCGCAGCCGGGTGCGGAAGATGTCGCCCATGTAGATGAACTCCAGCACTTCCGCTTTCAGCGTGTGAACCCCTGCCCGCAGGCGGTCCTTATTGTATTCGACCCGCTCGGGCCGGATCGAGACGCGGGTGCGCTCGCCAGGCTTGGAGACGTTGACCGGCTTGCAGTCGATCAGTTCGCCATCGTCGAGCTGGACCAGCGCCAGACCGCCCTTGATCTCCTTGACGGTGCCTTCCAGCGTGTTGTTCTCGCCGATGAACTGGGCGACGAAGCTGTTCTGCGGCTCCTCGTAAAGCACATCCGGCGGTGCCAGCTGCTGGATGCGGCCATCGTCGAACACCGCAACCCGGTCCGACATGGTCAGCGCCTCGGTCTGGTCGTGGGTCACATAGACCGTGGTGATGCCGAGGTTGTGGGCCAGGTTGGTGATTTCGAACTGCATCTTCTCGCGCAGCTGCTTGTCGAGCGCGCCGAGCGGTTCGTCCATCAGAACCAGCTCGGGCTCGAAGACCAGCGCGCGGGCCAGGGCGATCCGTTGCTGCTGGCCGCCTGACAGCTGGGCCGGGCGGCGGCCGCCGAAGGCGCCCATCTCCACCATGTCCAGCGCCCGCTTCACCTTCTGTTCGCGCTCGGACTTGCCCATCTTGCGCACTTCCAAGGGGAACGAGAGGTTTTCCGCGATCGTCATGTGGGGAAACAGAGCGTAGTTCTGGAACACCATGCCGATGCCGCGCTTGTGCGGCGGAATGTTGTTGATCGAGGTGCCGCCCAGCCGGATGTCGCCGTGGGTGGCGGTCTCGAAGCCCGCCAGCATCATCAGGCAGGTGGTCTTGCCGGACCCCGAGGGCCCCAGCATGGTCAGGAATTCGCCTTTGGGCATGGTGAGGTTGAGATCTTTGACAACGAGATTTTCGCCGTCGTAGCTCTTTTGGACGCGTTCGAATTCCACGAACGCATCAGTGTTTGACGCATCAGCCAAAGCAGGCTCCCCGTTTATTTTATACCTCTGGCAGATTTTAGCTCTGCGCTTGTTGTGGATTTAATCACACCCAGCATAGCAAGTGCTAGGGATGAAAAAAATAATCTTCCCGCCTCTGAACGCGGCCGCGCGGAGTTTGCTGTCCGGGCGGGCGGACCGCGCTGATCGCGGACCGGCTGGCGTGATTAAACCGTAAGTGCCGTAACGTAGCGGATGATTTGCGGCGTGCAAGGGGGGCTTTGCGCCGTTCCGGCGCAAATCGCGGCCCCAACGTAAATTCGACGCCAAACCCCCGCACCCATTCGGGCACGGGGGCTGGTGATTCCACTACCCGGCGCAGGGCCGCGCCATGGGATGAAAAGTCAGCCCGCCACAAGCAGACCCTTCTCCTTGGCTTCTGCATAGGCCTCGTCCAGCGCCAGGCGGGCGCGGGCGATCAGCACGTCGATCTGTTCCGGCGTGATTACCAGCGGCGGTGCGATGATCATCCGGTCGCCGACATGGCGCATCACCAGGTTGTTGGCAAAGCAGCGCTCGCGGCAGAGGTAGCCCACGGTGCCGGCCTCCGCCGCGAAGGGCGCGCGGGTCTCCTTGTTCGGGGTGAGGGCAATCGAACCCATCAGCCCGACGATCTTGGCCTCGCCGACCAGCGGATGGTCGGTCAGCGCTTCCCACTTTTCCTTCAGGTAGGGCGCCGCCACGTCGCGCACGTGGGCGAGGACGTTTTCCTCCTCCAGGATGCGCAGGTTCTCCAGCGCCACTGCCGCCGCCACCGGGTGGCCGGAGTAAGTGTACCCGTGGTTGAACTCGCCGCCCGCAATGACCGCCGCGATCTCGTCGCTCACAATGGAGCCGCCGATTGGCGCATAGCCCGAGCTCAGCCCCTTGGCGATCGTCATGATATCGGGGCGAATGCCTAGCGTTTCGCTGCCGAACCAGTTGCCGGTGCGCCCGAAGCCGCAGATCACCTCATCGGCGATCAGCAGAATCTCATACTTGTCGCAGATGCGCTGGATTTCCGGCCAATAGGTTTCCGGCGGCACGATCACGCCGCCAGCACCCTGCACCGGCTCGGCGATGAAGGCCGCGACACGGTCTTCGCCCAGCTCCTGGATTGCCGCTTCCAGTTCCTGTGCGCGGGCGAGGCCGAATTCGGCGGGTGGCATATCGCCGCCCTCGGACCACCAGTCGGGCTGGTTGATGTGGTGCACGTCCGGAATCGGCAGGCCGCCCTGGGCGTGCATGCCGGACATCCCACCGAGCGAGCCGCTGCCCACGGAGGAGCCGTGGTAGGCGTTCTTGCGGCTGATGATGACCGACTTGCCGGGCTTGCCCTTCTCGGCCCAGTAGTGGCGGACCATGCGGATGTTGGTATCATTCGCCTCCGAGCCGGAGCCTGCGAAGAACACGTTGTTGAGATCGCCCGGGGCCAGCTCCGCCAGCCGCGCCGCCAGCGCGATGGCAGGCACGTGCGAGGTCTGGAAGAAAGTGTTGTAATAGGGCAGCTCGCGCATCTGGCGGGCGGCCGCCTCGGCCAGCTCGTCGCGGCCATAGCCGATGTTCACGCACCACAGCCCCGACATTGCGTCGAGGATCTCATTGCCCTCGCTGTCGGTCAGATGCACGCCGCTTGCGCGGGTGATGATACGGGCACCCTTCTGCGCCAGCTCGCCGTTGGCAGTGAAGGGATGCATGTGATGCGCCGCGTCGAGCGCTTGCAGCTCGCCCGTAGGCATGTGGTTGGTGATCGCACTCATGGGGCTTACTCCTGAGAAAGACGGTTTGCCCAAGAATATGATCAAATATCAGCGTGTCAATCGAATCAGTTGGCCGCGTCCAGCCCCTGGCGCACCTGCTCCATGCCCTGCGTCACATCGCGCTCCATAGCCAGCGCCGCCAGCTCTGCATCCTGCCGTTTCAGCGCCTCCAGGATGTCCTTGTGCCGGTCCGGGAAGCTCTGAGTACCCAGCCGCCCGCAAACCACCCTGAGCGAGGGCCCGAAACGCAGCCACAACCGGTCCGCCATGTCGCTGAGGATGGGGGCGCCGGCCTCGCTATAAAGCACAGTGTGAAAGCTGTAGTTCTGCACCAGATAGCCCGCCACGTCGCCGCCGAGAATCGCCTTGTCGAGGGCGCCATCGATCCTCTCCAGCTCTGCGATCCGTGATCCTCCGATGCGCAGGGTGGCCCGGCGGGCAAGCTCGCATTCTATTGTTCTTCTTGCAAAAACAAGTTCATCCAACTCGCCGGCCGTCAATTCCGGCACCGACACGCGGCGGTTGCCCTGAAACATGAGCGCGCCGTCCGATATCAGCCGCCGGATCGCTTCCCGCACCGGCGTCATGCCCGCGCCAAGCGCCTCCACCAGACCCTGGATGGTCACCGCCTGGCCCGGCGCCAGCTCGCCGAACAGGATCTGCGCCCGCAGGGTCTGGTAGACGGTTTCATGGGCCGGCTGTTTGGCGCCGCCGTCCGCCGCCGCTGCGGCCTGCATATTGGTCTCGTTCACCTTGGATTTCACCTCCGCTTTTGCGGGCAGCTTGCACCATCTCCGCCCGGGTGAAAACATAAACGGTATTGCCCAATGAGGCAAAACTTGATCAAATCCATTCCAGCCGGGCTGCGAAACCGGCACGCACAGGGAGATTTCCATGACACTGAAAACGATGACCTTGACCGCCGCCGCCGCGCTGATCGCCGCCGGTGCCGCCGCGGAAGAGGTGCGCGTCTACAACTGGTCCGACTACATCGACGAGGACCTGCTTGCGAAGTTCGAGGAAGACACCGGCATCGAACTGATCTACGACGTCTTTGACAGCAACGAGGTTTTGGAAACCAAGATGCTGGCAGGCGGCTCCGGCTATGACGTGGTGGTGCCCTCCGGCACCTTCCTGCAGCGGCAGATCGCGGCAGGCGCCTTCCAGAAGCTGGACATGGAGAAGCTGCCCAACCATGAGCACATGTGGGACCTGATCGAGAAACGCACCGCGCAGTACGACCCCGGCAACGAATATTCGATCAACTACATGTGGGGCACCACCGGCATTGGCGCGAACGTCAACAGGGTGAAGGAAATCCTGGGCGAGGATGCGCCAATCGACAGCTGGGACCTGGTGTTCAAACCGGAGAACATGGAGAAGCTCGCAGAATGCGGCGTGCATTTCCTGGACGCCCCGGCGGAGATGATCCCCGCGGCGCTCAATTACATCGGCGAGGATCCCGACAGCCACGACCCTGATGTGATCGCCAGGGCCGAGGAAGTCTTTGCCCCGATCCGCCCGCATATCCAGAAGTTCCACTCGTCCGAGTACATCAACGCGCTCGCCAACGGCGACATCTGTGTCGCGGTCGGCTGGTCCGGCGACATCCTGCAGGCCCGCGACCGCGCGGCCGAGGCCGGAAATGACGTCGAGATTGTCTACCACGCGCCCAAGGAAGGCGCCCAGATGTGGTTCGACCAGATGGCGATCCCGGTTGACGCGCCGAACCCGGATGCTGCGCACAAATTCCTGAACTTCATCATGGATCCCGAAAACATGGCGGCGGCGTCGAACTACGTCTACTACGCCAACGGCAACAAGGCCTCGCAGGACCACCTGGTCGAGGACGTGATCGGCGATCCGGCGATCTACCCGGACGAGAAGACGCTGGACAACCTCTTCACCACCACGCCCTACGAGCCCAAGGTGCAGCGCGTGGTGACGCGCCTGTGGACCAAGATCAAGTCCGGCACCTGATCCGTGCTTGGACCGGCAGGGCGCACATCTCGCGCCCTGCCCCCCTCCCCGCCACACAGGGACCCTTTCCCAAATGGACGTTCAGACTCTCCCGACCCCGAAGACCTCCGCAACGACTTCCAAGGAGGCCGGCGTGACCAATTCCGTTTTCGAGCCCTGGAACGACCCCCAGGCCAAGCCCCTGATCCAGTTTCAGAATGTGACCAAGCGCTTTGGCGAATTTACCGCCATTGATGACCTGACCATCGGCATCCACGAGCGCGAGTTCTTTGCTCTTCTAGGGCCGTCGGGCTGCGGCAAGACTACCCTGATGCGGATGCTGGCCGGGTTTGAGACCCCGACTGAAGGCACCATTTACCTCGCCGGGCAGGATATCGCGCGGGTGCCGCCGAACAAGCGCGCGGTCAACATGATGTTCCAGTCCTACGCGCTGTTCCCGCATCTGTCGGTCTGGGAGAACATCGCGTTCGGGCTGAAACGCGAGGGCATGGCCAAAGACGCCATCGCCGACCGCGTGACCGAGATGCTGCGGCTGACCCGGCTGGAGAATTTCGCCCGGCGCAAGCCGCACCAGATCTCCGGCGGCCAGCGCCAGCGGGTGGCGCTGGCACGCTCGCTCGCCAAGGCGCCGAAACTGCTCTTGCTGGACGAACCGCTGGGCGCGCTGGACAAGAAACTGCGCCAGGACACCCAGTTCGAGCTGATGGACATTCAGGAGAAGACCGGCACCACCTTCGTGATCGTGACCCACGACCAGGAGGAAGCGATGACCGTGGCAAGCCGCGTTGCGGTGATGGACCACGGCCGCATCGTGCAGGTCGCCACTCCCGACCGCATCTACGAGACGCCGAACTCTGTTTACGTGGCGGACTTCATCGGCGATGTGAACATTATCGAAGGCACCGCGACGCCGGTGGGGGAGGACCGTTACGCGATGGCTTGGGCCGACGGGCAGAAACCCCTCGACGTGAAAAGCGCCAACCAGTTTTCCAGCGGGCAGAAATGCCATCTGGCAATCCGCCCCGAGAAGGTCACGATCAGCGCCGAACAGCCGGTTGACGCCGCCAATGCAGTGCAGGGCCGAATCCTCGATATTGCCTACCTCGGCAATATTTCCACCTATCACGTGGAGCTGCCTTCGGGTGCCATCATCAAGGCGCAGACCGCCAACACCCGCCGCATCTCCCGCCGCGCCTTTTCCTGGGAAGACACTGTCTGGCTGTCCTGGACCGCCACGGCAGGCGTTCTGCTGGCCGAATGATGCGCCGCCTGCTGCTGATCGCCCTGCCCTACGCCTGGCTGGTGGCGCTGTTCCTGGTGCCCT
Source organism: Cribrihabitans neustonicus (assembly GCF_048820895.1). NCBI lineage: Bacteria > Pseudomonadati > Pseudomonadota > Alphaproteobacteria > Rhodobacterales > Paracoccaceae > Cribrihabitans > Cribrihabitans neustonicus. The sequence continues at coordinate 183,829 of NZ_JBMERQ010000002.1, forward strand.
TTGTCATTGTCCTGAAAATCTCGCTCTCTGACGTGGCGCTCGCGCGCCCGCCCTACATGCCGCAATTCGACTGGGCCGAGGGCATCGGCGCCTTCCTGAGCGAGCTGGATTTCGAGAACTTCGTCTGGCTAACCCAGGATGACCTTTACTGGAAAGCCTATCTCAGCTCGCTGCGCATTGCCTTTCTTGCAACGGTGATGACCCTCTTTGCGGGCTATCCCATTGCCTACGCGATGGCGCGCACCCCGCAGGAGTGGCGGCCGACGCTGATGATGCTGGTGATCCTGCCGTTCTGGACCAGCTTCCTGATCCGTGTCTACGCCTGGATGGGGATCCTTTCGAACGAGGGCTTCCTGAACCAGTTCCTGATGTGGACCGGGCTGATTTCCGAGCCGCTCACCATCCTCAACACCAATACCGCGGTCTATATCGGCATCGTCTACACATACCTGCCGTTCATGATCCTGCCGATCTACGCGGCGCTTGAAAGGCTGGACGAGTCGCTGATCGAGGCGGCGGAGGACCTGGGCTGCTCGCGCTTCACCGCCTTCTGGCTGGTCACCGTGCCGCTGTCGCGGCCGGGCATCATTGCGGGCTGCTTCCTGGTCTTCATCCCGGTGATCGGCGAGTTCGTGATCCCTTCGCTTCTGGGCGGCTCGGGCACGCTGATGATCGGCAAGGTGCTGTGGGAGGAGTTCTTCTCCAACCGCGACTGGCCGGTGGCCTCCGCCGTGGCGGTGGTGCTGCTCCTGATCCTGATCATCCCGATAGTGCTGTTCCAGCGCAACCAGCAGAAACAGCAGGAGGCAGACCAATGAACAAGCTGAGCTGGTTCAACGCGGTGTCGCTGACACTGGGCTTTGCCTTCCTCTACATCCCGATGCTGATCCTGATCATTTTCAGCTTCAACGAAAGCAAGCTGGTGACGGTCTGGGCCGGTTTTTCCACCAAGTGGTACGGCGAGCTGATGCAGAACGAGGCTTTCCTCAGTGCAGCCTGGGTCACGCTGAAAGTAGCGGTCCTGTCCTCCACCTTCGCAACCGTCCTGGGCACCATGGCGGCCTATGTGCTGGTGCGCGGCGGGCGGTTCCTGGGCCGGACCCTGTTTTCCGGCATGATCTACGCGCCCCTGGTGATGCCCGAGGTGATCACCGGCCTGTCGCTCCTTCTGCTGTTTATCGGCATCGGGCTGGACCGCGGGGTGATGACCATCGTGCTTGCGCATACCACCTTCTCGATGTGCTACGTCTCGGTCGTGGTCTCCTCGCGGCTTGCCACCTTCGACCGCTCGCTGGAAGAAGCGGCGCTCGACCTCGGCTGCTCGCCCGCAGAGGCCTTCCGCCTGGTGACCCTGCCGATCATCGCGCCCGCGGTGATTTCCGGCTGGCTGCTGGCCTTCACCCTGTCGCTCGATGACCTGGTGATTGCCTCCTTCACCTCCGGCCCCTCCGCTACCACCCTGCCGATCAAGATCTTCTCCGCCGTGCGCCTCGGCGTCTCGCCCGAGATCAACGCGCTGTCGACCATCCTGATCGGCATTGTAACAGTGGGGGTGATCACCGCGTCGCTCGTCAGCAAGCAACAGCTGGTGCGCCAGAAGCGCGACGAGCAAGCGGCCGAGCGCGCAGCGGCCTGATGCGCCGGATCTATCCGGACTACGCCTACGGGCCTGGCCCGCGGTCGGACTGCTGGTGGGACGGGACCATCGCGGCGCCGGACTGGCCCGTGCTCGACACCGATGCCACCGCCGATGTGGCAATCATCGGCGGCGGTTTCACCGGCCTCTCGGCGGCGCTGCACCTGGCAGAGGACGGCGTCTCCGCCGCGGTGCTGGAAGCCGAAAGCCCTGGCTGGGGCGCCTCGGGCCGCAACGGGGGGTTCTGCTGCCTGGGCGGTGCAAAACTGCCCGGGGCCGCGATCAGGCGGCAATATGGCAAGGCCGCGGCCGACAGCTACTTCGCGGCGGAGAAAGAGGCAGTTGCACTGGTCGGCAGCCTGCTTTCCCGCCATGGCATCGAGGCCGACACCCACTCCGAGGGCGAGACCCTGATGGCGCATAGCCCAAAGGCCGCCTGCCGCCTGCGCGCAGAGGCCGAGGCACTGCGCGCGGAAGGGCAGGATCCCGTCTTCCTGGAGCGCGGGGACCTGGCCGGAGCTGGCCTGAACGGCGAATTTCACGCCGCCCTGACAACGCCGGCGGGCTTTGCCCTCAACCCGCGCAAGTACCTGTTTGGCCTGGCCCGCGCGGCCCAGTCAGCGGGCGCCGGCCTGTTCCAGCACAGCCGTGCGCTTGCAATCGAGCGGACTGGCAGCACCTACCGCGTTCGCACACCGCGCGGCGATCTGCGCGCCCGCCGGGTCGTGATCGCCACTAATGGCTATTCGTCCGAGGACCTGCCGCCGGAACTCGCGGGGCGCTACATGCCGGCGCAATCGACGGTGATGGTGACCCGCCCGCTCACCGAAAGTGAGCTCGCGGCACAGGGATGGACCTCCGCCCAGATGGCCTATGACACCCGCAACCTGCTGCACTATTTCCGCCTGATGCCGGACCGCCGCTTTCTGTTCGGGATGCGCGGCGGGCTGATCTCCTCGCCGCGCGCCGAAGCCGCCATCCGCGGCAAACTGCGGCGGCACTTCGAGGCGCTGTTTCCCGCCTGGCGCGGAGCCGAAACCACCCATTGCTGGTCCGGCATGGTGTGCCTCGCGCGCAATCTGGTGCCCTTCGCCGGCCCGGTACCGGGGCAGGAAGGGATGTTTGCCGGGCTTTGCTATCACGGTAACGGGGTGGCGATGGGCAGCTACAGCGGGGCGCTGCTCGCCAGCCTCGTGCAGGGCAGACCGCCCGAACTGCCCTATTCGCCGGTGATGCAGAGCCTCGCCCGCTTTCCGCTTGGCCGCGCCCGGCGCCTGCTGATGCCGCCGGCCTATGCGCTTCTCGGCCTGATGGACTGGAGCGCCGCAATCTCCAGCTCAAGTGCCGCGCGATCACGCCCGGCGCCGCCGCCTTGTTCAGACCGCCACAGGCAATAAGCCGCGGCGCGCCAGTGGAACCACGGTTTCAGCGCCAGCACCCGGGCGACGATGCGCGGGTCGGGATAGGCGGCGAGGAAGACGTCCTCCTCGGACTGCGAAAGTGCGCTGCCGCGGTAAAGAAGCTGCATAGCCGGTGAGAGGAACAGCGCCAGATCCTCCGCCGGGTCACCCAGTTGCGGGCACTGCCAGTCTATCAGCGTGAGCGTGCCGTCATGGGCCAGCAGGTTGCCCGGCACCGGGTCACCGTGGATCAGAACAGCGCCCGGCAAAGGCGGCACCCGGCCCAGAGGCCGCAGAGAAGCAAGCGGCGGCGCGCCACGGCAAAGGGACAGGATCGCCTGCGTCTGCGCCTCCAGCGCTTCGCTGCCGTTCACCCCCGCAGGCAAACCGGGCGGCGGCGCCTGATCGTGAAGCCGTCCCAGCAGCCGCGCCACATGGGCGGTGTCGCGCTGCCAGGGGCCGCCGGTGATATGCGCATAAGCCAGCCAGTGCCGGCCTTCAAAGCAGCCCGAGGCCACCAGTGGCGGCACCATCCCGGTGCCCGCCAGGGCACCCAGCGCCGCCGCCTCGCGCCGGGGGTCGTTGGCAAAAAGCGGGTTGCCGCCCTCCGGCTCATAAAGCTTGATGACCAGTCTGCCCGCCCGCCACACACGGTTCGAGCGCCCGCCGGCCAAGGGCCGGGGCGCCGGAACGTCAAGCCCGCGCGCCGCCAAATGGGCAAAGAAGCGGGCAGTGAAACTGTCGGGCAGAGGTTGCAGGGCGGGCTCCAGTCAGGTGCCGGACGGCCCTGGCGGGCACGCGCGGCTGTTACTGCCGGCGCCCGGCCGGATCAGCTGCCGGAGACGGGGTCGCGCAGGGCGCTCACCGACGATGCCAAAATCGCCGAACCGCCATCGGTGATCAAGACCACATCACCGCCGCGCATCTGGGTTTCTTTGACCTTTGTGTAGATCTCTGCGGTTTCCGACAGGATCACCTCGCCCGCTTTCCTGCTCTCGACAGTGAAGCTGTAGTTGCCGGGCGCCAGCGTGTTGCCGTCCTCGTCAGTGCCGGTCCACTCGTAGGCGTCAGCCGAAACCGGCAGCACCACGCGCTGCACTTCGGTGCCGTTCTTGTCGCTGACCACGAGGCTGACGGTATCGGCCGCGGCGGCCGGATTCGGCGAGATGGTGATCGGGCTGGTGCCGTCGAAGTGGCCGGGCGTGGCCGCCCGCGCTTCCATGCCCACCCAGCCGGACATCGCCGCCATGTTGGCCAGCCCAAGCTGCGCTTGCACACCGCCCAGGAGGTCGTTGCTCTGCACCTGCTGCTCCACCATGGAGAACTGCGCCAGCTGGGCGGCGTATTCCGTCGAATCGAGCGGCTCTAGCGGATCCTGGTATTTGGCCTGCGCGGTCAGCATCTTGACGAAGGTTTCGAAATCCGACGTCAGGCCCATGGCGGAGTTGCTGGAGCCGGAGGCGGAAGGCGCTGGGTGTTGAACCGCTGCGTTGTTTGCTTGAGATACGGCTGTTGTCATCTGATCAGACCCTCATGTCCACGCCGGCGCTGCCGTGCCGGAGATTCTGTTTTGCCGGTTCGGCTTCCGATTCGGCAGGAGCCGCGCCGGAGCCTGCAGAGGCGGCCGCGCCTGCATGCTCCGCCCCGGCCCCACCGTCGCGGAAGGCGCCGCCGCTCTGGCCGCCGCCGAATTCAAAGGAGATGTTTTCATAACCCATGCGCCGGAACTCTTCCGCCAGTTCATGGATGTGGCGGCGCATCAGGTCGCCGGTCTCCGGACGCTCGGCCTGGATCATCACGGTGATGCCCGTCTCGCTCGCCGAGACCCGCATGCGCACCTGGCCCAGCTCCTGTGGGTTGAGCGAGACCTCGACCTTCTGCTCACCCTTGGCGGCAAAGGCCTCCGCCAGCTGGGAGGCAACCAGACGGGGCGTTTCCGGACGGTGCACGGTGCCCGCGGCTCCGGCCGAAGCCTCCGCCAGCAGCTGCGGCAGGCCCGGGGCCTCCGCCCCGAAGGGACCGAGGCCGCTCAGGGAATCGCCCTTGCCGTTCAGCAAGTCCGCTTCGCCCACGATAGCGCCCAGCGCCTGCGGCACCTGAACCTGTACTGTGGCCGCCACGGACTGTGCGGGGAATTGAACGCTGCTGCGCAGGGTCGTGGCAGGAGATGTGATGACGGAGGACTCGGCTGGAGGCGCCTCCCGGCCAGCCCGGCGCGCTTCAGCAGCGGCGCCGGACGGGGGGGCTGACGCAACCGCAAACGGTACTGCCTGTGTTCCAGCTACGGACGATGGCGTGCCAGGCGCGGACATTGCAACCGGCTGGAGCCTTTCCGCGCTGGAGTTGCTACCCGAGGCCTCCTGTACGATGGCCGAAGCGAATCCACCTGGCGCCGAGGCTCCCGGTTTGGCGGGCTCTGACGCAGTTGCCGTAACCGCTCCGCGCGATGCGGCTAAGGCATTCCCGGTTGCTGCGGCGCGCTGCGCGCTTTCAGATTTCCCCTGCTGGATTATTTCATCTGCGATACCCTCGCCTTCGGTGGATTGTACCGCCGCGCCTGCAGCGCTGGATCGGACCAGCGTACCCGTACCGTTCATGTCCGCATCATCTGGTCCAGACTGGACGGGAGAAATAGCGGCGGCAGAAGAAGCAGAGCGATCCGCGGCCGCTTTGTGCCCTGTGGGCGCTTCGGCGACGGTTGTCCGGGCCGCTCCGGAACCGCGCGCTGCTGCGCCAGCCTGGGAAGCCGCCTCCGCAGTATCGCTCCGCGGAGCGTTCAATGCTCCGGACCGGCCGGCGGGAAAATCGGTCTCCGCAGCAGAGGAGCGTTCCAAACGAGCATTTTCCGGAGCCGGTGCCCCGGCAATATTTGACTCAGCCGCTCTTGCACTGCGCGCTGCTGTGCCCGCCTGGACGGCTGCCCCCGCAGAATTGCTTCGGGGAGTATTCAGCGCCCTTGACCGGCCGGCGGGAAAATCGGCACCCGTGGCTCGGGTGCGATTCGGGTCGGTATTACGCCCTTGAGTCCCTCGAACTGCCGGCCTCTCTGCCTCGTTTGGAGCCTCGGCCGCGGTACCCTGCTGCACCTCCGCAGCCGCGGTGCCGGCCCGCACTAATGGCTCTGCGCCGCTCCCGCGCTCAACTTCAGCCGCGCGTGCCGCAGTGAAGCGGTTCCCGGGCTCTGCTTGACCCGGCCCCGTCTGAGCCGCAGGTATTTCGGCCCTTCCCGGTGCCGCGAATGCCGAGACTGGTTGTTCCCCGGCAGGAACAGTTTTGCTCGGGACCGGGGTGGACGGGTCAGTTGAAACGGCCCTCGCGTCAGCGCGCGGGATGCTCCCTCGCTCTCCAGAGACCCCGGCACTGCCTGCCTTTGTTTGTGCCGCCGACCTGCTGCCGGGACTTGCGTCCGTTTCCAGATGCGGAGTGCCCTTGGGGATTTGTGCTTCCTGAGCCGCGCTGGCTCTGTTCATGTTATTTTCGGCTGAATTTTCCGCAGGGCTGCTGCTTGAACCCGGAGCATTTGCCTTGCCGCCGGAATCTGCAGCACCGGCGCTGAACTCAGCGTCATGCCCCGCAGCGGCGTTTGACCTAATGGGGGAGAGAGAACCCGGAGTTCCGGTCTCCAGAGCCGCCCCCCCCGGGAACTGCCCTGCACCAAGCGTGTCGGCGCCCGGCACCGCCGCCCCGCGCCGTGCCTCCGGCGGAACGGCTCCCCCGTCATCTTCGTAGATATCCGCGGATCTGCTGGGGATCGCGGCCTTCTCCTTCGCCGCTTCCGCCGTTTTGTTTCCGCCGGCCGAATCCCAGGCACCTTCGCCATCGCGCCCCGCCTCAGCGGAGCCGGCCGCCTCGGCAGCGGCGGCTGCATCCGTATTTTCCTGGCGCGGGTCTTTCACCTTCACCTTATTGTCCGGCGCCGGGGCACTGGCCTTGCCTTCAGCCCGGGCGGCCTCTGACAAAGGTCCGGCATTGGCGTCTGCCCGAGGAGAACCACTGCCGCTCTCCCCCGTGGTTTCCCGCCCCGGGCCGGGCCTGCCTTGAACTTCAACAAACTCAGCGAAGGTTCGTGTGCTGCCCGGTGCCTTTGCGGCGGCGGATGAAGGGGCTTTCGACGCCGGGCTCAAGACCTGGGCAATGATCGGAGACGTGTGCATGATGATCCAGACATTCTATCTTGACCCGCTCAGTCTTACCCGAAAGCGGTTACGGCAATTTTAACCGGTGATGGCGCAATCTCAGAAAAATCGACGCACTTCGCAGTCAGAACCGGAGAACCCGCTATGCCTTACCTCACCCCCGTACCGCCGCCCGTAACTGCCCCGGCCGCTCCCCGGGCCGGTTTGGAGGGCCAAGACCCCCTGCGCGAGGCGGCTATAAAGCTAGAAGCCTCATTTCTCGCGGAAATGCTGAAATCCGCCGGACTGGGGGAAGCCCGGTCCGGTTTTGGCGGCGGCGCCGGCGAGGAGCAGTTTTCAAGCTTCCTGGTTCAGGCACAGGCCGAGCAGATGGCCCGGACCAGCGGTATCGGACTGGCCGAATCATTTTATCACGCACTGAAGGAGACTCAGAATGAGTGACCAGACACCCCAGCAGCTCATTGATGAGCTGGACGTCATCCTCGACCGCGAACGTTCCGCGCTGATGGACGGAAACCTGGGCCAGTTGGAGGAACTGCTGGCCAGAAAGGAGAATCTGATCACCCAGCTTAACGCCGCGCATGAGCTGGAGCCGGATTCTCTCAAACAGGTACAGAATAAGGTGTCGCGCAACCAGCAGCTGCTGGACAGTGCAATGGAGGGGATCCGCTCGGTGGCCTCCCGCATGGCCGAGCTGCGCCGCATCCGCAAAGGCCTGGACGTCTACGACCGGTCCGGCCGCAAGACCCGCTATGGCACCCGCGGCAGCACAAAACTGGAGAAGCGCGCCTGAGAGCTCAATTTAGGGAAAATTCTAAGAATGCGAATTCCAGCATTAGCTTTCCCTTAGCACCTCATGCGCCAAAGTCGCCTTGCACCTGATGAAGGGTGGCGCGGAAGCCGGACGGCGGAACGCACAGTCAGAAAGACGTCAACAAAGCGCCCCTCGGGGCAACGGAAATAGGGGCTAAAACGCCCGTAACTAAAGGAAAAAGCTATGACCAGCATTCTGACGAACAATGGCGCAATGGTTGCACTGCAGACCCTGCAGTCGATCAACAGCAACCTGACTGACACCCAGAACGAAATCTCCACCGGTAAGAAAGTGGCGAACGCGCAGGACAACTCTGCGGTCTGGGCCATCTCGAAGGTGATGGAATCGGACGTCAAAGGCTTCGAAGCGATCTCCAGCAGCCTGTCACTGGGTGACTCGACCGTCGCCGTTGCGCGCAACGCGGCAGAGAGCATTTCGGACGCGCTGATCGACATCAAAGAGAAGATCATCTCCGCGCAGGAAGAGAACGTCGACCGTGCGAAACTGCAGGAAGACATCACCGCCCTGCGGGACCAGATCAGCTCCATTTCCGGCGCTGCTCAGTTCAACGGCCTGAACCTGTTGTCGAATACCGACAGCACCGCAGGTTCCGGAACCATGTCGGTGCTCAGCTCGCTCGACCGTGCAGCAGACGGTACGGTCACCGCGAAGAACATCGATGTGAAAAAGCAGGACCTTGGCCAAGGTGCAACTGATTGGTCCACTGGGACCGCTGTTGCAGCCGGCGCTGGTACCACGATCAGTGGCCCTCTTGATGGCGCTGCTGTGACAGCCCTTAACGGTGCCGCCACGCCCAACACCACTACCTTGGTGATCGATTCCGTCACCGCGGGTACAGGCGTTCAAATCAACATCTCCGGTTCTTCCGCTGCCGCTACTGGTGTTGGGGCTGCATTTAACACCACCGGCACGGAGATCTCCTACGTAGGACGCGATGGCGACTCCCAAGCGGATGTGGCAAACGCCCTGGCAAAGGCCTTTAACGATCGGGTTGCTGATGCAATTGAGGCAGGGACCCTGGATGCGGACACTACAATTGCCGCTGCGGTAACCGTGGCCGCTGACGGTGTCGCAACCATCACCTTCACCGGTGACCAGGAGGCTGGCGACAACTTCTCGCTGCAAGCCCGTGAAACCACTGGTGTGACCATCGGCGGTGGTCTGGAAGATCTGGCTGACATCGATGTGTCAACTGCAGCAGGCGCAACCTCTGCACTGGAAAAAATCGAAGGCCTGATCCAAACCGCAACCGATGCAGCCGCAGCCTTTGGTTCCTCGGCTGGCCGTATCGAGACCCAGTCCAACTTCGTCTCCAAGCTGACCGACTCGCTGAAGTCCGGCATCGGCTCGATGGTTGACGCGGATATGGAAGCGGCCTCGGCCCGCCTGAAAGCGCTGCAAACTCAGCAGCAGCTGGGTGTCCAGGCTCTGTCGATCGCCAACTCGGCACCGCAGACCCTGCAGCAGCTGTTCCGCTAATACAGCCTGTCAGGGGCGCAGAATACGCGCCCCTGACACCCTCCTGACGTAATACCAATTTGGAGAATCCAACGTGAACGCCAGTTCCCTCGCGCGGCAAGCCTACGCCAAGAATGCTGCGCCGTTGCGCACCTCACGCGATACCGAATACAAAGCCTTCGCCCAAATCACTCACCGGCTTCTCGCAGCTGCGCGCAAGGGTAAACCGGGCTTCAACGATCTTGCTGCCGCCGTGCACGACAACCGCAAACTGTGGTCTGTTCTCGCAGCAGATGTCGCGGATACTGCCAACCAGCTTCCGGACGATCTCAGGGCAAACATTCTCTCACTGGCAGAGTTCTCTTTGACGCACAGCCATGCCGTTCTCCAAAGAAAGGCTTCAGCAGCCCCACTAATCGAAATTAACACGGCCATCATGCGTGGCCTCCGCAGCGGAGCATCCTGAAAATGAGCGGATTGGTTCTGAAACTCGCCCCCAAGGAGCGTGTCCTTGTCAACGGCGCGGTGATCGAAAACGGCGACCGCCGAAGCCGCCTGTCGATTGTCACCCCCGACGCCAACATTCTGCGGCTTCGGGACGCTATCCACCCGGAAGAAGCCAACACGCCGGTGCGCCGGGTCTGCTACGCAGCCCAGCTGGTGCTCTCCGGCGATGCCGACCCCGAAGAGGAGCGGCTGCCGATGCTGCGCCGGATCGAGGAGCTGAGCCAGGTGTTCACCGACCCTGACAGCCGCGCTGCGCTCGCGGAGGCCACCGAGGCGCTGATTGGCGGCAACCACTACCGCTGCCTGAAAGCGCTGCGGGCCCTGCTCCCGCGCGAAGAGCGCTTGATGGCAATCCGCCCGTCATGAGCTTCCAGCCGATCTTACCCTCCACTGGGATCGTCGGCTGGAACTTCCTGCAAGCGACCTACGAAAAGCAGCTTGATACCTTTTCTAAAGGCGCAGTCCTGCAGCGGGAGAGCGACTATTTCCTGGAGAATATTGGCGAGGTCACCTCCGCCGAGGAGCTAGTCAAGGATCACCGCCTGCTCAGCGTCGCCCTCGGTGCCTTCGGCCTGTCAGACCAGATCGGTATGAAAGCCCTGGTGCAAAAGGTACTGGAAGACGGCACCAGCGCCGACGACGCTCTTGCGCACCGCCTGGGGGACGACCGATGGGTCAGCTTCTCCGAAACCTTCGGCTTCGGCCCCGGCGAGACTGTGAAAACCGGTTCGGCAACGGATATGCTGAACGTGATTCACACTCACAAGGTTCAGTCCTTCGAGGAGGCCGTAGGGCAGCAGGATCATTATTTGCGCCTGGCAATGTACGCCGAGCGCGAAATTGGTGTTCTGGCGGAAGAAGGTTCCGCGGTGGATACCAAATGGTACAACGTCCTCGGCCAGCCCGCTTTGCAGGAAATGTTCCAGATAACACTTGGCCTGCCAAAATCGATGGGCCAGATCGATATCGATCAACAGGTGGAGATTATGAAGGAACGCTCGCAAAGCATATTTGGGAGCGACGACATCAGCGTCTTCACCGACCCGGAAAAGATGGAAAAGCTGATCAACACGTTCCTGGCCCGCTCCGAAATCGCTGCCATGGAATCGTCGCAATCCGGCTTCTCGAACGCGCTGACCCTGCTTATGGGTTAAATTATGCGGCAGCATGAGGGCTTCCGGATCAGCCGGGGCTCTCATACTGCAATGAACCTCGCGGGGTAAGCGAAGGCACCGCTCAGCGGCCCGCCCCGGCCCGGCGCAGAAGCAGCAAAAGGCGGTTGAAACTGCTTTGTATGCCAGCAGGATCGTGGCGGCCGAAGAAGCTATCCAGCTCGGGCCAGATTTTCACCGCTTGGTCCAAGGTGGCGTCATTGCCTTCCGCGTAGAGGCCCGCGCGGATCATCACCTCGGACTGCTCATACGCGCCCAGGTACTTACGCACATCTTGAATTGCCGCATTCTCCTCCGGACTCGCTGCGGCCGGCAGGCTGCGCGAAACGGAACGCGCGACATCAATCGCCGGAAAACGCCCGCGTTCGGCAATTTCCCGGTTCAGCACAATGTGCCCGTCCAGAACCCCGCGCAGAATGTCGGCCACCGGCTCGTCCATGTCCGAGCCCGCTACCAGGACGCTGAACACCGCGGTGATATCGCCTTGTTCGCCGCTGCCGGGGCCCGCGCGCTCGCAGAGGCCGGTGATCAGCGGCGTCACCGACGGCGGGTAGCCGCGCAGCGCGGGCGACTCGCCGGAGGCCGCGGAGATTTCCCGGTGCGCCTCTGCGAAGCGGGTGACGGAGTCTGCCAGGTACAGCACGTTCTTGCCCTGGTCGCGGAAATGCTCCGCCACGCTCATCGCTGCCCAGGCGCAGCGCCGCCGCACCAGGGCGGACTGGTCCGAGGTCGCTGCCACGACAACCGCGCGGCGCATGCCTTCGGGGCCGAGCACCTGCTCGACGAAGTGATTCACTTCGCGGCCGCGCTCTCCAATCAGCGCCATAACCACCACATCGGCTTCCATGTTCTGCGCCAGCTGGGCAAGCAGAGAAGATTTCCCTACGCCGGAGCCTGCAAACAAGCCGACGCGCTGGCCTCGCACGATGGGGAGAATCGTGTTCAGAACCGCAAGCCCAGTGGGCAGCCGCTCGCCCATCGCCCGCCGTCCGGCGGCCTTGGGCGGCGGGGCCATCACGTCGCGGGAGGCCGCGCCGGGCAGGAGCGGGCGTCCATCAAGCGGCGCACCGAACGGGTCAACCAGCCGGCCGACCCAGTGATCGCCCGGGGCAAATTCCGGCGACGGATAGAGGAGCACCGGGTCTCCAACCGCCGCCCCTTCAGGCGATCTGTCGGGCAGCATGCTGATTGTACTGGCCCCGATAGTTAAGACCTCGCCGTGGAGCTCATTCCTGGGGCCACGCCGCAAGACCAGCCGGTCGCCTATACGGGCGGTATCCGCCAATCCTTCCACCTCGATCTCGCCACCGGAAATTCTGCTCACCCGCCCCATCGGCACTGCGAGTTTCTTGGCCGCCAGTTGCTGGGTCAGCGCCTCAAGCTCTGCTTTCATCGCAGCCGCCTCCATTTCTTCCTGAAACAATTTCTAAAGGAATCGGGGTTAAGTCTTGATTGAAATTGATCACGGGAGAAACCCTGGTGTTCACAGAACTGAACGTTTTCAAGATCGCCTATTCCATGGCCGCCCATGCCGGGACGCGCCAGGCATTGGTCGCTCAGAATATCGCCAATGCCGATACCCCCGGGTATCAGGCCAAGGATATCAAACCGTTTGCAGAGGTTTTTGCCGCCGGCGCGCATGGCGGCGGCATGACAGCCACCCGCGCCAGCCATCTGCATGGCAGCACCGGCAGCGGGCTTGATTGGGCCGTGACCAGCAGCAAGTCCGGCAGCGACCCCAACGACAACTCCGTCTCGGTCGAAACGGAGCTGCTGAAAGGCGTTGAAGTAGAGCGCCAGCACAAGCGCGCCATGGCAATCTACAAGTCGTCGCTGAACATCCTGCGTACCAGTCTGGGCCGCGGTTAGGGGGATTGAGCGATGAGTGAATTCTCCAAAGCCCTTTCTGTCACCGCCAGCGGGCTGAAGGCCCAGGCCACCCGCTTGCGCCACGTGTCCGAGAACATTTCCAACGCCGACACTCCCGGCTACCGCCGCAAGACGGTGCCGTTTGAGGCAGTCCGCGACCTCAAGACAGAGGCCGAGCAGGTCCGCACCGGCCGGGTCAACCTGGACCGCAGCGACCTGCCAAAGATCTACGACCCCTCGCATCCGCTGGCCGATTCGTCGGGCCACTACGAAGGCTCGAACGTGGACCTGATGATAGAAATCGCCGACGCGCGCGAAGCACAGCGCAGCTACGAGGCCAACCTGAAGATGTTTGAACAGACCCGGCAGATGTCGGCCGGGCTGATGGACCTTTTGAGACGCTAACCAATAACCCTGGAGATCCAGAATGGATATTCGCAGCCTTTCCGCCGCCAGCGGCTATGCCGCCGCCCGTCCGGCCACTAAAGTTGACCCCAGCCACGACGGCGCCGCCGCCCAGGCGAAGGCGAGCTTCGAGCAATTTGCCGCCACACTGCAGCGCAGCGAGCAGGTCTCGGTGCAGGCGATGACCTCGAATGCCGACCCTCATGCGCTGGTGCAGGCCTTGGCCCAGACCGAACTGGCGGTGGAGACGGCAGTGACGGTTCGCAACAAGGTCGTCGAGGCCTATCAGGAAATCCTGAGAATGCCGGTCTGAGCCATGATGAATGAAGGCCAGTTCTACGACACCCTGCGCCAGGCGCTCTGGGCCGCGGTCACCATGTCGACGCCGATCCTGATCGTCGCGCTGGTGGTGGGCCTGGCCATCGGCCTGTTCCAGGCCCTGACCTCGGTGCAGGAGATGACGCTTACCTTCGTGCCCAAGCTCGCGGCAATCCTGGTCGTGTTCTGGATCACCATGGGCTTCATGACGCAAACGCTGGTGGCCTTCTTCGACGGCCACGTGATCCCGATGATCGCAGGAGGTGCCTGATGGAAGCCACCGGTTACGCAACCCTGTCGCGCCAGTCCGGCCTGATGCGGGAGATGCGCGTCGTCGCCAACAACATCGCCAACTCCGCCACCACCGGTTACCGGCAGGAAGGGCTGATCTTCTCGGAATACGTGCAGAGAACTCCGGGCCAAGGTTCGCTGTCGATGGCGCGCGCAAATATCTACAACACCTCGATGGAACAAGGCGCGATGACCCAGACGGGCGGCACCTTCGACTTTGCCATCGAGGGTGACGGCTTCTTTATGGTTGAAACGCCGCAGGGCGAGCGCCTGACGCGCTCCGGCGCCTTTTCACCTAACGCCGAGGGCGATCTGGTCACGATGGATGGCTACCGGGTGCTCGATGCAGGCCGCGCGCCGGTCTTCGTGCCGCCCGATGCCGGGAAGATCGAGGTGGGCTCCGACGGCAGCCTCAGTGCGGGCGGCCGCCTCCTCGGCCAGCTTGGCCTGTTTAAGCCGGTGGAGCAGCACCAGATGGTGCGCGAGGACGGGGTTATGTTCCGGGTCGAGGGCGAGATCGAGGAAAGCTTCGACTCCAAGGTCCTGCAGGGGTTCCTGGAGGGCTCCAACGTGAATGCGATTTCCGAAGTGACCCGCATGATCGAGGTGCAGCGCGCCTATGAAATGGGCCAGAGCTTCCTGGACACCGAAGACCAGCGCATTCGCAATGCCATCAAAAACCTTATGAAGTCGTAGGAGAATCCCGATGCGTGCTTTGAAGATCGCCGCCACCGGCATGAGCGCCCAGCAGCTCCGGGTGGAGACCATTTCCAACAACCTCGCCAACATGAACACCACCGGCTACAACGCCCGGCGCGCCGAATTTGCCGACCTCCACTATCAGCAGGTCTCCCGCGCAGGCACTGTCAACGCCTCCGACGGCACGGTGCTGCCAACCGGCGTGCAGGTCGGGCTCGGTGTGCGCCCCGCGGCGGTATCGATCCACCTGGCCCAGGGCTCGCTGCGGCAGACCAACGGCGACCTCGACCTTGCCATCGACGGCAAAGGTTACCTGGAGGTCACCCTGCCATCGGGCGAATCGGGCTACACCCGGGACGGGGCGCTGAAACGCTCTGCGGAAGGGCTGATCGTCACCTCAGACGGCTTTGCCGTCTCTCCGGAGATCACTATTCCGGAAGATGCCGCCAACATCTCGATCAACGCCGAAGGCGAAGTCTACGGATATTTCGAGGGCACCGCCGAAGGCCAGCTGCTGGGGCAGCTGACGCTCGCGGGCTTCACCAACCCCAAGGGTCTGGAGGCGATCGGAAGCAACCTGTTCAAGGAAACCGAAGCCTCCGGCGCCGCTACCGTGTCCACCGCGGGCGAGGACGGACTCGGCACCCTGCGCCAGGGCTACCTGGAGGACAGTTCAGTCGATGCCGTGCGCGAGGTGACCGAGCTGATCGAGGCCCAGCGCGGCTATGAGATGAATGCCAAAGTGATCTCCGCCGTCGACCAGATGATGGGCGCGACGACGCAGGTGCGCTGATGAGACTGACGCTCGCCCTCCTGACCGCCGCCGCGCTTGCCGCCCCGCCCGCCTTTGCCGACTATCTGGTGCCGCTGCGCACCATCCGGGCAAAGGACATCGTGACTGCCGAGGATCTGGCGGTCAAGAAAGGCGAGATTCTCGGCGCGCTCGCCGATCCGGCCGCGGTTGTGGGCAAGGAGGCGCGGGTATCGCTCTATGCCGGCCGGCCGCTGCGGGCGGGCGACATCGGCCCCCCTGCCATTATCGAGCGCAACGACCTGGTCACCCTGGTGTTCCGCCAGGGCGGGCTCACCATCGCCGCCGAGGGCCGCTCGCTGGGCCGCGGCGCCGCGGGCGAAGCCGTCCGGGTGATGAACCTGGCATCGCGCACAACCGTATCCGGCCGCATCCAGACGGACGGCTCCGTTGAGGTAAACCAATGAAACCGAACCATCTTTCCGCGAAAACCCTGCTCGTTGGCCTGTCGCTTCTCACCGCCTGCGGCCGCATGGACCACATCGGCAAGCCGCCCAGCTTCACGCCCGCGAACGAAACCCCTGAGCATGTCGCGATGCTCTATCAGGGTCTGCCCACGCAGAGCCAGACCCGGCGCCGTGTCGATGGCGCCTCGCTGTGGAGCGGCTCGCAGCAGTCGCTTCTGGGCGACCGCCGGGCGATGAAGCAGGGCGACATTCTCACCGTGGTGATCGAGATCGACGAGGAAGCCGAGATCTCCAACGACACCAAACGCTCGCGCTCGGGCTCCGAAAGCCTCTCGGTGCCGCAGCTCCTGGGCCTGCCGCAGCGGCTGGACCGGAAGCTGCCCGATGGCGCCTCCTCCGCCGAAGCAGTGGAACTCGGCAGTTCCAGCTCCGCCGGCGGCAAGGGCTCAGTCAAGCGCAGCGAGAAACTGGAGCTGCGGGTCGCGGCCACCGTGGTAGACGTGCTGCCCAACGGGGTGCTGGCGATCAGCGGGACCCAGGAGCTGCGGGTGAACTTCGAGCTGCGCGAGCTTCTGGTCACCGGCTATGTCCGGCCCCAGGACATCAGCCGCCAAAATGAAATCACCTACGACAAGATCGCATCGGCGCGCGTCTCCTACGGCGGCCGCGGCCAGATCACCGATATGCAGCAGCCACGCTACGGCCAGCAGCTGCTCGATGCCGTCTTGCCGTTCTGAGGTCTGCCATGCTGTCGAAACTTCTGCCCGTTATCCTGCTGATTGCCGGCACCGGTGGCGGCATCGGCGCCGGTATCATGCTGGCGCCGGAGCCCGAAGCGGCGCCGCCCGCCGAACACGCCGAAGGCGGTGCCGATGCGGAGCACGCGCCGGAGCCCGCTGCCCAGGAGGATCACGCCGCTGACAGCGAGATGCTGGAGCGGGAATACATCAAGATCCCCAACCAGTTCGTTGTCCCGGTGGTAGAGCGTGACGCGCTGTCCTCGCTGGTGGTGATCTCGCTCAGCTTGGAGGCCAAGAAGGGCACCTCCGAGAAGATCCATTCCTATGAGCCCAAGCTGCGCGACGTTTTCCTGCGGGTGCTGTTCGACCATGCCAACATGGGCGGCTTCCGCGGCGCCTTCACCCGCTCGGATGTTCTGAACCCGCTGCGCAACGCCCTTAGGGAAGCGGCGCAGCAGGAGATGGGCAAGGACATCTACGACGTGCTGATCATGGAGATGTCGCGGCAGGACGTCTGAGCACGGCAGCCCTGCTCTGCAAAAGAGAGTGGCCGGCCCCGCGCGGGACCGGCCATTTTCATTTGTCAGGAGATGCGGAGTTCAGCCCTCCAGCAGCCGCTCCATCAGCGCCTTTGCCTTGGCGGCTTTGAGTCTGGCGCGCTCGGCCTTGGCCATGCTCTCCACCGCGTGCTTGCGGCCGAAGGACTTGCGCAGCTTGTCCATCGCCCGCAGTTTCTGCGCCGTGGCCTGGGCCAGTTCGACGTTGAGCTGGCGCCGGGTCCGGGTGTGCCAGCCCTCCCACAGGAGATCCGCGCCTAGCGCCTTCATCGCGTGATCCCCATCCGCCTGCGCGCGGGCTTCCTGCACCTGGGCGTTCAGCTTGGCAACCTGACCGCGCAGCTTGGCCTCCTGCGCCAGCACCGGTTTCACCTTGGCGTGCTCCTGCAGGTATTGCGCCGCGGTGACAGCGGCCATCTGGTCCAGCATCTTCTGCTTCATGTGATCTTCCCTTTGGCGCGCTGGCGCATGTCCTCGGCAAAGCGGATAGCAGCCGCCACCGGCGCATAATGTTCTTCCATGACTTCGTCGCCGATCTCCACTGTTGCGTGCAGGGCTCTCGCGGTTGGCGGATCGCTGTGGATCGGCACGCCATTCTCATTTGCCACCCGGCGGATCGCTGCGGCGGTCTCGTCCACGCCCTTGGCAACGCAGGTGGGCGCCGAGCCGGGCTCGCGGCTCCATTGCAGCGCCACCGCGTAGTGGGTCGGGTTCACGATCACCACATCGGCCTTGGGCACGTCGGCGAGCATCTGGCCCATCGCGATCTGCTGGCCGCGCTGGCGCCGCTGGCCCTTGAAGTGCGGATCGCCTTCGGAGTCCTTTACTTCATCCTGAATTTCCTTGCGCGACATCATGTTCTTGCGCCGGTGTTCAGCGTGCTGGAAGGCCGCGTCGACGATGCCGATCGCCAGCGCGATCAGAAGAGCGATAACCAGGAACTCCATCGCCAGCTCCGCCAGCATCAGCACCACCGATTGCGGCCCGGTTCCGGAGGAGGCGATCATCTCGGGCATCCTGTGCGAGAGGTAAACGCCAAGACACACCGAATAGAGCACCAGCTTCACGAAGCTTTTCAGGAACTCGAAGAGGCCGGAGCGGCCGAACTTGTTCTTGGCGTTTGAGATGATCGAGATGCGGGATATCTTCGGCTCCAGCTTGCTGGGCGCAAAGACCAGCGCGCGCTGGCCGACGATCGACAGCAGCACCAGGACGAAGGGCACCATGAACCAGGGCAGCACCGGCCAGATCGCGCTGCCGACAAAACTGCCGGATACCGCCGCCGCAGAACCCTCGAAAAACAGAGGCGCCAGCCGGTCCGGCTGGCTGATGAAGGCCATAAGCGCGGTGCCTATTGCCTCCACCGAGGCGCCGCCTGCGCCATAGAGCGCGATCACCAGCCCGATATAGGAAGCTGCGACCGAAAGATCGCCGGACTTGGCCACCTCGCCCTTTTCGCGCGCCTTCCTGAGCTTCTGTTCCGTCGGCTCGAATGACTTTTCGGAGTCATCTTCCTGTCCGCTCATGGCATTCCGCCTCCCGGATCCGCAAAGAAGGACATCAGGGCGCGCACCCAAACATCCAGGATCACCGGGCTTGCCACCATCAGAATGAACAGCCCGCCAAAGGTGATCACCGGCGCGCCGACAAAGGCAACCATCAGCTGCGGCATGGCGCGGTTGATGACGCCCAGAGCAAGGTTGTAGACCACCGCGGTGATCACAAAGGGCGCGGCAAGGGTGAAGGCGAGTGCAAAGCTGCGCGAGACCCGGTGCACCCCCCATTCCGAAAGGCCGGCCGCCCCGGGGAACTCACCCGCGGGGAACATCTGGTAAGAGCCAATCAGCAGTTCGGCCGCGCGCACGTGAAGCCCCATCATCACTGCCAGCGTCACGCCGGAAATCATCAGCACCGCCCCGATGGCAGGCATCGGCTCGGCGCCAATACCGCCCAGCACCTGAGACAGCGAAGTGCTTTGCGCCGCCATCGTGCCCGCTGTCTGCAGGCCCAGGACGAAGAGGCGCACGCCAATGCCCAGCGCCAGTCCGATTACCGCCTCGGTCGCGGCAAAGCGGGCGTAATCCATCAGCCCGTCCGGCTCGGGAAACGGCGGCAGCGCCGGGGCAACCACGAAGGTGAAGGCAATTGCGACCGCCAGTTTCACCCGGACCGGCACGTAGGTCTCGCCCACTGCAGGCAGCACCGAAACCATTGCCGAAACCCGCAGGAACACGATGGCCGCATGCCAGAATCCGGCCCCCAGGAGCGCAAGCAGCTCGGGCGGCAGGAAATCCAGGCTCATGCCTGCACCATTCCCACAAGCGCCGGGCGCGCTTCCAAGCCGATTTCCTCGAAGGAAAGCACCGGGTTGGTGATGCCGCGCGATTTCAGGATGGTCTTCAGGTAGCGCCGCCGCCGGGTCGAGGTGACCACCGCGGCAAAAACACCCTGTTCGGTCACCATCGAGAGCTTGTCGCTCAGCCCCTCGGCCAGCCGGTTGAACAGGTCAGGCGGCAACGCCACATCCAGACCGGCGCCCTGCGTATCCACCTGATAGGTGGAGAACTTGTCTTCCCATTCTGGCGCCAGCTGGACCAGCGGAATGGTTCCATCCTCGCGCTTCATCTCAGCCACCAGCTGGAAGCCGAGCCGCTGGCGCACGTGCTCGCAGATCAGCTCCGGCTGGGTAGTATGAATGCGCGCTTCGGCAATGGCTTCGAGGATCAGCGGCATGTTGCGGATCGAAACCCGCTCCTCCAGCAGGAGCCGCAGCACCGAATGCAGCGTGTCTATCGGCACCTTGTCAGGCACCAGCGCATCCAAGAGCTTGCGGTTGGCCTCGGAACGGAAGCTGTCCGACAGCTGGGTCATCTCGTCGAGCAGGCGGCGCAGCGACTTGAGCGTGAGCAGGCGGCCGAAGTTCTGCTTGATCACCTCCAGAAGATGCGTAGCGAGAATCTCGGGCGGGGTCACCACGGTGGCGCCGGCCAGCGCCGCCTGCTCCTGCGACTTCGATGAGACCCAGCGCGCGGGGGCGCCATAGACCGGCTCGGTCACATCGGTGCCGGGCGGCAGCGCGCCGCGGTTGTCGGGCATCAGCGCCAGCACCATGTCCGGGTGCAGGATGCCGCGCGCCTGTTCGACACCCTGCACCTTGATGACATAGGTGCCCTTTTCCAGCTCGAACTGGTCGGTCAGCCGGATCTCCGGCAGGATCAGCCCGAAGGAGGTGGCGATATGCGAGCGCATATTGGCGATCCGCGCGTCCAGGCCGGTGCCGGCATCCAGCACCATGCTCACCAGGTCCGGCGCGAATTCCAAATGCAGGTCGTCGAGGTCCAGGATGTCGCCCAGCGGTTTCTTGGCGGCCGGGTCGGAAGCTTCCTCGATCTTCTCCTCGATCTCAGCCTCTTCCCTTTCCCTGTTATTCTTGTGCATCCGGAAGGCGGTGTAGCCCAAGATGGCGCCGCCGGTGATGAAGGGCAGGAACGGCAGGCCGGGCACCAGCGCAAACAGCACCATCAGCACCGCCACGGTAGCCAGCGCCGCCGGATGCTTTCCGAACTGCTCGAACAGCGCGATGTCGGTGGAGCCGGTGGCCCCGCCGCGCGCCAGCAAAAGCGCCGCCGCGATCGAAATGATGACCGACGGGATCTGCGACACCAGGCCGTCGCCGACGGTCAGGATGGCGTAAGTCTCAAACGCCGAGCCGACCGGCATACCGTGCACCAGCACGCCCATCACCAGGCCCATCACCAGGTTCAGGAGGGTGATCAGCAGGCCCGCGACCGCATCGCCCTTAACGAATTTCGAAGCACCGTCGAGTGAGCCGAAGAAGGTGGTCTCGCGCTGGTCGTTCTCGCGGCGGGCCTTGGCGGTGGCGTGATCGATGGCCCCCGCTGACATATCGGCGTCAATCGCCAGCTGCTTGCCCGGCATACCATCCAGAGCAAAGCGCGCCCCCACTTCGGCCATCCGCGCGGCACCCTTGGTGATCACCATGAAGTTCACGATCAGAAGCACGCCAAAGACCACGAGGCCCAGGAACACACTGCCGCCCATCACGAACTGGGCAAAACCCTCGATCACATTTCCGGCCGCACTGGTCCCGGTGTGGCCCTGGCCGATGATCAGCTTGGTCGAAGAGACGTTCAGCGACAGCCGCAGCATCAGCGAGGCCAGCAGAACCGTCGGGAAAGATGAGAAATCCAGCGGCCGCTCGATGAACAGCGTGATGGTGAAGATCAGGATGGCAAGCCCGAAGGAGGCCGCCAGCCCGACATCAAGCACCCAGGCGGGCATCGGCAGAATCATCATGACGATGATCGCCATCAGCGCAAGCGCGAGCAGGACGGTCGGGCTGAACAACTGCTGGGGAGTTAACTTAGGCACTGCTTAGAACTCACGATTTCTGAAAATTGGGGGCGCGCAGGACAGAGCCCCGGCGCGCCAGATGCCGCGGGGCCGCGGTGCCGAAGCGTGCGGGCGCGCCGCAAGGGTATTGCTGAGGCGGTGGCAAGGGTGGCGGGCCAGGTTGCGCTCCGGCCGGGCCGCGAGCGTAGAGGCGCGCGATTCGCCCGGACCGCGGTCATACCGCAGCAGGCTGCGCCTTGCAGGCTGATGGTCGCAATAGTCTCTGGCATTCTGCCGTTCCAAGTCAGGATTCACCCGGCCTTCAAGCTACTGCGCGCCGGTTGACAAAGTGTTAGCAGCGCACGGCAAAGGCCGCCCGTTTCCAGGCGGCCTTTGGGGGCAGCATCTTGCAGGTTATTGAGTTTCGGTCTCTGGCTTGAGGCTCTTGCCGACCTTGTTGAGCAGATCCTCAATGCTGCCGCGGGTGCCCTCGCTGCTTTCGACCAGAGCGCGGGCATGGGCCAGCGGCGTGAGGCCCTCGGGGTCTTCCGCGGTCTCACCGATCCGGCTCGTCACACTGGCGACTTGGCCGAAGGGCAGTTCCGCCGCCGGCTCGATCGTGCCGATGGCGTCGAGATCCTGCGAGTGCCAGAAGCCTCGGGCGGCCGCATCCGGCTGTTGCTCAGCCAAAAGGTACTCTCCGGCGCGGCCGTATTCGCCGTTGCGCCACAGCGCCTCCGCCCGCAGCCGGTTGGCCTCGGATCCGTCCAGCCCCATCAGCTCGACAAGCGCCCGGTGCGGCTTGCCCAGCGCCAGCGCAGCTTCGGCCATCATCAGGCGGCGCGTTTCGTTGCCGGGCTCCAGCGCCAGCTTGTTAAGCAGCATCTGCGCCTGTTCGGCAAAGCCAAGGTCCAGCAACCGCCGCGCAACGACAGGCGCCACCGGCGCCGCCTCCGCGGCGCTAGCCTGGGCCGAGAACACCAGCGCGTATTGCAGGAAACGGACATCATCTGCGCGCTCGGCAAGAAGCGTCATCAGGGGCTCCAGCGCTTGGGCCCGGGCTGCAGGCCCGTCCCGGCGCGAGAGCTTCTCAACTTCCTGGAACGCGTCGTCAAACTGACCGGTCAGCGCCAGCGCGGCGATCTGCGCCTGGCGCAGCTCGCCGCCAAGAGGCGTTTCGCGGTTCTCCAGCTCATACGAAGCCACCAGATCCGGCACATCCGGCGTCAGCGCCTTGCGTTCCTTGTAGCTCAGTTCCACCAGCTCGATAAGCGCTGCCGGCGCGTTTCCGGTACGTTCGGCAACCTCACTGGTAAGCTCCTCAGCGAGCCTTTCGGTGTCCCCTTCCAGCTCGGCCAGCGCAGCTTCGGCCAAGTTGATTTCCGGAACATCCTCGACACCAGTACGGCCAACCGAGCGCAGGACCGCTTCGGCCATATGGTGCTCGCCCGCCTGAGCAAACATGGTGCTGAGGCGGGGGCCGAGATGCACACGGAGATGTGTCGGCAGCTGGGCAAATGATTGCTGGATTGCATCGGTATTGGCGCTCTTGCGAAGCGCCCCGTCGGCCAGCGCGCCCCAGAGGGCGCTGTTACCATCGCAGGTTTGCTGACCGGCGAACGGATGCCCCTCGGGCAGGGGCACGCCATCGAGGAGCAGCGACAGCGGTTCGAGGATCGCAAGCGCCTGCGGATCGCGCCGTGCCTCGGGCAGGAGTTCCATCAGGGAGCGGGCCTCGGCGCCGAAGCCGAAATACAGGTAAATGCGCGCCAGCGCCATCACGCCGGCCGGATTCACATCGTCGAACTCCCGCACCAGAGCACTGCGCAAAGGCCCCACCTGCTGTGAAAACGGCTGGTCGCTGCCCCAGTTCTGCACCGCAACTGCCGACGCTGGCAGGCAGTGTTCCGCCTGTGCGCTGGCATCGACGGGGTCGGGCATCAGGCCGGTCTCGCGATCGATCGCGGAGGTGACCGCAATATGCCCAAGGGGATCCAGCGGCCGGTTTGCCCGGCCCATCGGGTCAAGCCCGTCGGGGCTTACCGCGTTGGCGATGGCATCGCCGGTAATGGTGAGCAAGCCCTGGTTGGCTGCACGGCCAAGCTGCTGCAGCAGTCGCTGCTCGGACGCCCTGACGGCTGCGGCGCGCTCGCTTTCCTCAAGATCCATAAGCAAACCGGCAGTGGGAACCGCAACGGATGCCCCGGCGGCTTCGGCCGGCTTGGGAGAAATGGCGGCGGCGGCTGGGCTCAGCGGCAGGACCGCACCGAGCTGTGCTTGCTGCGCGCCGGAAGCCGGCTGAGCCGGGGGCGGAGCGGCGGCCGGTGCTGGCGCGACTGGTGCGGGTGCAGCTGCGGCGCGGCCCGGAGACCGGGAAGACAGGGCCCGGCCCAGCGCCTGGCGCGCATCGGCGATGGCGGAATTGGGCAGGTTGAACCGGTAGCCGGACGCTGCAGGCGTTGCGGAAATCAACGGCAGGATGCCGCCGCCTGCAGTCCGCGGCTCAGGCTCTGCGGGTTCGCGCTCCGGCCCGTTCTTGCCGTCGCGGATGTCGATCACCAGGTAGCCGTCGCGCTGCACGAAGGACCGCAGATCGCATTCGCAGCCAAGCTGCATCCTGAGCGGCTGGCCCGGAGCCGCCTGCTCCAGCGCCTGCAGGCGGGTGCGGGGGATCAGGTTGAAGACCCGGGAGGTATCGAACACCGCCGCCGGCGCATCCAAGTTCAGCGTAGCGGTACGGCCGCTTTGGGTCAGCGACCAGTCGGCGCCGTCGGGAAGCCGCATCACCAGTCGCGAGAAGCTTCCATGCTCGCCCGATCGGGCGACGATGGTCTGCGCCTGGACAGGTCCGGCCACCGCAAGGGCGGCCGCGATGGCAAGGGCTCGCCAGGTCATGCTGCGTCCTGTTTCACCGATTTGAGAGCCTCTTCGAGTTCGGAGAAGCCGGGGCGGAAGTGCGAGGGCGTATTCTGGCGGCCGACCTCAATGCAGATGGCCGCAGCGTGGTTGTGCAGGTTGGCAACCAGAACCTCTCGGATCAGCTGGTAGAAATGCGCGTCCTCCTCGACCACGGCCTTCACCTTGCCTGCAAAAGGCGCCACCAGGCCGTACGACAGGAACACGCCAAGGAAGGTGCCCACCAGGGCGCCGCCGATCAGCTTGCCCAGAACCTCGGGCGGCTGGTCGATCGAGCCCATGGTCTTGATCACCCCGAGAACCGCGGCAACGATGCCCAGCGCGGGCAGGCCGTCCGCCATGGTCTGCAAGGCGTGGCTGGAATGCAGCGCATGATGCAGGTTGGCTTCCATGCGCTTTTCCAGCACCTCTTCGACCTGGTGCGGATCGTCGTAGTTCATCGAGGCCGAGCGCATGGTGTCGCAGATCAGGTTAACCGCTTCCTTGTCCCCCAGGATCTTGGGGTACTTGTTGAAAACGGAGGAGTTTTCCGGGTCTTCGATATGCTGCTCGACCTCGACAGGATTGGCGCGCGCGATGCGGATCAGCGCAAACAGCAGGCACAGGAGATCGCGGTAGTCGTCGGGCTTCCACTTCGGGCCCTTGAAGACCTTGCCGATGTCCTTGACCGTATGCTTGACCCCGCCCATGTCATTGGCGATGAGAAACGCCCCGACAGCGGCGCCGCCAATCATCATCATCTCGAACGGCAGCGACTTGAGAATGATCGCCATCTTGCCGCCGGCCAGAAGGTATCCGCCGAACACCATGGCGAAGATCACCACAATGCCTACAATCCCGATCATAGGTCCACTCCGAATTCCATTACATTTTATAAGCTTAGGTGAGTCTTCCTAAGGAAAGGCTAAGCCCGGGACCCGCCGCTACTCCTTGGGCACCCTGCCATTGCGCCCCGCCAGCACCACACTGATGGTATACGCGGCTTCGGGGCTGAGCCCTGCCATGATTCCGGCCGCCGCTTCCGGCTGCATCCGGGCCAGGAAGCCGGCCGCGAATCCTGGATCCATCTCCTCGAAGAGAGCGGCGGCTTCCTTCGGCTTCATCTGCTCGTATACGGAGGTAAGACGGGTCACGTCGGCCTCGGTCGCGCCGTCGGCGAGCGCCAGTGTGGTGCGCAGCTTTTCTTCCGCCTCGCGGAGCGCAGTGAGTTTCTTGTCGATCGCCTGGTCGGCGATTTCGAGCGCCTTCATGCGGTCCTCGAACTCGGCCTCGCGGGCGGCCAGGGCAGCTTCGCGCTTCTGGAAAGCAGCGAGCATGGTCTGCAGTTCCGCCGAGGAGGGCAGCGCCTCGGCCTTCAGCGCGCCGCTATCGGGCTTTTCCACGGTTTCCTTGCCCGGCTCGCCCAGGCTTGCGACCTCCCGCGCGATGGCCGGACCGGCCTCCATGCCGAGCCGCACCACCGCGGATCCCATCAGCAGAAGCGCAATGGTCATCAGGGTGCCGCTGCGGCGGTAATTCCGGGTTTTCTTGGCCTTCTTCCCCATCACGCCACCTTGCTGCCGCTGCGGCTGTGGCGTTTGAACATCAGCCCCTGGCGCTTGCCTTCACCCCCGTCCTCCTTGGCGGGCTGGCCGTCAGCCTCATACGCGGCGGCAAGCGCGTCGTCCTCGCCCCGCCTGGCCTTGGGCTCCGGTTTGACGGCGGCTTCCCCGGCACCGGGAATGTCATGCATCGAGGCCATCATCAGTTCCAGCCGCTGCGCCACCGATTCGGCGCGGCCGGTGAGCTGCTCCAGCGCCTTGCTGGAGCCGTCCGACATCTGCCGCGCGGCATTGAGCGATTTGTTCAGGTCGTCGACCTGCGCCGACAGCACCGCCACCGCGCCGCCAACGCCCTTTTCCAAGTCATTGAAACGCTTCAGGCGCCGCGACAGCACCAGGCAATAGAATCCGGCACCCAGCGCGCCGGCGGCCAGCAGGATATCAGCAATAATCTCCATCCCGTCCTCCTAGTTCAAAACGAAATCCATGATCAGCAGATCGCGCACCCGGCCCTGGCCGGTGGCAATGTTGATCCGCCGCAGCATCTGTGCCCGCAGTTTGGGCAGCGCCATCGGATCGGTCAGATCTTCAAGCTCCAATGCTCTAAGGTAGCTGTTCAGGACATCGACGACCCGAGGAAGGATTTTTTCGACTTCGGCCTGATGGGCGATGCCGACCTCAAGTTGCGCGCGGAACCTCAGGTGGTTGACCCCGCCGCCCTTGCGCAGCGAAATCATGATCGGTTCCATTTCGATGAAGGCGATATTGGCGATGTCCGCCGAAGTCTCGCCACTGTCCACGCCTTCTGGCGCCGCTTTGGCCGCGGGTGCCTGTTCTGGGGCCGCTTTCTGACCAAAGGGAAGAAGGCCTGACTGAACGGCGAAGAAACCGCCGCCCGCACCCGCAATTGCCAGCACCACCCCGATGATGAGGGGCAGTTTGCTTTTCTTTGCGGGCGCGTCTTCTGCTTCGATATCTGCTGCAGCGTCTGTCATGGCTATCCCTAAAACGTCGTGCAGCTTCTACATAACCCGCGAGGAACTAACCGAATGTTAAGGCCAATCCTGCAAAAGGGTTGCAGCCGGAGAGAACGCCGGTGTGACGGAGGTTAATGTGCAGCAGATCAAGAATGTCTGGGCAGAAATGGACACACGCAAGCGCGTGATTGCAGTTGGGGCCACGGTGATCGTGATTCTCAGCGTCCTTGCAATGTCCCATGTGGCGAGCAAGCCATCCATGCAACTGCTCTATGCCGGGCTGGAAAGCGGCACGGCCGGAGACGTGGTGCGGTCGCTGGAACAGCGCGGCACCCCTTATGAAGTGCGCGGCGGATCGATCTACGTGCCCGCAGAACGGCGCGACGAACTGCGGATGACACTGGCCAGCGAAGGCCTGCCGGCAAATGGCGGCAAGGGTTACGAACTGCTCGATTCGCTCAGCGGCTTCGGCACCACCTCGCAGATGTTCGATGCCGCCTACTGGCGCGCCAAGGAGGGCGAGCTGGCCCGCACCATCGTGGCCAGCCCGCATGTGAGCCAGGCCCGCGTGCATATCGCCAATACCGGTGCGAACCCCTTCCAGCGCACGGTGGAGCCCACTGCCTCGGTCTCGATCGTGCCGATGGGTTCGCCGATCACCCCGGCCCAGGCGAACGCTATCCGCTTCCTGGTCTCCTCCGCGGTGACCGGTCTCGCCGTGGACAACGTGGCGGTGATCGACGCCAATGGCGCGCTGATCGGTTCGCCCGAAGCCGCAGCCTCCGGCGGCGCGGGCACCGAGGACCGCTCGCAATCGATTCGCGAACGCGTGATGCGCCTCGTCGAGGCCCGCGTCGGCCATGGCAACGCGGTGGTCGAAGTCAGCGTCGAAACCGTCACCGACACCGAATCTATCCGCGAGAAGCGGGTGGACCCGAAAAGCCGCGTCGCGGTCAGCACCGATGTCGAGGAGCGCGCCGATTCCTCCACAAACCAGGCCGGAGACGTGACCGTCGCCTCCAACATCCCCGACGGGGACGCGGCGGCGGGCGAAGGCTCCAAGGCCAATACCAGCGCCACCCGGGAGCGGGTCAACTACGAGATCTCGGAAACCCAGAAGGAAATCCTGCGCGGCCCCGGCGCCATTAAGCGCCTGACCGTCGCGGTGCTGGTGAATGGCACCGCCACGGTGGACGAAACCGGCGCCACCGTTTTCCAGCCCCGCCCCGAGGAGGAACTGGCCGCGATGCGGGAGCTGATCTCCGCCGCCGTAGGCTTCAACGCGGAGCGCGGTGACGTGATCACGCTCAAGTCCATGGAACTGCCCGCGGTGGAACCGCAGGGCACGGTGGCGACCGCCTCCTTTATGGACAACCTCTACTTCGACGCGATGTCGCTGATCCAGATCGGGGCGCTCGCGCTGGTCAGCCTGATCCTGGGCCTCTTTGTGGTGCGCCCGATCCTGTCCAACAAGTCCGCGGCCGCGCCGGCGCTGGCTGTTCCCGAAGCCGAGGGCGCCCTGCCGGGCCTGCCCGGGCTGGACACTGGCGGCGGCGGCTTCATGACCGCGCCCGACCTCGGCGCCAACCTCGCGCTCGACGGCGAAATCGAGAGCGGCGACCCCGGCCAGTTCGAGCCGATGGGCGGCATGGGCACTGGCGACATGATGGGAATGGGCGGCCTGCCCGCGCTTGGCGGCGGCAGCAGTGACCCGGTCGAGCGTCTGCGCAGTATGATCGGCGAGCGGCAGGAGGAAACCGTCCAGATTCTGCGCGGCTGGCTGGAAGAGAAAAAGGAGCGGGCCTGATGACAATTGCCCATCTTTTGGAAAATTTTGCTGTTGATCCGATAGCTGCCCAAGCCGAGCCCGGAATTTCAGAGGAAGAGATGGAAGAGCAGCGCCTGGTTTCTTTCGAGAAGGGCTACAGTGCCGGCTGGGACGATGCGGTTACGGCAAAAGACCAGGAAAGCACCCGGATCTCGACCGAACTGGCGAGCTCACTGGAGGATCTGCAGTTCACCTATCACGAGGCGCAAAGTCAGTTGCTCGATTCGCTCGACCCGATGTTCAAGGTGCTGACCAGCGCAGTGCTGCCGGACGCGATGGCGGCCTCCTTCGGCCACCACATCGTCGATCAGCTCACCGACATGGCCCGCGGCCGCGTTGGCGGGCCGATGCAGATCGTGGTCGCCCCCGGCGAAGCCGGCGCGGTCCGCGAACTCCTGCCGGAAAGCTTCGCGGTGCCGGTCAAGGTGCGCGAAGATGCGGCACTGTCGCCGGGCCAGGCCTATCTGCGGGCCGGCGAGGCGGAACGCGAAATCAACTGCAACGCCCTGATCGATTCGATCCAGGAATCGATCGCAGCCTTCACTTATCACGCCAAAGAGGACAGCCAGTATGGATGATTCCACCCCGCTGAACATGAAACCCGATGCCGGCAACCCCTTCGTTTCAGTGCCGGTCGAAGTTGTGGTCTCGGTCGGCAAGGCCCGCCCGCTGATCCGCGATCTGGTCAACCTCGGCGAAAACGCCATTCTGACGCTGGACAAACGGGTCGAAGATCCGGTCGATCTTTACGTCGGAGACCGCCTGGTCGCGCGTGGCCTGCTGGAGGAACTGGAGGGCGAACAAGCCGGCCAGCTCGCCGTGCGGCTGACGGAAATTGCCGATCTGCAAAGCGGGCTGGGATGACACGAACGCCGATTGTCTGGGCGGTATTGGCGGCGGCGGCCTTCTTCGCCGCGCCGGATGCCGCCATGGCTCAAGAACTGAGCCTCTCACTGGCAGACGGGGAATCGATTTCCGCCCGCTCGATCCAGCTCATCCTGCTGATCACCGTGCTCAGCCTGGCCCCAGGCCTGCTGATTATGATCACCTGCTTTCCCTTCCTGATCACTGTGCTGTCGATCCTGCGCCAGGGAATCGGGCTGCAGCAGGCGCCGCCGAACATGCTCATTGTGAGCCTCGCGCTGTTTCTCACCTATTTTGTGATGGAGCCGGTGTTTACCGCCGCCTGGGAAACCGGGATCAGCCCGCTGCTGCAGGAGCAGCTGGAGCCGAGCGAAGCGATTGCCCGCGGGCTGGAGCCTTTCCGCGCCTTCATGGCCAGCCGGCTGGATCCCGAAACCTTCTACGCCATCGCGGACCTGCGCCCTGGCACCGAGGGCATCGACCCCTCCCCCGAGGCACCGCTCTCGGCGCTGATCCCGGGCTTCATGCTCTCGGAAATCTCCCGCGCCTTCCAGATCGGCTTCCTGATCTTCCTGCCTTTCCTGGTGATCGACCTCGTGGTGGCCGCGATCCTGATGTCAATGGGCATGATGATGGTGCCGCCCGCGGTGGTCTCGCTGCCGTTCAAACTGGCCTTCTTTGTCGTCGCTGATGGCTGGAGCCTGATCGCCAGCGCTCTGGTGCGCAGCTACTACCCCTGAGCCCGGCGTCATTCGCAGCCTTCCGCCCCCGCAAGTCCGGCTTGCGGGGATTTTGCGCTGCCCTGCCCTGTCTCCGCGGGCTGCTGGCAGCCGCGGCAGCGTCAAGCGCCGGTCCCGGCTCGCGCAGCTGCCCTCTCGCAATACGGCGCCGGCGGCAGCGGCCGTCAAAACTGACTAGGTGCGCAGCCGGCTGCACCGTAAAGCAAGAGAATGCGCCGGACCGGACACCGGACAAGCTCAATAGCCCGCGCCGGGGAGAGCCGAGAGCCGGAGAGTGCAGCTGCCACCCGCATGCCCCGGCGCCACTGAGGCCACTGTAGCCACTGATGCCGGCATCGCCGCGTGACCAGAGGCCGGAAAAATGCAATTCCAAATAAAAGACCCCGGTGCCTCGCGGCTCCGGGGTTTGCCCATTCTGCTTTCGCGGCCCAGGTCAGCGGACCACGAACTCAGCGTGCAGCGCCCCGGCCGCCTTCAGGCTTTTCAAGATGTCGATCATGTCGCGCGGTGACACGCCCAGCGCGTTCAGCCCCCCGACGACCTCAGAAAGCGACGTGGTTTCCGGGACTTCGGCCAGCTGGATGCCGTCCTCGTCGATCGCGGCTCCAGTGCGGGGCACTACCACGGTTTCACCGTCGGCAAAGGGGTTGGGCTGCACAGCGAGCGGCGCTTCCTCGATCCGCAGGGTGAGATTGCCCTGCGCCACAGCCACGCGTGAGATCCGCACGTCGTTACCCATCACGATGGTGCCCGAGCGCTGATCGACCACCACCCGCGCTTTGCGCTGCGGCTCCACCAGAATGTTCTCGATCCGGCCCACCGCGTGCGCGGTGGAGCGCGTGTTGGTGCGGGCGATGTCGACTTCCACCGTGCCCGAATCGCGCATGATCGCGACGGAACGGCCGAATTCGGCGTTGATTGCGCGTTCGATCCGGCCTGCGGTAGTGAAATCTGGCTCACGCAGGGCCAGCCGCATCGAAGAGAGCGATGCCAGGTCGAAGTCGATCTCCCGTTCGACCCGCGCACCCGAGGGGATGCCGCCGGAGGTCGGCACGCCCTGGGTGACCCGCGCTGCCTCGCCTTCGGCCACTGCGCCGCCCGCCAGGATTGTGCCCTGGGCCACGGCATAAATCTGCCCGTCGGCCGCATTGAGCGGCGTCATGATCAGGGTGCCGCCCAGCAGGCTCTTGGAATCGCCAATTGCGGAGACGGTCACATCGATGGTGCTGCCCACCCGGGCAAAGGGCGGCAGCGTAGCGGTCACGAAGACCGCCGCCACGTTCTTGGGCCGGAACTGCTCGCCAGTCACGTTGACGCCGAGCCGCTCCAGGATGTTGGTCATAATCTCTTCGGTGAAGGGCGAGTTGCGCAGCCCGTCACCGGTGCCGTCGAGACCCACCACGAGGCCATAGCCGACCAGGTCGTTGCCGCGCACGCCGTCGAATTCCACCAGATCCTTGAGCCGGATGGTGCTCGCCTCACCCAGGGCGGGCATCAGCATCAGGCAAGCGAGTAGGAGATGCAGCAGTTTCTTCATGAGATGTAATTCAGCAGAGAAAGGTTGGCGCTTCGGGAAGTAACCGTGTAAAGGCCCTCAAGTTGAACCTGAGCTTCCTCAAGGCGGGTGTAGGTTTCGAACGGGTCGGCCGAGATCAGGTTGTTCTTGGCAATGCTGAGGCTGGTTTTCGTGGCTGCGGTGCGGGCTTTCGCGGCTTCCAGCCGGCCCTCGATAAAGCCAACATCCGCTTGTACAGCAATGAGCGTGTCGTTGCTGGTCGCCAGTTCCATACCGGCGGAGCGCATCATCTCCACTTGGACTTCTGCTCCGATCCCCAAAGTGTCCTCATTAGCCAGGATCGCGATGGCATAGCTCTGCAAGGCATGTTTTAGATCAGGATCGTCAGCCCTCAGTCCGAGCGAGACTTGCTCGCCTTCGCCGACCTGCACCGGCTGCAGCGAGGAGGCCGAGCCGTTGTACATGACCGTATCGAACCCAGCGGGGTCGGCGAACCAGTCTTTCACCGCCTGAATGATGTCGTCGCTGGTGGTCAGGCCGCCTACCTCGGCAACCAGCGCTGTCATCAGCGTGTCTGCGTCGTCCAACGGCGAGACATTTGTGGCGGTGCCGGCAAACAAACTGCGGCCACCGGCCCAGCCATTCAGCGAGCTGATCGCGCTTTCGAGCTGCTGGCGTGCCTGGCTGGAAAACTGGTCAATCTTAGCACCGTCCATGCTTGGGCTCATCGACAGGATATCGTTGCGCAGGGACAGCACCTGAGACTGTATCTTCTCGAGGCTGCCCTGGGTCGCGGTGGCAAACAGTTGCACCTCGCCGTTGGCGACCTTGTAGCTGTCCAATCGGCTCAGCGTATTTTCAATGTCGGCAAGATAGGTGAAATCACCGCCCAGACGCTCGGTGATATTGGCGGTCTTGCCGGTGGCGAATTCCTCGGAGAGCGTGCTGATGTTTTCCTTCAGCTCCGCATTGCGGCTGCGCAGGAACAAGTGCTGCGCCATGTCGCCATAGGATTTAATGATCATCCGTCAGATCCTCAAAAGCGTTTCCATCAGCTCGTCAACAACCGAAAGCATCCGGGCGTTGGCGGCATAGACCTTCTCGACCAGCATCAGGTTCTGCAGCTCTGCATCGGTATCCACGCCCATCGCCAGTTCCGCTGTGCTCAGCTCGTTGAAACTGGTGGCAGCAAAGGCCGATGCGCGGGACGCGGTCTCGTCATCCTGGGCAAAGCGCGACAGAAGGTTGGCACTCAGCGTGGTCGCGGTCATGTCCGCCGTGCCGAGCCCCGCGGAGGACACCGTCCTCACCGTGCTCAGCGCGTCGGAATAGCCCTGCAGCAGGCTCGAATCGCCGGGGTTTCCGGGACCCGTGGCATTGAGCCCGTCGCGGAACCGCCAGGTCTCCGCCTGGCCGCCGAGCGCGACGAGGTCGTTCAGCTCGATCCGGTTGGCGATGCCGACGGTGTTGGTGGCATCGAAGAAGCCGCCGTCATCAGTGAACAGCCCGGCATCAGTGGCCCCCAAAGTGGTGTCGAGCGTGGGATCCTGGAACCGCTCGATCAGGTCGCGCGCCATCGCGTCCAGATCTTCCTGCGCGTTCACCGCATCCACGTCGCGGATTTCGAACCGGGCGATCAGCGTTCCGCCGCGCAGAGGGCTGCTGGAGGAGGTGTCGATGGCTTTGCCATCAATCTCCAGCCCCGAGAGATGGCCGCCGGCCTGGGTCATATGGGGCATGATATCCCGGGTCGGGTTGAAGCTCACCTCCGCGGCCTTGCCATCAATCAGCTTCACGCCGCCTTCGGAGTAGAGTGCAATCTGGCCATTGTCGCGCATCATGATGCTGACCGGAATGATCTCGTTCACCTGATCGACCAGCTGGTCGCGCTGGTCGTGCATGGACACCGCGTCCATACCGCCCGCCTCGACCACCATGATGCGGGCGTTCAGGCGCTCGATTTCCTTCAGAGCCTGGTTGACTTTGTCGACCTGATTGTCGATCGCGCTGTCCGCGGAAACTCGCAGCGTGCGCAATCCGTCAGCAGCACGGGAGATCGTACCGGCCAGCGATTCCGCCTTCACGGACAGGTCGTTCAGGCGCGGTGCGGAGTCCGGCCGCGACACCGCCTCGATCAGCGAGCTTTCAAAATCTGACAGCTGCGACGCCACGGAGGATTCGTCGTCTACAGTGCCAACCAGGGCCGACATCCGGCTAAAGAAATCGGCCCGCGCCTTGGCGACGCCAAAATCAGCCTCGGCGACGCGGCGGCTGGAGACCAGGCCGGGGTCGGTAACCCGTTTAACATGCCCGATCCGAACCCCGTTTACGGCGTCGCCCGGGCTGTGCAGTTCCAGCGTGCGGCGGGAGTAGCCGGGTGTCAGGGCATTTGCCAGGTTCTCTGACACCACTTGCGACGAGCGGCTGGCCGCAGAGAGCCCGCTCATCGCGCTGTTGAGGGCGGAATAGATCGACATGATCAGCCTGCTTTCCTGGGTCCGGGATCAAAGCCCATCAAGCGCCTTAGCGCTTGATGTTGGTGGTTTCCTGCAGCATTTCGTCAACCGTCTGGATGACTTTGGCGTTGGAGGAATAGGCCCGCTGGGTCTGGATCATATTGGTGAGCTCATTGGCCACATCGACCGCGGACTCCTCCTGAGCGTAGGACATGATCTCCCCGGTCGGCCCGTCGCCCGCATCCCACAGGAAGTAGGAGCCGCTTTCGCTGGACGGCAGGTAGGTCTGCTGGTCCATCGAGACCATGCCGTTCGGGTTCGGCAAGTCGACCAGCGGGATCTTGTAGACGACGAGGCTGGCGCCGGTGTCATATTTCGCCCGCACGTAGCCGGACTCATCGATCTCGACCCCGGTGTAATTGCCCACGGGGGAACCGTCTTTCGAAATCTGGGCGGGGGCAAACCGGTCAGCGAGCTGGGTCAGACCGTCGTCATCCCCGATCAAGCCGATGTCGATTTCCATCGGGCCGCCCGCGACGTTTACGATGATGCTTCCGGTGGTGGCATCATAGGTGCCGCCGGTGGTGGTGGCGACCGAGGCCAGGGTGCCTCCGCCGGTGCGGCTGTCATCGAAGGTAATCGTGTATTCGCCGATAGCAGTGGCTCCGGTCGCCGAATCGGTGATCGTCATCGTCCATTCGTTAGAGGGATCGGTGGCCGGCGCCGTCGGCACGGTGGGCGAGAAAGTGATGGTGAGCGATTCCGCCCGGCCCACGTTGTCATAATATTCGACGATCTGCTCCTCGTCGCCGCCAGCGGCGTCGACCTCGGTGGAAGTGGCAGGCAAGTTCAGGCCGACAGAGATTTCGGTGGTCGGCTCGCCGGACAGCTTGTTGGTATTCAAGTGCACCGGCTCAAGCCCTTGGGTGGTGTCACGCGGGCCGTCGGGCACGGTGCCGTCGGCCTCAGCGGGCCAGCCCAGCAGGACCAGGCCGGATTCGGTGGTCAGCAGACCGTCCTCATTGGTACGGAAGGAGCCGGTCGTGGTGAGCATCATGGTCGGGTCGCCATTGCCGGCTTCGACATCGGTGATTGAAGCCACAGGCAGCATACCGCGGCCGCGCACCGCGAGGTCAGTCGCATTGTTGGTCGACACCAGCGGGCCGCGTTCGTCGATCATCCGCACCGTCGTCGAGCGCACCCCGCCGGCGGAATAGGTGCCGCCTCCGGTGGAAGTCATCACCATCGAATGGAAATCGGTCTGCACCCGCTTGTAGCCGCGGGTCCCGGAGTTGGCGATGTTGTCGGAAATGGAGGCCAGTTTGCTGGCGTTGGCGCTCAATCCTGAAACGCCCGCGTTCAGCGACGAAGAAATGGTCATAGCACGCCTTTCTGCTGCATCTAATCATTCTGGATGCAACAGCTAGCGCGAGAGCGATTAACGGGCGGCTAACAGATACAATCTGATCTATCGGTCAGCCACCCTATCAGGTGATATCAATGAGTTAGTCGCGCAACAGGATGATCTCGACCCGGTCATTGCGGGCCGACATCGGGTTCGCCACGGCCAGCTTCCGGTCGGCGTGGCCGGTCACCCGGTGAATCCGCCCCGCTGCGAGATTTTCCGATTCGAGCAGCTTGCGGGTGGTGCCCGCTCGCGCCTGGGACAGCTCCCAGACCGGATTGTCGGCCAGCACCACCGGGTGGGAGCGTATGTGCCCGCCGATGGCGATATTGCTGGTCACGCTGCCCGAGACCCGCGCCACCATCTGCACGAGGTCCCGGAACAGAGGCGTCGGCGCGGCGCGGCCGTCCTCGAACAGCGGCGCATCGGGGGTTGCGAACAGCTCGATAATCAGCCCCTCGTCCGTCACCCGGGTGACTATGTGGCGGGCCATTTCGGTGGAGACCATGCTTTCGCCGGAGCGGCCCGAGAGCTCTTCTTCAACGGCGCGGAAAGAGTCGTTCTGCTTCTCGACCTCGGCATCGGCGTCAATACCGCTTTCGCCCTGTGCCTTCTGCGCATCCGTGGGGTATGCATCAGTAGCGCCGGTACCCGTATGCAACTGGATGTCCTCGGTGAACATACTGTCGCCCTGGAAGGCACCGTGGCCGCCGCCGGAGACCCGGCTCAGCGGAATCGAAGGCGAGAAGTAATCCGCCAGCCCTTTGCGTTGTTTTTCGGTCGTCGCGTTCAGCAGCCACATCAGCATAAAGAAGGCCATCATCGCGGTCACGAAGTCGGCGTAAGCCACCTTCCATGCGCCGCCGTGGTGGCCATCGCCACCACCTGACTTTTTCTTCTTGATGATAATGGGCGCCACATTGCTCTGTGCGCTCATATCCACCACCACTATTTTCACCCAGTACCGGGATAGCAGGCGGGCTGTTAAACACGGCTTAACAGTTAAATTTGCCGGCAGTTAACGCCGCCCCTTTGCGGGAAGCGCGGCAACGGCGCAGGTTCAGCTGGAGCCGTTCAACAGGACGCGGCCGTATCTTTCGCGCAAACGGTTTTTCAATACCTTGCCGGTGCCGCCCAGCGGCAGCTCCCTGACAAAGACCACCTTGTCCGGCACCTGCCAGCTGGCGACCTTGCCGTCGTAATGCGCGAGCAGCTCCGCCTCGCGGAGAGACGGGTCCGCCTTGATGGCAATGACCACTGGGCGCTCGTCCCATTTCGGATGCCGGGCCGCTATCGCTGCCGCCTGCGCCACCTTGGGATGCGACATCGCGATGTCCTCGAGCTCTACGGTGGAGATCCACTCGCCGCCGGATTTGATGATGTCCTTAGAGCGGTCGCGGATTATCATATACCCGTCCGGGTCGATGGTGGCGACATCGCCGGTGCCGAACCAGCCGTCTTCGGTCAGCGCCGGGGCGTCCTGGCCGTAATAGGTGTCGACCACCCAATGGCCGCGGATCTGCAGCTCTCCCTGCGTCCTGCCGTCCTCGGGCAGCGGCTGGCCCGCTTCGTCCACGATGCGCAGCTCGACGCCGAAGGGCGGCCGCCCCTGGCCCTCGCGCAGCGCAGCCTTCTCCGCCTCCGGCAGCGCCTCGTGTTTCTGCAGGAGCTGGTTCAGCGTGCCGAGCGGGCTGGTTTCCGTCATGCCCCAGGCGTGGATAAGCTCCACCCCGTACTTGTCGCGGAAAGCCGGGATCATCACCGTCGGCAAAGCCGAGCCGCCGACCACCGTGCGTTCCAGGCTTTCGGCCTTGCTGCCGGTCTTCTCCAGAGCCTGCAGCAGACCCATCCATATCGTCGGCACTCCCAGCGCCAGGGTGACACGCTCGCTGTCGATCAGGCGCACCAGGCTTTCGCCATCGAGGAACGGTCCCGGCAGCACCAGCTTGGCCCCCACCGCGGCGGCGATATAGGGCACACCCCAAGCGTTCACGTGGAACATCGGCACCACTGCCAAAACCGAATCCCGCGCCGCAATGGCAAGCCCGTCGGGCTGGTTGCCGCCCAGCGAATGCAGCACGGTGCTGCGGTGGGTATAAAGCACGCCCTTCGGGTGGCCGGTGGTGCCCGAGGTATAGCAGAGACTAGAAGGCAAGGTCTCGTCGAGTTCGGGCCAGGTGAAATCTTCGCTCTCGGCTGCAAGCAGCTCGTCATAGAACAGCAGACCAGGAATCTGCTCCGCCGCATCTTCGTCCCATGGGCCCATCAGGACGATGTGCTTAAGCGAAGGAATCTGCTGCCGCAGCTGGCTCACCGCGGACACGAAGGTGGCGTCGATGAACAGCACCTCGTCTTCGGCATTATTCAGGATATAGATCAGCTGCTCCGCGGGCAGGCGCGGATTGAGGGTGTGGCAGACCATACCGCCGCCTGCCGCGCCGAAATAGATCTCAAGATGGCGGCGGTTGTTCCATGCAATCGTGCCGCAGCGGGTGCCCTGTCTCAGCCCAAGCCGGTGCAGCGCGCTTGCAAGCTTCCGGGCGCGTGCCTCGACTTCGCCCCAGGTGGTGTGCTCCATCCCGCCCGAAGTTTCCACCGAGGCCACCGCGGTGCCTCCGTGATAACGGGCGGCATGTGCAATCAGCGAGCTGATGGTGAGCGGTTGGTGCATCATCTTGCCAAGCATCAGGCCTCATTCCTCCCTGTTTCCGCGGCGCGCGGGCTTTGGCGCGCCGCGATTTGCGCCGGAGCGTAGCGGGCGGACAAAAGCGGCGCGCGCCCAACGCTGCGTCAAACAAAGGATTAGCGCGCAAGTAGCCTGCCGAAAGCGGCAGACACTAAAAGAAGACAACCACTATGCAGCAGGTATGGCTTGGCAAGGAAGGGGTCCCTGCGGGCGAGAGCGGCGCGAGGCGGCGGGCGGAGCGAATTCGCTGGATTTGGCCTCTTTCATCCGGAGAAGCACCGGACAGGTGCTACATCGAATCCCAATGTTTGATCGCACCAGATGCAATATGACACCTGCGGGATGGTCCACAAATGCGGCTTAGCTCACCTGGTCATGAAACCACAGGTGACTCAAGCAACTTGCCGGATTTGTGACGCAGGTAACGACACTCTGTAACCGACTTCTTGGAGCGCACACGCCTTCGCAGATTATTGCGAAGGCATCAGTGCTTGAATGTCTTCCTTGCGGGCCCATGCAGCCGTTCGCCGCAGGAACAATTCGGAATGTATAGGAAATCCGCTTTGAACAGGCACCGGTCCTTGCAAAGTTCTGGCGATGTCGCGAAAGCCGAAAATAATGCCAGACGCAGTGAAGCGCAGATTCCGACCTGTTTCAGGCCCGTCAAATGGCTGCCGCGTGCACACACCAAGCGCGGCATCGAAAAAAAAGGAACTGCAGCAATTTGGCAACCTGCAGAAAAATCACCTGTAGTCGTGAGACAGGCGAACAATACTGCTGCTATAGTGGATGGGTGCGGAACAGGTCTAATGCTAGTCGAAATTCCGCGGGTACTTCGGTCCCGGCCAGAATTTCCTGGCTGTATTGGCTAGGTGTGGAAGAAAGCCAGAAATTGGCCTCCTGTACCGTTAGAGTGAAACCGCAACCTGTCCGAGCGCAAGTTCTGCCACCCCGTGCAATTCCTCAACTGCCGCCCCGTCACGGGCTTGCGCAGCAAGCCCCTGTATCAGTACCGAAACATATTCTGCCAACAGATCCGGTTTGGTGGGTTCAGGCATGTCTCCTTCCTCGATACCGCGCCGGATCCGGTCTGCAGTCATTGCTTCGCTGGCTTGCCTGTATCCGGCAAGAAGATCCTGCACGCTGGTGCTGCCTTTGCTGCAATTGGTTGCGGCGCTGACAAGCAAACAGCCTTTTGGCCTCTCTTCCGCGCAAAATCCCTCGATGGCCTCCGACACATAGCAGCGCAGTGCCTTTGCGGCGGTTGCTTCCTCGCCAAGAACGCAGGGGGCGTAGGCCGCTACACTCTGCGCATATTGGGGCCGCGCACCGTTCAAACAGTGCCTGCTTGCTGCCAAGGCCGCGTAGATGCTGGGGGGATCAACCCCATGGCAGCACTGAGCTCGGTCATGGACGCGGCTTCATATCCCCGCTCCCAAAACAGCAGCATCGCCTGTTCAATCGCCTGATCGGTGTCAAACGATCGCAGCCGCCAGCAAAAAATGCGATCGAATAAGCGGCAACAAACCGGGACAGGTTCTTAGCCGCGCGAAATGGTCTCCAATTTATTCTGCGCTCCGCCGTAGCACGAGAAAAAGCTGATGCCGAACAATGCTTTGGTAGGAAAGGTGGTGCCGCTGAAGGGACTCGAACCCCCGACCCCATCATTACGAATGACGTGCTCTACCAGCTGAGCTACAGCGGCGCCCGGAACCGGCGCGCGGTTCGAAAGGGCTATGCGGCGCGCTCATAGCATTGGCGCGCCGTTTGGGAAAGCCCTAAATGGCGGCTTTCGGCTCGTCCGCGTTCCCCTGAGCGGTCAGCGTTTGGTCTGGCTCAGACGCTGCGGCGGGTTTCGCGGCGGCGGGCAGATGGTCCTCTTCCGGCGCTTCCTCTGCCTCCGGCACCTCAGGTTTGCCGGTGATCAGCGGCAGCATATGCGCGGTAGCAAGGTTCGCGATTTCCGGCGTCTCCGGCCGCTTCCAGGCCAGCGTGTCGAAGCTCGAACAATGCTCGCAGACCGGCACCCATTCGGCGTGGATGTGGTTGCAGTTGCCGCACACCCACTGCGGCCCGCGCGGCGCGGTCAGCGCCCGGGTGAGCCAGCCCTGCACTACCATGTCGTCGGCGCCCTCCCCGCGCTCGATGGCGGCCATCAGCGTCAGCGCCCGGGAGTCCGGTGCGCGGTCGGGCAAATCGCCCAGCCAGCGGCGGGCCTCCGGAAAATCCTCCGCCACGATGTTGAGCTCGGCCATCACCAGGCGGGTTTCCTCGTGATGCGGCGCCAGCCGCGCCAGATGCTCGAAGCGCTGCACCCGGGCCGAGGGGCTTTCCTCCGGCTCGATGGCAGCAAAGGCCTGGGCCAGATCCGGGTGCGGCTGGGTCTCCCAGGCCTTCTTCAGCAGGCGCACTGCCGGGCGCGCCTTGCCCTTGGCCACATAGGCCCGTGCCGCCAGCGCCGCGGCTGGAACGAGATCCGGCGACAGGCGGTTGGCCTCGATCGCCTGGTCCAGCTGCTCGGGCGTGGCCGAGCCTTCGAGGATCGCCCGGGACGCGGACAGCGCCAGCACCGCGTCCCGGCGCTTGTAGACATCGCGCGGCAAGGTGCCTGTCTTGAGCTTGGTCGCCAGCGTCTTGCGCGCACCCGGCCAATCCTCAGCCTGAGCCTGCAGACGCAGCAGCGTGTCCTGCACCTCCTCGTGGCGCGGGCGCAGCGCCAGCGCCTTTTCGGCCAGCTGGCGCGCAGTCTCCTGATCGCCTTCGGAAAGCTTCTGCCGCATGATGCCGCGCACGCCGACAAAGCGGGTGGACTGGTTTGCCAGCAGGCGCTTGTAGGCTTCGGCCGCCTTGTGGGTGTCGCCCGCCATCTCCGCGGCCTGCGCGGTGAGCAGGTCGGTCAGCTCGGGCTTCTGCAGGTACTTCTCCGCCCGCGCAGCCTTGGCCATTGCCAGCCGCCCCTCGCCCGAAGCGAGCGCCATCATCCCGTCGGACAGCGCCTTGAACCCCTTGCGCTCGCGGTTCTTGTCGAAATAGCGCGAAAGTGCGGTTTCATCGCCGTTGAGGAAATGCAGCGTCGCCGCCAGGAGCGACAGCAGCTTGAAAAACAGCCAGACCAACAGCACCAGCACCGCCAGCGCAATCACCGACTGCAGCGCGCTCAGCGTGTATTCCGTGCCCGCGACGGTGATCTGCACACCGCCCGCAGTTTCCATCAGAAGCGACGCGCCAAAGGCAAGGACCGCCACGATCGCGACAAAAACGAGGATCTTCAACAGGGACCAGAGCATATCGGCGGCTTCCTTATTTGTCGTTCAGGCGTTGGGCCAGGTCATCGGCGGCGGCGACTGCGGCCAGGCGCGCCCTGGCGGCGGCCTCCCAGCCCGAAAGCGCTTTGCGCGCCTCCCCGGACAGCATCTCCAGCCCCTGCAAGGCTTCGTCCAGATTGCCGGCCTTCACGGCCGCTTCAGCACGCGACAGCACTGCATCCGGGTCATCGCCCTCGCGCGGGGCAACCGAGCGCGCGCCCAGCTGGCGCTGGATGTAGGCGGTGATGCCGGTGCCCGTGTCTTCGTCCCGTGCCGCAGCCAGCGCTTCCCGCGCGGCAGGAGCAAAACTGTCGCGCAGGCTGGCAAGGGTCGCAACGCCGGTATCGGCATGGGCCGACAGGGGTTCCGGCACTTCGACGCCCACCGCGCCCAAATCCGCGATCACGCCGGAATAGCTGCTGCCGGCATCGAGCGCAGCGCGCAGCCGCGCCAGCATGGTGCGGGCGCTGGCAAGGCGCGCGTTCTCGGCGCTGGCGGCTTCGGCGGCGCGGGCCTCGTCCAGCATCCGTTCCACCTCGGTGCGCTGTACGGTGAAGCTGTCCTGCAGTTTGGCCAGCTCGGCCTCGAATGCTTCCACTGCTTCGGCGGAGGCGCCCTCAGTAAGCGGGCGGGTTTCCAGCTCGGACAGCCGGTCAGTCAGCGCTTCGATCTCGGCAGCGAGCGCCTCGCCACTGCTGCCCTGCCCTTCGCTCAGGCCTTCGAGACTGGCCGCCAGCTCATCCACGCGCTGCTCGAGCGGCTGCAGGTCGGTGACCGGGCGGGCGGCGGCCGCTTCCTGGAGCTCCGCCACCTGCGCCTCCAGTTCGGCATGTGCCTCAGCCAGCGCCGCGAGTTCGCCGCTGCGGCCAGACCGCATCGTCTCGGGCAGGAGCCGATCGAGCAACCCTGCCTGCCCAGCGGCAAAGCCCAGAACCGCAGCCACCACGCCGCCAAGCAGCGCGGCGCCAAAGCCGCCGCGTTTCTCGACGATGCGTTCCACGGGCACGGGCGCCGCAGCAGCCTCGGGAGCGTCAGCGGTGCCATTCTCATCGCGCCATGTGTCACCAGAGTCGCTGCCTTCAACGCTGGAGGCGTAGGCGGGAGCGGCAGGGTCTGCCTCCTTGGTGGCTTCACCTGCTTCCTCTCCGGCGGCTTCCTCCGCTTCCGTGGAGGGCATGATTGCCGGATCGGCCAGTGTCGCGCTTTCCTCCAAGTACGGTTCCGTCTCGGTCTCGGTCTCGGTCTCGGTCTCGGTCTCGGTCTCGGTCTCGGTCTCGGTCTCGGTCTGAGAGGACTCCTGGAGCGCGCCTGCGTCAACCTCCGCTTCGGCTGCCTCGCGCGGCTTCTTCGCTTCCGGATTGCCTTCGGCGCCGGTATCCGGGGCAGCCTTGCCTGCTTCCGCTGCGGCGGGGCCGGGCTCGTTCAATTCTTCCGGAGTTTTCTTGTCAGCCACGCCGGCCTCCCCTCAGATTACCAAATTCATTTGCGCGAACACCCCGGGACATTACTGCGCAGCCCCCCCGTCCTCAAGCCGCCGCAGGCCGGCTGCGGCATCCTGGACAGCCTGCGCCATGGCCATGGCATCCGGCGAAGTACATACCCGCAACGTCTTGCAATTCAAGCCTTTCAATGGCACCGCCACCGCCTCGCTTAGGGCAATCAGGTGCAGATTGGGCGCCTTTGCGCAGAAAACGGCAAACTGCTGCGCGGTCCGGGGCGAAAAAAGCGGCACGATCACGCCGTCTCGCGCTGCAAGTGCCTCAAGCGCCCGGTCATTCAGCGGTTTCAGCTCCTGATGGTAAACGACCTGCTCGCGGCATTCGTTCCCGGCGGCGTTGAGCCGTTGCGCAACCTCACCGCGGGCATGGCTGCCGCGCAGATGCAATAGCGGGCCGGACGGCTTGTTCCGGATGAGGTTCGCGACCAGCTGCTCCGCCGTGGCACCGGCGCAGACAGCCTGCCAGCCCTCGGCCGCGGCAACCCGAGTGGTGCGGGTGCCGACGCAGTAGGCGGGCAGGCGCCTGCTGGTTTCACGTGAAGCGGCCGCCACGCCGTTTGCTGATGTAAAGATTACCGCTTGGGCCGGACCCAGTTCCAGCGGCCTGGCAACCGGTTCGATGGAGATCAGCGGCGCATAGATCACCTCCAGCCCGTCCAGCGCCGCCCCCGGCAGGCTGGCCACGAACCGCTGCGCCGCCTCCAGCGGGCGCGTCATCAACAGGCCCGCCATCGCTTGCTCCCAGTTGTTTGCTCGCCGTTAAGGTGGTAGCCCCGGCGCCAATTCAATGCAACGGTAAGACCATGACTAAGACCCTGACCATACTGGGGCTGGAAAGCAGCTGTGACGACACCGCCGCCGCGGTGGTGCGGCAGGAGAAGGACAGCCGGCCGCAGGTCTTGTCCTCAGTTGTGTTCGGCCAGACCGAGCTGCACAGCGCCTATGGCGGGGTGGTGCCGGAAATCGCCGCCCGCGCCCATGCCGAAAAGCTGGACATCTGCGTCCGGGAGGCGCTGGCCGAGGCGGGCGTGACCCTGGACGGGCTGGACGCGGTGGCGGTGACCGCCGGGCCGGGGCTGATCGGCGGGGTGATGTCGGGCGTGATGTGCGCCAAGGGGATCGCAGCCGCAACCGGACTGCCGCTCATCGGGGTGAACCACCTGGCGGGCCATGCGCTGACACCGCGGCTGACCGACGGCATTGCCTACCCCTACCTGATGCTCCTGGTATC
Source organism: Cribrihabitans neustonicus (assembly GCF_048820895.1). NCBI lineage: Bacteria > Pseudomonadati > Pseudomonadota > Alphaproteobacteria > Rhodobacterales > Paracoccaceae > Cribrihabitans > Cribrihabitans neustonicus. Next base: position 228,386 of record NZ_JBMERQ010000002.1, read on the forward strand.
GGGTGGCCATTGCCAGTTCCTGGTTGCGCACGGGCCGGAGCAATTCTCCCGCCTCGGCGGCACCATCGACGACGCCCCGGGTGAGGCCTTCGACAAGACCGCGCGGCTGCTTGGCCTGCCCCAGCCCGGCGGGCCGTCGGTGCAGGCCGAGGCCGAAGGCGGCGACCCCACCCGCTTCCGCTTCCCGCGGCCATTGCTGGACCGGGCGGATTGCAACCTGTCCTTCTCGGGCCTCAAGACCGCACTCCTGCGGATGCGCGACCAGATCGTCGCGGAAAATGGCGGGCTGAAGCGGCAGGACCGCGCCGATCTCTGCGCCGGATTTCAGGCCGCAGTGGCAGATGTGCTGGCGGCCAAGACCCGCCGCGCGCTGGCGCTGTATCTCGAAGAAAGCCCTGCGCAGCCAACCGTGGCCGTGGCCGGCGGTGTGGCAGCCAATACCGCGATCCGCGCCGCGCTGGAGGAAGTATGTGCCGAGGCGGGCGCCGCCTTCACCGCCCCGCCGCTCAGTCTCTGCACGGACAATGCCGCAATGATCGCCTACGCCGGGCTGGAGCGCTACAAGGCGGGCGCACGCGACGGACTTGACCTGACCGCCCGGCCGCGCTGGCCGCTGGACCAGAGCGCCCCGGCACTGATCGGCTCGGGCCGCAAGGGAGCCAAGGCATGAGCGTCGCGGTCCTCGGCTCCGGCGCCTTCGGCACGGCGCTGGCGATCTCGCTGGCTGGCAACGGGCCGGTCACGCTCTGGGCCCGCGATGCGCGGCAAGCGGCGGAAATACAGGCTTCCCGCCGCAACGAGGCGCGGCTGCCCGGTGTGGAATTGCCCGCCGCGCTCACCGTCACGTCCAACCTGGCCGAAGCTGCGCAGGCGCAAACCCTGCTGCTGGCGGTACCGATGCAAAAGCTGCGCGGCGCGCTGGAAGCCCACGCCGGTCAGCTTGGCGGCAAAACGCTGGTCGCCTGTTGCAAGGGGGTCGAACTGAACACCGGCCTCGGTCCGGTTGCGGTGATCCGGCAGGTTCTTCCCAACGCCCGCGCGGCGCTGCTGACGGGCCCGAGCTTTGCTGCCGATATCGCCCGGGGACTGCCTACCGCGCTGACGCTTGCGTGCGAAGACGCCAAGCTGGGCGAAATGCTGCAAGCCGAACTCACCACCTCCAACCTGCGGCTCTACCGCACCACGGACACCATCGGCGCCGAGCTGGGCGGTGCCCTGAAGAACGTGATCGCCATCGGCTGCGGCGCGGTGATCGGGGCAGGCCTCGGCGACAGCGCCCGCGCCGCGCTGATGACCCGCGGCTATGCCGAAATGCAGCGCATGGCGCTGGCCTGCGGCGCCCGGCCCGAAACTCTGGCGGGGCTTTCGGGCTTCGGCGACCTGACGCTCACCTGCAGTTCGGACCTGTCGCGCAACTACCGCCTGGGCTTGTCGATCGGCCGCGGCGAGCCCTTCGATTCGGGCATCACGGTGGAAGGCGCCGCAACCGCGCATGCGGTGGCGGAACAGGCGCGGAAGATGCAGCTCGATATGCCGATAACACAGACAGTAACCCTTTTGCTCGATCAGCGCTTGACGATTGCGGAGGCGGCGGATCAACTGCTTAAAAGACCGTTAAAAGAGGAATAAAATGCTCATCGCCTTGATTGCCCGCGATAAACCCGGCCATTTGCAGACCCGTCTCGACAATCGCGATGCGCACCTTGCCTATATCAAAGCCACCGGCTGCGTTGCCCAGGCGGGCCCGCTCCTGGATCAGGATGGCGAGATGGCGGGTTCGCTTATTATCCTCGACGTCGAGGACATGGCCGCGGGTGAGGAATGGGCGGCGAATGACCCCTACAGCAAGGCGGGCCTGTTCGAGGCGGTGGAACTGATCACCTGGAAGAAGGTCATCGGCTGATGCGCTACTGGCTGTTCAAGTCCGAACCCTCTGCCTGGAGCTGGGACGACCAGATGGCCAAGGGCGACGCGGGGGAGGAATGGGACGGCGTACGCAACTACCAGGCGCGCAATTTCATGCGCGAAATGAAAGTCGGGGACCGCGGCTTTTTCTACCATTCGCAGAAAGAAAAATCCGTGGTCGGCATCGTCGAGGTCTGCGCAGAGGCACACCCGGACAGCACCACCGAAGACGGCCGCTGGGAGTGCGTCGACATCAAGGCGGTGCGCCCCTTCGAGCAAGCGGTGACCCTGGACGGAATCAAGGCTGACCCGCGGCTCCAGGATATGGTTCTGGTCAAAAACTCGCGCCTTTCGGTGCAGCCAGTGACCGAGGAGGAATGGCAGGCGGTCTGTGCGCTGGGGCAGACGGATCCTTCGTGACCCGCCATTCTCGTTGTACTTTCACCGGAGTTATGGAGCTGGCATGGAATTTTTAAGTGTGCTTCTGGCAACCGTTGCAGCCTTTGCGCTGGGGGCGGGCTATTACGGCGCCCTGGCAAAGCCCTGGATGGAAGCCGCCCGCATTCCGCGCGGCCCGGACGGACGGCCCAAGGGCGCGGATGACAAAAAGATCTATGCCATCGCCTTTGTGCTGCAGCTGGTCGTGGCCGGCATGATGCGGCACGTGTTTGCGCTGTCCGGAATCGAGACGCTTGGCGCAGGCCTTGTCGGCGGCGCCGGGGTTGGCTTGTTTTTCATAAGCCCCTGGCTTGCGCTCAACAATCTCTATGGCATGCGCCCGGCGAAATTGACGCTGATCGACGGCGGTTATGCGGCGCTGGCCTGTGCAGTAATGGGATTGGTGCTGACGCTGTTTTGACCGGCGGAACCGCAGCTTCCAAAAGCGAAGCGGCGTTTAAGTCTCGGCCCAAAATTTGCCCGGTGCGGCCGTAGAGAGCGTGGAAACGAAAAAGGGAAGATCCCGGGGATACCCAGGACCTTCCCTTCCACCCCGCGTGCTCCTATCCACCACACGCGTATGAAAATCTGGTTCCTGGCCATCCTGGCCGGTGCCCTTAGATATAGACGCCCGGTGGTTGATTCCGCAAAGCAATAACCCGGACAATCCTCATCAAATCGGATACGCCCGCCGCGGGGCGCTCTCCGCGGCGGAACTTCCCGGCTCAGCCGTAGACCGATTCTTTTCCGAAATGGCGGGTGAGCAGATAGTAGATTACGGCGCGGTACTTGTTGCGCTCCGAACGGCCGTAGGTCTCCACCGCCTGATCGATAGCCTGCATCAATTCTGGACCATCCGCCAAGCCCAGCTTCTTGATCAGGAAGTTGTTCTTCACGGTTTCCAGCTCGCCGGGCTGGCTGGAGGCAACGGTAGCGGCATCCGCGTCATAGATCGACGGGCCGCAGCCGATGGTAACCTTGGTGAGCAGGCCGATGTCCGGCTCCACCCCGCATTTGGTTTTCAGGTCCTCTGCATACTTTGCGATCAGCTCATCCCGCTTTCCCATAAAATACCCTCCTTTTCTCAATAACCAGCCCCGGGCGGGCCTGCCAGAATACATCCATCCTATAGGCGCGCCGCAGCCCATCAAGCGGGGATCTTCCGGCCGCCGGAGACATCCGGACCGCGACAGCCAAAAAAGGGCGCCCCGGAAGGGACGCCCCGAAACTGCTGCGTGACAGCAGTTACAGATGCTTCGCCAGCTTCTCGTCTTCCGGCAGCGGCGAAATCTGGCTCTCGTCCACTTCCGCCATTGCCTTCAGATTGGCTTCGGTCTGCGCGCTCAACTGCAGCTGTTCGTCTTCGATCAGCTTGAAGTCCTCCAGCGGGATGGCAACGGTGTGCTCGCCCATCCCAAGGAAGCCGCCGACGCCGACCACACCAGCCAGCTTGCCGCCCTGCTTGATCACATAGTCAATCTCGCCAACGTCGTTGCCGTCAGCGCTGAGGACCTTTTTGCCTGTCAGTTCGCCAGCAGTCATATTGGCAAGATCGAGATCGGCACCGGCCGCTGCGGAGGAATCCGCAAGTCCGGTTTCGACATCGGTTGCCGCATCGGCTTCGGCCGTGGTGCCGCCTTCATAGGAAGTCGAGCCCGGCTCAGCAGTGATATCCGTACCGGCGTTTGCTTCGGCCTCTGCCATGGCGCCCTGGCCTTCGACTGCGCCCTGAAGGTTTCCTTCGGTCTGCAGGGAGCCGGCCGGAGCAGCCTCCTGGCTCACGTCAGCGCTCAGATCGCTGGAAGCGGCAAGAGCAGGACCCGCGATCAGCGCGGCAGCGGTCACGGAAGCCAGGATACGGGCCTTGGTTTTCAGCGCGGTCATCATCGGTAGAACTCCTTCTGTTGCGATTACCGTCCCCCACCCAACGTCTGGGTCCGGGCAGCGTTCCTGCGGGTTTCGCGCCCCGTCCGGGCAGCAAGCGGGTTCCTGCCACCTCGGATTGCCGCGCCGCGCAGGTTCCCGCCGGCCGCCGCAAAATCGCGAAAGGCCCCGCCGTGGGCGGGGCCTTCTGCCAATTCCTGCGTCTGCGTCCGCTCAGTAGCGGTAATGTTCGGGTTTGAACGGGCCTTCCGGCGTCACGCCGATATAGGCGGCCTGCTCAGATGACAGCTGGGTCAGCTTAACGCCGATGCGGTCCAGGTGCAGGCGGGCGACCTTCTCATCGAGATGCTTGGGCAGGATGTATACCTTGTTCTCGTATTTATCACCGCGGGTCCAAAGCTCGATCTGCGCCAGAACCTGATTGGTGAAAGAGGCCGACATCACGAAGGAAGGATGGCCGGTCGCGTTGCCGAGGTTCAGCAGGCGGCCTTCGGACAACAGGATGATACGGTTGCCCGAGGGCATCTCGATCATGTCCACCTGTTCCTTGATGTTGGTCCACTTGTGATTGCGCAGATTGGCGACCTGGATTTCGTTGTCGAAATGGCCGATGTTGCCGACAATGGCCATGTCCTTCATCTCGCGCATGTGCTCGATGCGGATCACGTCCTTGTTGCCGGTTGTGGTGATGAAGATGTCAGCGGTGGCCACGGCATCTTCCAGCAGAACCACTTCAAAGCCGTCCATCGCCGCCTGCAGGGCGCAGATCGGGTCGGCCTCAGTCACCTTCACCCGGGCGCCGGCGCCGCGCAGGGAGGCGGCGGAGCCTTTGCCTACGTCGCCATAGCCGCAGACCACGGCAACCTTGCCGGCCATCATGGTGTCAGTCGCGCGGCGGATGCCGTCGACCAGCGATTCCTTGCAGCCGTACTTGTTGTCGAACTTCGACTTGGTGACGCTGTCGTTCACGTTGATCGCCGGGAAGGGCAGCTCGCCCTGTTTCACCAGTTCATAAAGACGGTGCACGCCGGTGGTGGTCTCCTCGGAAACGCCCTTGATCGCGTCGCGGGTCTTGGTGAACCAGCCCGGGGAGGTTTCCATGCGCTTCTGGATCTGCGCCTTGATCACGGCTTCTTCCTCGGACTGCGGAACCGGGATGATTTCCTCACCGGCTTCGGCACGGGCGCCCAGCAGCACATAGAGCGTCGCGTCGCCGCCATCGTCGAGGATCATGTTGGCGCCCTCAGGGAACTGGAACGAGCGGTCGAGGTAATCCCAATGCTCCTCCAGCGACTGGCCCTTGATGGCGAAGACCGGGATGCCCGCCTCGGCAATGGCGGCGGCGGCGTGGTCCTGAGTGGAGAAAATGTTACAGGATGCCCAGCGCACGTCAGCGCCCAGCGCTACCAGTGTTTCGATCAGTACTGCGGTCTGGATCGTCATATGCAGCGAACCGACAATGCGCGCGCCCTTCAGCGGCTTGCTGTCGCCATATTCCGCGCGCAGCGCCATCAGGCCCGGCATCTCGGTTTCGGCGATGTCCAGTTCCTTGCGGCCATAACCGGCCAGCGCGATATCCTTGACGATGTAATCCCCGGCCATGTGTTGCTCCATATCGGTTGCGGGACGAATTGGAGCTTGGCCTAGCACCGCAGGCGTTTACATTCAACGAAGATGGCGGCAGCCGGGCCGCCCTGGCCGGGAAGGGGCCGGGAGGAGCGAGCTGCGCAGTACCCGTAAATCAGCTTGGCGTGCCAAGGTCGGCCACCTCGGTGGCCGGGATATGGAAGAACTCGGAGCCGGTTGCCACCACGCAGCTGATCCCGTTTGCATGGGTGACAAGGACCGTGAAGGTGCCGGTTTCTTCCGAGGCCCAGACCTCCAGAATGGTGGCGGCGGGCCGGGTCCGCTGCAATCCGCCTACAGTAAGCCGTTCGGAATAGCCGCTTTCCAGCTTTCGAACCATCAATTCGCGGTCTCCGCAGCTGGCGGCAAACGCCGGCGGCGCAGTAGCCGCCATGCCAAATACGAGGCCGATTCCCAATACGCGCTTGAACATGACTGTCTCCTTTCCTGTGCGCGGTACATCAGGGAAGGGACTGCCATTTGGGGGGCAGTGCCCCTCACCTACACATAATATTGGGTCTGCGGAGCGCATTTCAATTTCACGGGCAGTAAATACAGTGTTTCCGCGTGTGTCCGGCCGGCAGGGAACCCGGTGCTCCTGCGGCATTGCCCGGCCGCGCAACAGCGGATACTCAGGGGGAAAATTGCTGCGACAGGAGGGGCGCATGCCCGCAAGACCTGCCCGCGCCTGGCAGCGCATGCTGTCGGGTCGGCGTCTCGACCTGCTGGACCCGACGCCGATGGATATCGAGATCGAGGATATCGCCCGCGGACTTGCTTTCGTGGCGCGCTGGAATGGTCAGACCAGCGGCGATTACGCCTATTCGGTGGCCGAGCATTCGCTGCTGGTGGAAGCGCTGTTTGCCCGGATGAACCCCAATGCGCCGGTCCGCTGGCGGCTGGCGGCGCTGTTGCATGATGCACCGGAATACGTGATCGGCGACATGATCTCGCCGGTGAAGGCTGCCGTCGGCCCCGGCTACGGCGAGCTGGACCGGCGGCTGTCTGCGGCGATCCATCTGCGCTTTGGCCTGCCTGCTGCTCTTCCCAAAACTGTGAAGGCGCAGATCAAACGCGCCGACAAGGTGAGCGCCTGGATGGAGGCGGTGCAGATCGCGGGCTTTTCGGAGGCCGAGGCCAGCCGTTTCTTCGGCCGCCCGCGGCCCGAGCTGATGGAGGGGCTTGCGATCGTGCTACGCCCGCCGATGGAGACGCGGGCGGCGCTGCTGGCGCGCCATGCGGAACTGCTGGGCGAGATGTAATGCGCGGCTCGCGCCTCAGCCCTGCGTCTCGGCCTTCTGCGCCCGGCGCGCACGCCGCAAGGCGCGGACGCGCTGCCGCTTGGCCTCCGGCGCCTCGGTAAAATTGCTGTTGCCGCCCAAGCCCTTGGCTTCAAGCACCTGCTGACGGTCAGCCTCGCTCATCTCCGGCCACTTGGCCTCCCGGGAGATGAACCCCTGCGCCGCCAGCGCCCTGCCGATCGCCGCCAGGTCCAGCTCGCCAAAACTGAGCCGGCTGGACTTCTGCTTGTGCGCAGGCACCCACTCGGTGCGCAGCGCATCGATCACCAGCGGTTCGCAGCGGCAGAAATGCGCGACGTGATCGGCCAGCAGGTTGTTTGCGCCGGCCTGCCGCCGCAGCACCATCGCCACCTTCTGATCGGGCCGCCCCACCATCGCGTAGAGATGCAGCGCCGAGCCGTCGGCCGCCACCACCTTCCGTGCCGCCTTGTAGCGGGCAAGCTGGGTGCGCAGGCTGTGCTCTTGCGGGTGGAAAATCTCGTAGCCTTCAGCGCGCAGCAGCTCCTCCATCTGCTCCTCCCCCAGGAGCCCGCCTTTGCCGAGCCCCAGTTTCGAACGCGAGATGTAAATCTTCTCCGGCCCTTCGCCTGCCACGCCGCGGGCAAAGCGGCTGTGCATCGCGGTGCGGAATTTGCGGGTGCCCGCAGTGATCCTGCCCAGGCCGAACCCCTGCCCCGGCACCACCAGCTCCTCCACCTGCAGTGCGTGGTCCGCGACCTTCAGCGGCAGATCCGGCGCCATAAGTCCAAGGAATTCATGCTGGAATCCGCGCGTCCCGTCCCCGGTAGAGGGACGTTTCGGGATGAACAGGATACCGTCCACCGGCTGATCCAGATAGGCCAGCGCCCAAAGCCGGGAGGAGCTCTCCACCAGGAAATGCCCGAAATGCGCCCAAAGCACCCCGCCCCAGAGCCAGCGGCCCGGCAGCCGGTCTACTCCGCTGCCCGGTTGCGGCGGGCAGGTGGTGATCGGCCGGTACCGCCGCCAGAGCGCACCTTCGGCACAGTAGCGCCCATCGGCGTGCAGCACCCCTGCGGGCTGAACGAAGGCGCTTTCGGCAGGCGGCACCACATAGGCGCCGGCAAGGGTGGAGATGCCCTCCGACCAGCCGCCCTCGGGCAGCGGCTGGTGTTCCGGGCTGGACACGTCCGGCTGCTGCACCCGGGCTTACCGCGGGCTGCGCTTGGCCAGGATGCGCTGCAGCGTGCGACGGTGCATGTTAAGCCGCCGCGCGGTTTCCGAGACGTTGCGGTCGCAGAGCTCATAGACCCGCTGGATATGCTCCCAGCGCACCCGGTCGGCGCTCATCGGGTTCTCGGGCGGCGGCGGCAGCTCGTCGTCGCTTGCCAGCAGCGCGTTCATGATGTCGGTCGCATCGGCCGGTTTCGACAGGTAGTCAGTGGCCCCGATCTTTACCGCAGCCACCGCGGTGGCAATCGCGCCATACCCAGTCAGCACCACCACCCGGCTATCGGGGCGTTTCTCGCGCAGCACTTCCACCACGTCGAGACCGTTGCCGTCCTCCAGCCGCAAATCCACCACCGCATAGGCGGGCGGGCGCGCAGTGGCGATGGCGCTGCCCGCGGCAACCGAGTCCGCGGTCTCCACCTCGAAGCCGCGCTTTTCCATTGCCTTTGCAAGCCGCCGCAGGAAAGGCTCGTCATCATCGACCAGCAGCAGCGTGTTGTCTGATCCGATGTCCTGCAAAGCAATCTCCGCCATGCCCGGTCCTCCCCCGAAATTCATTGTGCAAGGCAGAATATGACCGGGGAGCCGGAAAGGTCAAACGGCTAAGATGCCTCAGCTATTCTCGATGTAGCAGGCGGTCTTTCCGGCGATCTGCTCGGCGGTCTCGTCGCGGCGGAAAAACTCGACAAAGCCTTCCTCCGGCAGGACGAGGTAGGAGAAAGTGGAGTGGTCGACCAGGTAGTAGTCGTCGTCGCCGCTGTTCTTCTTGTAGTAGGTTTTGTAGGCTTTGCTGGCGGCTTTGATCTGCTCGGGCGAGCCGGTGAGCCCAATCATCTTCTCATGCAGATTGCCGGCAAAATCGCCTACCGCTTCCGGCGTGTCGCGCTCTGGATCGACCGAGATGAACACCGGCGTCACGCTGTAGCCGCGCTCGGCCAGCAGGTCCACCGCATCGGCATTGCGGGCGGAATCCATCGGGCAGACGTCAGGGCAGAAAGTATAGCCGAAGTAGACGATCGAGGGTTCGGTGATCACGTCCTTGTCGGTGACCGTCTCGCCCTTGGCGTTGACCAGCTCGAAGGCGCCGCCGATGGCAGCGGTGCCGCCGGCGATCTGGCTGCTGCGGCATTGTGCGTATCTGTCGCCGCCGCTGCCGCCGCGCGTCAGATACCAGGCGCCCCCGACTAGGGAAGCGACAAACAGGGCGGCAAGAAGGGCATAAAGGCGCGTCATAGGATCACACTTTGCGGCTAGAAGGGTTGTTGATCGTTCCGGGCGCCAGACCTATCAAGAAAACAACCCGTTGCAACTGTTGCACGGGGTCACATCTGCGGGAGCAGGCGCAAAGATGAGCGATCGCGACATTTGGCTGGCGGCCAGCCGGCCCGGCAGCCACTGGATCCGCCTGCGGACCCTGATCCTGTTGCGCTGGGTGGCAATTGCCGGCCAGCTCATCGCGATAACCGTAGCCCAGCAGATGTACAGCCTGCGGCTGGAATTGGAGCTCTGCTACCTGGCGGTGGGCATCTCGGTGGCGGGCAATCTGCTGCTGATTTTCTTCTTTCCCGAAAACCGGCGGCTGACGGACTTCGAGAACTTTCTGATGGTGCTCTTTGATCTCTTGCAGCTGGCCTTCCTGCTCTACCTCACCGGCGGGCTCAACAACCCGTTTGCGCTGCTGGTGCTGGGGCCGGTCACCATCTCGGCGGCGGTGATGCGGCTGCGCCAGACTCTGGTCATCGGCGCCACCGCGGTCATCCTCGTGACCCTGATGGCCGAGTTCCACCTCCCCCTGCGCACCGAACAGGGGTTCGTATTGCGGGTGCCGGACATCTTCATCTTCGGCAACTGGACCGCCATCGTCATCGCCATCCTGTTCATCGGCGGCTATTCCTTCCGCGTCAGCAACGAGATGCGCTCGATGTCCGAAGCGCTGAGCGCCACCCAGCTGGCGCTGTCGCGGGAGCAGAAGCTCACCGACCTGGGCGGTGTGGTGGCCGCGGCCGCGCATGAGATGGGTACGCCGCTGGCAACGATAAAGCTGGCCAGCGCCGAACTCATCGACGAGCTCGGCGACCGCCCGGACCTGCGCGAGGACGCCGCCTTGATCCGGGAACAGGCTGACCGCTGCCGCGACATCCTGCGCGGCATGGGCCGGGCCGGCAAGGACGACCTCCACCTGCGCCAGGCGCCCTTCTCCACCGTTGTGAACGAGGCCGCGGAGCCGCACATGCAGCGCGGCAAGGCGGTGCTCTACCACGAAGGCCCGCTGGAAGGCGGCGACTTCCAGCAGCCCACCGTGCAACGCATGCCCGAGATCATCCATGGGCTGCGCAATCTGGTCCAGAACGCGGTGGATTTCGCCAAGTCCACAGTGTGGATCGACGCGGCCTGGAACGACAACCGCATTACCCTTCGGATCTGCGACGACGGCCAGGGCTACCCGCCGCAGATGCTGGGACGGATCGGCGATCCCTTCATGCGGCGGCGGCGCAGCGAAAGCGACAGCCGCCTGCGCCCGGAGTACGAAGGCATGGGGCTGGGATTGTTCATCGCCAAAACTCTTCTGGAGCGCACTGGCGCGCAGCTGCGCTTTGCAAATGGCTCCGACCCCTTTCAGACGCTCTGCCCCTACGGCGACCGCTGCGGTGCCATCGTCGAGGTCTCCTGGCCGCGCAGCGCCATTGATGCCCAGGCGGCGGACAGCGCCGAGGGCGGCGGCAGCAGCAAGGGCGGCCGGCAGGGGCTTGGCGAGAACAAACCGATAGAATTTTAACTATTCATTTTTCGGCAACCAATTAAACTTGATTTAACCTTTTCTGATGAACCATGCGGAAAAACGATAGCTAACCGAGGCAGGACGACATGCAGGACATCGTTTCGATCGAATGGTTTGTACTGGCGGCACTGTGCGCCGCCACCGCAGCCGCCGCCGTCTGGTGGCTGTCGCCGCCGCAGCGCCGCCACGGGCTGGAGCAGGACCTGCTTGCCAGCGACGGGCGTACCGATGCGGTGTTCCTGTTCGACGACACCACGCTGATCGGCTGGTCCTCGGGTGCGCGCAAGTTTATCGGAGACCAGGCCGACAATTTCAGCTGGAGCATGCTCCGCGACCAGCTCGCGCGCAGCTACCCCGGCCTGCCTCAATCGCCCGGCTTTCTCAAGGACGTGGGCCCGCTGGTGCTCTCCGGCACCGCCAATGCCGAAAGCCGCGAGGCGCATTGCGAATGGATCGACGGCGTGACCCGGGTGCAGCTGCGCCGCAGCACGCTGGAAGAGCAGAACAAGTCTCTGGACCAGGAGCTTACCACCCTGCGCGCCGCGGTGCATCAGGCACCCTACCCCGTCTGGCTGCAATCGGACGAAGGCCATGTCACCTGGACAAACCTCGCGTATGACAACCTCAGCCAGAAGATCCGCGGCCGCGATGCCGATTTTGCCGAACCGCTGTTTGCCGACCTCGAGGACCCGATGGCCAGCGGCAAACCCGAGCGCATCTCGATCCCGCTGCCGGAGACGAAGAAGAAGCTGTGGTACAACATCTCAACCACAGAGACGGAGGCCGGCTGGCTGTGCCACGCGGTCGACGTGAACGCGGTGGTCGACGCGGAGATCGCCCAGCGCAACTTTGTGCAGACCCTGGCCAAGACCTTTGCCCAGCTGTCGATCGGCCTGGCGATCTTTGACCGCAACCGCCAGCTGGTGCTGTTCAACCCGGTGCTGATCGACCTCACCGCACTGCCCGCGAACTTTCTGTCGTCGCGGCCCAACCTGCTCACCTTCTTTGACCGGCTGCGCGACCAGCGCATGATGCCGGAGCCCAAGAACTACTCGAGCTGGCGCCATCAGATGGCCGATGTTCTGGAAGCCGCCGCCGAAGGCCGCTACCAGGAGACCTGGTCGCTGCCCTCGGGCTCGGTCTACAAGGTTTCCGGCCGGCCGCATCCCGATGGCGCCATCGCCTTCCTGTTCGAGGACATCACCGCCGAGATCACCCTCACCCGCCAGTTCCGCTCCGAGCTGGAGATGGGCCAATCGATCATGGACCAGATGGACGAGGCGATTGCGGTCTTTGCCGGCGACGGCACCATGAGCTTCTCCAACCAGGCCTATCACGAACTGTGGCGGATGGACCCGGAGACCAGCTTTGCCAAGGTTTCCATCATGGACGCAAGCCGGGTCTGGCAGGACACCTGCGCGCCGACCCCGGCCTGGGGTGAGATCCGCGATTTCACCGCCGGCGGTGAGGCGCGCGAGCCTTGGTGGTGCAAGGTGCAGCTCCGCGACGGCACACCGCTGATCTGCAAGGTCTCCGCGATCCAGAACGGCGCCACCATGGTGAGCTTCCGCCAGCCCGAAACCGTGGCCGCCCCGGCCGCGCAGGAGCGCTTTCCCGCGGCCGGCCAGGGCTGACCGGAAACCGGCTTGCGGCGGCTTCGCCGCAGCGGCATTCTAGCGCCATGATCACGAGCACCGCGCGTTTGACGCTGAACTCACCTGAACATACGGCCGAGCTGGCTGGACAGATCGCCGGGGCCCTGCGCCCCGGCGATTGCCTGTTGCTGGAAGGCCCGATCGGCGCGGGCAAAACCCATTTCGCCCGCCACCTGCTGCAAACCCTGATGCCGGTGCCGGAGGACGTCCCCTCGCCCACCTTCACCCTGGTGCAGACCTACGAGGTGCCTGCGGGCGAGGTCTGGCACGCAGATCTTTACCGCCTCGGCAGCCTCGACGAGGTGGAGGAGCTGGGCCTGACAGCGGCCTTCGACGAGGCGATCTGCCTAGTGGAATGGCCAGACCGGCTGGGTGAACTAACCCCGGCCCACGCGCTTACCCTGTCGCTGAGCCCCGACCCTGAACACGAAGACCGCCGCCACCTGAGCTTCGCCTGGAGCGACCCCAAGTGGCAGCCCCTGATGGAGCGCCTTTGCGCATGACCGACCGCGCCGCCCGATGTGAAATCTTCCTTGCCGATGCAGGCTACTCGGCCTGGCGCCGCGGGCCCTTGGCCGGCGATGCTTCCAACCGCCGCTACGAGCGGCTGATCGGCCCGGATGGCCGCACCGTGGTGCTGATGGACGCGCCGCCAGAGAAGGGCGAGGACGTGCGGCCGTTCGTGTGCATCGCCCGGCATCTTGCCGCACAAGGCCTCAGCGCGCCGGAAATCCTCGCCGCGGAAGAGGCGCAGGGATTCCTGCTGCTGGAGGATCTGGGCGATGACCTCTACGCCCGCGTGATCGCCGCCGATCCCGCGCTGGAACGCCCCCTCTACGAGGCCGCCACCGACGCGCTGGTGACTCTGCACGCCGCCCCGATGCCGGAACTGGCCCCCTACGGCCCGCGGCTGATGGCGGAGCTGTCGGGCCTGGCGCTGGCAAAGTATCGCGCGGGCATCCTCGAACAGCATGATGCGGACCTGCAGGCGCGGTTCGAAAGCGCCTTCGAGGATATCCTGCGCGGGACGGTGAGTGGCGATCCGGTGCTGGTGCAGCGGGATTACCACGCCGAGAACCTGCTCTGGCTGCCAAAGCGGGAGGGCGTTGCCCGGGTGGGCCTTCTGGACTTCCAGGACGCGCGGGCGGGCCACGCGGCCTATGATCTGGTTTCGCTTCTGCAGGACGCCCGCCGTGACGTGACGCCGGCCCTGGAAGAACAGATGATCGAGCGCTACCTCGCCGCCGCCGGCGCGGAGGAGACCGGCTTCCGCACTGCCTACGAGGTGCTGGGCGTGCAGCGCAACCTGCGCATACTTGGTGTCTTTGCCCGGCTTGGCCTCGACTACGGCAAACCGCATTACGTCGATCTGATCCCGCGAGTCTGGGGGCATCTTATCCGCGGCCTGGAACACCCTGCGCTGGCACCTGCAGCGGCTCTGTTGCAGGAGACACTACCCGAACCCACACCGGAAAACCTGAACAAGCTGAGGCGATGATGCAGGACACGCCCGACTCCGTCATGCTGTTTGCGGCCGGCTTCGGCACGCGGATGAAGGAGCTGACCCGCGACCATCCGAAGCCGATGATCGAGGTCGCGGGCCGGCCATTGATCGCCCATGCGCTGGAGGTGGCTCGAGGCATCGATCCGCGCCGGGTGGCGGCAAACCTGCATTACAAGCCAGAGCTGTTGAAAGCCTTTCTGGAGACGCAAGGCGTAGCGCTGAGCCACGAAACACCGGAGATCCTCGACACTGGAGGCGGGCTGCGCGAAGCGCTGCCGCTCCTGGGCGGTGGTCCGGTTTTCACGCTGAATACGGACGCAATCTGGAAGGGCCCGAACCCGCTGGCGCTGGCCCGCGCGGCCTGGGACCCGGCGCGGATGGATGCGCTTCTGGTTTGCGTCCCGCTTGCCCGCACCCGCGGCCGCACAGGCGGAGGCGATTTCGGTACCGATCCGGAAGGCCGCCTGCACCGCGGCGGCGATCTGGTCTATGGCGGCGCGCAGATCGTGAAGACCGATGGCTTGGCCGAAATCCCGGACCGCGCTTTTTCGCTGAACCTCCTGTGGAACCGCATGGCCGGGGCCGGGCGGCTGTTCGGGCTGGAATATCCCGGTCACTGGTGCGATGTCGGCCACCCCGAAGGCATCCGGACCGCCGAGGAGCTGATTGCAGCCGATGATGTTTGAGCCCGCAGCCAAGCCGCGCCTCTTTGCCCTGCCCTGCGGCGTGGATTTCCCGAAAGGCCTTGTGCAGGGTCTGATTTCGCGCAGTGCGGGCCTGCCGCCCGAGGCGCTGGCGCGGGCCGAGCTGATCGTGAATACCGCCCGCATGGCGCGCCGGGTGCGCGGGCTGTTCGACGCAGGCCCTGCCATGCTGCTGCCGCGCCTGTCGCTGCTCACCGATCTTGCCGAACGCGCCTCCCCCGGCAGCCTGCCGCCCGCCCTGCCGCCGCTGCGGCGCAGGCTGGAGCTTGCGCAGCTCATCGCCAAGCTGCTGGAGGCCCAGCCCGACCTCGCTGCGCGCGCCTCGCTCTATGACCTTTCCGACAGCCTCGCCGGGCTGATCGACGAGATGCAGAGCGAAGGCGTCACGCCGCAGGACATCCGCAATCTAGACATCTTCGACATGTCGGGCCACTGGGCGCGGGCGCAGGCTTTCATCGGCATCGCCGACCAGTTCACCGCCCTGCACGAAGGCGCGCTGGACAGCCAGGCCCGGCAGCGCCAGGCGGTGCTTTCGCTGATCGGAGATTGGGAGCGAACCCCGCCGCAGCACCCGGTGATACTCGCAGGCTCCACCGGCTCGCGCGGAACCACCCTGATGCTGATGGAGGCAATCGCCCGCCTGCCGCAGGGCGCCGTGGTGCTGCCCGGCTTCGACTTCGACCAGCCCGCAAGCGTCTGGTCCGGCCTGGACGATCCGCTGATCTCGGAAGATCACCCGCAGTACCGCTTCTACCGGCTGATGAAGGACCTGGAGCTTGCCCCCGGGGACGTGCAGACCTGGACCGATGCCCCCCCGGCCTCCCCCGAGCGCAACCGGCTGGTCTCCCTCGCGCTGCGCCCAGCGCCCGTCACCGACGCATGGATGAGCGAAGGCCCGCAGCTCACCGGGCTGGATCTTGCGACGCAAAACCTCACCCTTCTGGAAGCCCCCGGCCCGCGGGCCGAGGCGCTCGCCATTGCCCTGCGTCTGCGCAAGGCGGCAGAGGACGGGCAGACCGCGGCGCTGATCACCCCGGACCGGATGCTGACGCGGCAGGTGGCGGCGGCGCTCGACCGCTGGGACATCCTCCCGGACGACTCCGCCGGCCAGCCGCTGCAATTGTCACCGCCGGGACGGTTCCTGCGCCATGTGGCGGGGCTGTTCACCCGGCCGCTCACCTGCGACAGCCTGCTCACGCTTTTAAAACACCCGCTGACCCATGACGGCGCCGGGCGCGGCGACCACTTGCGCCAGACCCGCGAACTGGAGCTGTCCCTGCGCCGCAACGGCCCGCCCTTCCCCGATGCCGAGGCCTTTGCTGCCTTTAGTGAGAAACGCCACCTGACGCCCGGCTGGACCGATTGGCTGAGCAACTGTTTCGACGGCCAGAAGACCGAGGGCGCCCTCCCGCTCACTGAATGGGTCGCCCGGCTGCGCACCTTGGCCGAAGCCATCGCCGCCGGCAGTCAGGCCGCGGGCGCGGGCACGCTCTGGGACAAGAAGGCAGGCCAAAGCGCGCTTGCGCTGATCGAGGAGCTGGAGGCCCAGGCCCCGCACGGCGGCGAGATGGCGGCGCGCGACTTTGCCGACCTCCTCGGCGCGCTGCTGAGCCAGGGCGAGGTGCGCGACCGCGACGCGCCCTATGGCTCGATCATGATCTGGGGCACGCTGGAGGCCCGTGTCCAGGGCGCCGATCTGGTGATCCTCGGCGGCCTCAACGAAGGCAGCTGGCCCGAGGCCGCAAGCCCCGATCCCTGGCTGAACCGCCAGCTGCGCAACCAGGCGGGGCTGCTGCTGCCGGAACGCCGCATTGGCCTGTCGGCGCATGACTTCCAGCAGGCGGTCGCCGCGCCGGAGGTCTGGCTCACCCGCGCGATCCGCTCGGAGGAGGCTGATACCGTGCCTTCGCGATGGCTGAACCGGATGACCAACCTGCTGAAGGGCCTGCCGGATCAGGGCGGGCTTGATGCGTGGCAGGCGATGAAGGCGCGGGGCAACGAATGGCTGGGCTGGGCCGCCGCGTTGGAGGAACCCGCACCGCTCCCCCCTGCCCCCCGCCCGTCACCGCGCCCGCCGGTAATCGCACGGCCGCGGCGCCTGACCATCACCGAGATCCCGCGGCTGATCCGCGATCCTTACGCGATCTACGCTAAACATGTGCTGCGCCTGCATCCGCTCAACCCGCTGGTGCAGGAGCCGGATGCACTGCTGCGCGGCATCGTCGTGCATGAGGTCTTCGAGCATTTCATCAAGGACGCGCTGGCGGACCCTTCCCTGCTGAACCCGGAGATACTGGTGGAGAAATCCCGCGCCCTCCTGGAAGAACACGTGCCCTGGCCGGTCGCGCGCATCCTCTGGCTCAGCCGCATCCGCCGCATTGCCGGCGATTTCGTGCAAGGCGAGCAGGAGCGTCAGGCCCGCGCCAAACCCGTTGCGTTCGAGGCCAAGGGCAGCGCCCGGCTCGACCCGCTCGATTTCACCATTGCCTGCCGTGCCGACCGCATCGACATGGACGACCGCGGCTTCCTGCATCTCTACGACTACAAGACCGGCGCGCCGCCGAGCGAGAAGCAGCAGCAGAAGTTCGAAAAACAGCTCCTGATCGAGGCCGCGATGGCCGAGGAAGGCGCCTTTACGGAAATTGGCGCCGCCGAGGTGGCGCGCGCGCTGTTCATCGGGCTGGGCAGCAGCCTCAAGGAGGTGCCCGCGCCGCTGACGGAGCACCCGCCGGCCAAGGTCTGGGACGAGCTGCGCACCCTGATCGGTGCCTATTTCGAGCCGGACCAGGGCTACACCAGCCGCCGGATGGTGCATAAGGACGATTTTGCCGGCGATTACGACCACCTCGCCCGCTACGGCGAATGGGACCGCAGCAAGGACGCGGAACCGGAGACCCTGACATGACCCCTCGCGACGCCGCCTCCGAGGCGCAGTTCCGCGCCGCCCGCCCCGATGCCTCCACCTGGCTTGCCGCCAACGCGGGATCCGGCAAGACCAAGGTGCTGACCGACAGGGTGGCCCGGCTGCTGCTCCGGGGCGTGCAGCCGCAGCATATCCTCTGCCTCACCTACACCAAGGCGGCGGCAAGCGAGATGCAGAACCGGCTGTTCAAACGCTTAGGTGAATGGGCAATGCTGGCGGACGAAAAGCTAGTGGCGGCGCTGACCGAGTTGGGCGCGGAAGACGTGATCTCCCCCGAGGGCCTCGCCCAGGCGCGCACGCTCTTTGCCCGCGCGATCGAAACCCCGGGCGGCCTGAAGATCCAGACCATCCACTCCTTCTGCGCGTCGCTCCTGCGCCGCTTCCCGCTGGAAGCCGGCGTCAGCCCGCAGTTTTCCGAAATGGACGACCGCGCCGCCACGCTTCTGCGGGCGGAGATCATGGAGGATTTCGCGCAAGGGTCCGAAGCCCCCCTGCTCGACGCGCTCGCCCGGCACGTCAGCGACAGCGATTTCGAGACGCTCACCGCCGCGCTCTGCCAGCGCCGCGCCAATTTCGACCCGCCGCTGGACCGCGACGCGCTCCTGGAGCTGTTCGGCCTGCCCGCAGGTTTCGACACGGAGGCGCTGGAGGCGCTGGTGTTCCTCGGCGGCGAGGAAGAGCTGCTGGCCCGCACCCGCATCATGCTCGCTGAAGGCGGCACCACCGACCAGCGCGCAGCGGCCAAGCTCGCGGGCATTGCTAGGCCCACGCTGGCGGATCTCGATGTGCTGGAAAACGTCTTCCTCACCGGTGCCGGCGCCAAGGCCCCGTTCAGCGCCAAGGTCGGCAGCTTCCCGACCAAGAAACTGCGCGAGGCCAACCTGTCCCTGATGGACCAGCTCGAGCCGCTGATGCTGCGGATCGAGGATGCCCGCGCCAAGCGGCTGGCGCTTTCCGCCGCGCGCAAATCCGCCGACCTGCACCGCTTTGCCGCCGCCTTTCTGCCGGAATACGAGCGCCGCAAGCAGCAGCGCGGCTGGCTCGACTTCGACGACCTGATCCTGAAGGCGCGCCAGCTTCTGAACGATCCGGGCGTCGCGGCCTGGGTGCTTTACCGGCTGGACGGCGGCATCGACCACATCCTGGTGGACGAGGCGCAGGACACCAGCCCGGTGCAATGGGACGTGATCGAGAAGCTCGCGCAGGAGTTCACCGCTGGCGAAGGCGCGCGCTCGGAGGTGGAGCGCACAATCTTCGTGGTCGGCGACAAGAAACAGTCGATCTATTCATTCCAGGGCGCCGATCCCGATGCCTTCGACCGGATGCAGGCCGAATTTGGCCGCCGGCTGGAGGAAACCGGGCCCGGGCTGCAGAACGCCTCGCTCGATTTCTCCTTCCGCTCGTCGGCCGCGATCCTGAAGCTGGTGGACCTGGTGTTCCGCGACAGCCCGCGCGCAGGCTTCCGCAAGGAGGCGCTGCACCAGGCCTTCAAGTCCGACCTGCCCGGCCGCGTCGATCTCTGGCCGGTGGTGGAGAAGACCGAGGACGAGGAAGAGCCTGACTGGACCTCCCCGGTGGACCGCCCCGGCCGCCGCCACCACACGGTGATCCTGGCCGAACGCATCGCCGGCGCGATCAAGCAGATGATCGACAGCGGCGTGACCATCCCCGAAGACGGTCCCGAACGCGGCACATTTCAGCGCCGGCCGGTGCAGGCCGGCGATTTCCTGATCCTGGTGCAGCGCCGCTCGGAGCTGTTTTCCGAGATCATCCGCGCCTGTAAGAAGGCCGAGCTGCCCATCGCCGGCGCCGACCGGCTGAAGGTCGGAGCGGAACTCGCGGTGAAGGACATTGCCGCGCTCCTGCGTTTCCTGGCGCTGCCGGAGGACTCGCTGTCGCTGGCCGAGGCGCTGAAATCGCCCATCTTCGGCTGGAGCGAGCAGATGCTATTCGACCTCGCCCACCGGCGCGACGGCCCCTACTTGTGGTCCACCCTGCGCGAGCGTGCGGCGGAGTTCCCGGAGACGCTCGAAATCCTCGACGATCTGCGCGCCAACGCCGATTTCCTGCGGCCCTACGATCTGATCGAGCGCATCCTGACCCGCCACCAGGGCCGGCAGAAGCTGCTTGGCCGCTTGGGGCCTGAAGCGGAGGACGGGATCAACGCTCTCCTGTCGCAGGCGCTCGCCTACGAGCGCTCGGACGTGCCCAGCCTCACCGGCTTCCTGGTCTGGATGCAGACCGACGATCTGGAGATCAAGCGCCAGATGGGCAGCGCCGGCAACATGATCCGGGTGATGTCGGTGCATGGCTCCAAGGGTCTGGAAGCGCCGATCGTGATCCTGCCCGACACCGCCAAGCGCCGCCCGCCCACCGACCCGGAGATCATGACCGCGGGTGAGGTGCCGCTGTGGAAGGTGCCCAAGGACCAGATGCCCGACGCCATGCTCGCCGCACGGGAAGCGGCGCAGGAGAAGCTCCAGAACGAGCGGCTGCGGCTGCTCTACGTGGCGCTGACCCGGGCCGAGAAATGGCTGATCGTCGCCGCGGCGGGTGAGCTGAGCCCGGATGGCAGCAGCTGGTACCAGATGGTCGAGCGCGCCTTGCAGGATGGCGGCGCCGCGGAATGCAAGATGCCCGGCGGCGCCGGTCTGCGCCTGCAGCATGGCGGCTGGGACGCGTTGCCGCTGGTGCATCATCCCGTCGCCGAGCCCGAAAAGCCGGTGCTGCCCGCGCTGTTCCGCCAGCCCGCGCGGCCTTATGTTGCGCCCATCGCTGCGCTCAGCCCCTCTGACCTGGGGGGCGCCAAAGCGCTGCCCGGCGAAGCCGGGATGGAGGAAGAATCCGCCAAATCCCGCGGCACGAGGCTGCACCTGCTGCTGGAACACCTGCCCGGCAAGCCAGAGGCAGATTGGCCCGCGCTGGCCAAGTCCTTGCTGCCGGAGGCAGAAGACGGCGGCGCGCTGCTGGCCGAGGCCGCGGCAGCGCTGCGCAACCCCGATTGCATCCATGTTTTTGATGCCGGGACCCTGGCCGAGGTGCCCTTCACCGCCGATCTGGAGGGGGAGCGGATTCACGGCATCATCGACCGCCTGATCCTTACACCGGAGAAAGTTCTGGCGGTGGATTTCAAGTCTAACGCCACGGTGCCGCACAGTCCGGAAGCTTGCCCCGAAGGCCTGCTGCGGCAGATGGGTGCTTATGCCCATGCACTGTCGCAAATCTACCCCGGCCGGCAGGTGGAGACCGCAATTCTTTGGACCCGCACCGCGATGCTTATGCCGCTGCCGCACGATCTCGTGTCAGCGGCTCTGAAGCGGCGGTTGGAACCTTGACGATCTGAAAACCCGTACCTAGGTTCCGACTCCAGTTGCCACACACTCATGGAGACATGCATATGTCCACCGTAGCCGTCACCGACGCCACCTTCGACGCCGAAGTCAAAAACTCCGATATCCCCGTCGTGGTGGATTTCTGGGCCGAGTGGTGCGGGCCCTGCAAGCAGATCGGCCCGGCTCTGGAGGAGCTGGCCAAGGAATATGATGGCAAGATCAAGATTGCCAAGGTTGATGTCGACAGCAACCCGAACTCCGCCGCTGCCATGGGCGTGCGCGGCATCCCGGCGCTGTTTATCTTCAAGGATGGCCAGGTGGTTTCCAACCGTGCCGGCGCTGCCCCGAAAGCCGCGCTGCAGAGCTGGATCGACGAATCGATCTGATCCGCGCTGACCCGGATTAGCGAAAGGCTGCCCTTCAGGGCGGCCTTTTTTGCTGCCGCCAGACAGCGCCCGCAATCTGCAGTCAGGCCAGCCTTAGAGCCCTATCCTCAATCTGCAGGGGGCCGGGACGGGAACAGCCGGGTGCGGGGGTCAAAATATCAAAAGCCGCCCCGTGGGCGGCTTTGGGAGGTCTGGCTGCCCGAAGGCAGATCAGGCATCAGCTCAGAATTTGGCGATGTCCAGGCGGGTCAGGCCAATGTCGTGCAGCTGGCTGTCGGTCAGCTTTGACAGTTCCTTGCGGGTCTGGCGCGACAGGTACCAGGTTACAACGCTGTTCTTCACGTCCAGAATCGAATCGACCACGCGGAGAACGGTGACTGCCCCGAGCGGCGCATGGAGGTTTGCGGTCGTCATTTGCGCATGTCCTTGATGAGAAGCAGCCGGCCCCGTGCCGGTTGTGAGCCTGATTTAGAGAGGCCACCCGCGACTCACAATTGTCCGTTGAGCAGCCCCGATTTGCACCTGCTGCATAGCTGCAACACACCCTTGCAGCTCCGCCACAGCCGCCCTGTCAGAGGCCCGGCACAAGGCCTGGCGCCGCCCCTCTGCCGCCTGCCCCGGACAGCACTCCGCCGCTCCCTTGTGCCGGCAGGGGGATGGTTCCATATAGGGGGCAACCCAATTGGAGGCATTTATGGCAGACGATCAATTCCCCGGCTGGCACGGCACCACCATCATCGGTGTCAAGAAGAACGGAGCCGTCGTCATCGCCGGCGACGGCCAGGTGTCGCTGGGGCAGACCGTGATCAAGGGCACCGCCCGCAAGGTGCGCCGGCTGTCGCCCGGAGGCTTCGACGTGGTAGCAGGCTTTGCCGGCTCCACCGCCGACGCCTTTACGCTGTTGGAGCGGCTGGAAGCCAAGCTGGAAGCCACCCCCGGCCAGCTCGCCCGTGCCAGTGTCGAACTGGCCAAGGACTGGCGCACCGACAAGTACCTGCAGAAGCTGGAGGCCATGCTGATCGTCAGCGACGGCAAGGACATGTTCGTGATCACCGGCGCCGGCGACGTTCTGGAGCCCGAGCATGATGTGGCCGCGATCGGCTCGGGCGGCAATTACGCGCTGGCCGCCGCCCGCGCGATGATGGACAGCGGCAAGTCTGCCGAGGAGGTCGCCCGCGGCGCCATGGCGATTGCCGCCGACATCTGCGTCTACACCAACGGCAACCTGACCGTGGAAACCATCACCGCCGGCGGCGCGGGAGTCTGAGGTGACGGAGATCGATCAGAACGACCTGCGCGCTGCGGTTGGTTCCGGTCTCCTGAGCGAGGCGCAGGCAGCCTCGCTGCTGGCGCTCGCGCAGAGCCGCCGCGGCGCGCGGGAGAACCTCGCGCCGGGCGATGAGCCGTTCGAGCTGTTCAAGGGCTTCAACGAGATCTTCATTGTCATCGGCCTGATGATCCTTGCCTCCGGCTGGGCCGCGGCTACCACCGCGGTATTGTCGGGCGGGCTGGGCGGCTTCCAGGGCAAAACAGTGGCTTCGGCCGTGCTGGCGGCGCTCGCGCTCTGGGGTTTGTCGGAATACTTCATCCGCCGGCGCCGTATGGTGGCGCCGGCGATTGCGCTCTCGGCGCTCTGGGCGGTGAACGCGGGGTCGGGGCTGATGGCGCAGTTTGCCCAGCCCTTCATGGTGGCGCAGAACGACTATTCCAGCCTGCTCCTGCCCTGCGCGCTGAGCACTGCCGCGATCGCCGTCTTCTGGGCCCGCTTCCGGGTGCCCTTCGCGATGGCGCTGATTGCGCTGGGTGTCTTCGTGCTGGCGCTGCTGGCCGGCGCGGTGCAGGCGGGCACGCCCGCAAACCTTGGCGATTTTTTCCTGCTGTCTGCCAGCGGCCCCTTTGCCTGGATCACCTTGCTGGTGGGACTTGGCGTCTTTGCCGCCGCCATGGCCTTTGACCTCAGCGACCCGCACCGGGTCACCCGCCGCTCGGCGCAGGCGTTCTGGCTGCACTTGGTGGCCGCACCGGCGCTGGTGAACACCATCGCGCTGAGCCTGCTGGAAAGCGGCACCCAGACTGCCCACATGCTCCTGGTGGCGATCCTTCTGGGCTTTGCACTGGTCGCCATCGTGATCGACCGCCGCTCCTTCCTGATTGCCGCCATCGGCTACAGCGTCACCCTCGCCGGCACCGTCTTCGACGGCGAGGGCGCTGCGGCCACCATCCTTCTCCTCGGCGTGGTGCTGGTCGCGCTCGGGGCCTTCTGGTCCCGCATCCGCGCCGTCCTTCTCGCGCCCCTGTCAGGGCTCCTGCCGCTTGACCGGCTGCCGCCCGCACATTGAAACGGATACACCCATGACCGACCTTACTCCCCGCGAAATCGTGTCCGAGCTGGACCGCTTCATCATCGGCCAGAAAGAGGCCAAGCGCGCCGTTGCCGTCGCCCTGCGCAGCCGCTGGCGGCGCAAGCAGCTGCCCGACGACCTGCGTGACGAGGTCTACCCCAAGAACATCCTGATGATCGGCCCCACCGGCGTCGGCAAGACCGAGATCTCGCGCCGCCTGGCCAAGCTCGCCCGCGCGCCCTTCATCAAGGTCGAGGCCACCAAGTTCACCGAGGTCGGCTATGTCGGCCGCGACGTGGAGCAGATCATCCGCGATCTGCTGGACACCGCGATCCTCGAAACCCGCGCCTACATGCGCGAAGAGGTGAAGGCCAAGGCCCACAAGGCGGCCGAGGACCGGGTGGTCGAGGCCATCGCCGGCAGCGACGCGCGCGAGGCCACCCGCGAGATGTTCCGCAAGAAGCTGAAGGCGGGCGAGCTCGACGACACCATGATCGAGCTGGACGTGGCCGACACCTCCAACCCGATGGGCGGCATGTTCGACATTCCCGGCCAGCCCGGCGCCAACATGGGCATGCTGAACCTCGGCGATCTATTCGGCAAGGCCATGGGCGGTCGCACCACCCGCAAGCGGATGACCGTGGCCGAAAGCTACGAGGTGCTGATCGGGGAGGAAGCCGACAAGCTTCTGGATGACGAGACCGTGACCAAGGCTGCGCTGGAATCGGTGGAGCAGAACGGCATCGTCTTCCTCGACGAGATCGACAAGGTCTGCGCCCGCCAGGAAGCCCGCGGCGGCGATGTCAGCCGCGAAGGCGTGCAGCGCGATCTGCTGCCGCTGATCGAGGGCACCACCGTTTCCACCAAGCACGGGCCGGTGAAGACCGACCACATCCTCTTCATCGCCTCCGGCGCTTTCCATATCGCCAAACCCTCCGACCTGCTGCCGGAACTGCAGGGCCGCTTGCCGATCCGGGTGAACCTCAGGGCGCTGAGCGAGGAAGACTTCGTGCGCATCCTGACCGAGACAGACAACGCGCTGACCCGCCAATACACCGCGCTGATGGGCACCGAAGAGGTCGAGGTGAGCTTCACCGAAGACGGTATCGCCGCGCTCGCGAAGATCGCTGCGGAGGTGAACCAGTCGGTGGAGAACATCGGCGCGCGGCGGCTCTATACCGTGATGGAGAGGGTGTTCGAGGAGCTGTCCTTCACCGCGCCGGACCGTCCTGGCGAGAGCATCACCGTTGATGCGGCTTTCGTGTCGAAAAACCTCGGAGAGCTCAGCCGCTCAGCCGATGTGAGCCGTTACGTGCTCTAAGCGCTCAGTCTGCTGCCAAGAGCAGGACGCTGGACTTTGGCGGCAGGTGTAATAGCCTGCCGCCACGTCTTTGGAGGGCGGGGCGGAATGTGGCGGCTGCGCGCGGCGCTATCTTTGGGTTTGGTGCTGCTGGCCGGCTGCACCGCCCTGCCGGCTGCGCCCACCGTGCCGGACGCGCTGGAGGTTGGCACACCCAGGACCGTCTTTGCCGCCACCACCCGCGCGGAACGGCCAGACCGTACCTTTGGTCCCGGCCGGTCGCGCAGGCTCAGCCACTTGGAGCTCACGGTCTCCATTCCGCCGCTGCGCCGCCCCGGCTCGCTTATCCCGGCCGACGGCACGCCGGATCCCCGGACCCAGTTTGCCATCGCGGAGCGCCGGCGGTTTCCGGATGCTGAGAGCTTCACCCGCCGCCTGCGCGCGGAGGCTCGCCGCACCGGCGGCGGCCACGACGCGACCGTGTTCGTGCATGGTTTCAACGCAACTCTGCCCAAGACCGCCTTCCGGGCCGCACAGCTGGCACAGGACATTGGCCTGCCGGGCGCAACGGTGATCTACTCCTGGCCGAGCCAGGGCAGCCCCCTTGGTTACGCCTATGACGCCGACAGCGTTCTGTTTGCCCGAGACGGGCTGGAGCAGCTTTTGCTGCAGATCCGGGCGGCGGGCTTCCGCCGTACCGTGCTGGTGGCGCACTCGCTCGGGGCACAGCTGACGATGGAGGCGCTGCGGCAGATCGAAATCAAGTCGCCGGGCTGGGCTGCAGAGAACCTGGGCGGGGTGATCCTGATGTCCCCGGACCTCGATATCGATGTCTTCAAGTCGCAGATCGCGCAGTTCCGGACAGTGCCGCAGCCCTTCCTGATTTTTGTCTCTCGCAGCGACAAGGTTCTGACCCTCTCCCAGGGGCTGCGCGGGCGGCGCAGCGGCGAGCGGCTCGGCAACCTTGGCTCGCTGGACAGGATCGCCCATCTGCCGGTCGAGGTCATCGACACAACTGCCTATGCGGACTCCGCAGAGTCCGGCCATTTCGTCGCTGCCACATCGCCCGCATTGATCGCGCTGCTGAGCGCAGCCCGCGCAACCGCGCAAGCCTTTGGCCGGGAGGCCGGGGCCGCGCAGCTTCTGCCGGCCCGCGCCGAGCGGCGCGGCCGGGCCGTGCAGCTATCCCTCTCCGGATCGCAGTGACCGGGGTTCAGCGCGCCCGCCGCAGGTACACGTAGTAGGCGCCGCCGCCGCCGTGGCTGACATGCGCGGGCGCCACCTGCAGCACCGCCTGCGCCAGCGGCGGCATCGCCAGCCATTGCGGCACCTGATGGCGCAGGACACCGCGCGGCACCGGCATCGGTCCCGGCTCGTCGCGGTCCTTGCCCTTGCCGGTCACCACCAGCACCAGCCGCTTGCCCGAGGCCTGCGCCGACAGGATGAAGCGGATCAGCGCCGGATGCGCGCTGTCAATGCGCATGCCGTGCAAATCCAGCTTGGCCTCCGGCCGAAGCTTGCCGCGCTTCATCCGGCGGAAGGCCTTTTCATCCATGTTGAGCGGCGCATTCCCCAGCACGCGTGCGATCGACGGCTTCAGGTCGTGGGGTGCCGGCGCAGGCTTGGCCCGGCTGCCCAATTCGAAAGGCGCCAGCCGCGGCTCCGGGTGTTTCACCGGCTTCGGTTTCGGTTTGGGCCGGGCAGGGGGCGTGGAACAAGCGCCCGGATGCAGCTTCTCAGTATGCTCGACGACTTTCTTCCAGAGGCCGATTTCCTCCTCTGTTAATTTGCGCCGTGTCATCACAGGTCTTCCGGGAGCATCGCGTAGGCCCGCTGAATGGGCAGCAGCACCACCATCCGGCCCGGATCTTTCATCCGGCCCGCGATCTCGCCCGCGCCATCACCGGTGCCAACAAAGATATCGGCTCGCTGCGCGCCCTTTATGGCAGAGCCTGTATCCTGCGCCACCATCAGCCGGCGCAGCGGCAGAACGCCGTCCTTTTCCACCCATACAGGCGCACCAAGCGGCGTGTAGGCGGGGTCGGCGGCAATCGTGCGCATCGGGGTCACCGAGCGGTTCATTGCCCCCAGGGGCCCGCGGGAGGCCGCCAGGCGCCGCAGCTCGCGGAAGAACACATAGGAGGGGTTATGGAGCAGGAGCTCGCGGCCCGCAGCGGGATTGCGCTGCACCCAGGCCTTGATCACCTGTGCGCTCACCTGGTGCGCCTTGTAGATGCCGCGCCGCACCAGCTCCTGGCCGATCGAGCGGTAAGGGTGGCCGTTAGCGCCGCCATAGCCCACCCGCAGCATCGTGCCATCTGGCAGGCGAATTCGGCCAGAACCTTGTATTTGCAGAAAAAACAGCTCCACCGGGTCATCGACCCAGGCGATCTCCAGCCCGCGGCCCCGCATCACATCCGAGGTCAGGATCTCCTGCCGTGGCAGCCACATCTCCGCCTGCCGCGCCTCGGGCGGCATTCGGTAGACCGGGTAACGGAAGCGCTCTGTCCGCACGCGGGAGCCATCCAGCTCAGGTTCGAAATAGCCGGTGAACAGGGCAGCGCTGCCGTCCTCGATCAATACCGGGCGGAAGAACAGCTCGAAGAAAGCGCGGGCGCCCTCCGGCGGCTGCTCCGAGGCGGCGCGGCAAAGCGCGGTCCAATCCGGGTCCTGGAGGTCCCGGCAAGTCTCCAGAAACACCGCCAGCGCGTCGGCGTGGGCGTCCTCCTGCCAGCCTTCCAGCTGCGAGTAGTCGAGCAGTGTCAGCACGGGCTCGCCCTGTGCTCCGGAAGCGGTCACGACAGTGCCTGCAAGCGCTGCCCCCGCCAGTGCCCTCCGGAGCGCGGCAATCATGCGTCCGTTGCGACCAGCTGCCAGTTGGGGTCGTCGCTGCCCATGTTGCGGGCAAAGACCCAGGTGTCCTTCTGGCGCTTCACCGACTTGGGATCGCCTTCGACGATGTCGCCGCCGCGGTCGCGCACGACCGAGGTCAGCTCGCCCACGAAACGCATGGTGATCTCGGCCCGCTGGGTCTGCTCGTCGAAATGCGCATCGGCCAGGGTGGTTTCCCGCACGCCGATGAACTCGGCCTCGATCTTGTAGCCCTTATCCTCGCGCTCCGCGACGGCATCGACGAAGCTCTCAAAAACATCCTCGGCCAATAGCGGCTGAATGCTGTCCAGATCGCCACGCTCGAAGCCCATGATGATCATCTCGTAGGCGGCGCGGGCGCCCTGGACGAATTCCTGCACCTGGAAGGAAGGCTCGGCCCGCTTCATCTGGGTCAGCGCCAGCGCCTGCGGGCTGTCTTCGGGCACGTAGTCGGTGATGTCACGGTCCGGACCGCCCTCAATCACTTCCAGATCCGGGCGGCGGCTCCGGGTTTCCGCTTTCGGCAGTGGCGGCTTTTCGAACCCTTCGCGTGTTCCCAGAACGCTTTTCAAGCGCAGGATCAGGAACACGGCGATACCGGCCAGAACCAAAAGCTGTATCACGGGCGACTCCATGCGTACCTCATGCTAGGTATTGGGGCCTTGTTTGAAACCAAAGCCTTCCCGCCTTATGTAGGTGACGGGCGGAGCCAAGTCTACCGCTCCGGCGTATGTTCTGAGGAAACCCTGCGATGTATCTCTTCCTGGCCTTTCTGCTGGTCCCCATTATCGAAATCGCCCTGTTCATCCAGGTCGGCGGCCTGATCGGCCTGTGGCCGACCCTGGCTGTCGTGGTGCTGACGGCGGTGCTGGGCACCTGGCTGGTGAAGACGCAAGGCCGGATGGCGATAGGGCAGCTGAAATCCTCCTTTGAGCGGCTCGCCGACCCGGCCGAGCCGCTGGCCAACGGCGCGATGATCCTGTTTGCGGGTGCGCTGCTGCTGACGCCGGGGTTCTTCACCGATGCGGTTGGTTTTGCGCTGCTGACGCCGCCGGTGCGGCGCGCAGTCTTCAACTACCTCCGCAGCCGGGTCAGCGTCACCCAGTTCCGTATGGGGCCGCAGCCGAAGCAGCCGCCGCGCCAGCCTGGCGGGCGTGGCGATGTCATCGACGGCGATTACGAGGACGTCACCCCCGGCCGCCGCAGCGAAGGGCCATCGGGCTGGGTTGACGGCCCCCGTTGAGCTGATACGGGCAAGCTGCTAAGCACTTGCAAAACAATTCTTCAGGAGTACCACGATGGCAGAGAACGGCGAAGCCCAGCAGCAGCCGCAAGTGCAGATGAACATTCTGGCCCAGTTCATCCGCGACATGTCTTTCGAGAACGTGATGTCGCAGAAAGGCGCCGGCGGCGAGGTCCAGCCGGACGTCAGCGTGCAGGTCAACCTCGACGCCAAGAAGCGCTCGGCGGAGAACCAGTACGAGGTCATAACCAAGCTGACCATCGAATCCAAGAACAAGGACGGCGGCAACGTGCTGTTCCTGTTCGAACTGGAATATGTCGGCGTGTTCAGCATCACCGGCGTGCCGGAGGATCAGCTGCACCCCTATCTGCTGATCGAATGCCCGCGCATGACCTTCCCGTTCCTGCGCCGCATCGTGTCGGATGTGACCCGCGACGGCGGCTTCCCGCCGCTGAACCTCGACAACATCGACTTCGTGGCGCTCTACCGCAACGAGCTGACCCGGCGCCAGCAGGCGGCTGCAGCCACCGCACCGGAGACGCCGGAGCAATAAGACTGCCCGAAGTTTGTAACGCAGAACGCCGCTGAACCCCTCAGCGGCGTTATTTTTTGTGCATGCCGTGCCGGCCCGGCTCAGCCGCTAGCGCTGTTCCAGAGCGCGTCTTCGCCCAGTTTGGCAACAAAGGCCTCATGGGCGGCTTGTTCAGCGGCGGTCAGCCGCGGCGGCAACGGGACGGGACGGGGGGCGGGGCGCCAGGCGTCCTGGACCTCGGAAGTGCCGCCTGAGCCGCCACTGCTCAGCCCGAAGTCCGGCTGGCGGCCGCCGATCAGCTCCAGGTAGACATCGGCGAGGATCTCGGAGTCGAGCAGCGCGCCGTGCAGCGTCCGGTTCGAGTTGTCGATGCCGAAGCGGCGGCAGAGCGCATCCAGCGTCGCCGGCGAGCCGGGAAAGCGCTTGCGTGCCATCGCCAGAGTGTCGAGCGCCTGCTCCATTGGCAGCTGCGGCAGGCCCATCCAGCGCAGTTCGGCGTTGAGGAACTTCATGTCGAAGCTGGCGTTATGGATCACCATGCGGGAATCGCGCACGAAATCGAGGAACTGCTGCCCCACCTTGGCAAACACCGGCTTGTCGCGCAGCGTCACCTGGCCCGGCGCGGGCTGCTGCGGCGGCTCCAGCAGGTCGGGGCCGATGCCGTGCACGCCAAAGGCTTCCGCCGGCATCGAGCGCTCGGGGTTGATATAGACGTGGAACGTCTCCCCGGTGGGCATGTGGTTGAGCAGCTCCACCGCGCCGATTTCCACGATCCGGTCGCCGGATTCGGGATCAAAGCCGGTGGTTTCGGTGTCGAGTACGATTTCACGCATTAGCGGTCCTGCTCCTGATATCGGCGAGGATGCGGTCGACGGCCTCGGCCGCCTGTTCCGGCGTGGCGGTTTCGATCACATAATCGGCGCGCGCCAGCTTCTCCTCGATCGGCATCTGTTTCTGCAGGATCTGCCGGAATTGCTCAACCGTCATCGTACCGCGCGCGAGAACCCGCTCCTCCTGCGTGGCGGGGTCCACGGTGACGCAGGCAACCGCGTCCATCTCCGCCTCGCCGCCGGTTTCAAAAAGCAGGGGGATATCGAACACGAGGATGCCGCTGCCAGATGCCCGGAAGGCGGCGCGGTCAGCAGCGACCAGCGGGTGCACGATGGCCTCGATCCGGGAGAGCGCCGCCGGGTCCGCGGCAATGATGCGCTTTAGCGCGCTGCGGTCGACGGTGCCTTCAATTACTGCCTCGGGGAAAGCCGCGGCCATGGGCGCCACAGCGGCGCCTCCGGGCCCGTAGAGCCGGTGAACCGCGGCGTCGGCATCCCAGACCGCGCAGCCGCGGTCCGCAAACAGGCGGGCGGTTGTGCTCTTGCCCATGCCGATGGAACCGGTGAGGCCAAGGCTGAAACTCATGCCAGGATCGCCTCGCGGGTGGCGG
Source organism: Cribrihabitans neustonicus (assembly GCF_048820895.1). NCBI lineage: Bacteria > Pseudomonadati > Pseudomonadota > Alphaproteobacteria > Rhodobacterales > Paracoccaceae > Cribrihabitans > Cribrihabitans neustonicus. The sequence goes on from NZ_JBMERQ010000002.1 coordinate 259,740, forward strand.
CGTCCACCACCGGGCGCTGGCCGAACCAGCGCTCAAACCCCGGCACCGCCTGATGCAGCAGCATCCCGAGGCCGTCGACTACGGTGCAGCCGGTTTCCCCCGCCACCTCCAGCAGATGGGTTTTCAGCGGCGCATAAATGAGGTCTGTCACCACCGCATCCGGCCGAAGACCGTCGAGCGGCACCCGCAGCCGCGGCTTGCCGGTCATGCCCAGCGAGGTGGTGTTCACGATCAGCGCGCCTTCCTCGATCACATTGCCGGCCTGCACCCATTCGACCACCCGGATGCGGGCACCAAATTCGCTGCGCAGCCGGTCGGCGCGTTCGCGCGTCCGGTTTGTGAGCAGGATCTCCGGAACCCCGGCCTCCAGGAGCGAGGCCACAACCGCCCGGCAGGCGCCGCCGGCCCCGAGCACAACTGCGGGCCCCGCCTGCGGATCCCAGTCCGGTGCGCCCTGGTGCAGATTGGTGATGAAGCCATAGCCATCTGTGTTGTCGGCGAGCACCGAGCCGTCGCCGCGGAAGATCAGCGTATTGGCCGCCCCGATCAGGCGCGCCCGGTCGGTCACCTTGTCGGCCACCTGCATCACCGCCTCCTTGTGCGGTATCGTCACGTTGGCACCGGCAAAGCCCATTCTTGGCATCATCCGGATCACTGCTTCCAGGTCGCCGGGCTCCACGTGCATCGGCACGTAATGGCCGGGAATGCCCAGCGTAGTGAGCCAGTGACGGTGCAGCTGCGGCGACTTGGAATGGGCAACCGGGCAGCCGATCACACCGGCCAGCGGAATAATCTCAACTGTCATTGCGCAATAACACCCTGCAACCCGAGGTAACTAAGAAGCTCGATCAACGGTAAACCCAAAACGTTAAAATAGCTGCCGTCAACCTGGGTGAACAGGCGCACGCCTTCCTCCTCGAGTTTGTAGCTTCCCACTGCTTGTCGGATGCTGTCCCAGTTGCGCGCCACGTAATCCTCCAGGTAGGTGTCCGAGGCATTGCGCATCGACAGGCGCACCTGGCCGACATGGCGCCAGACGGGCTCTGCGTCGCGGTAGAACACCGCAGCAGACAGCAGCATGTGCCGCTTGCCGCGCATCGCCTTCAGCTGCGCGAGCGCCTCTGCGGGGCTTTCAGGCTTCGACAGCAGCGCGCCTTCGAAATCGAGCACCTGGTCACAGCCAAGCACCAGCACCCCTGGGTGTTTCGCGCTGATCTTGCGGGCCTTCGCCTCCGCCAGCGCGTCCGCTACGTCACGCGGCGGCGCACCCTCGGCCAGCAGCGCCGCCTTGACCGCCGCCTCGTCCAGGCGTGGCACGTCGACGGTGAAATTCACGCCTGCCTGACGCAGCAGATGCGCCCGGATTTCGGAACCGGAGGCCAGAACGATGTGGGCAGCCATGTGGAAAACCCCGTGGGAAAGAAGCTGATCTTTGCAGGACGTTTTGTATGGTTTTGGGGGCGCAAGTAAAGACCACAGGGCTTGACGGGTGCGCCGGGATTCAGCCCGATGAGTCGCCCAGCGTGGATGAGGATAACTGCAAATCCGTGGATATCTGCACTACCCCCATTTCATCCCGGATTTATCCCCAGGCCACTGCCGGCAGGAACCCGTCTGAAATCCCTTGTTTTTATGGTGCGCTGCGGTTTTTCCCGGCAAGCGCCTGCAAGCGCTGGAAATTTATTCACAGTGAGGATAAGCGGGGGGAAGAGTCACTTATCCACCGGACTCGGTACACCCTACAAAAACATCATCCTTCTAATATTTCTTTTTTAATTAGGGGGACTGATCCGGCCCAAGGAAAGCCCATGGACCTCGGCGAGCTGATGATCCCGCTCTACCCCTACGCCAAATCTCTGCACATCATGGCGGTGCTGAGCTGGATGGCGGGTTTGTTCTATCTCCCCCGTCTGTTCGTGTATCACGTGGAGCAGGCTGAGAAGGTGCAGGACGCTAAGCCGATATTCCTTGAGATGCAGGAGAAGCTGCTGCGTGTGATCATGCGGCCTGCGATGTATGTCTCCTGGGCAGCAGGGCTGTTCATCGTGCTGACGCCGGGAATGGTGGACTGGAGTTACATCTGGCCGTGGACCAAGGGCGCAGCGGTGATTGCGATGACTTGGTATCACCATTGGCTCCTGATGCGGCACCGCGATTTCGAGGCGGGGCGGAATCAGCTCTCCGGCCGGCGCTACCGGCTGATGAACGAAGTGCCGACGGTGCTGATGGTCATCATTGTCGTCTCGGTGATCTTCAAATTCTGACGCAGAAGCGCTGAAACAGGGGCAGGGCGGGCGGAACCGCCCGTGCCGGCGTTTGACTCACCCTCAGCGAGTCCCTATGTATCGTTCTCAACGAGCCCGTCCGGGCCTCGAATCTTCCACACCTGTCACATGACCGCCCCCGGGCAAGCGGGGGATCAGAGGCTGTATATATATGACCGTCCAATCCCTGAATCTGTCCGATCTGAAAGCGAAAAGCCCCAAGTCGCTGCTCGCCATGGCCGAAGAGCTGGAGATCGAAAACGCCTCGACCATGCGCAAGGGCGAAATGATGTTCCAGATCCTGCGCGAACGCGCGGATGAAGGCTGGGAGATCGGCGGCGACGGCGTGCTGGAAGTGCTGCAGGACGGCTTCGGCTTCCTGCGCTCACCCGAGGCAAACTACCTGCCTGGCCCGGATGACATCTATGTCTCACCCGACATGATCCGTCAGTATTCCCTGCGCACCGGCGACACCGTCGAGGGCCAGATCAAGGCGCCCCTGGACAACGAGCGCTATTTTGCGCTGACCAACGTCACCATGATCAACTTCGAGGAGCCGGAGAAGGCGCGCCACAAAATCGCCTTCGACAACCTGACCCCGCTCTACCCGGACGAGCGCCTGAAGATGGAGATCGAGGATCCCACCATCAAGGACCGCTCCGCCCGCGTGATCGACCTGGTGGCACCTATCGGCAAGGGCCAGCGCTCGCTGATCGTGGCGCCGCCGCGGACAGGCAAAACGGTGATCCTGCAGAATATTGCGCACTCGATCGAGAAGAACCACCCTGAGTGCTACCTGATCGTGCTGCTGATCGACGAACGCCCGGAAGAGGTGACCGACATGCAGCGTTCGGTGAAGGGTGAGGTTGTCTCCTCCACCTTCGACGAGCCGGCGACGCGCCACGTGGCGGTGTCGGAGATGGTCATCGAAAAGGCAAAGCGCCTGGTCGAACATAAACGAGATGTTGTGATTCTTCTCGACTCTATCACAAGACTTGGTAGGGCGTTCAACACCGTCGTGCCGTCCTCCGGCAAGGTTCTGACCGGCGGTGTTGACGCCAACGCCCTGCAGCGCCCGAAACGCTTCTTTGGTGCCGCCCGGAACATCGAGGAAGGCGGCTCGCTTACCATCATCGCCACCGCACTGATCGACACCGGCAGCCGGATGGACGAGGTCATCTTCGAAGAGTTCAAGGGCACCGGTAACTCGGAGATCGTGCTCGACCGCAAGATCGCCGACAAGCGCGTGTTCCCGGCCATCGATATTCTCAAGTCCGGGACCCGGAAAGAGGATCTCTTGGTGGAGAAGGGCGATCTCGCCAAAACATTTGTTCTGCGCCGGATCCTCAACCCGATGGGCACCACCGACGCCATCGAGTTCCTGCTCTCCAAGCTGAAGCAGACCAAGTCGAACTCCGAATTCTTCGACTCGATGAATACCTGACCCGGGCCGGCAAGGAAGAAGGGCCACCCCATGGACACGATCTTTGCGCTGGCCTCCGCCCAAGGAAAGGCCGGGGTCGCGGTGATCCGCGTCTCCGGCCCGCGTGCGCACTTTGCCGGCAAGATCCTCTGCGGCCGCGATTTGCCGGCGCGGGGCAGTGCGCTGCGCCTGTTGCGCGACGGCGCCGGCGAGCGGCTGGATGAGGCGCTGGTGCTCAGCTTTACCGCCCCGAAAAGCTTCACCGGCGAAGACGTGGTCGAATTCCAGACCCACGGCAGCACCGCCGTGGTCGCGGCCGTTCTGCGGGAACTCGGCGCGATCGACGGGCTGCGCATGGCCGAGCCCGGGGAATTTACCCGGCGCGCCCTGGAAAACGGCAATCTCGACCTCACCCAGGTGGAGGCGCTGGCCGATCTCATCGACGCCGAAACCGAGGCGCAGCGCAAGCAGGCGCAGACCGTGCTCGCCGGCGGGCTCGGCAAGCTGGCCGAGGACTGGCGCCGCGACCTGATCCGCGCCGCCTCGCTGATCGAGGTCACCATCGATTTTGCCGATGAAGAGGTGCCGGTGGATGTGACACCGGAGGTCTTGGCGCTGCTCGCCAATGTGCAAGCCGGCCTGGAGCGCGAGACGGTCGGCGTGGGAATCGCCGAACGCATCCGATCGGGTTTCGAGGTCGCTATTGTCGGCGCACCGAATGTTGGAAAGTCGACGCTGCTGAATGCGCTGGCCGGCCGCGACGCCGCGATCATCTCGGAATACGCGGGCACCACCCGCGACATCATCGAGGTGCGGATGGATCTTGCCGGCCTGGCGGTGACACTGCTGGATACCGCCGGACTGCGTGATACGGATGATCATGTCGAAGGCATCGGCATCGCGCGCGCCCGGGAACGGGCCGAAGCCGCCGACCTGCGCGTGTTCCTCGCCGAAGAGGACGAACTGCTCGACGTTGGCATGCGCGCAGGCGACATCCGGCTGAAGCCGAAGGCAGACCTGCGCGATGACAGCGACGGGGCGATCTCCGGCCGGTCGGGGCAGGGGGTCGATCAGCTCGTTGCCCATATCGCCTCCGTCCTGAAGGAGCGCTCGGCCCACGCCGGCATCGCCACGCACGAACGCCATCGCACGGCAATGAATGCTGCCCTTGAAAACCTGCGCGCGGCGCAAGATATTCTGCAGCGCGGGCCGGAGTTTTATGACATAGCGGCCGCGGAACTGCGCTCGGCGATTCGCGCCTTGGAAATGCTGGTTGGGCGGATCGGCGTCGAAAATCTTCTGGACGAGATCTTTTCGAGTTTCTGCCTTGGGAAATAGGGGAGTGTTTCACGTGAAACATTCATCATATGACGTGATTGTGGTTGGCGGCGGCCACGCCGGCACCGAAGCGGCGCATGCCGCAGCGCGCATGGGAGCCCGCACCGCGCTGGTGACCCTGCGCCGGCAAGACATTGGCGTGATGTCCTGCAACCCCGCCATTGGTGGCCTGGGAAAAGGCCATCTCGTGCGCGAGATCGACGCGCTTGACGGCGTGATGGGCCGTGTGGCGGATCTGGCCGGTATCCAATTCCGCCTGCTCAACCGGCGCAAAGGGCCGGCAGTGCAGGGGCCCCGGGCCCAATCCGACCGCAAGATCTACCGCGCGGAAATGCTGAAGGCCACTGACAAGCAGGCTGACCTGGACATCCTCGAAGGGGAAGTCACCGATTTCCTGATGGACGGAGACACCGTTTCCGGGGTGCGTCTGGCGGACGGCAGCGCGCTGCCGGCCCGAAGCGTGATCCTCACTTCCGGCACCTTCCTGCGCGGCGTCATCCACATTGGCGATGTCTCGCGGCCCGGCGGACGGATGGGGGACCAGCCCTCGGTTAAACTGGCGGAAAGGCTTGACAGTTTCGCATTGCCTCTGGGGCGGCTGAAGACCGGCACGCCTCCCCGGCTGGACGGGCGGACCATTAACTGGGACATCCTCGACGCCCAGCCTGGCGATAACGATCCGGTGTTTTTCTCTTTCCTGACCAAATCTGTTTCTGCCCGGCAGGTTGCTTGCGGCATCACCCATACCAACCCGCGCACCCATGAGATCATTCAGGAGAACCTGACCCGATCGGCGATGTATGGCGGCCATATTGATGGAGTCGGCCCGCGCTACTGTCCATCGATCGAGGACAAGATCGTTCGCTTCGCGGACAAAACTTCGCATCAGATCTTTCTGGAACCGGAGGGCGCGGACAATCATACGGTCTATCCCAACGGTATCTCCACCAGCCTGCCGGAGGACGTCCAGGAAGCCTACGTGCGCTCCATTGCCGGCCTGGAAAACGCAGAGATCCTGCAGCCGGGTTATGCCATTGAGTATGACTACGTTGACCCGCGGGCGCTTGGGCTGGACCTCTCTTTGAGAGACGTTCCCGGGCTCTATCTCGCCGGCCAAATCAACGGAACCACCGGTTATGAGGAAGCCGCGGCGCAGGGTCTGGTAGCCGGTCTGAACGCCGCCCGGCGCAGTCTGGGGCAGGAGCCGGTGATCTTTAGCCGGTCTTCCAGCTATATCGGGGTGATGATTGATGATCTGACCACAAATGGCGTGGCCGAGCCCTATCGCATGTTTACGTCGCGCGCCGAGTTCCGCCTGTCGCTGCGCGCCGACAACGCGGATCAGCGCCTGACGCCGCTAGCCCTGGACCTGGGTTGCGCAAGCGAAGAGCGGAAATCTGTGTTCCTCGACAAGATGGAGCGGCTTGAGAGCGCGCGGGCCGTGCTGCAGTCCTCCCACTTTACTCCCAAGGCAGTTGCCGCCGCTGGTATCCGTGTAAACCAAGATGGCAACCGGCGCAGCGGCCAGGATGTTCTTGCGTTTCCGGATGTAGGCTTTGAAGATATTCTGCCTCTGATGCCCGAGCTTGGCGGCGTGGACGAAGAGATCCGCCGCCAGCTTGAGCGCGACGCGCTCTACGCCAATTACATCGCGAGACAGGAACGGGAAATTTCCGCGATGAAAAAAGACGAAGGCTATGCTATTCCGCCCGGCTTCGACTATGCCAGTATTGATGGTCTCTCCAAGGAACTTCGGCAGAAACTGGGGGCGGCGCGACCGGAAACTCTGGCCAAGGCGGCGCGGATTGACGGGATGACCCCGGCAGCTCTGGCATTGCTCCTGGCGCGACTGCGCCGGAACGCCAGCCAAGCGGACTTGCAGGATAAAGCGGGCTGATGGCGCGGGCTATGCTGGAGCAGCTGGATGTTTCACGTGAAACATTAGCCCGGCTGGAAAAATTCGAGCAGGTCATCTGCAAGTGGAATCCAAAAATCAACTTGGTGTCCCGGCACAGCCTGAAAGATCTTTGGACCCGGCACATCGTTGATTCGATCCAGGTATTCCGCTGTGCCGGTTCAGCGCCGGCCGGGAAGTGGGTGGACATCGGCAGCGGGGGAGGATTCCCTGGCTTGATTATCGCCATTCTGTCTGCCGAGGAAGCTCCGGATCTTGAGGTTGTGCTGATTGAAAGTGACCAGCGCAAGGCCGCGTTTCTCCGGACCGCCGCGCGGGAGTGCGGTGTTAAAGTAGAGGTCCGGAGTGAGCGGATCGAAAAAGCTCCGCCGCAGGAGGCCGATATCATGTCCGCCCGCGCCCTGGCGGATCTTGCACTGCTGTTCGAGTTTACCGAGCGTCATCTCAAGCCCGGCGGCGTCGCGCTGTTTCCGAAGGGCGCGAGCTGGAAAAAAGAGGTGGATAACGCGCAGGGGAGATGGCGGTTTGATGCGGAACCAGTTAGTAGTATTACAGAAAACGAAGCAGTGATCCTAAAAATAAGGGGAGTGGCCCGTGTCTGAATTCGCCCGCCCGGAGGGGCCTCGTATTATCGCGGTCGCCAACCAGAAAGGCGGGGTAGGGAAGACAACCACAGCCATAAACTTGGCCGCCGCGCTGGTGGAAACTGGCTTGCGGGTGCTTGTGGTGGATCTCGACCCGCAGGGCAATGCCTCGACCGGGCTGGGCATAGAGGCTTCGGAACGCGAATTGACCAGCTATGATCTCCTGGTTGATGACGCGCCACTGCAGGAGGTGATCCGCAGTACAGAGATTGAAGATCTCTGCATCATCCCGGCCACTGTCGACCTCAGCTCGGCGGATATCGAGCTTTTTGCCAATGAGAAGCGCAGCTTCCTCCTTCACGACGCGTTGCGCCAGTCGGCGATGGAGGACTACGATTGGGACTATGTGCTGATCGACTGCCCGCCATCGCTGAACCTTCTGACCGTCAACGCGATGGTGGCAGCCCATTCGGTGCTGGTACCGTTGCAAAGTGAGTTCTTCGCGCTGGAAGGGGTCTCGCAGCTGATGCTGACGGTGCGGGAAGTGCGGCAATCGGCCAATCCGGAGCTCCGGATAGAAGGCATTGTGCTGACGATGTACGACCGGCGCAACAATCTCTCCCAGCAGGTGGAGCAGGATGCGCGCGACAACCTCGGCGATCTGGTGTTCCAGACCAAGATCCCGCGTAATGTAAGGGTCAGCGAGGCACCGTCTTATGCGCTTCCGGTCCTCAACTATGATACCAATTCGCTGGGCGCCCAGGCTTACAGGGCGCTGGCAGCGGAGCTTCTCAACAAACACCAAAGAATAGCGGCTTGAATGCAGAAGAATATGCGGAGGCAGTCATGGCAGACAAAAAGGCAAAACCGCGCGGGCTGGGCCGGGGGCTGTCGGCTCTGATGGCGGATGTGAACCCGGAACCCGTGAGCACCCTTGCCGAGGCACCGCGCAGCAGTGCCGAAACCCTGGTGCCGATCGAGAAGATTGTCGCTAACCCGAACCAGCCGCGCCGGCAATTCCTGCAGGAGGAGCTGGACGACCTTACGGCCTCGATCAGGGAGAAAGGCGTACTGCAGCCGCTTATCGTGCGGCCGAAGGCGGGCGGGCAGTATGAAATCGTTGCCGGCGAACGCCGCTGGCGCGCCTCGCAGGCCGCCAAGCTGCATGAAGTGCCGGTCCTGATCCGCGAATATTCCGATCTGGAGATGATGGAAGTGGCCATCATCGAAAACATCCAGCGCTCGGATCTGAACGCGATGGAAGAGGCGCTGAGCTACAAGCAGCTGATGGAAAAATTCGGCCACACCCAGGAGAAGATGGCGGAGGCGCTTGGCAAGAGCCGCAGCCATATCGCCAACCTGGTGCGGCTCCTGCATCTGCCCGAGGACGTGCGCCAGCTGGTGCAGGAACGCAAGCTCTCTGCCGGCCATGCCCGCGCGCTGATCACCTCTGACAATGCTTCGGACCTCGCAAAGAGAATCGTCAAGGGCGGCCTGTCGGTGCGGGCGACCGAGGCGCTGGTGAAAAAGGATGCCGCCGGCGTTGCCAGCAATTCGCCGCGTAAACCGAAAACCGCGGCGGAAAAGGATGCGGACACCAAAGCGCTGGAAGGGGATCTGTCAGCAACTCTGAAGATGAACGTTTCCATCGATCACAAGCCGGGCGGCGAATCCGGTTCGGTAACGATCAGCTACGACACGCTCGATCAGCTGGACGAACTCTGCAATCTGCTCAGCCGCTAGGCCGGGTCCAGATAAACAGCAGCACCAGGCTCAGCACTACGGCCTGAATGCCCAGCACATGGACTGGCACTGCTAAGGCCAGAGACACAGTAAAGACGGCGGTAATCGACAGGGTTGCCGCCTTTTTTGCGCGCGGCCGGATTGCGCCGCGTTCGCGCCAGTCGACTATCATCGGGCCAAAGACCGCATGCGCCAGGATCCAGTCATGAAGGCGTTCGGAGGAATTGGCAAAGAAGAAGGCTGCCAGAAGCAGGAAGGGGACGGTGGGGAGCAGGGGAAGCACAATCCCTATGGCGGCCAGGGCAACGCAAAGCAGTCCGAGGCCGGCATAGAGAAATCGCATATCTTCAATCCATCAACAGTTCGCGCAGAACGGCATTCAAAACAGCGCGGCCTTGACCGGTCGCGCGGAGCCTCTGGTCAAAGATAGTCACCATGCCGAGCTCCACAAGGTTGGCGAGGGCTTTTTGCGGCAGCGGTTTGCCGGCAAGCTGGGTGTAGCGCCCCATATCCAGACCTTCGGAGAGGCGCATCCCCATCATCAGGTATTCAGCCGCAGCATCTTCGGCTGTGAGCGGTTCGCGAAGGGATTCTCCGTTGCCGGCTTTGGCTGCGGCCAGCCAGGCGCCGGGCGCGCGGTGGGTTTCGCTGGCGTAGCGGGTCCCGTTAAGGGTTATTCGGCCATGCGCACCAGGCCCGATGCCGGCGTAGTCGCCATAGCGCCAGTAGATCAGGTTGTGCCGCGACTCCGCGCCGGGCCGGGCGTGGTTGGAAATCTCGTAGCCGGGCAAGCCGTTCGCGGCGCAGATCTCCTGAGTGGCGAGATACATGTCCGCGGCGCTGTCATCGCTTGGCAGATCGCGCAGCTTGCCGCGGGCATAACGGTCGCCGAAAGCGGTGCCTTCTTCGATGGTGAGCTGGTAGAGCGACAGGTGGTCGATCGCCATCGACAGCGCTTCGTTCAGCTCCGCCTTCCAATCCGCAAGCGTCTGCCCCTGGCGGGCATAAATCAGATCAAAGCTGACCCGGTCGAAACAGTTCCGCGCGATATCGAAGGCGGCGCGGGCTTCGGCCACGGAATGGATACGGCCGAGCCGGCGCAGATCCTTGTCGTTCAGGGCCTGTACGCCCATGGATATGCGGTTGACGCCGGCGTCGCGGTAGCCGGCAAAACGGCCTGCCTCGACCGAGCCGGGGTTGGCTTCCAGCGTGATTTCCATGTCGTTGGCAAAAGGCCATATGGAGCGCGCGCCCTCGATCACCGCGGCGACCGTTTCGGGACGCATCAGGGAGGGGGTGCCGCCGCCAAAAAAGATGGTGTTCAACACCCGGCCCGGCAGCTCGTGCGAGAGTCTCTCCAGCTCGCTCAGATAGGCCCTGACCCAGGCGCTCTGGTCGATATTGGCCGAGACATGGCTGTTGAAGTCGCAATAGGGGCATTTGGCCTGGCAGAACGGCCAATGCACGTACAGGCCAAAGCCCCCATTGCGCCAGTCATCCACCGAAGCAGCCCTCGATGAACTTGGCCACTGCCTTGCCGCGGTGGCTGATCTTGTTCTTCTCCCAGCGGTCCATCTCGGCAAAGGTCACGTCATATCCCTCAGGCACGAACATCGGGTCGTAGCCGAAGCCGCCTTCGCCGCGCACGGGCCAGACCAGATGGCCGGGTGCGACGCCCTCGAACACCTCGTCATGCCCGTCGGGCCACGCGAGAACCAGGGTGGAGCGGAATTGCGCCAGCCGGGGGTGCCCCGCGCCCTTGGCCTCCAGCTCCTCATGCGCGCGGGACATTGCCTGCATGAAATCCCGGCCGCTTCCGGTTTCAGCCCAGTCCGCGGTATGGACGCCGGGCGCACCGCCCAAGGCATCGATGGTAATGCCGGAGTCGTCGGAAAGGGCGGGCAGGCCGGTCGCCCTGGCGGCGGCATGGGCCTTGATCCGGGCGTTGCCGACGAAGGTGTCCTCGGTCTCTTCAGGCTCCGGCAGGTCCATCTGTGCCGCACCGATCACCTCCACGCCGTAGGGCGCGAGGAGATGCGCCATCTCTTCCAGCTTTCCCTTGTTGTGGGTGGCGACCAGAAGCTGGCTGCCTTCGAACTTGCGGGTCATGCGCAGGCGGCCTTCTGGATCTCGGCGAGTTCGGAGGTGCCCTTGACCGCGAGATCCATCAGCGCGTCCATCTGTTCGCGCGAGAAGACCGAGCCTTCGGCCGACATCTGCACTTCGATCAGCTTGCCCGAGCCCGTCATGATGAAGTTGCCGTCCACGCCCGCCTCGGAGTCTTCGGGGTAGTCGAGGTCCAGCAGCGGCTGGCCTGCGTAGATGCCGCAGGAGACGGCCGATACCGGATCCACCAGCGGATCGATTTTCACGTCGCCGGCCTTCATCAGCTTGTTCACCGCGAGGCGCAGCGCCACCCAGCCCCCGGTGATCGCGGCGCAGCGGGTGCCGCCGTCGGCTTGCAGCACGTCACAATCCACGGTGATCTGACGCTCCCCCAGAGCTACCCTGTCAACGCCGGCGCGCAGGGCCCGGCCGATCAGGCGCTGGATCTCGACGGTGCGGCCGCCTTGTTTGCCGGCTGCGGCCTCGCGGCGCATCCGGGTGTTGGTGGCGCGCGGCAGCATGCCGTATTCCGCGGTCACCCAGCCCAGGCCGGTGCCCTTGATGAAGGGCGGCACCCGGTCTTCGATGGTGGCGGTGCACAGGACATGAGTATCGCCCGCCTTGATCAGGCAGGAGCCTTCGGCGTGTCTGGTAAAACCGGTCTCGATCGAGACAGGGCGCATTTGGTTCAGTTCTCGTCCGGAGGGTCGCATGTCAGATCCTTCTTTTGCTGGCCCGGGGATAGCCTTCGCGGGGCCGTGGATGCAAGCCTGATTGACCTTTTGACGCGCTGCTCCTTAATGACATTCAGGCCTTGCATACCTATGTTGAAACCGGAAATCTCCGAGAGACGCACATGAAGGATACACGCAAAATTCTGGAGGATCTGAATGACCGCTCCCGCGATGTGTTCCGGGCGGTTGTGGAGAATTACCTGGATAGCGGCGACCCGGTTGGCAGCCGCACCCTGACCCGCTCGCTCAGCGAGAAGGTAAGCGCCGCGACAGTGCGCAACGTGATGCAGGACCTCGAATACCTGGGCCTGCTCGACAGCCCGCATGTGAGTGCCGGCCGGGTGCCGACGCAGCTCGGCCTGCGGATGTTTGTCGACGGGCTGCTGGAGGTCGAGAACCTCAACGAGCAGGACCGCGAAAAGATCGACGCGACGCTGGGGCGCAACGCGGGCGATGTCGGCGGTATGCTGGACCGGATCGGCTCGGCGCTGTCGGGCGTCACCCATGGCGCCTCGCTGGTGCTGACGCCGAAGCACGAGGCCGAGCTGCGCCATATCGAGTTCGTTTCTCTGGCTCATGACCGGGCGCTGGTGGTCCTGGTGTTCTCGGACGGCCACGTGGAGAACCGCCTGTTCGCACCGCCGCCAGGGCAGACGCCCAGCTCGATGCGGGAGGCGGCCAACTTTCTCAATGCGCTGATCGAAGGCCGCACACTCAGCGATGTGCGGCGCGAGATCCAGAAAGAGATCTCCTCCCGGAGGCAGGAAATCGACACGCTGGCGCAGGAGATGATCGAAAGCGGGCTGGCGGCGTGGGAGGATGACGGCAGCGATCAGGCCCGTCTGATTGTGCGTGGCCGGTCGAATCTCCTTGCCGAATCCGGCGCCGCCGAGGAGCTTGAGCGCATCCGCAACCTGTTCGACGATCTGGAGCGCAAGCGGGACATTGCCGAATTCCTGGAACTGACGGAAGAAGGCGAGGGGGTGCGGATTTTTATCGGCTCCGAGAACAAACTTTTCTCACTTTCGGGTTCCTCTTTGGTGGTGTCTCCCTATATGAACGCGGATCGGAAGATAATCGGCGCGGTGGGGGTGATCGGCCCGACGCGCCTGAACTACGGACGGATCGTGCCGATTGTGGACTATACGGCACAACTGGTCGGCAAGCTGTTGTCGGACCGGAGTTAGAGGTGAAATATGGCAGAGCTCAAGAACGAAGACTTTCTGGACGACATCGCCGATGCCGAGGCTGAGGAGCTTGCGGCGCAGACCGAGGAAATTGACGACGATGCGCTGGAGATCGACGCGCTGCGGGCCGAGCGGGATGAGTTGAAGGACCGGTTCATGCGGGCGCTGGCGGATGCCGAGAACGCGCGCAAGCGCGGCGACCGCGCGCGCCGGGAAGCGGAGCAGTATGGCGGGTCGAAACTGGCCCGCGACATGCTGCCGGTCTATGACAACCTGAAACGCGCCGTCGAAGCCGCGACCGACGAGCAGCGCGAGGCAGCTTCGGCGCTGATCGAGGGTGTGGAGCTGACCATGCGGGCGCTGCTCGGCGTGTTCGAGAAGCACGGCGTCAAGGTGGTTTCCCCCGCGGTCGGCGACAAGTTCGACCCGCAGATGCATGAGGCGATGTTCGAAGCGCCGGTGCCGGGCACCAAGGCGGGCGACATCATCCAGGTTTCGGCCGAGGGTTTCATGCTGCACGACCGCCTGCTGCGGCCGGCGCAGGTGGGCGTATCCTCGACGCCGGCGAGCTGACGTTGCGCCAGTGAGTTGAACAGGCCCTCGCGGGCCTGTGCCTCCGGCGGGAGTATTTTGAGAAAGATGAAATGGGCGGGTCCGGTTGGAGCCGCCCTTTCTCGTTTCAGTCCGCGGCCTGTTTGAGCTGGTAGAGCAGGTCCAGCGCCTCGCGCGGGGAGAGATCGTCGGGCTGAATTGTGCCGAGCATCTGTTCCACGGGGGAGGGGCCGGGCGCCGGTCTTGGCGCCGCTTGCGCGGGGGCGGCGGCAAACAGCGGCAGGTCGTCGATCTGGATCTTCGCGCCGCCGTCGCGGCTGCCCTGTTCCAGCATGTCGAGCACATCGCGGGCGCGCGCTACCACCGACGCCGGCAGGCCGGCAAGCTGCGCCACCTGCACCCCGTAGGAGCGGTCGGCGGCGCCCTTGCGTACTTCGTGCAGGAAGACCACTTCGCCCTCCCATTCCTTCACGGCAACGGTGGCATTCTCCACGCCCGGCAGTTTGGCGGCGAGCTGCGTGAGCTCGTGGTAGTGGGTGGCAAACAGCGCGCGGGCGCGGTTTACCTCGTGCAGATGTTCCAGCGTCGCCCAGGCGATCGACAAGCCGTCATAGGTGGCGGTGCCGCGGCCGATCTCGTCCAGGATCACCAGCGCGCGGTCGTCGGCCTGGTTCAGGATGGCGGCGGTTTCCACCATCTCCACCATGAAAGTGGAGCGTCCCCGGGCGAGGTCGTCTGACGCGCCAACGCGGCTGAACAGCTGGCTCACAAGGCCGATATGAGCGCGTTCGGCGGGCACGTAGCTGCCCATCTGGGCCAGCAGCGCGATCAGCGCGTTTTGCCGCAGGAAGGTCGATTTACCGGCCATGTTGGGGCCGGTCAGCAGCCAGATCGCGGCGCCATCCTCGGCCGTCAGCTGGCAGTCGTTGGCAACAAACGTGTCGCCGCTCTGCTGCCGCAGAGCCTGTTCCACAACCGGGTGGCGGCCGCCCTCCACGTCAAACGCGCGGGAGGAATCGACCCGGGGCCGGGTCCAGTTTTCTCCGCGGGCGAGATCGGCCAGCGCGGTCACCAGGTCCAGTTCGGCAAAACCGCGGGCGGCGGTGCTGAGCCGGGGGGCGGCTTCCAGAACCGCGCCAGAAAGCCTTGCATAGAGCCGCTTTTCGATCTCCAGAGCCTGGTTGCCGGCGTTCAAGATGCGGGTTTCCGTCTCGCTCAGCTCCACGGTGGTGAAACGCACCTGGTTCGCCGTGGTCTGGCGGTGGATGAAGGTCTCCGACAGGGGCGGCGACAGCATCTTGTCCGCGTGGGTGGCGGTGGTCTCGATGAAGTAGCCAAGCACGTTGTTGTGCTTGATCTTCAGCGAGGAGATGCCGGTCTGCTCGGCATACTGCTTCTGCATCGCCGCGATCACCGAACGGCCCTCGTCACGCAGGGTGCGGGCCTCGTCCAGTTCCGGGTCGTATCCGGGTGCGATGAAGCCGCCGTCTCGCGCCAGGAGTGGCGGCTCGGCCACCAGCGCGGCGTCGAGCAGCGCGAGGAGATCAGTGAACCCTTGCAGGCTCTGGATCGCCTCGGCGCTGAGCGGCGGCAGATCCTGCGTGGCGCAGTATTCGGTGATGATCTCGGCCTGGGTCAGAGCGTTGCGGATCGCGGCGAGGTCGCGCGGGCCGCCGCGCTCCAGCGCCAGGCGGGACAGCGCCCGATCCAGGTCCGGCGTCTTGCGCAGGGCGGCGCGCAGGTCCTCGCCCCATTGCGGCGCCTCCACCGCGTGATCCAGAGCCGCGAGCCGCGCCTGCACCACGTCGAGGCTGCGCGAAGGGCTTGCGATGCGCTGCTCCAGCAGACGCGCGCCGCCGGGGGTGACGGTGCGGTCGACGACCGACAGGAGCGAGCCCGCGCGACCGCCCGACAGCGAGCGCGTCAGCTCCAGGTTGCGCCTTGTGGCGGCGTCGATCTGCACCACGCGGTCCTGCGCTTCCTGCTGCGGCGGCTGCAGGAGCGGCAGTTTGCCCTTCTGGGTGATCTCCAGATAGTCGATCAGCGCCCCCATGGCGGAGACTTCGGCGCGGCTGAAGGTGCCGAAACCGTCCAGCGCGCTCACGTGGAACAGGGCGCAGATGCGCTGCTGCGCGGACGTGCTGTCGAAGCTGGCCTTGCCAAGCGGCGTGAGCGGGATCTTGTATTCCTCCGCCAAGGGACGCGCGTGCTCGTAGGCCGGACCGTCGGCCACCAGCAGCTCCGAGGGCGCGAGACGGGCCAGCTCGGGCGAGAGCCGCACCCGGGCCACCGGCATCACGTGGAACGCGCCGGTGGAGATATCGGCCCAGGCCAGCGCCGCTTCGTCGCGCAGCTCTGCATAGGAGACCAGGAAGTTGTGGCGGCGCGCCTCCAGCAGCGAGTCCTCGGTCAGCGTTCCGGGGGTCACCAGCCGCACCACGTCGCGCTTCACCACTGACTTGTGGCCGCGTTTTTTGGCCTCGGCCGGGGATTCCAGCTGCTCGCCCACGGCGACGCGGAAGCCCTTGCGGATCAGGGTCAGCAGGTAGCCCTCGGCGGCATGGTAGGGCACGCCGCACATCGGGATCTCTGCGCCGTTGTGCTTGCCCCGCTTGGTCAGCGCGATATCCAGCGCTTCCGCCGCGGCGACAGCGTCGTCAAAGAACATCTCGTAGAAGTCGCCCATCCGGTAGAACAGCAGGGCGTCCGGGTATTGCTCTTTGATTTCAAGATATTGCGCCATCATGGGCGTGACAGTCATAACGGGCCCCCACCGGTTTCGTGCCGGGGATGTCTACTATGGCGCCGGTCCGAGGAAAACCCGGATATCAGGGGGGCCCGGCTGAGGCTTGCCGGGAGGCTCTAGAACAACGCCTTCAACGCCTGCGGAGCTGCGTTGGCAATCGAAAGCGAGAGCGAGCCAAGCTGCTGCTGCGCTTGCAGTGCGTGCCATTTTGTGGCGGCTTCTTCCATGTTGGTGTCCACCATGCTGCTCTGGCCCTGTTTCACCACATCCGCAAGCTTGCCGATGAAGTCGCTTTGATTGGACATCTGCTCGGTGCTGGCACCGAGCAGGGCGGCGCCGTCGATGGCAAACTGGATGAAGCCCTCCATCTCGTCCAGTGCCGCCATTGCGGAGGCCTTGTCGGTGATGGGTGTGCGGTTGCCAAGGTCAAAGGCGGCGTCGCCCTCGAAGTTCACGCTGTCGACGGTGATGGTAGAGAGGGTCGTGCTGCCCGCGCCCTGCCGGTCGAGCGACGCGGCCACTGAAATGCCGGTGGCGCCATTGCCGTCAACATCAGTGGCCAGCAGGTTGATGCCGTTGAATTGTGAGGCGGAGATGATCGAATTGATTTGCTCGGCCTTCTGCTGCATCTGCGCTTCGACCTTGGAGTAGTCGATCAAGCCGCTGGCGGCGGAGATGGCGAGCTTCTTCATGTCCATCAGGGTGTCGGTGATCTGCTCCGCGCCCGCCAAAGCCACGGCAGCCGTGGCTTCGCCCAGCGACAGCGCATTGGATACACCTCGATAGCCCGCAGTGTCGCTGTCCATCATCTGCGAGATCGCCCAAAGTGCGGCATTGTCCTTGGCGGTGTCCACCTCGCGGCCGGTGGCCACGTCGTCCTGCACGTTGTCCAGCTGCCGGGTGGTGCCCCCCAGCATCTGCAGCGCGGTCATCGCGCCTGTGTTCGTGTTGATACTAAACATCGGTCTGTATTCCTCAAACTCGTTAGGGCTTGGTCAAGCTCTGATAGCGGCGTCTTGCGAAACCGGTGAATACTGTTCTGGCACCGTGCTGGCGGGACATGGGTTTCCGCCCTCATCGCCACCCGGGCAGCGGGCGCTGGTTGACACCTACTTAATAATTGCAGCGCTGCCGGGTCTGAATTGCGGCAGAAATGCGGCGGGCGGGCGAATTTACGCAGACCTTGCGGCAGCCAGGCACACGGAGAGGAGCGCCGGAGCCCGGGCGCCGGTGCCCAGTTTCTGTGCAGCCCGGATTGAGAGCCGCGAAGGGCTGGGATATGACAGGTGCCAGCAAAAGAGGACAGGACCCCGATGCCCAAAGCGAAGATCACCAACGAAGAGGCGCTAGCGTTCCATCTGGAGCCCTCGCCCGGCAAATGGGAAGTGCAGGCAACCGTGCCGATGACAACCCAGCGGGACCTGTCACTGGCCTATTCCCCCGGCGTAGCAGTGCCTTGTGAGGCGATCGCCGCCAATCCCGAAACCGCCTATGACTACACCAACAAGGGCAACCTGGTGGCGGTGATCTCCAACGGCACTGCGGTGCTGGGTCTCGGCAACCTCGGCGCGCTGGGCTCCAAGCCGGTGATGGAGGGCAAGTCGGTGCTGTTCAAGCGTTTTGCCGACGTGAATTCCATCGATATCGAGCTCGACACCGAGGACCCGGAGGAGTTCATCAAGGCGGTGCGGCTGATGGGCCCCACCTTCGGCGGCATCAACCTCGAGGATATCAAGGCGCCCGAATGCTTCATCATCGAGCAGCGCCTTAAGGAAGAGATGGACATCCCGGTCTTCCACGACGACCAGCACGGCACCGCGGTGATCTGTGCGGCCGGCCTGATCAACGCGCTGCATCTGTCGGGCAAGAAGATCGAGGACGTGAAGATCGTGCTCAACGGGGCCGGGGCCGCGGGTATCGCCTGTATCGAACTGCTGAAGGCGATGGGCGCCCGGCACGAGAACTGCATCGTCTGCGACACCAAGGGCGTGATCTACCAGGGCCGCACCGCGGGCATGAACCAGTGGAAGTCGGCCCATGCGGTTGCCACCGACCTGCGCACGCTGGAGGAAGCGATGCGCGGCGCTGACGTCTTCCTCGGTGTCTCCGTGAAGGGTGCGGTGACGCAGGAGATGGTGAAGTCGATGGCCGACAACCCGGTGATCTTCGCCATGGCCAACCCGGATCCGGAGATCACTCCGGAAGAGGCCCACGAGGTCCGAGTCGATGCCATCGTTGCCACCGGCCGCTCGGACTATCCGAACCAGGTCAACAACGTCCTGGGCTTCCCCTACCTGTTCCGCGGCGCGCTCGACATCCACGCCCGCGCCATCAACGACGAGATGAAGATCGCCTGCGCCCACGCGCTGGCCGCGCTCGCGCGCGAGGACGTGCCGGACGAGGTGGCGCTGGCCTACGGCAAGTCGCTCTCCTTCGGGCGCGACTACATCATCCCGACGCCGTTTGACCCGCGGCTGATCCACCGCATCCCGCCGGCGGTTGCCAAGGCCGGCATGGACACCGGCGCCGCCCGCCGCCCGATCATCGACATGGATACCTACGAGCACGGGCTGCGCGGCCGCATGGACCCGACGCAATCGGTGCTGCGCGGCCTCAATGCCCGCGCCCGCGCTGCGCAGTCGCGGATGATCTTTGCCGAAGGCGATGATCCGCGGGTGCTGCGTGCGGCCGTCACCTATCAGCGCTCGGGCTTCGGCAAGGCGCTGGTGGTGGGCCGTCCCGACGACGTGAAGGCCAAGCTGGAAGATGCAGGCCTCGGCGATGCCGTACGCGAGCTGGAGGTGGTGAACGCCGCCAACACCCAGCATTTCGAGACCTACAAGGAATTCCTCTACAACCGCCTGAACCGCAGGGGCCACGACCGCAAGGACATCCACCGCCTGGTCGGCCGAGACCGGCACGTGTTCTCCGCGCTGATGCTGGCGCATGGCCATGGCGACGGGCTGGTCACCGGCGCCACACGCAAGTCGGCGCATGTGCTGGACCGCATCAACCATGTCTTCGACGCCGACGCCGCCCATGGCGCCGCGGGCGTTACCGCGCTGCTTCATAAGGGCCGCATCGTGCTGATCGGCGACACGCTGGTGCATGAATGGCCGGACGAGAACGATCTCGCCAACGTGGCTGAACGCGCCGCTGGCGTTGCCCGCCACATGGGGCTGGAGCCGCGGGTCGCCTTCGTCAGCTTCTCCACCTTCGGCTACCCGGTCTCCGAACGCGCCGAGAAGATGCATCGGGCCCCGGCCGTTCTGGACCAGCGCGGGGTGGATTTTGAATACGAGGGCGAGATGACCGTGGACGTGGCGCTGAATGCCGCCGCACAGGAGGCCTACCCGTTCCAGCGCCTCTCCGGCCCGGCCAACATCCTGATCGTGCCGGCCCGCCATTCGGCCTCGATTTCCGTGAAGCTGATGCAGGAGATGGGCGGCGCCACCGTGGTCGGACCGATCCTCTCGGGCGTCGACAAGCCGATCCAGATCTGTTCGACCACCTCGACCGCAAACGACATCCTCAACATGGCCGTCCTGGCGGCCTGCAACATCGGATAGGCGCCATGGCGATTTACAACCTGGGTTCAATCAATGCCGACATGGTCTACGCGCTGCCGCATCTCCCCGCCCCGGGGGAGACGCTGGCCGCGGAAAGCCTGAGCCGCTTCCTGGGCGGCAAGGGCGCCAACATGTCGGTGGCGGCGGCGCGCGCGGGCAGCCAGGTTTGCCACATCGGCGCGGTCGGCCCGGACGGGGGCTGGGCGGCGGAGCGGCTGCGGGACTATGGCGTGGATACACAGCACGTTGCCCGGGTGGAGACCGCTACCGGCCATGCCATTATCGCCGTCGACCCCGGCGGGGAGAACCAGATTATCCTCTTCCCCGGCGCCAACCGGGAACTTTCCCCTGAGCAGCTGGACCGCGCGCTGGACGGGGCCACGCCCGGCGGCATCCTGGTGTTCCAGAACGAAACCAACCTCCAGGTCAAAGCTGCGGAAGCCGCGCGCGCGAAGGGCCTCCGGGTCTGCTACGCCGCCGCGCCTTTCGAAGCCGCCGCAGTACAAGCGGTGCTGCCGCTGCTCGATCTTCTGTTCCTGAACGAGGTCGAGGCCCGCCAGCTGGAGGAGGCCACCGGCAAAGGCCCGGCGGCGCTGGGCGTGCGCGATGTGGTGATCACGCTGGGCGCCAAGGGCGCGCGCCATATCGACGGCCATACCGGCGCCACGCTCGAGGTGCCCGCGCTGCCGGTGACCGCCGTCGACACCACCGGCGCCGGCGACACCTTCACCGGCTACGTGCTGGCAGGCCTCGACGAGGGCCTCGCGATGCCGGAAGCCATGGCGCTTGCCAGCCGCGCCGCCGCGCTGATGGTGACCCGCCCCGGCACCGCCGACGTGATCCCCACCCGCAACGAGGTCACAGCCGCCACTTTCTGACCCGAAATACCCCGGGGGAATTGGCCGCAGGCCAAGGGGGCAGCGCCCCCCTTGGAGCCTCTCCCTGAACTCTCAATGCCCGGCCGCAAACGGCGCCGCATCGCCCCAGAGCTCGGTCACCCGCGTATCCCGCCCGCAGGCCTCGCGGTAGCGCTTGTAGGCCGCCGCCTGCCGCTTCGGGCCGTACCGGGTGAACACAAGGTCCGTGCCCTTGTAGTAATCCTGGTGGTAGTCCTCGGCCCGGAAGAACGGGCGCGCCTCCATAACCGGTGTCACCACCTTCCGGCCGAGGGCCTTCTGCGCCTCCTTCAGCACCTGACGCGCCAGCGCCGCTTCGCCGGCGTCCTGGGCAAACACCGCGCTGCGGTAGCTGTCGCCTCGGTCGCAGAACTGCCCGCCCGCGTCTGTCGGGTCGATCGAACGCACGAAGAGCTCCAGCAGCTGCCGGCGCGACACCTTTGAGGGGTCGAAGCGGATTTGCACCGCCTCATAATGGCCGGTATTGCCGCCGGTCACCTGCTTGTAGGTGGGGTTTGCCACCGTGCCGCCGGTATAGCCGGAGATTGCTTCGATCACGCCGGGCACACGCTCGAAATCGGCCTCCACGCACCAGAAACAGCCGCCGGCCACGGTGAGTACCGCCTGTTCCTGTGACTTTGCCTGCCGCGCTTGCACCAGCGCCGCCAGCGCTATCAGCGCGGCCAGCAGGGCGGGTTTCAGAGTTTCGCCAACGCGCATTTCGCCCTCCGTTCCGGATAGACTTCAGCGTGCCGCGCGCGAGGCTGCGCCTCAAGCCGTCAGGCCGCACCTTCACGCAGTGGTGACAGCAAGTTACCGCTTGGAAAACCCCGAACTCCCTTTTAGCGTGCACGGCGGAGGAGGACCCCATGACCGAGAAGATGAGCACCCACCAGGCGGAGGAAGATGCGCGCAACGGG
This sequence comes from Cribrihabitans neustonicus, assembly GCF_048820895.1. Taxonomy (NCBI): domain Bacteria; kingdom Pseudomonadati; phylum Pseudomonadota; class Alphaproteobacteria; order Rhodobacterales; family Paracoccaceae; genus Cribrihabitans; species Cribrihabitans neustonicus. The sequence goes on from NZ_JBMERQ010000002.1 coordinate 281,717, forward strand.
GAGATACTTATCTACCTGAACGGCCGGATTGTCCCCAAGGCAGAGGCCAAGGTCAGCGTCTATGACAGCGGCTTTATGCTGGGCGACGGCGTCTGGGAGGGAATGCGGCTCTACAATGGCACCTGGGCCTTTCTGGACGAGCATCTGAACCGCCTGTTCGAAGCCGCCAAGGCCATCGATCTGGATCTCGGGATGGACCGGGATGGAGTGCGTGCTGCGCTTTACGACACACAGAAGGCCAACGGAATGACCACGGATGCGCATGCCCGGCTGATGGTCACGCGCGGGGTGAAGACGCGGCCCTTCCAGCACCCCTCGCTGTCGCAGCAGGGGCCGACCTTCACTATCATCATGGAACATTCGCGCCCCGCGCTTCCCCGGCCAATCCGGCTTGCCACGGTGCCGCATATCCGCGGCCTGCCGATGACCCAGGACCCGAAGCTCAATTCGCACTCCAAGCTGAACTGCATCCTCGCCTGTATCGCGGCCGAGAAGGCCGGAGCGGACGAGGCGCTGATGCTGGATGTGAACGGCTTCGTGAACACCACCAACGCCTGCAACTTCTTCATCGTGCGCAAGGGCGAGGTTTGGACCTCGACCGGGGATTACTGCATGAACGGCATCACCCGGCAGAAGGTGATCGATCTGTGCCGCGAAAACGGCATCGCCGTTTATGAGCGCAATTACTCGCTGGTCGATACCTACGGCGCGGATGAGGCTTTCCTTACCGGGACATTCGGCGCGCAAACCCCGGTTGGGGTGATCGACGGGCGCCAGATCGGCGATGGGACACTTGGTCCGGTGACGGAGCGCATCCGGGCGCTCTACAAGGAACTTATCGAGAGGGAGTCTGCCTGATGCGGATTGCGATGTGGTCCGGGCCGCGGAACCTGTCCACGGCGATGATGTATGCCTTTGGCAACCGCGGCGATTGCGCGGTGGTGGATGAGCCCTTCTACGCGGCCTATCTGAAGATGACCGGGCTGGAGCATCCGCTCCGGCATGAGATAATGGAGAGCCAGAGCCAGGACCCGGAAGAGGTCGCGCGGATGCTGCTCGGGCCGGTGCCGGCGGCAAAGCCCTTCTTCTACCAGAAGCACATGACCCAGCACATGATCCCGGGCGTGCCACGGGAGTGGATGCGCGAGACCGCCAACGTGTTCCTGATCCGCCACCCCGCGCGGGTGATCGCGTCTTATGCCGCCAAGCGCGAGAACCCCACGCTGGAAGACATCGGCTTCCGCCAGCAGGCCGAGCTTTATGCGCTGGTAAAAAGCTGGGGGCAGGCGCCCGTGGTGATCGACAGCCACGACATCCGCGAAGATCCCCACGCGCGGCTGGAACAGCTTTGCGAGGTGGTTGGTCTGCCGTTTTCACCGAAGATGCTGAGCTGGCCTAGGGGCGGCCACAAGGATGACGGCGTCTGGGCCGCGCATTGGTACGGCGCGGTATGGAACTCTACGGGGTTCGCAGGCCCCGAAGGCCCGCTGCCGGAGGTGCCGGAGGCGCTTCAGCCGGTGCTGGACGCGGCGATGCCTTATTATGAAGAGATGAAGGCCGCGAAGATCTGACACACGCGGAGAGGTAAAGGGGGGAGGGGCGTTGCCCCTCTTGCCCCTTGTAGAGGGGCAATTCACCCCAGAGTATTTCTGGAAAGATGACGGGAGCGGGCGGCTCAGCCGATCAGTTTGCTGAGTTTCATCGCCACGCCCATGTCGCCGGAGATCCTGATTTTCCCCATCATCACCGCGGTCATCGGGTTGAGCTTGCCGGCGAGCAGCTTCTGCAGGTTCTCGGTGGAGAGCCGCAGGGTGCAGTCGGTATCGCGGTCAAGGGTGGCGGCGCTGCCATCGGCGAGCACGATCACGCCATCGTCGCCGCAGTCGAATTTCAGCGAGCCGTCGAAGCTCTTGCCGGCAAGGCCTGCCTGGATGCCGTCTGCAATGTCCTGAAGCGCCATGTGATCCTCCCTCGCTTGACGCAAGCGTTAGGCGGAGGATGCGGTCCGGGCAATGCTGACCTTGGGGGAGGCCGGGGAATTACCCGCGGGCCAGCGCTTTGATGGTCAGCGGGCAGGGTTCCCCGCCATAAAAAGCATCGAGCACTTGGCTGAACTCTGACGGCGCGCCGGGGACGGCGGCGAAGAGGGTCATCGAGGAACGCAGTTTCTTGGCGTCGATACCGCCGAGGATCTGCTCCGGCGCCTTGTCCTGGTGGGACAGCATCAGCCGGCTCACCTCGACCAGGCGGGCGCGCAGTTTGTCGTGGTTCAGATAGGCCTTCGCCTCGGCGAGGTCCTCGATACCGTAGAGCTGCGCCATGTGGGAGCGGCCAAGCTCGGCCAGCTGGGGAAAGACGAACCACATCCAGTGGCTCGTCTTCTGTCCTTGAGAGAGTTCGCTCAGGACAGCCGGCCATACGGTGTCCTGAGCCTCGACGAACATGTCCAGCTCTTCCGCGAAATCATCCTCGAAGTCGCCGTCGATATCGCCGTTGCCGCTCACTTCTTATTGCGGCGGTCGCGCGCGGCCAGCAGCTTGAGGCGCAGGGCGTTCAGCTGGATGAAGCCGGCCGCGTCTTTCTGGTCGTAGGCGCCTGCGTCGTCCTCGAATGTCACGTGGGCCTCGGAGTAGAGCGAGTTTTCCGACCAGCGGCCGACGGTGGAGGCATGGCCCTTGTAGAGCTTCACCCGCACGGTGCCGGTCACGTGCTCCTGGCTCTTGTCGATCGCCGCCTGCAGCATCTCGCGCTCCGGGCTGTACCAGAAGCCGTTGTAGATCAGCTCCGCATATTGCGGCATCAGCTGGTCCTTCAGGTGCATCGCGCCGCGGTCCATGGTGATCGACTCGATGCCGCGGTGGGCTTCCAGCAGGATGGTGCCGCCCGGGGTCTCGTAGATGCCGCGGGACTTCATGCCGACGAAGCGGCCCTCGACCAGGTCGAGCCGGCCGATGCCGTGCTTGCGGCCGTATTCGTTGAGCGCGGTGAGGATGGTGGCAGGCGACATCGCCTCGCCGTTGATGCTGACCGCATCGCCTTTCTCGAAGCCGATCTCGATGTATTCGGGGGTATCCGGCGCGTCCTCGGGGTGGACGGTACGCTGGTAGACGTAATCGGGCGCTTCCTGCGCCGGGTCTTCCAGCACCTTGCCTTCGGAGGAGGTGTGCAGGAGGTTGGCATCGACCGAGAAGGGGGCTTCGCCGCGCTTGTCCTTGGCAACCGGGATCTGGTGCTCCTCGGCAAACTCCAGGAGCTTGGTGCGCGAGGTCAGGTCCCATTCGCGCCAGGGCGCGATCACCTTGATGTCGGGGTTCAGCGCATAGGCCGCGAGCTCGAAGCGCACCTGGTCGTTGCCCTTGCCGGTGGCGCCATGGGCGACCGCGTCGGCGCCGGTTTCCTCGGCGATCTCGATCAGGCGCTTGGAGATCAGCGGGCGGGCGATGGAGGTGCCGAGCAGGTAGAGGCCTTCATAGACCGCATTGGCGCGGAACATCGGGAAGACGAAGTCGCGCACGAACTCCTCGCGGATGTCCTCGATGAAGATGTTCTCGGGCTTGATGCCCAGCATTTCCGCCTTCTTGCGGGCCGGATCCAGCTCCTCACCCTGGCCGAGATCGGCGGTGAAGGTGACAACTTCGCAGCCGTATTCGGTCTGCAGCCATTTCAGGATGATCGAGGTATCGAGACCACCTGAATAGGCCAGAACAACTTTCTTGGGCGCGGACATGGCTTTCCTCTCAGTCAGAACGTCCGTCGCGTAGCGGGTTTTTCGCGCAAGAGCAAGGTTTCCGGGGGTTTCCCGCCCCGTGAAACACGCTTAACGTGCGCGTCAGTTTTGAAAGATCCTTTGGAGAAAGCCCCCCATGAAATCCTGGTCCATCTTCAGCCATTCCATTGGCATGGTGCTGCGCAATTTTCAGCAGGCGGTGCAGATCGGGCTGGTGCCGGTGCTGATTGCCTTTGGCGTGAGCGCTGCGGCGCTGACCTTTGCGGGCCAGCCGCTGGAGGTGCTGGGCGGCGGGCAGATCAGCTCGGGCGACATCGGCGGCTTCGGGCTGGCCTTCGTGGTGGTGATGCTTGCCTTCGTTCTTTCGATGCTGTGGATCGTGGTCTCCTGGCACCGCTTCGTTCTGCTGGAGGAGTACCCGCAGGGCTGGGTGCCGCCCTTCCGTTTTGACCGCATGCTGTCTTACTTCGGGCATGGTGCGAAGATCGTTCTCCTGGGCATCGTTGCGGCGGTCCCGGTGGGCCTGATTGTTGCCATAGTTGCGCAAAGCGGCTCCCAGGTGCTGATGGTTGCCGTTTTTCTAGCCGTCTTTGCCGCAATGGCCGTCGTGATGCACCGGCTTCTGCCGGCGCTGCCCGCCGCCGCGATTGGCAAACCCTTGAAGCTTAGAGAGGCCTGGGCCGCGACCTCCGGGGCCAATGGCACTATTCTGGGACTGGTCATCATCGGGTTCCTGTTCGGCACACTGGTTCAGCTGGCCTCCGTTCCGGTGGCAGCGGTGCCTGTGCTGGGGCCGATGGTGACTTTCGCGGCAAGCCTCGTGCTGTCGCTGGTCAATGTGAGCATCCTCACCACGCTCTACGGCCACTATGTCGAGGGCCGTCCGGTCTGAGCGCAGGCTGAACACCGGTATTCTTCCCCATGCCTCGTGCCTGCCCCTTGCCTTGGGGGCAGCCATGCGCCACTGAAGAGGCATGAGCGATTTCCGTACCCAGGCCCGCGCTGCCGAACAGGCCATGCGCGATGTGTTTCCCGCGACGCCCCTGCAGCGCAACGTGCACCTGTCCGAGCGCTACGGGGCCGACATCTACCTCAAGCGCGAAGACCTGAGCCCGGTGCGTTCCTACAAGATCCGCGGCGCGCTCAATGCGATGCGCAAGCAGCCGGATCAGGAGCTGTTTGTCTGCGCCTCGGCCGGCAACCATGCCCAGGGCGTGGCCTTCATGTGCCGCCACATGGGCAAGCGCGGGGTGATCTTCATGCCGGTGACCACGCCGCAGCAGAAGATCCAGAAGACCCGGATGTTCGGCGGCGACAATGTCGAGATCCACCTGACCGGCGACTATTTCGACGACTGCCTCGCGGCGGCGCAGGATTGGTGCGCCAAGGAGGGCGGGCATTTCCTGTCGCCCTTCGACGATGCGGATGTGATCGAAGGCCAGGCCTCGATCGCGGCGGAGATCGAAAGCCAGCTCGGCAAGGTTCCCGATCATGTGATCCTGCCAGTGGGCGGCGGCGGCATGTCTTCGGGCGTCTACAGCTGGTTCGGCGAGAAGGTGCACTGCCTCTTTGCCGAGCCCGAGGGCGGCGCCTGCCTGCGCGCGGCGCTTACTGCCAAGCGGCCGGTGGCGCTGGGCCGTGTCGATACCTTCGTCGATGGCGCCGCGGTGGGGCGGATCGGCGAGAAGACTTTTGATATCTTGAAAGACGTGCCGCTGCCGGACGTGCTCACGATCTCCGAGGACCGCATCTGCACCACCATCATCGAGATGCTGAACGTCGAGGGCATCGTGCTGGAGCCCGCGGGCGCCCTGGCGGTGGAGGCGCTCAACGACGTGCGCTCCTGGATCCGCGGGCGCACCGTGGTCTGCGTGACCTCTGGCGGCAACTTCGATTTTGAACGGCTGCCGGAGGTGAAGGAACGGGCGCAGCGGTATTCGGGGGTAAAGAAATACTTCATTCTGCGGCTGCCGCAGCGCCCTGGCGCGCTGAAGGAGTTCCTCAACATCCTCGGCCCCGAGGATGACATCGCACGGTTCGAGTACATGAAGAAATCCGCCCGCAACTTCGGCTCGGTTCTGATCGGGATCGAGACCAAGCGGCCGGAGAATTTTGCCGAGCTGTTTGCGCGCCTGGATGCGGCGGGGATGACCTATACCGACATCACCCGGGATGAGACCCTGGCGCAATTCGTGATCTGAAGCGCCGCTGGGCCCGCCTGCCTGCGCGGGTCTCAGAACCGGGCAGGCAAATCCTTTAGGAATCTGGTCTTGGAGGCCTCGAAACTGGCCAGGATAGCCTGCAGGTTCACGCCGTCGGCATTGCCTACGGCCGCTTCGCGCTCGCCTTCGAGACACAGCGCGGAGAATTGCTCGAAGCCGAGGTTCAGCGCGCTGCCCTTGAGGAAATGCAGATCCTGCTCCAGCTGGCTGCGGTTGCCCGCCCTCAGTTTTTCCAGCGCAGATTCCACTTCCTCCAGGAAAATTTCCACCACTTCTCCGAAATCTTCCGGACCGACCTCTTCGCGCAGCTCTTTCACGCGCGGCCAATCAATCATGCGTCTTGTCCTTCTTTCACTGCCTTTGCGGGCGTTCTTAGAGTTGAAAGGTGCAAAAATATAGTGAAAGAGAGGAACAAGCTAAAACTTTAAATTTCACCACCTGTTAAATATCTGACCAGATAGTACCAAGCGATCATCTGATAACGCCCTTTTCCTGTGAGGTGCCTTCGGTGCTGCCAGAAAGTTTGACGGACAACGAGGACCACACAGTGGCCGGATCGATTCGCCGCGTGCTCGTCGTCGATGACAGCCGTCTCCAGCGCCGGATTCTGGTGGCGTCCCTGAAAAAATGGGGTTTCACCGTCACAGAGGCGGAGAGCGGCGAGGAAGCGATGGAGATCTGCGCCAATGAGCCGCCAGACCTGATTCTCAGCGACTGGATGATGCCGGGTATGAACGGGCTGGAGTTCTGCCGCAGCTTCCGGGCGCAGTCGAAGGATGACTACGCCTATTTCATCCTGCTTACCTCCAAGAGCGAGAAAAACGAGGTTGCCGAGGGCCTGGATGCTGGCGCCGACGACTTCCTGACCAAGCCGGTCAGCTCGGACGAGCTGCGGGCGCGGATCTCCGCCGGGGAGCGGATTCTGCGTATGCAGCGCGAGCTGTCGCAGAAGAACCGCATCGTCTCGGAGACCCTGGACGAGCTGCAGCGGGTCTATGACGCCATCGACAAGGACTTGATCCAAGCCCGCAAAATTCAGGAATCGCTGGTGCCGGAGCTGTCCAAGGACTTCGGCTCTTCCACCGTGTCGCTGCTCCTCAAGCCCTGCGGCCATATCGGCGGCGACCTGGTCGGCATGTTTTCCCCGGGGGTGAACCGCATCGGCTTCTACTCGATTGACGTTTCGGGTCACGGCATTACCTCCGCGATGATGACGGCGCGGCTGGGCGGATACCTGTCGTCGAATTACTTCGATCAGAACGTGGGGATGGAGAAGCGGTTCAACCGCTTTTATGCGCTGCGCCAGCCGGAGGAGGTGGCGAGCCTGCTGAATGCCCGCCTCATTGCCGACACCGGGATCGAGGAATATTTCACCATGGCCTATTGCATCGCGGACCTGCGCAGCGGTGTCCTGAAGATGGTGCAGGCCGGCCACCCGCATCCGCTGCTCCTGCGTAAGGATGGCTCCGCCGAGTTCATCGGCAAAGGCGGGGTGCCCGTCGGGCTGATCTCGGGCGTGAGCTACAGCCAGGAGGAAGTGGTGATGAAACGCGGCGACCGGCTGCTGCTCTATTCCGACGGCTTTACCGAAGCGCGGCTGGAGGATGGCTCCATGCTGGAGGCCGAGGGGCTCATCGAGCTGGTCCGGAATTGCGATGGCAACCAGAGCGGCAAGGAATTTCTCGACGATCTCTATTGGAACCTGACCCAGATGATGAGCAAGGAACACGGGCTGGAAGACGACGTCTCCGCCACGCTGTTCGAATACAACGGCCCCTGACTGCTGCGGCCCCTCTTGCGGCCTGGCTGGCGCTGGATCTAGCCGCGAACTGTCAGCCGCTGCGCCAGCTGCGCCGCAAAATGCCTGTCGCCCGCGTTCCCGAGCTGCGCAGCGGCGTCCTCTGCCGGCAGCCAGATCGCCTCGTGCCCGTCCTCCAGCGGCGGACCGATCCGGCGCAAAGGGCGGGCCACATAGATATGGCAGAGCTTCTCGGCCCAGAGATCGTATTCCGGCATGTAGGTATAGCGGCGGAACGCCCCCAGCCGCCGCGGCGCGGAAATGCGCCATCCGGTTTCCTCGTAGACCTCGCGATGCAGCGCCGGCAGCGGCGATTCCCCGGGATCAATGCCGCCGCCGGGAAGCTGCAGCTCCGGCCCCGGGTCGGCCTGGCGGGTCACCAGCAGGCAGCCGCCGCGCGGCAGCAGGGCATAGGCGCCCGGCCGCATCCGGTAGCGCCGTTCCTTCTGCGGCGCGTTTCCAAAACGTCTGATCACGAACCGGCCCCTTCACTCCAGCGGCAAATCGCCTATATAGCCCCGGTATGCCAACCCCCGGCGCTTAAGGAAACCCCATGACTCTTGGTTCGAAAATCGCGTGGGACGATACTGTCCTGCCTTTCCAGCTTGACGTATCGGACATGCGCGGCCGTGTTGCGCGGCTGGACGGCGTATTGGACGGGATTTTGAAACAGCACGATTACCCGCCCGCGGTAGAGGCTCTGGTCGCCGAGATGGCGCTGCTGACGGCACTGATCGGGCAGACCATCTCTCTGCGCTGGAAATTGTCGCTGCAGGTGCAGACCAAGGGCGCGGTGCGGATGATCGCCACCGATTACTACGCCCCGCAGAAGGAAGGCGAGATCGGCCGCATCCGCGCTTATGCGAGCTTTGACCGCGAGCGGCTGACCGAAGGCAGCCCGTTCGATCAGGTCGGCGAGGGGTATTTCGCCATCCTGATTGACCAGGGCAACGGAACGCAGCCCTACCAGGGCATCACGCCGCTGGCCGGGGGGTCGCTCAGCGAATGCGCAGAGACCTATTTCGCGCAGTCCGAGCAGCTCCCGACCATGTTCAAGCTCAGTTTCGGCAAGTCGTCGGAACCTGGCATCGGCGAGCGCTGGCGGGCGGGCGGCATCATGCTGCAGCACATGCCCAAAGCCTCGCCCTTTGCGGCACAGTCCCAAGGAACCGGCGAAACCCTGCAGGCGAACGACCTGGTCTCGGGCGAGCAGGAGGAAAACTGGAACCGCGTGACCACCCTGTTGAGCACGGTGGAGGACCTGGAGCTGATCGGCCCCTCGGTCACCCCGGCGGACCTGCTGGTGCGATTGTTTCACGAGGAACAGCCGCGGGTCTTCGATTTCCAGCCGGTGCGCTTTGGCTGCACCTGCTCGGAGGACCGCGTGCGCCAGAGCCTGTCGATCTACTCGGCCAAGGATATCGAGAAGATGACGACCGATGACGGCCGCGTCACTGCCGACTGCCAGTTCTGCGGCGCGCATTACGATTTGGACCCGGCAACTGTTGGGTTTGATGCGGAAAATCCGCCAAGTGCGTGATCCTGCCGAGGATCTCGCCCACCGTATCACCGCCGCCCTGGCGAGGCCGGGCGGCGGCTCCTCCGACTTCGACCTGAACCCCGGCACGGTGCTGCCCGAAAGGCGCAAGCTGCGCCCGGCGGGGGTTCTGGTGCCGATCACCCTCGCCTGTGGCGCGCCGCAGGTGATCCTGACCAAGCGGTCTTCGGTTCTGAAACACCACCCGGGCCAGATCGCGTTTCCCGGCGGCAAGGTGGATCCGGGCGATCGTGACGCTTGCGATGCCGCTCTGCGCGAAGCCTGGGAAGAGATCGGCCTGCCGCGCGAATTGCCCGAGGTTTTAGGTTCCCTGCCTCCGCATGAAACCGTTACCGGCTTCACCGTAACTCCGCTGGTGGCGTTGATCCGCGAGGGCTTCACCGCGCGCCCCGAGGCGGGGGAGGTGGCGGAGGTCTTCCAGGTGCCGCTGGGGCATCTGCTTGATCCTGCGAATTACCTGATCGAAGCCCGGCGCTGGCGCGGGACGCGGCGGCGGTACTATACCGTTCCCTACGGCCCCTATTATATCTGGGGCGCCACCGCGCGCATGCTGCGCGCCTTTGCGGCACTGATGGAAGAATAATGCGGATCACTCAGCCTTGGCTGCAAGACCCGGCCACGCAGGCCGTCTGCGCGGCGCTTACAGCGGAGGGCGCGCAGGCGCTGTTCGTGGGCGGCTGCGTGCGCAATGCGCTGCTGGGTGCGCCGGTTTCGGACATGGACATCGCAACAGATGCGCACCCCGAAACCGTGCTGGAGCTGGCGGCGAAGGCAGGCATCAAGGCGGTGCCGACGGGTATCGAGCATGGCACCGTCACGCTCATCAAGTCCGGCATCCCGCATGAGGTCACCACCTTCCGGAAGGATGTCGCCACCGACGGCCGCCGCGCAGTAGTGTCTTTTGCCAGCGGCATTGCCGAGGATGCGCGCCGGCGCGATTTCACCATGAACGCGCTCTATGCCCGGCCGGACGGCACGGTGGTCGACCCGCTTGGCGGGATTGCCGACCTGCAAGCGCGCCGGGTGCGGTTCATCGGCACTGCGGAGCACCGCATTCGCGAGGACTACCTGCGCTCGCTGCGCTATTTCCGCTTTCACGCCTGGTACGGCGATGCGGCTCAGGGCTTTGACGCCGACGCGCTCGCCGCGATTGCCGCCAATCTGGACGGGCTGCAAACCCTCTCGCGGGAGCGGGTGGGCAGCGAGATGCTGAAACTGCTGGCCGCGCCCGACCCGGCGCCTTCGGTTGCGGCGATGCGGCAGGCCGGAGTGCTTGCAGAGATACTGCCCGGCGCGGACGACCGCGCGCTGGCGCCGCTGGTCCACCTTGAAGGCAGCCGCCCGCCCGCGGCGCTGCGGCGGCTGGCGGCGCTGGGCGGCGGGGATATGCAGGAGGCGTTGCGGCTTTCCAAGGCGCAGGCAAGGGAGCTCACCCGTCTGCGCGAGGCCGCCGCAGGCACGATGACTGCGGCTGAGCTTGGCTACCGGCTTGGCGCGGCAGCGGCGGCGGACGCGCTTCTGCTGCGAGCAGCGCTCCTGGAACAGCCACTTCCGCCCGGGTCAGAGACCGACATTGCCCGCGGCGGCGCGGCCGAATTCCCGCTCACCGCGCGCGACTTGATGCCCGGCTTCAAGGGCCCCGCGCTGGGCAGGGCTTTGAAAAGACTGGAAGCCGAGTGGATCGCCTCGGGCTTCACGCTTGACCGTGAAGACCTGCTCGACTCGCTGAAGGGCAGCGAGTGACCGTCTGCCGCAACCTTTAGGGGTGACAAACGCCCGGATCTTGCCTACCCATGGGGAAGGCACCACATGTCGGGAGGAATGCTGATGTATTACGGGATCTGGTTTCACTAACGCCTGAGACCCTGCCCGTATCCGCGCGGCGGCCTTGGGCTGCCCGCTGTCTGCATCCGCATACCTGTTTGCTCAACCGCCCGGAGCGCCCCCGCATGTTTCGCTTTTTCGAGAACCTCATTGACCCTTATTGCGCCTATCCCGAGACCAACACGCCACCCACGCGGCTCTGGCCCTTCCTGCGCGGCTACGCAAAACCCTTCAAAACCGTCTTTGTCCTGACTGCGCTGATGTCGGTGGTGGTCGCCGCCATCGAGGTCGGGCTGATCTACTACATGGGCCGGGTGGTGGACCTGCTGACGGGCACACCCGAAGAGGTCTGGCAGGAACATGGCACCGAGCTGATCCTGGTGGCGCTGTTCATTCTGCTTCTGCGGCCGGTCATCCAGCTTTTCGACGTGCTGCTCCTGAACAACGCGATCCTGCCGAACTTCGGCACGCTGATCCGCTGGCGGGCGCACAAGCACGTGCTGCGCCAGTCGGTCGGCTGGTTCGAGAATGATTTTGCCGGCCGCATCGCCAACCGCATCATGCAGACCCCGCCCGCCGCCGGAGAGGTGGTGTTCCAGGTGTTTGACGCCATCACCTTCTCGCTGGCCTACTTTGCGGGGGCGGCGGTGCTCCTGTGGGTGGCCGACGTGCGCCTGATGCTGCCGCTGGCGGTCTGGCTGGTGCTTTACGCGCTGCTCGTGCGCTGGACGGTGAAGCGGGTGGGGCCGGCCAGCCAGGCGGCGTCGGACGCGCGCTCGGAAGTCACCGGCCGGGTGGTGGACAGCTATTCCAACATCCATTCGGTAAAGATGTTTGCCCATCACGACCGCGAGCTGAGCTATGCGCGCGATGCCATCGAAAGGACGCGGCAGACGTTCCAGGTGGAGATGCGGATCTTCACCGTTATGGATGCCGCGCTGGTGACGCTTAACGGCCTGCTGATCGCTGGCGTCGTGGGCTGGGCGGTGATGCTTTGGATGCAGGGCTCCGCTTCGGTCGGGGTGGTGGCTGCGGCCACGGCACTGACCCTGCGGCTCAACGCGATGACCGGATGGATCATGTGGGCGCTCACCTCCTTCTTCCGCCAGCTCGGCGTGGTGGCCGAGGGGATGGAGACCATTGCCCAGCCGATCAGGCTCGCCGATGCCGCCAGCGCCAGGCCGCTGCGGATGGGCAAGGGTGAGATCGAGTTCCGCAATCTCTCGCACCACTACGGGCGCGGGGCGGGCGGGCTCGACCGGATCAGCCTCACCATCCGCCCCGGTGAGAAGATCGGGCTGATCGGCCGTTCGGGCGCGGGAAAATCGACCCTGGTGAAGCTTTTGCTGCGGTTCTACGACGCCGACAGCGGCCAGATCCTGATCGACGGGCAGGACATCCGCACGGTGACCCAGGACAGCCTGCGCAGCCACATCGGTATGGTGCAGCAGGACAGCGCGCTCCTGCACCGATCGGTGCGGGAAAACCTGCTCTATGGCCGTCCGGATGCCAGCGAAGAGCAAATGATCGCCGCCGCCAAACAGGCCCAGGCGCATGAGTTCATCCTTGACCTCGAAGACCCGCAGGGGCGGACGGGCTATGATGCCCATGTCGGTGAGCGCGGCGTGAAGCTCTCCGGCGGGCAGCGCCAGCGGGTCACGCTCGCGCGGGTGATCCTCAAGGACGCGCCGATCCTGGTGCTGGACGAGGCGACCTCGGCGCTCGATTCCGAGGTCGAGGCAGCAGTCCAGGAGACGCTCTACGGCATGATGCAAGGCAAGACCGTGATCGCGATTGCGCACCGGCTGTCGACCATTGCACAAATGGACCGCATCCTCGTTCTGGACGAGGGCCGTATCGTCGAGGAAGGCACGCATGAGGTGCTGTTGCAGGCGCAGGGGCTCTACGCCCAGCTCTGGGCGCGCCAGTCCGGCGGTTTCCTGAATGTCGAGGCAGCAGAATGAACATTGGCAATCTGATCGACGCTTTCCGCCCCGCCGAAGGCCCGCCGCCGCAGCATCTGGGGGCCTTCCTGCGCTGGTGCCTGTCGGGCGCCTGGCCGATGCTCTGGGTAGCGGCGCTGTTCTCGGCGCTTGCAGGCGGCATGGAAGCGGGCACTGCCTATATCCTGGGACTGGTGATTGACACGGCGATTGCCAGCGGGCCGGGGCAGTTCTTTGCGCCCCGCAACCTCGCGGTGATTGCTGGGGCGCTGGCCTTCTTCCTGCTTATCCGCCCGCTGCTGTTCGGGCTTTCGGCGGCGTCCAACGCGATCATCGTTCAGCCCAACGTGAGCCCGCTGGTCTTGTCGCGGCTCAACAGCTGGACGCTGGGCCAGTCGGTGCGGTTCTTCGACGAGGACTTCGCGGGCCGCATCGCCCAGAAGCAGATGCAGACTGCCAGCGCGGTGACCTCGGTCGCGAGCGAGATGATCAACGTGGTGGCCTTTGCGCTCGCCTCGCTGGCGGGCGCTTTGGTCCTGTTAGGCTCTATCGACCTGCGCATCACGCTGGTCTTCCTTGTCTGGCTGGTCGGCTATTTCGCCCTGATCCGCTGGTTCCTGCCGCGCATCCGCAAACGCTCCGGGGCGCGGGCCGGGGCGCGGGCGATGGTGACCGGTCAGGTGGTGGACTCGATCACCAACATCAAGACGGTGAAACTGTTTGCCCACGCCGACCATGAGGAGCGCACGGCGCAGGACGCGATGGTATCCTTCCGGCAGAAGGCGCTGGATTTTGGTTACCTCGCCGCGAGCTTCCGCTTCTTGCTGATGTGCCTGGCCGGCATTCTGCCGGTGCTGCTGATCGGGGCGACGCTGCTGTTGTGGCGGAACGGCACGGCCTCCGAGGGCGACATCGTCGCGGCCGGTGCGGTTTCGATCCGGATTGCCCAGATGACCGGCTGGGTCAGCTTCACCCTGATGGCGATCTACTCCAACATCGGCGAGGTGGAGAACGGCATGCGCACGCTGTCGGTCCCCGACAGGGTCGAGGACAGGCCGGACGCGCGCCCGCTGGAGGTCACCGCGGGGGAGATCGTCTTTGACGATGTGGAGTTTGCCTATGGCCGCGACGCGGGCGGTGTGCAGGGACTGAACCTCACCGTCCATCCCGGGGAGAAGCTGGGCATCGTCGGCGCCTCGGGTGCAGGGAAGTCGACGCTCGTGTCGCTGCTGCTCAGGCTCTATGACGGCGAAGGCGGGCGTATCCTGATCGACGGGCAGGACATTGCGGATGTGACGCAGGACTCGCTCCGCGGCCAGATCGGCATGGTCACGCAGGAAACCGCGATGTTCAACCGCTCCGCCCGCGACAACATCCTTTATGGCCGCCCCGATGCCTCGGAGGAGGAGCTGCTCGCCGCCGCCAAGAAGGCCGAGGCGCATGAGTTCATCACCGAGCTGGAGGACGGGAAGGGCCGGACCGGCTATGACGCCTTCCTCGGCGAGCGCGGGGTGAAGCTTTCGGGCGGGCAGCGGCAGCGCATTGCGCTTGCCCGGGCGATCCTGAAGGACGCGCCGATCCTGGTGCTGGACGAGGCGACCTCGGCGCTCGATTCCGAAGTGGAGGCGGCAATCCAGGCGGCGCTGCACCGGGTGATGGAGGGCAAGACCGTGCTTGCCATCGCGCACCGCCTGTCGACGCTGAGCGAGATGGACCGGATCATCGTGATGGAGAAGGGCCGCATCGCCGAATCCGGCAGCCACGAGGCGCTGCTCGCCAAGGGCGGGCTTTATGCGAATTTCTGGGCGCGCCAGTCCGGCGGCTTCATCGGAACCGGCGAGGAGACGACCGAGGCCGCGGAATAGAGCGCATTTTCCTTTTGCCCCGCCCCGGCCCGCGCTATTCAGCCGCCATGACAGATGCAGCCAGAACCACAGCTACGATCACCCGTCTTGGCCATCAGGGCGACGGGATTGCCGAGGGGCCGCTGTTTGCGCCCCGCACCCTGCCGGGGGAGACCGTCAGCGGCATTGCCGAGGGCAGCCGCCTGCAGGACATCCGCATCGAGGCGCCCTCGGACCAGCGGGTGCAGCCGCCCTGCCGCCACTACAAGGCCTGCGGCGGCTGCCAGCTGCAGCACGCGAGCGATGCGTTCGTGGCCGGGTGGAAGGCGGAGGTGATCCGCAGCGCGCTGGGAGCGCAGGGCCTGGAGACGGAGTTCCGCCCGGTTCATACTTCGCCCGCGCAGTCGCGCCGCCGCGCCACTTTTGCCGTGAGGCGCACCAAGAAGGGCGCGATGGCGGGTTTCTACGGCCGCGCCTCGGACGTGATCACCGAAATCCCCGATTGCCAGCTGCTGGAGCCTGCGCTGATGGCCGCGCTTCCCGTGGCGGAGGCGCTGGCGATGGCGGGTGCCAGCCGCAAGACGCCGCTGTCGGTGACGGTCACTGCCACGGACAGCGGGCTCGACGTGCTGGTCACGAACGGCAAGCCGCTGGACGGGCCGCTGCGTATTGCGCTCGCGCAGCTTGCCGAACGCCACCGCATCGCGCGGTTGACCTGGGACGATGAGCCCGTGGCGATGGAGCAGCCGCCGGTGCTACACTTCGGCCCCGCGCCTGTGAGCCCGCCACCCGGAGCCTTCCTGCAGGCCACCCGCGACGGCGAGGCGGCGCTGGTGGCGGCGGTGCAGGAGATTACCCGCGGCGCGAAGCGCATCGTGGACCTGTTTGCCGGCTGCGGCACCTTTGCCCTGCCGCTGGCGCTGGGCGCCGAGGTGCATGCAGCCGAGGGAGAGCGGGCGATGATCGAGGCGCTGGAGGCCGGCTGGCGCCGGGCCAAGGGCGTGAAGAAACTCACCACCGAGACCCGCGACCTGTTCCGCAACCCGCTCCTTGCGGAGGAGTTCACGCCCTTCGGCGCCGCCTTCGACGCCGCCGTGATCGACCCGCCCCGGGCCGGAGCCGAGGCCCAGGTGGCCGAGCTTGCCAAGGCGCAGGTGCCGGTGATCGCCTATGTGTCCTGCAACCCGGTGAGCTTTGCCCGCGACGCCAAGGCCCTGGTATCGGCGGGTTATACCCTCGATTGGGTGCAGCCCGTTGACCAGTTCCGCTGGTCGCCCCATACCGAGCTGGTTGCCCGATTCTCCCTGGAACAGTGACGATGACGAACGCGCAGACAAACCCCCCGCTCCGCCGCCTGGCCGCCATCCTGGACAGCCAGAGTTTCAGCCGCTTCATTACGGGGGTCATCCTGCTCAATGCGGTGACCCTGGGTCTCGAGACCTCGCCCGAGGCGATGGCCGTGGCAGGCGGACTGATCCTGCTGATCGACCAGATCTGCCTGGCGATCTTCGTGGCCGAGATCCTGGCAAAGCTGGTGGTGCGGCGGCTGCGCTTCTTTGCCAGCGGCTGGAACGTCTTTGACTTCCTGATCGTCGGCATCGCGCTGGTGCCGGGCGCGCAGGGGTTCTCGGTCTTGCGGGCGCTGAGGATCCTCCGGGTGCTTCGCGTCATCTCGGTGGCGCCGCGCCTGCGCCGCGTGGTCGAGGGCTTCATCACCGCGCTGCCCGGCATGGGTTCGGTGTTCCTGCTGATGGCGATCATCTTCTACATCGGCGCGGTTATGGCGACGAAACTGTTCGGCGACACCTTCCCGGAGTGGTTCGGCGACCTTGGCCGCAGCGCCTATTCGCTGTTCCAGATCATGACTCTGGAAAGCTGGTCAATGGGCATCGTGCGCCCGGTAATGGAGGATTACCCCTATGCCTGGGCTTTTTTTGTTCCCTTCATCATGGTCACCACCTTTGCGGTCGTGAACCTGCTGGTCGGTCTGATCGTAAACTCGATGCAGGATGCGCATCACGAGGAGGAAGGCGTGCGCACCGATGCCTACCGGGACGAGGTACTGAGCCGGCTTGAGGCAATCGAGCAGCAAATTGCGGGGCTGCGCGATCCCAAAAACAAGTTGTGATTTTGATTTGCCGCCGTTCCGCGGTAAGCGGACATACAGAGGCAAACAAAAAATACAGGCTCAGCGATGGACAGAAGGGCGTTTGGATTAAGCGCGGCCGCAGGCATTTTGCTGGCGGGCTGCAGTGGCGGCGGTGCGGGAGTGAGCAGGTTCCAGGCCTATGACGGGCCCGAGGTGACCTCTATTGTGGTGAACAAGGGGGCGCGCAAGATGTACCTCCTGCATCACGACGAGATCCTGCGCGAATACAAGGTCGACCTCGGCTTTGCTCCGCTCGGCACCAAGCTGGCCGAGGGCGACGGCCGCACCCCGGAAGGCACCTACCTGATCGACCGGCGAAACCCCAACAGCCGCTATCACCTGTCGGTGGGGATCTCCTATCCGAGCCAGGAGGACCGGGCCCGGGCGGCGGCGATCGGCAAAAGGCCGGGCGGTGACATCTTCATCCACGGCCAGCCGGTCAACGCCCGAGAGCGCCGGCGCGCCGCCCGGGTCGATGACTGGACCGCGGGGTGCATTGCAGTCAGCAACGAGGAGATCGAGGAGATTTACGCGATGGTGCAGGACGGCACCACGATTACGCTGCGGCCCTGAGCGGGGCTGCCCTACCGCAGGACCGAGGGGGAAGGCGCTCCTGAGGCCGCGGCTTTGGCAGCGACGGCAGCGCCTGGCGGTCTCGGGCCGGGCGCCCCGCGGACGCGCGGCCCCGACCCGGAGCCGCCGGAATGGCTCAATTGGCCATGATCATAGTCCACCAGATCTTGCCGTTTGGCTCCTGGAACCAGGAGAATCCCATATTGGCCGCCTTGGGGTCGAGGATAACTGCACGGGTTTCGGGCCTTTCCAGCCAGGCGGCCAGGGTCTGCTGCTCGTTCTCGTAGGTTTCGGAGATATTCTCCCCTAGAAGCGTGCCAGGATAACCGGCGCGCGCAACCCGCTGCAGCGGCGACGAGCCGTCAGACCCGAAATGCCAGGGCCGGTTCTGCACCGACATATCCCGCGAATGGGTGGCGGCGGCTGCGTTCAGCTGGGCATTGAGCTGCACCGAGGGCGCTCCTGCGGCCTGGCGCAGGGCGTTGACCGAATCAAGCATCCGCAGCTGGACCTGGTCCTCGTTGCGGATCCGGTAGATGTTGCCGCCGCCGATGCCGGTTTCGGTGACCGGCGTACAGGCGGTGGCCAGTGCCATCGCGGCTGCGGCGGCGAACAGGAAAACACGCGTCATCTTGCACTCTTGCTCCATGAATTGCCCAAGCACTTAGCCCTCCTGTGGCACGGGTGCAAACCGGGCCGGGGCATTTGGCAGCTGCAGCGCCCGGTTTGAATTGCGACTGCGGCATTCCCGCCATAAACTCCCGGCACCCCCACCGGAATGCGGAGGCTGGACTTTTTATGTATAGATACAGATCTAACCGTTTCAACAGGCGGCAGTTCCTTGCGGGCGCCGCCGCAGCGACCGCCGCGCCGGCCTGGGCGCAAATTTCAAACGGGAATGATGCCGCCTATGACCCGTTGCGCCCGCCGCCGGTTGCGGAACCTCCGGTGCCGCGCAATATATCGGCCTTCCGCGCCAAGTCCTGGCGGCCCTTTTTCGACCACCTGAAGAACGGCGCGGTGCTGGTCGACATCGACAGCCGCGCGCTGCACTACTGGTCCGAGGACGGAACCACCTATCTGCTGTTCCCATCCTCTGTGCCGCTGTCGGAGGATCTGACCCGCCGCGGCCGCACGCGGGTGATCCGCAAGGTCGAAGGCCCGGGCTGGGCGCCGACGCCCAACATGCGCAAGCGCAACCCGGAATGGCCCGCCTATATCCCGCCGGGTCCAGACAACCCATTGGGAACGCACGCGCTTTATCTCAGCTGGCAGTACTACCGCATCCACGGCACCCACGATACGCGCAAGATCGGGCGGAAATCCTCGAACGGCTGCATCGGGCTCTACAACGAGCACATCGCGCGTCTTTTCAGCCTCGCAAAAATCGGCACGCAGGTGTTGCTAATTTGACGACATCGCGCCGGTGGCGGCTGCGCGGCAGCGAACAAGTAATTGCAATGGCGCGGTTTTGCTGCTTAGACAAAATAACGAGGTAAGTCTTGGGTGCGTGGTCCATTTTGGTGTGTCCCACGCAAATTCTGGAGGTTAACATGAAAAAACTCGTTATCGCCGCTGCTCTGACTGCTGCTGCTTCGACCGCTTCGGCAGGCAACCTTGCCGAGCCGGTTGTGGAAGCACCGGTCATCGTTGAAGAAGCACAGGGCTCCTCGGCAGGCATCCTGCTGCCCCTGCTGCTGCTGGTTCTGGTTGGCGCCGCAGTCGCGTCCAACTAAGTCCTGCATTAAGGATTACGGAAAAGGCGGTGGGGTTCCACCGCCTTTTTTTGCAGTTGGGGCCTTGGCGGCACCTGGCAGCAGGAACTTGCCGATTCAGCCCGCTTCTGCCTCGGACAGTACGCGGCCCAGCACCTCCAGAAGCATCTCCGTATCCGCTGATTCGATGGTGAGCGGCGGGCGGATCTTGAGGATGTTGTCCTTGGGGCCTTCGCTGCCGATCAGGATGCGGTGCTCGCGCATGCGGTTTTTCACGTAGAAACAGAGGGTGGTGGCTTCGCTCCCATCCGATTCGATCAGCTCCACACCGAGGAACAGTCCCATGCCGCGCACGTCGCCGATGGCGCGGTGGCGGGCCTGCAGTTCCTTCAGCCCCTCAAGCAGCGCCTTCCCCTGCCTGCGGGCGTTGTCCTGCAAACATTCATCATCGACAATGTCCAGCACCTCCTTGCCGATGCGGCAGGAAAGGGTGGAGCCGCCAAAGGTGGAGAAGAACTCCGGGCCCTTCGCGAAGCTCTCCGCGATGGCGCGGGTGGTGACCAGCACGCCGATCGGGTGGCCGTTGCCGATGGGTTTGCCCAGCACCACGATGTCGGGGCTGGCGCCCTGGTGCTCGAAGCCGAAGTAATACTCTCCCAGCCGTCCCAGCCCGGTCTGCACTTCGTCGGCGATGCAGACACCGCCGGCTGCGCGGATTTTCTGGTAGACGGCGGGCAGGTAGCCCTTGGGCGGGATGATCTGGCCGCCGACCGAGGGGAAGGTCTCGGCGATGAAACCCGCAACGCCGTGGCCCTTTGCCTGCAGCCTGGCGATGGCCGGGTCCACGAAGTCCGCGAATTTCTGCGCGCGCGCCGGGTCATCGCGGCGGAAACTGCCCCGGTAGTCGTCCGCCACCTCCACCAGTTCGACCCAATCGGGCTGCCCCGGCCCGCCGGGCTGGTTGAACTTGTAGGCGGAGATATCGACCGCGCCGGTGGTATTGCCGTGGTAGCCGTGGTCCGGCGCCACCATGCCCTTGGCGCCGGTGTGGGCGCGGGCGAGGCGCAGGGCGAGCTCGTTGGCCTCGGTGCCTGAGTTGACGAAGAAGCAGACCTCCAGATGATCCGGCATTTTCGACAGGATCTTCTCTGCAAACGCCACCTGCGCCGGGTGCAGGTAGCGGGTGTTGGAGTTCATCCGTTTCAGCTGGTCCGCGGCTACCGCCTGAATGCGCGGGTGGGCGTGGCCCACGTGGGGGACGTTGTTGTATGCGTCGAGATAGGGCCTTCCCCATTCGTCGAACAGGTGATGTTTCCAGCCGCGCAGCAGCATCACCGGGTCGCTGTAGGTGAGGCTGAGGTTGGCGGCAAAATGCGCTCGGCGGCCCTCCATCACGGCGGTTTTGTCCGCGGGCTGGTAGCGGGTCTTTGCATCCGGCAGGTTCAAGAGCGGCGCCGGGTTGGGGCAGAGCGCGTGCCAAAGCTCCAGCTCGTCGGGGTCGGCAACGCCGGGCCAGTCGGCCTCCATGCCCTCGGTGCTGAGGGCGAGCTGGAAGTGCACATGCGGCGCCCAGCCGCCGTTCTGCGTGGCATCGCCGAGCCGGCAGAAGGCCGCGCCCTTGGCCATGCGGTCTCCGGGGGCAAGCCGCGTGCAGCACTCCGGGTCGAGATGGCCATAGAGCGTGAAGAAGGCATCGCCGTCCGGGGTTTCATGGTGCAGAATGATGACGCCGCCGTAGTCGAGATGGCTGTCGCGGTTCTCCACCGCAAAAACGGTGCCCTCCAGCGGCGCGTGGAGCGGTGTGCCGGCGGGGGCAAAGCCGTCGACTGCGATATGCACGGTGCGCCGGCTGCTGGCCTTCCATGGCCCCTTGCGGAAGGCGGGTTCCGCGTAGATCAGCCGCGGCTCGTTGTAGTAGCCAAGCCAGACGCCGGTGCCGAACTCCTCGCCCACCCGGGCGGCTTCCTCCAGCGGCATGTGGAACGGGTTCTGCGGCCAGGTGGCGTTTTCAACCGAAAGCGAGCCCATGGGCACGTCGCTCAGATCCTGGCCCATGAGCGGAGCGAAGTTGCCGCGTTCAGTCTCTAAGAAGGCTAAAACGCGGTCCGCGCCTTCCGCCACCGGCAGTCCGCAAGCGGCGCGCAGGCGGGCGTTGATCAGCCCTGTGTTGACACTGTCCTCTTCGAGGAACCGCCAGGCCGGGGCTTGCGAAATGGTCACGTAAGGGTCGTCCAGAGTCTCCGCCGCCATCAGGGTGGAGTTCACCACGCTCACCGCCAGCCGCATCCGCAAAAGCGGCCAGATCAGGTCTACTTCCGCAGCCGTCAGCGGATAGGCGTCGTGATACCCAGCCACCAGCGCCGCCAGTGCCGCCTCCGGTTCGGGGTGGTCGAGCACGGCATAGGCCGCTGCAATGGCAAGGTCGCAGACGCGCGGTGCGGCGCACATGTCGCCGAGGTCGATGAGCCCGGAAATATGGAGCGGCTCGCTCAGTTCTCCGGTGACCAGCAGGTTGTAGTCATTGGCGTCATTGTGGATCGCCTGCTTGCGGAGCGCAGCCAAAACAGGCTCTAACTTGGCGAAATCGGCGCAGATGCGCTCGATGATGCCCTGTCGGGCGGGGTCCGCGATACATTCCGCCCGGTCGTTGATCCAGCCTGCCTGCATCAGGTCCCATTTGAACTCGCGCGCGAGCCCTTCGTGCCGGAAATCCGCCAGCGCCGCGGTGGTGCCGCCCAGGACCGCGCCCGCTTCGCGGATCAACGCAAGCGTTTTTGGCGCGGCCTTGGCATAGCAGCGGCCGGGCAGGCGGCTTTGCACCCAGACCAGCCGGGGCTGGCCGTCTTCGTCCTGCAGTTCGGCCATGGCCGTGCCGTCCAGGGTCCGGATCACCCGCGGCAGGGGCAGGGCAGCGTTGCGGGCGCGGATGTGGTCCAGCGCGGCGATCTGCATATCGACCAGAGCTGGGTCGCAGCCGGGGCGCATGGCTTTCAGGATATAGCCGCTGCCGTCCGCCCCCTCGGCCAGGAAGTTGAGATCATATTCCCCGTCCAGCTGCTGCAGCTCCGCGGTGATCCCCCAATGCGCGTGCAGCGCGGTTGCCCAATGCCCATGTGCCAAAACAAATCCTCCCCGGCCGGGCCAGGCCCGGCGCTGCAAATCCGCGCCATCATTGGCGCGGTGCGGGAGGTTAGTCCAGCCAGCCCTTGAGGTTTTCGCCGATCACCCCGGCCAGCGCATCAATGTGGCCGCCGTCATCGTTGAGACAGGGGATGTAGAGGAACTCCTCGCCGCCGGCCTCTTCGAAGCTTTCGCGGATCTCCTCGTTGATCTCCTCCAGCGTCTCGATGCAGTCGGCGGAGAAGGCGGGCGCGACCACCGCGATGTTCTTCTTGCCCTCCTTGGCGAGCGCCGCGACGTGATCGACGGTGTAGGGCTTCAGCCATTCCTCCGGCCCGAAGACCGACTGGAAGGTGGTGGTGATCTCGGTGTCGTCCCAGCCCAGCCGCTCTTTCAGCAAGCGCGTCGTTTTCTGGCACTGGCAATGGTAGGGGTCGCCCTGCATCAGGTAGCGTTTCGGCATCCCGTGGTAGGAGACCACCAGGATGTCGGGGCGCTTCTCCGCCTTGGCATAGGCGCTTTCCACCGAGCGGGCGAGTGCGTCGATATAGGCGGGCTCGTCGAAATAGGGCGCGATGGTGCGGGCGGCGGGCTGCCAGGCTTCCTCCATCAGCGCGCGGAAGAACTGGTCGTTCGCGGTGGCGGAGGTGGCGCCGGCGTACTGCGGGTAGAGCGGCACAAACAGGATCTTCTGGCAGCCCGCTTCGACCATCTCCCGGACCTTGGACTTGGTCGAGGGGTTGCCGTAGCGCATGCAGAAATCGACCATCACCTTGTCGCCGTAGCGCGCCTTGAGCACTTCAGCCATCCTGGCGGTCTGGTCCTTGGTGATCGTCATCAGCGGGCTTTCGCCCTTGTCGTGGTTCCAGATCGACTTGTAGGCCGCGCCGGAGGAAAACGGCCGCTTGGCAAGGATGATGAGCTGCAAGAGCGGCTGCCATTTCCACGACGGGTAGTCGATCACCCGCTTGTCGGACAGGAACTCGTTCAGGTAGCGCCGCATCGGCCAGTAGGTGTAGTTGTCCGGCGTGCCGAGGTTGGCCAGCAGGATCCCCACCTTTTCGGCCGGGATTTCCGGATGGCCGGCCGGTGCGTGGACGGGGCAGGTGGCTTTCGGGGTGGCATCCAGCATGGGTACGGTCCTGTGCGGCTTCTTCAGTTTCACTCGGGTGTAATCCGATACGGGGGCAAAGGCCAATTGGATCGCTTTGCCGCAGAGATAGGGCGCCCTTATCGGATCAGAGTTTGCCCTCCGGCACCTTCAGCGCATCGGCGAGCCGCATTTGCGCGGAACCCGGCCGCAGCGGTTTCTGCTGCGTCTGCGAAGGGGTCCAGCCGGTGAGGCAGACCAGCTCGAAGGTGGCAGGGAGGCGGCCTTCGGCGGTGGCGAAATGCGCGCGGTAAAGCCGCTCGGCCTCGGCAAACAGAGCCCGCGGCGGCGTGCGTTTGAGGCGCTGCGCGAGCGCGTTGGTTTCTCCCATGCCACGCAGGTCGCGGACCAGATGCGCAAGATCGCGGTATTCGGCAGTGAGCGGCACCACATCCGCAACCGGCAGCGCGAAGCCTGCCCGCTGCAGCAGCCCGCCGAGGTCGCGGACCTCTCCCATCGGGGCAATGCGCGGGGATAGGCCGCCGGTCACGCGGGTTTCGGCCTCGGCTAGGGCCGCACGCAGCTCCCGCAGGGTCTGCCCGCCCAGCATCACCACCAGCATCAGCCCGTCTTCCTTCAGGGCGCGGCGGCACTGGATCAGCTGGCCGACCGGGTCATTGGCCCAATGCAGGCCCATCGCATGTATCACCACGTCATGCGCGCCGGGCTCCAGCGCCAGCGTGTCGTCGTCCGGCACCAAGTTGGCGCCGGGCAGGGCCCCTTCCCAGACCTCGGGGAAAGGAGTCACCACGGCCGGGGCCGTAAACCTCCGGTTAACCATGCTCAGGCGATCCTCAGCCTCGTCCCGCGCCATTTGGTGCAGGAACAGCGCGTCCGCCCGGCGGCGGGCGCGGCGGGCAGCCAGTGCGCGGCGGTCAACAAGTTGCGGCTGGGAGGCAGGTGCATGCGTCATGGGAGCTATTTAGATGCTGCACCGCCAGATTCAAACCGCTGTTTCGCTTGTCTTTCCGCCGCAATGCATGGGCTGCGGCGCCCTCACCGATGCGCCCGGCGGGCTTTGCGCAAGCTGCTGGCCGGAAACGCGGTTCATCACCGGCACCGTTTGCGAGAGCTGCGGCGCGCCACTTCCGGGGGAGGCAGACGGATACCTGCTGGAGTGCGACGGCTGCATGGCGCACCCGCGGCCCTGGGCCCGCGGCCGCAGCGCGCTTCTGTACGAGGGGCGCGGGCGCAAGCTGGTGCTGGCGCTGAAACACGGCGACCGGACGGAACTGGCGGAAATGGCGGCGCAGTGGCTCTACCGCGCCGCGCAGCCGTTGCTGGAGGGCAGGCCGCTGCTGTGCCCGGTGCCGCTGCACTGGACCCGGCTGGTCAAGCGCAAGTACAACCAGTCGGCGCTGCTCGCGGCGGCGCTGGCGCGGCGGGCGGGGCTGCCGCATTGCCCGGACCTGTTGCGCCGCCGCCGGCTGACGCCTGCGCTGGAGGGCAAGACCCGCGCCGAGCGCCACCGCCTCCTTGGCGATGCCATCGCCGCGCATCCGCGCCACAGTGGGCGGCTCGAAGGGCGGGCGGCGCTGATCGTCGATGACGTGATGACCTCGGGCGCCACCTTGGGCGCCTGTGCCGAGGCCTGTCTGGCGGCCGGAGCGGGGGAGGTGCGGGTGGTGGTCCTGGCGCGGGTCACGCGGGCGTGAGCGCGCCGGCCTGGTACTGGCAATTCTTGCATTGAATGCCCAATTCCTCCAGAACACGCTAACCAAAGATGGGGTTCTGAATGAAACCGGTGGAAATCTACACGTCGCCGCTTTGCGGCTTTTGCCACGCCGCCAAGCGGCTGTTGAACAAGAAGGGCGTTGCCTTCTCGGAAATCAACGTGCTGCAGGAGCCCGAGCGCAAGGCGGAGATGATCCAGCGCGCCAACGGCGGCCGGACGGTGCCGCAGATCTTCATCGGCGGCACTCATGTGGGCGGCTGCGATGACCTCTACGCGCTGGAGCAGGACGGCAAGCTCGATCCGCTGCTGGCGGCCTGACGCTGGAGGCAAGGTGATGCGCGCTGCCCTGCTGCAGATGACCTCCTCCGACGATCCAGCCGAGAACCTGGAAATGGTGAAGCGGATGATGGAGGAGGCCGTGCGCGGCGGCGCGGAGCTGGTGCTGACGCCGGAGGTGACCAATTGCGTCTCCACCAGCCGCAGCCACCAGAACGCCGTGCTCTGCCACGAGGATGACGATCCCGTTCTCGCTGGCCTGAGGGCCGAGGCGGCGCGGCACGAGGTCTGGCTGCTGATCGGCTCGCTGGCGCTGAAGACGCAAGGCCCCGACGGGCGCTTTGCCAACCGGCAGTTCCTGATCGCGCCCGACGGCAGTATCCAGGCGCGCTATGACAAGATCCACATGTTCGACGTCGAGGTGACGCCGGAGGAAACCTACCGCGAATCCGACGGTTTCCGCCCGGGGACCGAGGCGGTGCTGGCGCAGACGCCGCTGGGCCGGATCGGCATGACCATCTGCTACGACGTCCGCTTCCCGCATCTGCACCGCGCGCTGGCCAAGGGCGGGGCGCAGATCCTGACCGTTCCGGCCGCGTTTTCCCATGTGACCGGAGCCGCGCATTGGCACGTGCTGCTGCGTGCCCGCGCGATCGAGACGGGCTGTTTCGTGCTGGCGCCCGCCCAAACCGGCAAACACTCGGCTTCCAAAGGGCAGAACCGGCGCACCTATGGCCATTCACTGGTGGTGGCGCCCTGGGGGGAGGTTCTGGCCGATGGCGGCACCGAGCCGGGTGTGGTCTTTGCCGATATCGATCTCGACAAGGTGCAGGACGCCCGCGGCCGGGTGCCCGCGCTGACCCATGACCGGGAGTTCGACGGGCCCTGATGGACGAGACCCATTCCCTCGCGGTTTCCCTGTTCAGCGAAATCCTGATGGCGGACCAGCTGGCGCGCACGCGGCTGAGCAAGGTCCTGCCCAAAGGCATGGAGCTGTCGCATTTCTCGGTGCTGAACCACCTGGCGCGGGCCGGGCTGGAGCGGTCGCCTGCACAGCTTGCGAAATCCTTCCATGTCACCCGCGGCGCGATGACCAACACGCTGAGCAAGCTGGAAGTTGCGGGCTATATCCACGTCCGCCCGGATTGGGACGACGCCCGGCGCAAGATGGTGGCGATCAGCCCCGCGGGCCTGCGTGCGCGGGACGCGGCGCTGGCCGGGATCATCCCGATGATCTCGGAAGTGGTGGAGGAACTTGGCAGCGGCCGGGTGCGGGCGGCGCTGCCGATCCTGCGCGAGTTGCGCGGCAAGCTGGAAACCGGCGGCAAGGAAGGCGGCTGAGGCCGGCTCTCGTGTCCGGCACTTGGCGCCGGGGAATGCCGGGGCATCGTGGGCCGGCGCAACCCCGGGCCGGCTTCCCACGAGAAAGGGACGCCCGGCAAATCGAGCGCCCCATCTTCCCCATCAGTCCCCCCGTCAACCCCGTGAGCGGTGGTTGGCAACTTCTGGGCTATGCCGCCGGCAACTGCGGCGGGCATTCACTCGGTGAAAAGGGCAGGAACCCTTCCAGAGTCGCGTAATTGCGTCCCGTAAGCCGATCCTAGCAAAGCCCGGGCCGGGGCCCAACGGTGCAAAAGAGGTAAGCCCTATCCTTTAGGATAGAATGCTGGCCGTATTCGTACAAATCGGCTGATATTTTACGAGGGTTTCACGCTGGCAGTGACATAATTCACCGAGAGATCACGCTCCGAGACCGACCAGTTCCAGGTGACCGGGTTGAACACAAAGCCCTTCCGGTCCACCGGGTTCAGTCCCGCCTTGCGCAAGAGCTCGTACAGCTCATCGGGAGTGATGAACTTGGACCACTCGTGGGTGCCGCGCGGCAGCCAGCGCATGATGACCTCGGCGCCGACAATCGCCATCGCGTAACTCTTCGCGTTCCGGTTGAGGGTGGAGCAGATTTGCAAGCCGCCGGGTTTCAGGAGGGTCTGCGTGGCGGTGAGGTAGCCAAGCGGATCGGCCACATGTTCCACCACCTCCATATTCAGGACGACGTCGAACCGCTCTCCCGCTTCCGCCAGCGCCTCGGCAGTGGTGTGGCGGTAGTCGATCTCCAGGCCTGACTGTTCGGCGTGGATACGCGCCACGGGGATATTGCCCGCGGCGGCATCAGCTCCCACGACCGTGGCCCCGAGCCGCGCCATTGGCTCGCTCAGGAGCCCGCCGCCGCAGCCGATGTCGAGTAGCCGCAGCCCCTCGAACGGGCGCTGTGACGTCAGGTCGCGGCCAAATTCCGCTGCGACCTGCCGCGAGATGTAGTCCAGACGGCAGGGGTTCAGCATATGCAGCGGCTTGAACTTGCCCTGCGGGTCCCACCACTCCGCGGCCATGGCCTCAAATTTGGCGATTTCCGCCGGGTCGACCGTGGACTGAGGCGCTTGCATTCCTGTCTCCGTGTGCTCTTTTGTAGGCTGATATCTCACTTAGGTCACTAATGGACAAATACACCGACCAAAAGCGCGCAGTGCATTACCTTTACCCGCCGGTCGAACCATTTGACCAGCGGATGCTGGACGCGGGCCAGGGCCACCGGATCTACGCTGAGCAGAGCGGTAATCCGCAGGGAATACCTGTAGTGGTGTGCCACGGCGGCCCCGGCGGCGGCTGCAGCCCGGCGATGCGGCGCTACTTCGACCCCGAGGTCTACCGGATCATCCTGTTCGACCAGCGCGGTTGCGGCCGGTCGCGCCCGCACGCCTCCTGCGAGGACAACACCACCTGGCACCTGGTCGCGGATATGGAATTGATTCGCCGCCAGCTGGGGATCGAGGACTGGATCGTCTTTGGCGGCAGCTGGGGGGCGACGCTGTCGCTGGTTTATGCCCAGTCGCACCCGGACCGGGTGCGGCGGATCGTGCTGCGCGGCGTGTTTCTGATGACGAAGGGTGAGCTCGACTGGTTCTACGGCGGCGGGGCAGGCAAGTTCTGGCCGGAAACCTGGGCCCGCTTCACGTCGCTGATCCCGGACGCGGAGCGCGGCGACATGATCGGCGCCTATCACAAGCGCTTGTTTTCCGGCAATCTCGAAGAAGAGGTGCGCTACGGCCGCGCCTGGTCTGCCTGGGAGAATGCGCTGGCCTCGGTCAATTCGAACGGGCACGGCGGCGAGAGCCCCGGCGACTATGCCCGCGCCTTTGCCCGGCTGGAGAATCATTACTTTATCAACGGCGGCTTCCTCGATTACGACGGGCAGATTCTTGCCAATTTGGACCGGATCTCGCACATTCCGGGGGTGATCGTTCAGGGCCGCTATGACATGATTTGCCCGCCTGCCTCGGCTTGGCGGCTGAGTGATCTGTGGCCGAAGAGCGAGTTGCGCATGGTGCGCGATGCAGGCCACGCGCTCTCGGAGCCCGGCATCAGCGCCGAGCTGGTGCGGGCGATGGACCGGATCGCAGGGGAGTTTCTCTGATGCCGCGTATCGACCGCCGCGCGCTGTTCACATCGGGTGCTGCTGCTGCCCTGCTGGCCGCCGCCGGCGGGCCGGTAGGCGCAGGTGCGCGTGCGGGCGGCGTGCTGCGCCTGGCGGTCCCGCGGGAAGGCAATATGTTGGAGCAGGCCGCCCGCGGCGCCCTGCATGCGACTCTCACTGAAGTGGCGCCGGACGGGGTGCTTCGCGGCGATCTGGCGCGGGGCTGGCAGTCCGACGCGGACGGCGCACGCTGGACCTTCGATCTGCGCCCCGATGCGCACTTCCACGATGGCCGCGCCCTGACTGCCGGGGACGCGGCGCTTTCGCTGCTGTCGCTGGGTGTACCCGGCGCAGACCTGCGCACGGCCGAAGCGCTGGGCCCGCACCGTCTGGCGGTGGAGCTTTCTGCACCCAACCCGCAATTGCCCTACCTGCTGGCCGCGCCCGGCCTTTATGTCGCGCCCGGGGGCGCGGTGGAGGTGCTGCTGGGCAGCACGGTCGGCGTCGGCTGCTACAGGGTGGAGCGCGCGCAGGAGGGCCGCCATTTCCGCGCCGCGCGGGCGGAGGGCCATTACAAGTCCGGCAGCGCCGGCTGGGTGGACGCGGTGGAGATCATCGTGATTCCCGACGCCAGTGTACGGGCCGAAGCGCTGCGCGACGGCTATGTCGATATTGCTGCTTTGCCGGAGCCGCGCGGCCTCTTGAAGCGCGGCCGCTTCCACTACCACCCCTCGGCGGGCGAGATGGCGCTCGCCGCGCGCCAGGACGTTGGCATTCCGCGCAAAATCGGCCGCCGGGCGCCGCTCGATGATTTCCGCATCGCCGAACGCTGGTGGCGCATCTGAGGCAGTCGGCCGCGCTCGCCGATGTGCGGGCAGGGCACCTCCGCAACTCAAGCCTTGCAGTTTAGCCGGATCCGCCCTATATGCCTTGCACAACAGCGGCGCGTTGAACCCCTGGTTCAAGGCTCCACCGGGAATGATCAACGGGCCGCGCGCCCGTTTTTTTGTGCCCGCAGGCGGAGCCCTGCCCGCCCGAATTGGAGGTCAGATGACCAACGACCTTATTGCCAAAGCCGCCATCGACCGGCGCCTGGCCGAGATCGTCGCCCCGGTGATCGAGGATCTGGGCTATGAGCTGGTCCGCATCCGGCTGATGTCCGGCAAGGCGACCACCCTGCAGATCATGGCTGACAAGCCCGACGGCGGCATTGAAGTGGATGACTGCGCCGCCATCTCCAACGCGGTGAGCGCGGTGCTGGACGTCGAGGATCCGATCCTGGACGCCTACAGCCTGGAGGTGTCGAGCCCCGGCATCGACCGCCCGCTCACCCGCCTGAAGGACTTCGAGATGTTCGAGGGCTACGAGGCCAAGCTGGAGACCGCCGAACTGGTCGGCGGCCGCCGCCGCTTCAAGGGCGAACTGGCGGGCACCGAGGGCGACGAGGTGCTGATTAACATTGAGGATCAGGGCGAGACCGTGACCATCGGCCTGAAGTTTGACTGGCTGAGCGACGCCAAGCTGGTGCTCACCGACGGCCTGATCCAGGAAATGCTGCGCCAGCGCAAGGCGGCCGGCACGCTGAACGAAGACGCATTTGACCAAATCGAGACCGAAGAGTCCGAACAGGAGAAGAACTAATGGCGATCACCTCTGCTAACCAGCTGGAGCTTTTGCAAACCGCCGAGGCCGTTGCGCGGGAAAAGATGATCGACCCGGGACTGGTCATCGAGGCGATGGAAGAGAGCCTCGCCCGTGCCGCCAAGAGCCGCTACGGCGCCGAAATGGACATCCGCGTCTCCATCGACCGGAAGACCGGCCGCGCCACCTTTACCCGCGTGCGCACCGTGGTCGCCGATGACGAGCTGGAGAACTATCAGGCGGAGATGACCGTCGAACAGGCGCGCCAGTACATGTCCGAACCGGAAGTGGGCGACACCTACGTCGAGGAAGTGCCCCCGGTCGAGATGGGCCGCATCGCCGCCCAGTCGGCCAAGCAGGTGATCCTGCAGAAGGTGCGCGAAGCCGAGCGCGACCGCCAGTACGAAGAGTTCAAGGACCGCGCCGGCACCATCATCAACGGCCTGGTCAAGCGCGAGGAATACGGCAACGTCATCGTCGACGTGGGTGCCGGCGAAGCGATCCTGCGCCGCAACGAGAAGATCGGCCGCGAAAGCTACCGCCCGAACGACCGCGTGCGCTGCTACATCAAGGACGTCCGCCGCGAGCCGCGCGGCCCGCAGATCTTCCTGTCGCGCACCGCGCCCGAGTTCATGGCCGAGCTGTTCAAGATGGAAGTGCCGGAAATCTATGACGGCATTATCGAGATCAAGGCGGTGGCCCGCGACCCCGGCTCGCGCGCGAAAATCGCCGTGGTCTCCTATGACGGCTCGATCGACCCGGTCGGCGCCTGTGTGGGTATGCGCGGCTCCCGCGTGCAGGCCGTGGTGAACGAGCTGCAGGGCGAGAAGATCGACATCATCCCGTGGAACGAGGATCAGCCGACCTTCCTGGTGAACGCGCTGCAGCCCGCTGAGGTGACCAAAGTGGTGCTGGACGAGGAAGCCGGCAAGATCGAAGTTGTGGTGCCGGAAGAGCAGTTGTCCCTCGCCATCGGCCGCCGCGGCCAGAACGTGCGGCTGGCGTCGCAGCTTACCGGTCTCGATATCGACATCATGACCGAGGAAGAAGAATCCGCCCGCCGCCAGAAGGAATTCGAGGCACGCACAAAATTGTTCATGGAGACTCTTGATCTGGACGAGTTCTTTGCCCAGCTTCTGGTGTCTGAAGGGTTTACCAACCTGGAAGAGGTCGCCTATGTCGAGCTCGACGAGCTGCTGGTGATCGACGGCGTGGACGAAGGCACTGCCGAAGAGCTGCAGGCCCGCGCCCGCGACTACCTGGAAGCCCAGGCCAAGGCGGCGCTGGATGCCGCCCGCGAACTCGGCGCTGAGGACAGTCTGATCGGGTTTGACGGGCTGACCCCGCAGATGGTCGAGGCCCTGGCCAAGGATGGCGTGAAATCGCTGGAAGATTTCGCCACCTGCGCCGACTGGGAGCTGGCCGGCGGCTGGACCACCGATGGCGGTGAGCGCGTCAAGGACGACGGTATCCTGGAACCCTTCGGCGTCTCGCTGGAGGAAGCCCAGGACATGGTTATGACCGCGCGGATTTCGCTGGGCTGGGTCGATCCGGCCGAGCTTGAGCAGGAAGAGGCCGAAGGTGAGGCGGAAGAGGGCGGCGCGGAAAGCGAAGCCTGAAGCCACTAGAGGCAGGAGAGCGCGATGACACGCGGCGGCGCAATCAAAGACCGGTCCGAAGGCAGCGAGCGTAAATGCATCGCCACCGGCGAGACCGAGCCCAAGCAGGGCCTCATCCGTTTCGTGATGGGGCCTGACGGCAGCGTCGTGCCTGATGTGCGCGGCAAGCTGCCCGGCCGTGGCGTTTATGTCGCGGCGAGCCGCGCCGCGCTGGAAGCCGCAGTGAAAAAGAAGGCCTTTGCCCGCGGCTTCAAGGCGCAGGTCTCGGTGCCTGAGAACCTCCCTGAAGAGGTCGAGCGCCAGGTCGTGCGCCGCATCGTGGAGCTGATCAGCCTCGCCCGGAAATCGGGCGATGCGGTGGCCGGTTTCGAAAAAGTGAAGGACTGGCTGGGCAAGGAGGAGGCGCGGGTCCTGATCCAGGCCTCCGACGGCTCCGGGCGCGGCAAGTCGAAGCTGAGCACGCCCTACAAGGGCAAATTCATCGGCTGCCTCACGGCGGACGAGCTGGGAATGGCATTTGGACGGCAAACTGTGATACATGCCGCCCTCGCCTCTGGCGGACTCAGCAAACGTGTTGTAGATGAGGCGCAACGACTGCAAGGTTTGCGCGAAATGGTGGGCGGCAAGGGCCGCACGGAAGGATAAGTAGCTTTATGAGCGATAGTGACGGCAAAAAGACACTGGGTCTGCGTGGGGGTTC
The DNA here is from genome assembly GCF_048820895.1 of Cribrihabitans neustonicus. Lineage (NCBI taxonomy): Bacteria > Pseudomonadati > Pseudomonadota > Alphaproteobacteria > Rhodobacterales > Paracoccaceae > Cribrihabitans > Cribrihabitans neustonicus. Next base: position 314,723 of record NZ_JBMERQ010000002.1, read on the forward strand.
CCGTCCGGGGAACGTGAAACAGAGTTTCAGCCATGGGCGGACCAAGAATGTCGTGGTGGAGACCAAGCGCAAACGCGTTGTGGTTCCCAAGCCGGGCGCGGCCAAAGGTGGCAGCGGCGCCTCGCCCGCCACGTCCGGAGCGCGCCGGCCTGCCGGCATTAGTGACGCTGAAATGGAGCGCCGCCTGAAGGCGCTGCAGGCCGCAAAGGCCCGTGAAGCGGAGGAAGCCGCGCAGCGCGAGGCCGAGGAGAAGGCCCGCGCCGAGGAGCGGGAACGCCGCCGCGCTGAGCAGGAGGCCAAGGAGCGCGAGCAGCGCGAGGCCGAAGAACGCGCGCGCCAGAAGGCCGAGGAAGAAGAGCGCAAACGCGCTCAGGAAGCCGAGGCCGCGAAACGCGCCGCGGCTGATGCCGAAAAGCAGAAATCCGCCCCAGCCCCCGCCGCCGCCGCCGAGCGCGGCGCCGCCAAGGCAGCGCCTGCCGCGGCCCCGCGCAAAGCCGACCGCGAGCGCGAAGAGCGCGGCCGCAGCACCAAGGGCCGTGGCGACGGCGGCCGCCGCTCCGGCAAGCTGACCCTGGGTCAGGCGACCGGCGGCGAAGGCGGCCGGCAGCGGTCGATGGCGGCGATGAAGCGCAAGCAGGAGCGCGCCCGCCAAAAGGCCATGGGCGGCGCGGTCGAGCGTGAAAAGGTGATTCGCGACGTTCAGCTGCCGGAAGCCATCCTGGTCTCCGAGCTGGCCAACCGCATGGCCGAACGCGTTGCCGATGTGGTGAAGTCGCTGATGAACATGGGCATGATGGTCACGCAGAACCAGACCATCGACGCCGACACCGCCGAGCTGATCATCGAGGAGTTCGGGCACAAGGTCACCCGCGTGTCGGATGCCGACGTTGAGGACGTGATCAAGGAGGCCGAGGACAAAGAAGAGGATCTGCAGCCGCGTCCGCCGGTGATCACCATCATGGGCCACGTCGACCACGGCAAGACCTCGCTGCTGGACGCGATCCGCGACGCCCGCGTCGTGGCCGGCGAAGCCGGCGGGATCACCCAGCATATCGGTGCCTATCAGGTCACGACCGACAGCGGCGCGGTGCTGAGCTTCCTCGACACTCCCGGCCACGCGGCCTTCACCTCGATGCGCTCCCGCGGCGCCCAGGTGACGGACATCGTGGTGCTGGTGGTGGCCGCGGATGACGCGGTGATGCCGCAGACTATCGAGGCGATTAACCACGCCAAGGCGGCGAAGGTGCCGATGATCGTGGCGATCAACAAGATCGACAAGCCGGCCGCAGACCCGAACAAGGTCCGCACCGACCTCTTGCAGCACGAGGTGATCGTGGAAGCCATGTCCGGCGAAGTGCAGGACGTGGAAGTCTCCGCCGTCACCGGTCAGGGCCTGGACGAACTGCTGGAAGCCATTGCGCTGCAGGCGGAAATCCTGGAGCTGAAGGCGAACCCCAACCGTGCCGCGCAAGGCGCCGTGATCGAGGCGCAGCTGGACGTCGGCCGCGGCCCCGTGGCTACCGTTCTGGTTCAGAACGGGACCCTGCGCCAGGGCGACATCTTTGTTGTGGGTGAGCAGTACGGTAAGGTCCGCGCCCTCATCAACGACAAGGGTGAGCGGGTGCAGGAAGCCGGCCCGTCGGTTCCGGTTGAGGTTCTGGGCCTGAACGGCACGCCGGAAGCCGGTGACGTTCTGAACGTTACCGAAACCGAAGCGCAGGCCCGCGAGATCGCGGAATACCGCGCCCAGGCCGCCAAGGACAAACGTGCTGCCGCCGGTGCCGCCACCACGCTGGAACAGCTGATGGCCAAGGCCAAGGAAGACGAAAACGTCTCAGAGCTGCCGATCCTGGTGAAGGCCGACGTGCAGGGCTCTGCGGAGGCCATCGTTCAGGCGATGGAGAAGATCGGCAACGAGGAAGTGCGCGTGCGCGTGCTGCACTCGGGCGTCGGTGCGATCACCGAAACCGATGTGGGCCTCGCAGAAGCTTCCGGAGCGCCGATCATGGGCTTCAACGTCCGTGCCAATGCCTCGGCCCGCAACACCGCCAACCAGAAGGGCGTGGAAATCCGCTACTACTCGGTGATCTACGACCTGGTGGATGACGTGAAGGCGGCGGCGTCGGGCCTCCTGTCGGCCGAGATCCGCGAGAACTTCATCGGCTACGCCGAGATCAAGGATGTCTTCAAGGTGTCCAATGTCGGCAAGGTTGCTGGCTGTCTGGTGACCGAAGGCGTTGCCCGCCGCTCTGCCGGTGTGCGCCTGCTGCGCGACAACGTTGTGATCCACGAAGGCACGCTGAAGACCCTGAAGCGTTTCAAGGACGAGGTCTCCGAAGTGCAGTCCGGCCAGGAATGCGGTATGGCGTTCGAGAACTACGACGATATCCGCAAGGGCGATGTGATCGAGATCTTCGAGCGCGAGGAAGTGACCCGCACGCTGGACTGATCCGGTGATTGGCGAAGTTAATAGGACCCCCGGCCTGCGCCGGGGGTTTTTTTGTTTGGCGGGATGGGTGCAGTAGAACCGCGTCGGCTTTCGGCGCAGCAGTCAGCAAGGCCGACGAAACTTGGGGCGGAGGATCAGGGCGCGTCTTCGTCAGCCCCGTCGTCCAGATGGCCGCGTCCTTCCAGCCTGCGGGCGGCAAGCAGGCAGATGATCGCCCACGCCCCGCCTGCGAGCCAGCCGGCCGCCACATCCGACGGCCAGTGCACACCCATGTAAACCCGGCTTATCCCGACCAGCACGGTCACCAGAACGGCCACCGTCATGATGTAGACCTTGAGGAACAGTCTTGTCTGCAGCCGGGCAACGAGAGCGCCGAGCGTCAGATATGCCACCGCCGCCATCATCGAATGCCCCGATGGAAAGCTGGCTGTGTGGACAAGGGACCCATGCGGCACCAGGTCGGGCCGGGGACGGTCGAAGACCTCTTTTGCCACGCTGCTGAGCACGATACCGCCGCCGACTGTCACCAGGATATAGAGCATCGACATCCAGCGCTGCCGCAGCAGAAAAAAGACCGCCACAACGAAGGTCGTGATCGCAAGCACGACTACCCCGCCCAGTGCGGTCAGATCCCGCCCCATTTCCTCCAGCCACCAGGGGCCGATCGGATCCGACAAGTCGCCAGGGGTCCGCAGAAGCAGAAGAATGCTGCTATCGAGGCTGCGGGTGGAACCTTCGGCAACTTCGTCAATCAGCTCGGCCAGCGTCCAGACTGCTGCAACGGTGACGCTTAGAAGGGCCAGGGTCGTCAACTCGATATGACGCCGGCTCCAGCGCAGCAAAGCGGATATACGATCATAGTTCATACGGTCTAACGTCAGCCGGACCGGAATGTTCCGCAGCTGCGCCTTGGGTACGGAACTGGCTCCTGGCCTGCAAGTTCCGGCCCCGCCGCCGCATCGGTCCGCCACAGACTGCGCACTCGATTTCCGGGGGCAACGCGTGCGCTACAGCCAATCGCGCAGGATCGGGATCAGTGGGATGTCGGCAGGCGGCATCGGGTAGTCGCGCAGGTCCTGAGGCTTGGCCCACTTCAGGACCTGGCCTTCCTTGCCATGGGGGATGCCCTCCCACTTTCGGCAGGCGAATAGCGGCATCAGCAGGTGGAAGCCTTCGTAGCTGTGGCTGGCAAAGGTCAGCGGAGCAAGGCATGACGCCCAAGTGCCGATGCCCAGCTCCTCGTGCAGCTCGCGGATCAGCGCCGACTCGGGCGTCTCGCCCGGCTCAACCTTGCCGCCGGGGAACTCCCAGAGCCCGGCCATGGACTTTCCCTCCGGGCGCTGCGCGAGCAGCACCCGGCCGTCAGTGTCGATCAGCGCGACGGCGGAAACCAGTACTGTCTTCACCGGACCGCTCACGAGCGGTAGTCCGCGTTGATCGAGATGTACTGATGCGTGAGGTCGCAGGTCCACACCGTGGCTTTTCCTGCGCCCAGGCCGAGGTCCACCTTGATGGTGATTTCCTGCTTCTTCATCTCCGCCGCGCCCAACTCTTCGCGGTAGTCCGGGGAGACCCAGCCCTTTTCCGCCACCAGCACATCGCCGAAGGAGATCGACAGCAGGTCCCGGTCCGCTGCGGCGCCCGATTTTCCGATTGCCATCACGATGCGGCCCCAGTTCGGGTCTTCGCCGGCAATGGCGGTCTTGACCAGCGGCGAGTTGGCAATTGCCAGCCCGTGCACCTTGGCCTCCGCGTCGGAGGCCGCGCCGGTAACGTCAATGGTCACGAACTTTGTCGCGCCCTCGCCGTCGCGCACCACCTGGTGCGCGAGATCCAGCATCACGCCTTCCAAGGCTTCCGCAAAGCCCGCATCGCCAGTGGCATCAACGCCGGAGGCACCGGTTGCGCAGAGCATCAGGCTGTCCGAGGTCGAGGTGTCGCTGTCCACGGTAATGCAGTTGAATGTGCGGTCGCACGTTTCTCCCAGCAGACGCTGCAGCGCGCCCTGTTCCACTTTGGCGTCGGTGAAGATGTAGACCAGCATCGTCGCCATGTCGGGCGCGATCATGCCGGAGCCCTTGGCGATGCCCGCGATGCGCACGGTCTTGCCGCCGATCTGCACCTCGGCGCTGGCACCCTTGGGGAAGGTGTCGGTGGTCATGATCGCCTTTGCGGCGCTGGCGATACCGTCGCTGTCCAGCGCGCCGGTCAACTCCTCCAGCTTGGCGAGGATGCGGCCATGCGGCAGCGGCTCGCCGATCACCCCGGTGGAGGCGGTAAATACCCGCGCGGCCGGCACGCCCGCGGCATCCGCCACCGCAGCGGTGATCTCCGCCACCGAGGTCTGTCCGTAGTGGCCGGTAAAGGCATTGGAATTGCCCGAATTCACCAGGATTGCCGCGCCCTCGGACGCATCGCCGCCCAGCTTCTCCTGGCAGTCCAGCACCGGTGCGGAGCGAGTCTTGGAGCGGGTGTATACGCCGGCTACCGCGGTGCCGGCATCCATCACCGCGAGCATCACGTCGGTGCGGCCCTGGTACTTGATCCCGGCCGAGGCGGCGGCAAAGCGCACGCCGCCGATCTGCGGCAGTTCCGGGAAGCTGGCAGGCGCCAGCGGGGAGACGGGGAGCGGTTCGCCCATGATCAGTTTCCTACCAGGCTGAGGTCTTTGAGAATGGCCGGATCCAGATCCTTGATTTCCGGCCGCTCGATCTTGGCAGAGGCAGTAAGCTCGCTCACGCGGTTTTCAACCGCCGTTACCCGCAGTTCCTCCGCGATGTCACCGCGCACTTCCTCGAACTCGGGCGCTTCGGTCTTGCGGCGCTCGTGCAGCAGGATCACGTGCCAGCCGAACTGGGTCTGCAATGGTTCGGAGATCTCACCCGGGCGCAGCTCCATCACCGCGGCTTCGAACTCGGGCACCATGCGGCCGGTCTCGAACCAGCCCAGCTCGCCGCCGCTCGGGCCCGAGGGGCCGGTGGATTTCTGCTTGGCCAGGGTGGCAAAATCGGCGCCATCCTGCAGATCGGCCACGATCTCCTCCGCGGCTTCTTTGGTTTCCACCAGGATATGCGCCGCCTTGAACTCGTCGCCGCCCTCGCCGGTGGCATACTTCTCCTCATAGGCCGCGCGCAGGTCTTCCTCGCTGGTGGCGGCCTCCATCACGGTGCCGATCACCTTGGCCGCCAAGAGCGCGCGGCGCTCGTTGTCGAGCGACAGCTGCACGTCATGCGGCACCTCGCCATGCAGCTCCTGCTTCAGCGCGGTCTGCTGCACCAGCTGGTCGAGGATCGCGTTGTAGAGCACGTCGTCGGGCAGCTGTTTATACTGCTGGGGCAGGGTTTCCCGGGCCATGATCATGTGCCCGATAGTGATGTCCTCGCCGTTCACCGTGGCCACCACGGTGTTGGCATGGGGCGCTGCCGCCGCGGCCATCGGCAGGGCGGCACAGGCCGCCACGGCCATGCCGCGCAGAAAAGTGAGACCTTTGGGCATTGAAATCTTCCTATTCCTGAGCCGCGGAGGGGCGCGGCGTTGACACTCTATACCCTGCCCCTTACATCGCCTTGAGGCCTTTGGCAGGACCGTCTTTCCCCCATTGTTTATGGGTTGCGGGCAGGGCGGGCAAGCCTGCCCCGAACAGGGGCCGCAGACAGGACCGTTGGAGAAAACATGCTGGGTATCGGAACACTCGCCAAAAAGGTCTTCGGCACGCCGAATGACCGGAAGATCAAGGCGACGCGGCCGCTGATCGCACAGATCAACGCGCTGGAGGAAGAGTTCGCGAAGCTGAGCGATGAGGGCCTGATCGGAAAGACTGAAGAGCTGCGCAAACGCGCGCTGGACGGGGCCCGGCTGGACGACTTGCTGCCCGAAGCCTTTGCCAACGTGCGCGAGGCTGCCAAACGCGCGCTGGGGCTGCGCGCATTCGACACCCAGCTGATGGGCGGCGTGTTCCTGCATCAGGGCAATATCGCGGAAATGAAGACCGGCGAGGGCAAGACCCTTGTGGCGACTTTCCCGGCTTATCTCAACGCGCTCACCGGCAAGGGCGTGCATGTGGTCACGGTGAACGAATACCTGGCCAGGCGCGACAGCGAGTGGATGGGCAAGGTGTTTCACCAGCTGGGCATGACCACCGGCGTGATCTGGTCCGGCCAGCCCGACCCGGAAAAGCAGGCCGCTTATGCCTGCGACGTTACCTATGCCACCAACAACGAGCTGGGCTTCGACTACCTCCGCGACAACATGAAGCCGTCGCTCGACCAGGTGTTCCAGAAGCAGCACAACTTTGCCATCGTCGATGAAGTGGACTCGATCCTGATCGACGAGGCGCGCACGCCGCTGATCATCTCCGGCCCGGCGGAAGACCGCTCGGAGCTTTATGCCACCATCGACAAGGTGATCCCCCATCTGGCCGAGGACCACTACGAGATCGACGAAAAGACCCGCGGTGTCACCTTCACCGAAGACGGCAACGAGTTTCTCGAGCAGCTTCTGCAGGAGCAGGGGCTCTTGGAAGAGGACGCCTCGCTCTACGATCCGGAAAGCACCACTGTGGTGCACCACGTGAATCAGGCGCTGCGCGCGCACAAGCTGTTTCAGCGCGATAAGGACTATATCGTGCGCAACGGCGAAGTGGTGCTGATCGACGAGTTCACCGGCCGCATGATGCCGGGCCGCCGCCTGTCCGAAGGCCTGCACCAGGCCATCGAAGCCAAGGAAGAGGTGACCATCCAGCCGGAAAACACCACGCTGGCTTCGGTGACCTTCCAGAATTACTTCCGCCTCTACGACAAGCTGTCCGGCATGACCGGCACTGCGATGACCGAGGCCGAGGAGTTCCAGGAAATCTATGGGCTTGGCGTGGTTGAAGTGCCGACCAACCGGCCGATTGCCCGCGTCGACGAGGACGACCAGGTCTACCGCACCGCGCGCGAAAAATACGAGGCGATGATCGCCGAGGCCAAGAAGGCGCATGAGAAGGGCCAGCCGGTCCTTCTGGGCACCACCTCGATCGAAAAGTCGGAACTGCTGAGCGAGATGCTGCAGAAAGAGGGCATCCCGCATAACGTGCTGAATGCGCGCCACCATGAGCAGGAAGCCCAGATCGTCGCCGAAGCCGGGCGCCTTGGCGCGGTCACCATCGCCACCAACATGGCTGGCCGCGGCACCGACATCCAGCTTGGCGGCAATGTCGAGATGCGGGTACTGGAACGCCTGGCCGAGAACCCGGATGCCGACCCGGCCGCCCTGCGCGCTGAGGAAGAAGCCAAGCACGCCGAGGAAAAGCAGAAGGTGCTGGAGGCGGGAGGCCTGTTCGTGATGGCCTCCGAACGTCACGAAAGCCGCCGCATCGACAACCAGCTGCGCGGCCGCTCGGGCCGTCAGGGCGACCCGGGCCGCACCCGCTTCTACCTTAGCCTCGAAGACGATCTGATGCGGATCTTCGGCTCCGAGCGGCTGGACAAGCTGCTTTCTTCGCTCGGCATGAAAGAGGGCGAGGCGATCATTCACCCCTGGGTGAACAAGTCGCTGGAGCGCGCCCAGGCCAAGGTCGAGGGCCGCAACTTCGACATGCGTAAGAACGTGCTGAAGTTCGATGACGTGATGAACGACCAGCGCAAGGTGATCTTTGGCCAGCGCCGCGAAATCATGGCGGCCGAGGACCTGTCCGAGATCGTCGGCGACATGCGCCATGACGTGATCGACGAACTGACCGACACCTTCATGCCGCCCAAGACCTACGCCGACCAGTGGGACACCGCGGGGCTTCAGGAGCAGGTGCGCGAGAAGCTGGGCCTCGACCTGCCGGTGGCAGAGTGGGCCGCGGAGGAAGGCGTCGATGACGAGCAGATCCGGGAACGCCTGGTCGAGGCCTCCGACAAGCTGATGGCGGAGAAGACCGAGGCCTTCGGGCCCGAGAACATGCGGAATATCGAAAAGCAGGTTCTCTTGCAGACCATCGACAAAAAGTGGCGCGAGCACCTTTTGACGCTGGAGCACCTGCGCTCGGTCGTGGGCTTCCGCGGCTATGCGCAGCGCGATCCGCTCAACGAGTATAAGAATGAAAGCTTCCAGCTGTTCGAAGGCATGCTGGACAGCCTGCGCGAAGAGGTTACCCAGCAGCTCAGCCGCGTGCGCCCGATGACCGAGGAAGAGCAGCAGCAGATGCTGCACGAGATGGCCGCGCGCCAGGCCGCAATGCAGCAGATGGCGGCCGCCCGGGCAGCCCCAGCAGCCGAGGAACCCGCTCCGGGCTTTGTCGAAAACGACCCCTCCACCTGGGGCAACCCCTCGCGCAATGACAAATGCCCCTGCGGCTCCGGCAAGAAGTTCAAGCACTGCCACGGCAGCCTGGTCTGAATTTGTTCGGATGAGGCTCTGGCGCGCCCGCCGCGCCGGGGCCTTTCCGCCCGTCACCCAAGCACTTTGCGCCCGGTTCCCGCTGCGCTGATGCGCACTGCGCGCGGGCTGGCGTTGTTTCCAAATCGGGGACAAAACGGGGCTGGCCGCCGAATTTGCCCGAAACACACCCGTCCTTGGCCACAGTCTGGCCGGAATTTTGTGCGAGGATGCCTCGACCACCCTTGGGACAGGAGGCCATGATGCTGAACAAACACGTGCTCTTGAGCGGTGCCGCGACCCTCGTCTGTGCCCTGGGAATCGGCGCCTTCATGCAGTTTGCCGGGGCCGGGACCGCGCGCGAGCAGAGCCGCCCCGCGGTGCCGCTTCTGCCTGCGGAAGCCGGCCCTGCCGCTCTCACCATCGAGAACATCACCCTGACCTCCGTGCCGCCCGGGCCTGGAATGAGCGCCCCCGCGGACCGGCATGCGCGCGCGGCGGAGCCGCTCGCGGCCCTGAAACCCGCCTGTGCATTCATGGCGGCGGCGGCTCCTGCTGCCGGCGCCTCCGTTGATCTGTCGGTGGAAGCGCCTTGCCGCGCGGGCGAAACGTTCACCGTCCACCACCGGGGTATGATGTTCACTGCCGCGCTAGACGGCTCCGGCCGCTACCAGGCGCGGGTACCTGCGCTGGCCGGGCGCGCGGTGTTTGTCGTCGAAACTGGCAGTGGCGATGGAGCCACAGCGCGCGTGCAGGTCCCGGATGTGGACAGCGTCGAGCGCATCGTGCTGCAATGGCGGGCCGGCAGCGGGTTCGAAATGCACGCCCGCGAGAACGGCGCAGCGTATGGCAGCGCGGGGCATCTTTGGCACGGCGCGGACCAGGCGGGGGCGAGCGATGCTCCGCCGCGTCTGATTCGCCTCGGCAGCAGCAGCCAGCCGGGCGCGCGCATCAGCGAGGTTTACACCCGGAGCGCGGCGAATGCCGCCGGCACCGCCCTCACCGCCGAAGCCGAAGTGACGCCCGGCAATTGCGGCCGCGAGATTTTTGCCGAAGCGCTGCACTTGCAGGGCGGCCGCCTCCAAAGCCGCGAGCTGTCTCTGGCGGTGCCCGGCTGCGAGGCGTCTGGTAGCTTTCTGGTGTTGAATAATCTGGCCGAAAACCTGAAACTCGCCGCCAATTGAATTGCGGCAAACTCAGGTAATCCCATGACCTTTCTGCGTGCGGCCCTCTGTGCCGCACTTTTCATGACCGCGCTGGGCCGTCCGCTTGCGGCACAGGACGTGACCTTGTCCTCGCCGGACGGGACGGTGGAGATCACTGGCGATCTTCTGGGCTTTGACGGTGAGTTCTATCGGGTACATACGCAGTTTGGCGAGCTGACGGTGGATGGCTCGGGAGTAAGCTGCGAGGGGCCGGGCTGCCCCAGCTTGTCGGATTTTGTGGCGGAGCTCACCTTCGCCGGCGCCTCGGCGATGGCGGAAGTGCTGCTGCCCGCGCTGATCGAGGGCTTTGCCCTGCGCAACGGCTACAAGACCGAGCGGGAGACGCTTTCGGGCGGCAATTTCAGCTATGTCCTCCTGCGCGACGGTGCGCCCGCCGCGCGTTTCACCTTCGACATCAGCACCACCGACGAAGGCTTCGCCTCGCTGCTGGCGGATCAGGCCGATATCGTGATGGCGCTGCGCGAGATCCGGGTGCAGGAGCAGGCGATGGCGCGCGGGGCCGGGCTGGGCGATCTGACCGGTCCAGGCCGAAGCCGTGTGCTCGCGCTGGATGCGCTGGTGCCGGTGGTGGCGCCCGCGAACCCCGTGCGGGAGATCTCCCTGCCGCAGCTGGCGGCGGTTCTGTCGGGGGAGATCGCGAACTGGAAGCACCTTGGCGGGCCGGACGCGCCGGTGGCGCTGCACCTGCCGGTTGCCGGTTCAGGCCTGGCGCAGACCATAGAGGACCGGCTGATGACACCCTATGGCGCACGGCTCTCCTCCGCGGCCCGCCGCCATGACCGAAGCAGCGCGCTGGTGCGGGCGGTGGCGACCGACCCCTTTGCCATTGGCGTGGGCAGCTTTGCCGAGACCGGCACCGCCCGGGTGCTGACCCTGGCGGGGCCTTGCGGATTTGCTCTGAAGGCGGGGCGGCGTGCGGTGAAAACCGAAGATTACCCGCTGAACGCGCCGATGTTCCTCTATCTGCCGGCCCGGCGTTTGCCGAAAGTGGCGCGGGATTTCCTTTCTTATGCGCGCGGGCCTGCAGCGCAGCTGGTGATCCGGCGTGCAGGCTTCATCGATCAGGCGGCAGAGCGGATCCCTCTGTCGGTACAGGGGAGCCGGCTGTCCAATGCGATTCTGGCCGCGGAGGGCGGAAGCGGGCTTGGTGAATTGCAGCGGCTCTTGCGGGCCTTCGACGGGCTGCAGCGTCTCAGCCTGTCGTTCCGCTTCGAGCCCGGTTCCTCCCGGCCGGATGCCCAGTCCCGCGGCAATATCGATCAGCTGGCCCAGGCACTGGAGACGGGAGCATTTGACGCGGGCGAGCTGGTGTTTGCCGGCTTCTCCGACGGCGAAGGCCCCGCGGAGCGTAACCGCGAGATCGCGCTGGAGCGCGCGGGGGCAGTGCGCGATGCGGTGCTGGAGGCAGCGGAGACGGCAGATCTGAGCCGGGTGGACATCCGCGTCGAGGGCTTTGGCGAGGCGCTGCCGATGGCCTGCGACGACAGCGCCTGGGGCCGGCAAGTCAACCGCCGGGTTGAGGTCTGGGTGCGATGACCGGTGAGCGATTGCTCTCCGCCCGGGGTGCGCCGCACTGAGGCGGCTGCGCCCGTATTTCCGCGCGCGGCAACGCTGCCCAAGGCGTCCATGGAGCGCCAGCGCAGACAGCGGACCAGCAGGCGGGGGCGGACTGCGCGGCTTGCCGAGTGAGGCTCGGCAGGTCAGAGATAGCCTTGCGCCCGGAAGCTCAGCTCGGCGGATTTGCCGATGATGAGATGGTCGTGCAGCACGATACCGAGGGCCGAGAGCGCGGTTTGGATCTGGCCGGTGATAGAGATGTCGCTGTCCGAAGGCGTGGGGTCGCCTGAAGGGTGATTGTGCACCAGGATCAAGGCGCTAGCGTTGAGTTCCAGGGCGCGTTTGGCGACCTCGCGGGGGTAGACAGGCACGTGGTCGACTGTGCCGCGGGCCTGTTCCTCATCGGCAATCAGCACGTTCTTGCGGTCCAGGAACAGGATGCGGAATTGCTCCGTCTCGCGGTGCGCCATGGTGGTATGGCAGTAGTCAAGCAGGGCGTCCCAGCTGGAGATCACCTGCCGTTTCATGATCCGCGCACGGGCCATTCGGTGGGCGGCGGCCTCCAGCACCTTAAGGTCGGTAATCACCGCCTCGCCAATGCCCTTTACCTGGGCCAGCCGCTCCGGCGGCGCGGTGATGACGCGGTTGAAATCGCCAAAGGCGTCGATGAGCCGGCGGGCGATCGGTTTCACGTCCTGCCGCGGGATGGAACGGAAGAGAACCAGTTCCAGCAGCTCGTAATCGGGTACCGCCGTGGCACCGCCCTGCATAAAGCGGCTGCGCAGGCGGGCGCGGTGGTCGCGGATGTAGGAAGGCAGGCGGCTGCCGGCGGGGAGCACCGGCGCGGCCGGGGTACTGTCGGGAAACAGCGGCAGGGTGGCTTCCTCGAAGGCGCGATGCTTGGGCATGGGGCAGGGTGGCTGCGCTATGGTTTCCGTCTGGTTAACCGCTGCGGTAAGGCTGCGTAAAAAGCCGACCGTTCCCTGCACGCCAGTTGGCCGATACGTGCAGCCATTGCGCCGCACCATTGCCGCCTGGTCGCTGCCAGCCAGACGCCTCCGGCCCGGGTTCCGAGGCGGGAGGAAAAGAAAAACGCCCCGGGCGGGGCGTTTTTTAATCTAGCTAATTGCAGGCAAGGCCCAAGGCTGGCCCGTTTGCAGACCAAACGATCCCCGGAGCGTCCCGGGAAGCTTGCTCAGCCCTTCATGCCATCCCAGAAGCTTTTCACCGAGGAGAAGAAGCTGCGGGATTCGGGGTTGGTGGCGTCTTCCGAAATGTCCTCGAACTCGCGCAGAAGCTCCTTCTGGCGCGCGGTGAGGCTCACCGGAGTTTCCACGGCCAGCTCGATGAACATATCACCGGGCGCACCGCCGCGCAGGGCGGGCATGCCTTTGCCGCGCAGGCGCATCTGGCGGCCGGACTGGCTGCCCTCGGGGATCTGCACCCGGCCGCGGCCGCCGTCGATCGTGGGCACCTCAATGGCGCCGCCAAGCGCGGCCTTGGCCATGCTCACCGGAACCCGGCAGTAGAGGTTGTTGCCGTCACGCTCGAACAGCTTGTGCGCGGCCACCTCCACGAAGATGTAGAGATCGCCCGGAGGACCGCCGCGCAGCCCCGCTTCGCCCTCGCCGGCGAGACGGATGCGGGTCCCGGTTTCCACCCCTGCCGGGATGTTCACCGACAGCGAGCGGTCCTTCTCGACGCGGCCGTGGCCGTGGCAGGTCTTGCACGGGTTCTTGATGATCTGGCCCAGGCCCGAGCAGGTCGGGCAGGTGCGTTCGACGGTAAAGAACCCCTGCTGCGCCCGCACCTTGCCCATGCCGGAACAGGTCGGGCAGGTGGAGGGCTCGACCCCGCCTTCGGCACCGGTGCCCTCGCAGGAGCCGCAGGCCACCGAAGTGGGCACGCGGATGGTTTTGTGCAGGCCGGAGAAGGCTTCCTCCAGCGTGACGCGCAGGTTATAGCGCAGGTCGGCGCCCCGCGCGGCGCGCTGCCGCCCGCCGCCGCCACCGCGGCCGCCCATGAAATCCCCGAACAGATCGTCGAAGACATCTGAAAAGGCGGAGGAGAAGTCGCCGCTGCCAAAGCCCTGGCTGCCGCCGGCCCCGCCACGGGCGCCGCCCATGCCGTTTTCGAAGGCCGCATGCCCGAAGCGGTCGTAGGCAGCTTTCTTGTCCGCGTCTTTCAGGACTTCATAGGCCTCATTGGCCTCCTTGAACTGCGCCTCCGATTCCGGGTTGTCCTTATTCCGGTCGGGGTGCAGTTCCTTGGCCTTCTTGCGGTAGGCCTTCTTGATCTCGTCGGGAGAGGCGCCCTTGGACACCCCTAGAATATCGTAGTAGTCGCGTTTTGACATCGGTTAACCCCATCAGCCTCAACGTAAAATGGGCCGGTCCGGGGTCCGGACCGGCCCGCTGCGGCCTGGTTTCAGGCGTTAGCGCTTGCTGTCGTCCAGGTCTTCGAACTCAGCATCCACGATGTCATCGTCGCCAGGACCGGCTGCCGATTCGTCGGCAGCGGCCGGCTCGTCTTCGCCGGAGGCCTCATCGGCCTGGGCCTTGTAGATCGCTTCACCCAGCTTCATGGCGGCTTCGGTCACGTTCTGGATGCCGGACTTGATCTTGTCGGCTTTGACCTTTTCGTTTTCCAGATCGTCCTTCAGCGCGGCCACGGCCAGCTCGATCGCCTCGATGGTGGAGGGGTCGACCTTGTCGCCGTGCTCCTCGATCGACTTCTCGGTCGAGTGAATGAGAGATTCGGCCTGGTTCTTGGCTTCCACCAGCTCGCGGCGCTCCTTGTCCGCCTCGGCGTTGGCTTCGGCGTCCTTGACCATCTTTTCGATATCCTCGTCGGTGAGACCGCCGGAGGCCTGGATGGTGATCTTCTGCTCCTTGCCGGTGCCTTTGTCCTTCGCGGACACCGAGACGATGCCGTTGGCGTCGATGTCGAAGGTGACTTCGATCTGCGGCATGCCGCGCGGCGCCGGCGGGATGTTCTCCAGATTGAACTGGCCCAGCATCTTGTTGTCGGCTGCCATTTCCCGCTCACCCTGGAAGACCCGGATGGTCACCGCGTTCTGGTTGTCTTCTGCGGTCGAGAACACCTGGCTCTTCTTGGTCGGAATGGTGGTGTTGCGGTCGATCAGGCGGGTGAAGACACCGCCCAGGGTTTCGATCCCGAGCGACAGCGGCGTCACGTCGAGCAGCACCACGTCTTTCACGTCGCCCTGCAGAACGCCGGCCTGGATGGCGGCACCCATGGCAACCACCTCATCCGGGTTCACGCCCTTGTGCGGCTCCTTGCCGAAGAACTTGGTCACCTCTTCGATGACCTTGGGCATGCGGGTCATGCCGCCGACCAGCACCACCTCGTCGATGTCGGAGGCGGAGAGGCCTGCGTCCTTCAGGGCCGCCTTGCAGGGATCCATCGAGCGCTTGATCAGGTCTGCAACCAGGCTTTCCAGCTTTGCACGGGTCAGTTTCATCACCAGGTGCAGCGGCTGGCCGTCGGCGCCCATCGAGATAAACGGCTGGTTGATCTCGGTCTGAGAGGTGGACGACAGTTCAATCTTGGCTTTTTCGGCAGCTTCCTTCAGGCGCTGCAGGGCCATCTTGTCCTTGGACAGATCGACACCGTTCTCCTTTTTGAACTCCTCTGCAAGGTAGTTCACGATGCGCATGTCGAAGTCTTCGCCGCCCAGGAAAGTGTCGCCGTTGGTCGACTTCACCTCGAACAGGCCGTCGTCGATTTCCAGGATGGTGACATCGAAGGTGCCGCCGCCGAGGTCGTAGACCGCGATGGTGTGGGTATCCTGTTTGTCGAGGCCATAGGCCAGCGCGGCTGCGGTCGGCTCGTTGATGATGCGCAGCACTTCAAGGCCAGCGATCTTGCCCGCGTCCTTGGTGGCCTGACGCTGGGCGTCGTTGAAGTAGGCGGGCACGGTGATCACCGCCTGGGTGACTTCCTCGCCCAGATAGGATTCCGCGGTTTCCTTCATCTTGCCCAAGGTGAAGGCAGAAATCTGCGAGGGCGAATACTTCTCGCCGCGCGCTTCCACCCAGGCGTCGCCATTGCCGCCGTCGACGATGGAGTAGGGCACCATCTTCTTGTCTTTGGTTACGGCCGCATCGTCGATGCGCCGGCCGATCAGGCGCTTGACGCCAAAGATGGTGTTGTTGGGGTTGGTCACGGCCTGGCGCTTGGCCGGCTGGCCCACCAGGCGCTCGTCCTCGGTGAAGGCAACAATCGACGGTGTGGTGCGTGCGCCCTCGGCGTTCTCGATCACGCGGGGCTGCGAGCCGTCCATGATGGCCACGCACGAGTTCGTCGTACCCAGGTCGATCCCGATAACTTTGCTCATTTTCGATCCCTTTTACGTTTCAAGGCGATTACCCGAGGCGTGAACCCGTTGTGGCATTCCGGCCCCGATCCTGTTGCGGTTTGGCCTGCACCTCCCCGCGTCCCGGCGTATATAGGGAGCAGAAAACGCCCCTGCAACCGCCAGATTGAGCCGCCAGCCGCGATTCAATGCGCTTTTTTGCACGGGGTACGGTTAACAACGGATGAATGGTGATGCCTGTTCTGAATGTGCGCGGATTCGAGATACATAAGGGCTGCCTGGACCCGGCCCGGCAGGCCGCCTTGATCGAGGCGCTGCGGCCAGTCCTCAAAGCCGCGCCGCTGTTTTCGCCCCGGGTGCCGGGGGGCGGGCAGATGTCGGTGCGGATGACCTCGGCCGGCCGCTTCGGCTGGTATGCGGATGCCACGGGCTACCGCTATGCCGAGCAGCACCCGGCCGGGCAGGACTGGCCGGAGATTCCGGCTGAGGTGCTCGAAATCTGGGATGAGGTGACCGGGCTCGAGCGGCGGCCTGAGTGCTGCCTGTTGAACTACTATGGCGAAGGGGCCCGCATGGGGCTGCACCAGGACAAGGACGAGGCGGATTTCTCCTATCCCGTGGTCTCGGTCTCGCTGGGCGACGACGGGCTGTTCCGCATCGGCAACCGGACCCGTGGCGGCAAGACGGAATCGGTCTGGCTCAACTCGGGAGATGTGGTGGTGATGGGGGGCGGGGCACGGCTCACCTATCACGGGGTTGACCGCATCCGCTTCAAGTCCTCGCGGCTGCTGCCGAAGGGCGGGCGGATCAACCTCACCCTGCGAGTGGTGACCTGAGAGGCCTGGCCCCCGCGCGGAACAAGGGCGTGAGGCTGCCGAATCTCGCCGGCGGGGCGCGGCTCACCGCTTGGATCCAGGGGGCTGTCCTGCTGTCCCTTCCGGCGCACGCCGCTAGCGCTTGGCGCTCCAGCTGATGGAGACATGGCGGCGGGTGTAGAATTCGCCCATCAGGCCGATCATCAGGAGCACCATCGCCACCGAGACTGCATAGTGCCAGGAGCTGAAGTGCGGGTTGTAATTGATGAAGACAAAGCCGCGGGCCTGGTCGATGCAGTGGAACAGCGGGTTCCAGTCGAACATCGCCAGCATGAAGCTGGGCAGCGTATTGGCCAGGAACATTTTGCCCGAGGCAATCATGTTGGCCCGCTGATAGATCATCGTGAGGATTCCGACCACGCTGGGCGCCCAGGGTTTCAGTACCAGGAACACCAGCCCCACCGCCGCGCCGGTGAACCAGGACAAAAGCACCATGCCGAATGCTGCCACGGGCTCCTCGATATGCAGGGGCGTAAAGGCCACGTGGTAGACAAAGAGGATTATAAACAGCGACAGCACCTGAATGTAGAGCGCCCCGATCGCTGCCGACAGGATCGCCACCACCGTATTCATCGGCGCATGCTGCATCATCGGGCTGCTGGGCCCTTCGGCGCTGGCTACCGCGCTCACCGTTTTGGTGTGGATCAGGAACAGGAAGATGCCCGACATTACGTAGAGCAGGAAGTCGCCACGGATGGCTGAACCGCGCAAGCCCAGCACCGCAAACATCACATAGAAGGCCAGCACGAAGAGGACCGCCTGCATCAGGTTCAGCCCAAGCGCCAGGAGTGCGTTGTTGTGCTTGGATCGCACGCTGCGCACCACCGCGTGGAATACAACCTCCCCCATCATCAGGAGGCCGGAGAGGCGCGAGCGCTGGGGGCGGGGCTGAAACATGAAACCTGCGGGCCTGTGATCTCTGCTCTGAATGCTGCGGCTTCTTGCCGTTTGGCCGCCGGGGCAGCATAAGGGGGCCCAGGCAAATTTTCAATTAAACCCGGTTTGGGGAGAGCCACCGTGCCCAAAAGCGTGACATATGAAGAGCTGGTGCCCGTGATCCGCCGCCTTGCCATCGAGGCAGGCAAGGCCATCATGGAGATCTACAATTCCGAGGACTTCGGCGTGAAGGTGAAATCGGACGAAAGCCCTGTTACCGCCGCGGATGAGGCGGCGGATGCGCTGATCTCAAACGGCTTGCGGGCGGCTTTCCCGGACGTGATGCTGGTGACCGAGGAGCAAGCGGCTTCTCACACGGCGCGCGGCGACACCTTCCTGATCGTCGACCCGCTCGACGGCACAAAGGAGTTCATCCACCGCCGCGGCGATTTCACCGTGAACATTGCGCTGGTGGAGAACGGTACGCCCACCCGCGGCGTCGTTTATGCGCCCGCAAAGGAGCGGATGTTCTACACACTCGCCGATGGTACTGCGGTAGAGGAGACAGGCGCTTTTGATCCCGAAACCCCCGGGCCCGCAAATCCGATCCGGGTGGCCGACAGCGACAACTCCGCTCTGATGGTTGTGGCGTCAAAATCGCACCGGGACCAGGCCACCGACGACTACATCGGCAAGTACAGCGTGAAGGACATGAAGAGCGCGGGCTCCTCGCTGAAGTTCTGCCTGGTTGCCACCGGCGAAGCCGATCTCTACCCGCGCGTCGGCCGCACTATGGAGTGGGACACCGCGGCCGGCCACGCGGTGCTGGCGGGTGCCGGCGGCAAAGTGGCCCGGTTCGACGATCACTCCCCGCTGGTTTACGGCAAGGAAGGCTTTGCGAACCCCTTCTTCATCGCTTACGCACCTGGTGTGGAACTGAAGGAAGCCTGATGTCTGTGCTGATCGTCATCCCCGCCCGCTATGCTTCCACTCGCTATCCGGGCAAGCCGCTGGTCGGGTTGACCGGCGCCACCGGGGAGAAGCGGACACTGATCGAACGCTCCTGGCGCGCGGCCATCTCCGTGGCTGGCGCGGACCGGGTGGTTGTGGCGACGGATGATGATCGCATCCGCCAGGCGGCCGAAGGCTTCGGCGCGGAGGTGGTGATGACCGCGTCCGAGTGCGCCAATGGCACGGAGCGCTGTGCCGAAGCGCATGCGGCGCTGGGCGGCGGGTACGAAGTTGTCGTGAACCTGCAGGGTGACGCGCCGCTGACCCCCCATTGGTTTGTCGAGGATTTGGTGGAGGGCCTGCGCGCGGCGCCGCAAATGGAGCTGGCCACCCCGGTGCTGCGCTGTGATGGCGCGGCGCTCAACAGCCTGCTGGCGGACCGCAAGGCCGGGCGGGTTGGCGGCACCACAGCGGTGTTTGCCTCGGACCACAGTGCGCTCTACTTCTCCAAAGAAGTGATACCGTTTTGTGCGCAGACCTTTTCCGAAGGCGAAAAGACGCCGGTTTTTCATCATGTCGGTGTTTATGCCTACCGGCCTGAGGCGCTGGCAGCCTATTCTGGCTGGGCGGCGGGGCCGCTGGAGAGGCTGGAGGGCCTGGAGCAGCTGCGGTTCCTGGAGAACGGCCGCAAGGTGCTCTGCGTCGAGGTCGAGGCCCGCGGGCGGGAGTTCTGGGAACTGAACAACCCTGAGGACGTTTCACGTCTGGAGGCTATGATGAGGAAGATGGGGCAAGAGTGAGCGGGTAGAGGGGATTACTGCAGAACCGGCCCGCAAGGGCTCTGCGCCACCGCATGACGCAGCGGCTCCAGTGTGCTAGGGCTTCATGTATTGTTGGGAACTTCCGGGCAATGTCGCGCTGAACCAGCCGGTGAAGAACAACCGGCACGCCGCACCCCCGGGCATTCATGTTTTGAGAGAACGCCATGCGCAAAAAAGTCACAAAAGCCATTTTCCCGGTCGCAGGTCTGGGGACACGCTTCCTGCCGGCCACAAAATCGGTACCGAAGGAAATCATGACGCTGGTTGACCGGCCGCTGGTGCAATACGCCATTGATGAGGCGCGTGCGGCTGGCATCAAGGAGTTCATCTTCGTGACCTCCCGCGGCAAGGGCGCGCTGGAGGACTACTTCGACCACTCTCCGGTTCTCGAGCAGGAATTGCGCAAGAAGGGCAAGGAGGAGCTTCTGGAGGTGCTGCAGAGCACCAACATGGAAAGCGGCGCCATCGCCTATATCCGCCAGCACAAGGCCCTGGGTCTGGGCCACGCGGTCTGGTGTGCGCGGCGCCTGATTGCCAACGAGCCTTTCGCGGTGATCCTGCCCGACGATGTGATCGCGGCAGAAAAGCCCTGCCTCCAGCAGATGGTCGAAGCCTACGAGGAAACCGGAGGCAACATGGTGGCCGCGATGGAGGTCGCGCCGGAGAAAACGTCATCATACGGAGTGCTCGACGTGAAAGAAGACATGGGCCGGGTCGTCTCCGCCAACGGCATGGTAGAAAAGCCCAAGGCCGGGGATGCCCCCTCAAATCTGGCGGTGATCGGCCGCTATATCCTGGCGCCCTCGGTCCTGAAGAACCTCAACAAGCGCAAGCATGGCGCGGGCGGTGAGATTCAGCTGACCGATGCCATCGCAGAGGATATTGCCAAGAACGTGCCGGTCTACGGCTACCGCTTCAACGGGCAGCGCTTTGATTGCGGCTCCAAGTCGGGTTTCCTGCAGGCTACTGTGGCCTTTGCGCTGGCCCGGGACGATCTGCGCGACGATCTGATGAACTATATCACTGAGATTTCACAGATGAGCAAGGCCGCGCAGTAAGGCGGATGAAACGGAACCGGGCAAGCCCCGCCCGCGAATGCCGGGGCGGCCGCAGAGAAGAGCAGCGACAGTGACGAACATTCTGGTTACCGGCGGCGCCGGCTATATCGGGTCCCATGCCTGCAAGGCCCTGAAACACGCAGGCTACACCCCTGTGACCTATGACAACCTCGCTACCGGCTGGCAGGAGGCAGTCAAGTTCGGCCCCTTCGAGCAGGGTGATCTGAACGACCGCGCCCGGCTGGACGAGGTCTTTGCCAAGTACAAGCCGGCGGCGGTGATGCATTTCGCGGCGCTGAGCCAGGTGGGCGAAGCAATGAGCGAGCCGGGTCGTTACTGGGCCAACAATACGGGCGGATCGCTAAACCTGGTGGAAGCCGCCGTCGCGGCGGGCTGCCTGAACTTCGTGTTTTCCTCGACCTGCGCGACCTATGGCGAGCATGACAACGTGGTGCTGGACGAAAACACCCCGCAGCTGCCGCTCAACGCGTACGGCGCGTCCAAGCGCGCGGTGGAGGATATCCTCAAGGATTTCGGTGCCGCGCACGGGCTGAACGCGGTAATCTTCCGCTATTTCAACGTGGCCGGCGCCGACCCGGAGGCCGAGGTGGGCGAGTTCCACCGCCCCGAAACTCATCTGGTCCCGCTGGTGCTGGACGCGATCTCGGGCAAGCGCGATGCGCTCACCATTTTCGGCACCGATTATGACACACCGGACGGCACCTGCATTCGCGATTACGTGCATGTCTGCGATCTGGTGGATGCGCATGTGCTGGGGCTGAAGTGGCTGGAAGCGGGCAAGGGCGCCCAGGTTTTCAACCTTGGCACCGGTTCGGGCTTTTCGGTGCGCGAGGTGATGGACAAGGCCGAAGCGGTGACCGGTCGGAAGGTGCCCTGCACTACCGGACCGCGGCGGGCAGGGGATTGCACCAAGCTGGTTTCCGGCTCGACCCGGGCAGTTACCGAACTTGGCTGGGAGCCGCGCCGCTCGACGCTGGAGCTGATGATCGCCGATGCCTGGAAGTGGCACCAGACAGGCCATTACGCACGCTGAGGTGCCGGCCGCCGCTGCCCCCGGCGCTGCGCGTGCCAGGCCAACCGGGGCGGTGGCGGCCTACCGTCTGCGCTGGAAGCGGCGGCGGCTGTTGTGGCGGGCGCTGCGGGCGCGGCACCAGCTGGCCTGCCGCGCAAGGCACACCGGGCTGATCGAGGCCGCGCCGCTCCTGTGCTTCTCGGTCGTGAGGAACGAGGCCGCCCGCCTGCCCTTCTACCTCGACCACTACCGCCGCGCCGGCGTAGGGCATTTCCTCTTTGTCGACAATGGCAGCGAGGACGGGACCGCAGACCTGCTGCTGGAGCACCCCGATGTCTCGCTCTGGCAGACAACCGCCAGCTACCGCGGCAGCCGTTTCGGGGTGGATTGGCTGACTTGGCTGCAGATCCGCTACGGCCATGGCAAATGGTGCCTGACTGCGGATGCCGACGAGATCCTGACCTACCCGCATGCGGACAGCCGCTCGCTGCGCGACCTGACCGGGTGGCTTGACCGCGAAGGCGTGCCGGCCTTCGGCGCGCTGATGCTGGACATGTACCCCAAAGGCCCGCTGGGCCAGGGGGACTACACTCCTGGCCAGCACCCTTGCGAGGTGCTGCAATGGTTCGACGCTGGCCCTTTCCACGCGGTACGGCAGCATCCGGCAGGAAACCTCTGGCTGCAGGGTGGGGCGCGGGAGCGGGTGTTCTTCCAAGACGAACCCGCGCGTTCCCCGACCCTGAACAAGATCCCTCTGGTGAAATGGAACCGGCGCTATGTCTACCTGAATTCGACGCATTCCCTGCTGCCGCCTCGGCTTAACGCATTCTACTG
Source organism: Cribrihabitans neustonicus (assembly GCF_048820895.1). NCBI lineage: Bacteria > Pseudomonadati > Pseudomonadota > Alphaproteobacteria > Rhodobacterales > Paracoccaceae > Cribrihabitans > Cribrihabitans neustonicus. The sequence continues at coordinate 337,087 of NZ_JBMERQ010000002.1, forward strand.
CGGCCCAGGCGGTCCGGGGCCGTCCGGCGTGCTGCTGCACACCAAGTTTCTGCCGGAGGTCGTTTCCAGGTCGGAAACAGAAAGGCTGCGCGGGCAGCATTTCTCGCAGCCCGAGGACTTTGACCTGTACTACGAGCGCATTATCGCGGGGCCGGATCTCTGGCATCCGGGCGCGCTGCGCTACGAGGGCTGGCAGCAGCTGGAAGCGCTGGGCCTGATGACGCGCGGAGGCTGGAACTGACAGGGCAAATACGGCCCGGGTGCAAATCCGTTGTCCGGCTGGCGGGTCCATGACATATTGCCACGAAGCGAGAGAGGCAGGGCCGGGCATTTTCCCGGCAGGTGAGCGCGCTCCCTGTATTTAAGCGATGGAGTGGACGTGGGGCTTTGGGATTCTTACCGGATGCGGCTGCGGCGGAAGCGCCGGCTTATCCGGGCCCTGCGTAAGGGGGGCGAGCTGACGGCGGTGCAGGACAATACCAGCGCCATCCGCCGGGACGACGTGCTTCTTGTCAGCACCATGCGCAATGAGCAGATCCGGCTGCCCTACTTCCTCGATTACTACCGCGGCATCGGGGTGGGGCATTTCCTCCTGGTCGACAACGGCTCCACCGACGGCACCGCGGAATATCTGCGCGGCATGGAGGACGTCTCGCTTTGGCACACGGATGCGAGCTATAAGCAGGCGGGCTTCGGGATCGACTGGATGAACGGGTTAAAGCGGCGTTATGCGCATGGCCATTGGGTGCTGGTCGCTGATCCCGACGAGTTTTTCATCTATCCCTTCTGCGACAGCCGCCCGATCCAGGCCCTGACCGGCTGGCTGGACGATTGCGGGGCGCGCAGCTTTCCGGCGATGCTGCTCGACCTCTACCCGAAAGGGCCGCTTGATGCGGTGCCCTACCGCGCCGGGCAGGATCCGCTGGAGATCGCCCATTGGTTCGACAGCGGTAACTACACGATCAGCCGCAACCCGGAGTACGGCAACCTGTGGATTCAGGGCGGGCCGCGGGCGCGGGTGTTCTTTGCCGATGCCCCCCACCGCGCGCCCGCGCTGAACAAGATCCCGCTGGTCAAGTGGCACCGGCGCTACGCCTATGTGAGCTCAACCCATGCGCTCCTGCCGCGCGGGCTGAATCAGGTCTATGCCCAGGGCGGCGGCGAGCGGGCGAGCGGCGCGCTGCTGCATGCGAAGTTTCTCGACACATTCACCGCCAAGGCCTCGGAGGAGCTGGCCCGGCGCCAGCATTACGCCGATTCGCTGGAATACATGGCCTATGCCGGCCAGCTCGCGAAACACCCCGAGCTGTGGTGCCGGTGGAGCGAGAACTACATCAACTGGCGCCAGCTGGAGATCCTCGGCCTGATGTCTAAAGGCGGTTGGGCGTGAGCGCGCTGGGGGTGGTGATGCTGGTGCATACCGCGCTGGCGCGCGCGGCGGAGGCGGCGCGGCACTGGAGCGCCGCGGGCTGCCCGGTGGTGATCCACGTGGACAAGAGCGTGCGTGCTTCGGCGGTTGCAGGGTTTCAGGCGGATATGGAGGGCGATCCGCTGATCCGTTTCTCCCCCCGCCACCGCTGCGAATGGGGCACCTGGGGTATCGTCGCTGCAACCCAGGACGCCGCCGGGCTCCTGCTCGCCGATTTTCCCGCCGTGCGGCACGTCTACCTCGCCTCCGGCTCCTGCCTGCCGGTGCGACCGGTGCAGGATCTGGCAGCGTACCTCGCTGCGCGGCCCGGGACCGATTTCATCGAAAGCGCCACAACCGCGGATGTGCCCTGGATCACCGGCGGGCTGGGCTTTGAGCGTTTCACCTTGCGGTTTCCCTTCTCCTGGAAGCGGCAGCGGCGGCTGTTCGACGGCTACGTCAGCCTGCAGCGCCGCCTTGGCACGCGCCGCAGGATACCCGAAGGGCTGGTTCCGCACATGGGCAGCCAGTGGTGGTGCCTGACCCGGCAGACCCTCGCGGCTATCCTGAATGACCCGCGCAGAGGGGAATATGACGCCTACTTCCGCCGGGTCTGGATCCCGGATGAAAGCTATTTCCAGAGCCTCGCGCGGCTGCATTCCACCCGAATTGAAAGCCGCTCCCTGACACTGGCGAAGTTCGACCCGCACGGCCGGCCCTACGTGTTCTACGACGACCACTTGCCGCTTCTGCGCCGGTCGCAGTGCTTCGTGGCGCGCAAGATCTGGCCCGAGGCCCACACGCTCTATAACGCCTTCCCGGCCGCAGCAGACGGCCCCCTGCGTGAGGCCGAACCTGACCCCGGCAAGATCTCCCGGCTGTTCGACACCGCGGCCGGCCGGCTGAACCGCGGCCGGTCCGGGCTCTATATGCAGAGCCGGTTTCCCCGGCGCGGCCGGGAGCACGGCATCACCCCGGGGCCGTACGCTGTGTTCCAGGGTTTTACCGATTTGTTCGAAAATTTCGAGGATTGGCTCTCTTGGGCCACCGGTGCGCGGGTGCATGGCCATCTGTTTGCCCCCGAAGGTGCAGAATTTGCAGGCGGGGATGACATGATCGCAGGCGCGCTGAGTGCGGATCCGGTGGCGCGGGACTATGATTGCGAGCGGTTTCTCACCAATTTCCTGTGGAACACCCGCGGCGCGCGCCAGTATTTCCAATATGGGCCCCGCGACAGCCAAGGGGCAAACTGGCTCATGGCCCGCGATCCGAATGCACGAATTGCATTGATCACGGGCGCGTGGGCACTGCCGCTGTTCCGCTCCGCCCGTACTTTTGCCGAGCTGCGGCGGGAGGCCGCGCGGCTGCAGCAGGCGGAGGCCGCGCAGCTCGAAATCTTGCGCGCGCACGGTGTTCAGGCGCAGGTGCGCATTTGGAGCCTGGCGGAATTTCTTGAAGCGCCCGAGGAGCACTTGCAGACCGCTGTCGCGGGCGCAGGCCTGGCCCCGGGCCGCATTCTGCCGGAGCCTCCGGAACTGGCGCCGCTCGACGGGGTGGGCGCCTTCCTGCAACGGCTGAAGGACGATGGCATGCATCCCTACTTGCTGGGGGATTTCCCGGCGGTGCCCGCACCCGTCCGCAGGGCCGAACCCAAGCGCAAACCCTACTTGGTGCGATAGATCCCGATGACCGCTTTCTTTGACTATTTCGTCGTCTTTGCCGAGATGCGCACAGGCTCCAACTTCCTGGAGAGCAATCTTAACGCGCTGGAGGGGGCAGCCTGCTATGGCGAGGCCTTCAATCCCGCCTTCATGGGTTACCTGAACAAGACTGAACTTCTGGGCATGACGCTCGATCAGCGCGAGGCCGATCCTGCCGCCCTCATCGCGCGCGTCCGGGAACAGCCGGGCGTGCTCGGGGGCTTCCGTTATTTCCACAACCATGACCCTCGGGTGCTGGACCTGATGCTGGAGGATCCGCGCTGCGCCAAGATCGTGCTGACGCGTAATCCGCTGGAAAGCTACGTCTCTCTGAAGATCGCCCGCGCGACGAACCAGTGGAAGCTGACCGACGTGAAGCGCCGTAAGACAGCTCAGGTGGAGTTCGACGGCATCGAGTTCGCATCCCATGCGGCGGAGCTGCAGGCGTTCCAGGTTAAGCTGATGAACCGGCTGCAGGCCAGTGGGCAGACGGCATTTTATGTGGCCTATGACGACCTGCAGAACCTCGAAGTGATGAACGGGCTCGCGCGCTGGCTCGGGGTGCCGGGGCGGCTTGAGGCACTGGACAGCAAGCTGAAGCGGCAGAACCCGGGCGGAGTTCTGGAGAAGATCGCCAATCCCGGCGATGTCCCTGCCGGGATCGCTGCGCTTGACCGGTTCAACCTCTCCCGCACCCCGAATTTCGAGCCGCGCCGCGGTCCAGCGGTGCCCGGATACGTGGCGGGGCGGGAGTCGCGGCTCCTGTATCTGCCTGTGCGCGGCGGCCCGGACGCGGAAGTGGTGCAGTGGATGGCCAATGTGGAAGATCTCGCGCCTGAGGCCCTGCAGCAGGGTATGACCCAGAAGCAGTTGCGGCAGTGGAAGCGCAGGAACAAGGGCTTCCGCAGCTTCACTGTGCTGCGCCACCCGGCAGCGCGGGCGCATGCGGTTTTCTGCCGGCGTATCCTTCAGACCGGCCCGGGCTGCTACGGCGCCATCCGCAGCACTCTGCGGCGTCAGTTCAAGGTGCCGCTGCCCGAAGGCGAACCCGGCTCGGACTATGGCCCGGCCGAGCACAGGGCCGCCTTTGCCGCCTACCTGGGCTTCGTGCAGGCGAACCTCGCCGGGCAGACGTCGGTGCGGGTTGATGCCGAATGGGCAAGCCAGGCGCAGGCGCTGGCGGGTTTTGCCGAGCTGGGCGTGCCCGACCTGGTGGTGCGCGAGGAGGAAGCTGCCGTGGCGCTGCCCGCGCTGGCAGAGCGTCTTGGGTGCACCGGCGCACCTGTGCCCGCGCCGGCCAAGCCAGACACGCCGATTCCGCTGGCGGATATCTACGACGAGGAGCTGGAGGAGCTGATCGCTTCGGTCTACCAGCGCGACTACGTGAACTTCGGGTTCGGTTCCTGGCAGCCGCAGTGAACCGCCGTGCCGGGCGCTGGGCGTGGTGGTGCATCCGGGCTGGCCGGCCGCCCGGGCAGTGCCCGGCTTGCCGGAACTGTCTTGGGCAAAGCGGTGCGCGCAGGCCGGCAGGCCGTTTGCGGGCCAAAATTCAGCAATAGGTGCTCTAGGCGCGGGTGAGCAGGAAAATGTGCCTGTTCGCTTCCGCCGCGAGGCCGGCGGCGGGCGGGAGAGTCCCCTCGGCGGAGTCGCAAAAAGAAGGCCGTTCCGTCATCGCGCAACGGCAGGCTCGCCGTATCCACGCGTTTTTGGACAGGGCAGAAGCCGGGCGGCATGCTATAAGCGCCCCGGCTGCGGCACGGTTCAGGCTTCAGGCGGCCTTTACAGAGTGGTCTTCGGTCAGGATGGTATAGAGCGTCGCCGGGTCGTGGTTGGCGCGCAGCTTGGTGCAGAAGCTCTGCTCCCGCAAGGTGCGCGAGACCAGCGCCAGCGCTTTCAGGTGCTCCACCCCTGCGTCTTCGGGCGCGAAGAGGGCAAAGGCGATGTCGACCGGCTGGCGGTCCACGGCGCCGAAGTCCAAGGGCTTTTCCAGCACCAGGAAGACACCGCAGATCTCGTCCAGTTCATCAAGCCGGGCGTGGGGCAGGGCCACGCCGTGCCCGACCCCGGTGGGGCCAAGGCTCTCGCGGTCGAGGAGAGCCTCGACCGCGGTCTGGGCGTCGAGCCCGTAGGCGGTGCTGGCCACATCGGAGATTTCCTGAAACAAGCGCTTCTTGCTGGAAGCGGATCCGATCACCCGGACCGCTTCTGGCTTCAGAATGCTGGAAATCTGCATGTGTCTGCTCCGTTCCGGCGCCCCGCAACGGGGCGCTGCTTAGGTGTTTACGGGTCGATCCACCCGATGTTGCCGTCTTCGCGGCGGTAGACCACGTTGAGCCCGTCCTTGCCCTCGTTGCGGAAGACCAGGACCGGCGCGCCGGCCAGTTCCATCTGCATTACCGCTTCGCCCACCGACAGGGAGGGAATGCGGGTCTCCATCTCCGCCACGATGATCGGCTGCAGCGAGTCCGGCTCGCCGCCGGTATCTTCAGAGGCGAGGATATAGGAGTTGGCGCCGAGATGTTCAACCGGTTCGCTGCGGTCGCGGTGGTGGTCCTTGAGGCGGCGCTTATATCGGCGCAGCTGCTTTTCCATTTTCTCGCAGCAGCCCTCGAATGAGGCATAGATTTCGGTGGCATGCGCCTTGGCCTGGGCGGTCAGCCCGGTGGACAGGTGCACCGTGGTTTCGCACACGTATTCATGCGCCGAACGGGAAAAGACCACGGTCGCGTCGGTCGGGCGTTCGGCATATTTCTGAACGACCGTACCCAGCTCGGTTTGCACGTGGGTTTGCAGAGCTTCGCCAATGTCGATCTGTTTACCGCTGATTTTGTAACGCATGTGATCTCCTTCACGAATATGGTGCCGGGCCTGCCGCCAAGGCAATCCTTGGCGGCCTGGTGTCAGGTCCGGCGCCGGGGGTCAGGCCTGGCATCCGGGAGCAGCCGCCCGGACCCTGTTGCCAAGGCCGGTGCGCGGTTTGCATCGGATTGCACATATGCCATGGGGTAATTCGACGGCATGTCAGCAACAGAGTCAATGGATATCGCGCAAATTCGGCACCGCACCGTTAGCGCTGGCACGCGGGTTTCCGCCCGGCCCTGAGGGTCCGGCAAATGCGGCGGAAACGGGGGTAAAACGGCTGCCGGCGAGGGACCTTCAAAACGGGGTTCGTTCCCCCTCCGGAGGCCGCAGCGCGATCAGGAAATGCGGAAGTTATCGCCCAGGTAGACGCGGCGGACGTTTTCGTTTTCCACCACTTCTTCGGGGCTGCCCGACATCAGGACCTGGCCGTCGTGCAGAATATAGGCGCGGTCAACGATCTCCAGCGTCTCGCGCACGTTGTGGTCGGTGATCAGCACGCCGATGCCGCGTTTCTTCAAGTCTGCAACCAGATGGCGGATATCGCCGACCGAGATCGGATCGACGCCTGCGAAGGGCTCGTCCAGCAAGAGGTACTTTGGATCGGCAGCCAGGCAGCGGGCGATTTCCACCCGGCGGCGCTCCCCGCCGGACAGCGCCAGCGCAGGCGCACGGCGCAGGTGCTCGATGGAGAAATCCGACAAGAGCTCTTCCAGCCGCTCGCGGCGCTTGTGCTCGTGCTTCTGGGAGATGTCGAGCACGGCGGAGATGTTGTCTTCCACCGAAAGGCCGCGGAAAATCGACATCTCTTGCGGCAGGTAGCCGATGCCGAGCCGGGCGCGGCGGTACATCGGCAGGCCGGTCACGTTCTGCCCATCTATCGACACCACCCCAGCCTCGGGAAACACCAGCCCCGCAATGGCATAGAAGCTGGTGGTCTTGCCGGAGCCGTTGGGCCCCAGAAGCGCCACCACCTCACCGCGGTTCAGCGACATGCTGACATCGCGGATCACAACTTTCTTGCGGTAGGATTTGCGCAGCCGTTCGATCCGCAGACCGGAGGAGCCTTCGGTCACTGTAAGGTCAGGTATTGCCATCAGTTGCTGCCGCCCTCCGGGTTGAGGATGGTCTTGACGCGGCCAGCCATGCGGGCGGTGCCGGAAGTCAGGTTCACCTCCAGCCGCTCCGAGGCAAGGGTGTTGCCCTGCTGGCTGAGCAGCACGTTTCCGGTCATCACCACGGTGCCAGTGCCGATTGTATATTCGGCCCGCTCGGCCTCGGCGGCATCGGGGCCGTTGACCAGGAGCACGTTGCCGGCGGCTTCGAGCCGTTCGATACCCTTGGCGCTGCCGTCCTCGCCGCCGGTCTGGTAGATCACCAGAACCTCATCGGCAGAAAGACGCATCGCTCCCTGCACGATCAGCACGTTGCCGGCGAATTCAGCCGAGCCGTCCGCCTGATTTACCGCCAGCTCATCGGCGGTCACCTCAACCGGCAGGCTGGGATCGGCCTTGACCGCACCGAAGGCCACCGAAGCCTCCTGCGCCGTTGCAAGGACGGGGACCAGGGCGGCGAAGGCCAGCGGCAGGCAGAACAGCAGGGCGCGAAGGTGGGGCACGGTCTATCTTTCCGGTTTTTGGGGATCGTATATCAGCTTCACCCCGTCCTTGAACAGCATATGAACCGGGCCGCCTTCGGTTTTGGAGCGAATCCGCATGTTCCCGGCGGTAAGATTGCCGATGGCACCATGAGCGCGCACCGGGCCGGGGCTTTCCGCCTCCAGCCCGCTCAGCGCGGTGTTCAGGGTCTCGGTCTCCACCGTCAGCCCGTCGGCCGAGGTGATAGTAACGCTGCCCGCAAATTCCGCGCGGTCCCGGTCCGGGTAAACCGCGCCGGTTTCGGAGGACAGTGCGATCCGGCCGCCCTGGGCCATGCGGATCTCGGCCTCGAGATTGACTGCCACCGCGGGCGCTCCGGCGCCGCCCGGGCGGGCGAGGCTCGCGGTCACCATGATTTCGTCGCCGCTTGAGGTGGTGCCGGAGAAATAGGGGCCGGTCACCTGCTGGCCCCGCAGCCGGTCCTCGATCTCCTTCTCAGCGAAGGGGATCACCGCCTCGATGTCGGAACCGCGCGAGACCATAAAGAGAGTGGACAGCAGCACCAGCGCAGTGAGCGGCAGCAGCACCTTCAGGTAGGCGACGGCGCGGGAATGCCTGTCCATATCCTTGTCCTTCCGCGGCTCAGCCGAGGCCCGCGCGCAGGCAGTCGTGGATGTGCAGCAGCCCCTCCGCCTTGCGGCCGTTATCCGGGTCGACCACAAAGAGGCAGGTAATCTTGCGCTGGTTCATCAGCGCCACCGCTTCCTCGGCCATGGCGCCGGGGGCGATGGTGGCAGGGGAGGCTGTCATCACTTGGGCGGCGGTTTTCTCCAGCAGCCCTTCCATGTGGCGGCGCAGGTCGCCATCGGTGATGATGCCTGCCAGTGTGCCGTCCGGGGCGGTGACGCCTGCGACGCCAAACCCCTTCTGGCTGATTTCGATCAGCGCGTCGGCCATCGGGGTGTCCTCGCTCACCAGCGGCAGGGCGCCGCCTGCATGCATCAGGTCGCGCACCTTGCTCAGCCGCGCGCCGAGCTTGCCGCCCGGATGGAAGTCGCGGAAATTCTCGGGGCGGAAGTCGCGGTGCTTCATCAGCGCGATGGCCAGCGCATCGCCCATCGCCAAAGTCAGCGTGGTGGAAATCGAGGGCACCATGCCAAAGCCGCAGGCCTCCCCGAGCGAGGGGATTTGCAGGTGCACGTCCGCCTGTTTCATCAGGGTGCTGTCCATCTTGCTGGAGAGCCCGATGAGCGGAATGCCGAAGCGGCGGGTGAAGGCGAGGAGGTTGGCAAGCTCCGGCGCCTCGCCCGAGTTGGAGATTGCCAGCACAACGTCGCCGCCCGACAGCATGCCGAGATCGCCGTGGCTGGCCTCGGCCGGATGCACGAAATAGGCAGGCGTGCCGGTGGAGGCGAGGGTGGCGGCGATCTTGTGGCCGATATGGCCGGACTTGCCGATGCCGCTCACGATGATGCGGCCCTCGGCCTTGAGGATCAGGTCGGCCGCTTCTGCAAAGCGCCCGTCCAGGCTCTCCGCCAGGCTGTTCAGCGCCTCGGCCTCATCGGTGATCACCTGCCGTGCGGTGAGGAGGAATTTGTCTGCGTCGGTCATGAGTGGGCAAAGATGTCGGTTTCGGGCCAGCCGGCCAGGTCCAGCTTGGCGCGCATGGGCAGGAAGTCGAAGCAGGCCTGGGCCATCTCGGTGCGGCCTTCACGGGCCAACCGGGCGTCCAGCGCCTCGCGCAGCTTGTGCAGGTGCAGCACGTCGGAGGCGGCGTATTCGAGCTGCGCGTCGGTCAGCTCCTCCGCCCCCCAGTCGCTCATTTGCTGCTGCTTGGAAATGTCGATGCCCAGCAACTCCTGGGTCAGGTTCTTCAGCCCGTGCCGGTCGGTGTAGGTGCGGACCAGGCGGCTGGCGACCTTGGTGCAGTAAACGGGGGCCGCAAGAGCGCCAAAGGCGTTGTGCATGGCGGCAATATCGAAGCGGCCGAAATGGAACAGCTTCAGCACGTTCGGATCTTCCAGCATCCGGCACAGGTTGGGGGCCGCGGTCTGGCCCTTTTCCACCTGCACGATATGGGCGTCGCCGTCGCCGCCGGACATCTGGATCACGCAGAGCCGGTCGCGATGCGGGTTGAGCCCCATGGTTTCGCAGTCGATGGCAACAACGGGCCCGAGGTCGAGACCGTCGGGCAGGTCGTTCTTGTACAGGTGGTTGGCCACTGGAGTTCCCTTTTGCTTGCCGCCGCGCGGCGCGGTTGCAAGGGAAATAGGCGCTCCGGGCGCCGAACTCAACTGCCGGCGCCGCCTGGCGGGGTCTCAGAACAGGAAGTCATCCGCAGCGAGGCTTTCCAGGCTCACGCCCTTGAGCAGCACCGCGCTGTCAGCGCCCGTGACGATGCGAAGGCCGGCGCTGCTGTCCTGCGCTTCGGCAAGGATGCTGGCGAAGCCGCCGAAACCGTCAAGCCCGGAGAAGTCCAGCCGGTCTCCCTGCGCGGTGCTGAAGTCCCGCACCACGTCACGGCCGTGACCGGCAGTAAATACAAACACATCCGCGCCACTGCCGCCGGTGAGCCGGTCGTTGCCCCGGCCGCCGTCAAGCCGGTCATCGCCGCCGCCTCCGGCGAGTGCGTCGCGGCCGCTGCCGCCCCGGAGCTCGTCCTCCCCGTTGTGGCCGCGCAGCCGGTCGTCGCCGTTGTGTCCAAAAAGCCGGTCGCCGCCGCCGCCGCCCGCCAGAAGATCCTCGCCGCCATGGCCGCGCAGCCGGTCCGAACCGCCACCGCCGCGGATTATGTTGTCCGCGGCGTTGCCGGTGACGGTGTCGTTGCCGCTGCCGGTGAGCGTGTTCTCCACCACGGTCCCGCGCGCAATGCCGACATTGCCGGTGAGGCCGTCAATATCCGAAAAATGCCCGCCGCGCAGGTCGATCCGGCTGCCGGCGGAGAAACCGCTGACGTCCAGCGTATCTGTGCCGCTGCGGTCGTAGATGGTGAAGGCGACATCGTAACCCCGGTAGTGGTTCTGATCGTTGAATAGATCGCCCAGTACACCGGGCAGGCGTGTTCCCGGTCCCCAGACCGTGTTGCCGGCGGTTGCACTGTCGGTATCAGGGGCCCCATAAAGGTTCTGGATCGCGATGACATCTGCCATCATCGGTGTCAGCAGCAGCGCCTCGCTGGCGTCGGTCAGCGTGTTCTCGTTCTGCGAGAAATAGGACATCACCGAAAGCTGCCAGCTGTCGTTGGCGAATTCGTTGTCGATGCCGAAGGTTGCGCTGCCGTTGTAATTGCCCTGATGCCCCAGCCCCAGTGCGTGGCCGATCTCATGCAGGTAGACCTGATAGGAATAGCTGTCGGGACTGGTGCCGAAATGCTCCAGCCAGGACAGCGAGACATTAACGAACGCGCGCACGGTCCTGCCATTGTAAGCGTCGGAGTTGGAGTACGCCCCGCTGCCGTTGTCATCAAAGGTTATGTCGGCGCCGCTTCCTGTTTCGCGGAACTCGATGTCTGCTGCCATCTCCCAGGCCTCGAAAGCCCAGCGGGCGAGCTGGCGGCCTTCGGCGGTCAGGCCGGTCACGTCGACCGTGATGACATTGTCGCGGGAGGTTTCGAAACTGTGGCTGCGCAGGCCGTGGTCCCGCCAGTAGCCATCGGTCAGGTAGTCCGCCAGCTGGTTCAGGGTGGCGGGTTGCGGAGGCGCCTGGCGGGTGGTTTCGAGCAGGTAACTGCCGGTGCTGTGATCGGCAAAGCTGCCCGCGGCGAGGTAGTAGGTGCCGGAAGCAGGAGCAGTGAAAGTCATCTCGGAGTTGAGTCCCGTACCGCTGTCATCATCCATCCGCAGTTCGCGGCCGCTGCTATCATGCAGCCGCAGCAGTGGATCGCCAAGGCTGCCGTGGCCGCTGGCACTGCCTTTCAAGGTGAAGCTGTAGGTGGCGCCAGCCTCCAGTGTGATGCCCACCCAGTCGCGGTCGCCGGGGCGGCTCAGCGCGCCGCGGCAGCTGCCGCCGCTGCCGAGGTCGTAGCTGGTCCAGGGCCCGGCTGCCGCGTCGGCGGTCTCAAGCAGGGCCGCTGCGGCCTTTTCGTTAAATTGCGAGAGGGGGGAGCATCCGGCATGATCGTTCATGGGTAATAAATTCATGATCCAAGTGGCTGAAAAACATTAAAAATAAAGCCGCTGCCTGCGGGAGGGAGCCACAGCGCGAAGCGGGTACAAAGAACTTACTCAACTTTAAGTAAAAGACAACGGCACAATGGCGATACCGTGCGTTGACCTCGCTGGAGCCGGGCGCGCGGGCTCAAGCGGCCTCATAAGAAGCCCGATCACGATTTAAATTGAGGTGGGGGACGGCTGTGGTGCCCAGAAGAGGACTCGAACCTCCACGTCCATACGGACACTAGCACCTGAAGCTAGCGCGTCTACCAATTCCGCCATCTGGGCACGGAGGCAGTAGGGGGCGTATAAAAGTGCTTCGCGGCGGCGTCAAACGGAAAATGCACCGCTGCCCGCGCTTTCCGGCGTGCCGGTGGAGACATCGCGGGGCTGGCCCTGCGCGCGGGCGGTGGCGCTGGGCGGCTGGCCGAAGCGGGCGCGGTAGAGCTGGGCAAAGCGGCCCATGTGAGCAAAGCCGCAATCATGGGCGATGCTGCCGACGCTTCCACCTGCGTTGCCGCAAGCCTTGCCACCCGCCGGACGCGACAGCAGCAGATAGTGCGCCATGTCGAGCCTCCGGTCGCGCAGGTATTGCATCGGGCTGAGGCCGAAGCTGCCGCGGAACCCCGTTTGCAGGGAGCGCAGGCTGCAGCCCGCGGCGGAGGCGATGGCGGAGAGGCTGATCGGATCGGCAAGATGCGCGTGGATAAACTCCTGCGCGCGGCGGATCTGGGCGTTGCCTGCCTGCGGCGCGGGGCGGTCGAGGAGGTGGCGGATATTGCTCATCTGGCGGCTGAGAAAGCCGAGCATGAGCTGCTCCTCGATCGCGTGCTGTTGCAGGGCGGACCAAGCGCCGAATCCTTCCTGCTGGCTGGTGGCGGTCACGCACGCGGCGAACTGGCGCACCCAGTCTTGCAGCCCGCCCGCCACCGGCACCGCAGTGTCGAAGGCCACCGCTTCGGGCAGCTCCATGCCCGCGGCGCGTTCGGCGGTGTGGTGCAGGGCTTTGCGGCTGATCTGCAAAAGCAGCATCCGGCAATCCGCGTGCCAGGTCATCCGCGATTTCCGGTCCGGGTTCAGCACCGTGCCGATGCGCCGCCGGGAGGCAACCGCGGCGCTGCCGTTGGCCACTTCCGCATGGCCCGCGATCGGCAGCTGCACCAGGTAGAAATCGCGCAGTTCTTCCGGCGCGATCTGCACCTCCGCGCCGTAGCTGAGGAAGTTGAGCGATAGACTGCGTCCCGGCGCGTGGTTGTGACGGGTGTCGAACCCGGCGCCGCGGCCTGCGGGGATCAGCGCATGGTCGCAGAACTTGCGCGCGACCATCGCGCGCGCCTCGCCGATGTCGCGGCTGTGAAACCGCCGCCAGACCCGCAGCGGTTCGGCAGTGGATGTGGGGTATCGCGCGTCCATTGCGGCAGGCTAGCACGGAACTTGCGCGTATGGTGCCAGCTTTTGCGCTTTGTTGCGCATTCCGGATAATGGCTTTGCCGATCTGGCCCTAAGCTTGAGATCACGAGCTGACAAGGGAGGACAGCATGGCTCTGGATCAGGGAGTAACAAGGGCGGCCGAAGGGCTCAATGGCACGGCGTGGAACGTCGTCGGGCACACCTACACGCCAAAGCTGCACAGCGAAAACGCCTTCATCTGGCACGCGGTGATTCCGGACGGTACCTTCGTGCCGCCGCATGTGCACCCCACACAGGACGAATGGATCAACATGCTGGCGGGGGAGCTGGAAGTCGAATTCGGCGGGGACGTCCACAAGGCAGGTCCGGGGGACATCATCCGCATGCCAATGGGCGTGGCGCATGGCATCTTCAACCGCTCCGGCGAAGAGGCCACCTGCGTGTTTGGCGTCGCGCCTTCGCGCAAGCTCTATGATCTGTTCGGCGCGCTCGACGGGGTGACCGACCCTGAGGAGCTGGTGCGGCTGTCGGCGCTGCATGAGGTCGAGTTCCTGCCGCCACCGTCCGAATAAGGGAGGCGCACATGGTGAGACGGAAGAAGGTCGCCGTCATCGGCGGCGGGGTCAGCGGTTTGGCCGCAGCCAAGGCGTTTGCCGAAAAGGGCCACGAGGTGCTGGGCTTCGAGCGCAGCGAGGATCTGGGCGGCGTGTGGGAGCCGTCGCGCTCCTATCCCGGCGTGCAGACGCAGTCGCCCAAGGATCTGTATTGCTACACCGATCACCCGATGCCCGCGGACTATCCCGAGTGGCCCAAGGGACCGCAGGTGCATGCCTATCTGCATTCCTACGCGGAGAAGCACGATCTGCACCGTCTGTTCCAGCTCAATACCAACGTGCTGGAGATGGACCGGCGCCCGGACGGGCAGCCCGGCTGGCGGTTGGTGGTGGAGGCGGCGGGAGAAGCCCGCACTGTGGACGTGGACTTTGCCGTGGTCTGTAGTGGGCAGTTCTCGGAGAAGAACATCCTCACCCATCCGGGCCAGGAGGCGTTCATAGCCCGGGGCGGCGAAGTGATGCATTCCTCGGAATACCTCGACCCGACACAGGCCCGCGGCAAGCGCGTGGTGGTGCTGGGTGGCTCGAAGTCCGCCACCGACGTGGCGGTGAACGCGGCGCAGAACGGCGCCAGGCGGGTTCATCTGGTTTACCGGCAGAACGTCTGGCGGGTGCCCTATTTTGTCGGCGGCATCAATTTCAAGCGGCTGCTGTACATGCGCGCGCAGGAGGTGCAGTTCAATGGCTGGGGCCGCAGCTGGCTGCATAAGGCGCTTTACGGCATGGCCAAGCCCCTGATCTGGGCCAATTTCCGCGGGCTGGAGGCGCTGCTGAAGCTGCAGCTTGGCCTGAAGAAATGGGACATGGTGCCGGATGTGCCGATCGAGAAGGACGTCTCCTGCTCGGTGCCGATCGTGACGCCGGGGCTGTTCGAGGGCTTCAAGGACGGCTCCATTATCCCGGTCCGCTCCACCTTCGAGCGGTACGAGGGCGATGAGATCGTGCTGGAGAACGGTGCGCGCATCGGCGCCGACCTGGTGGTCTCGGCGGTCGGCTGGAAGCTGGGAATCCCTTATCTGGCGCAGCGCTATCTGGACAAGCTGATCGAGCCGGACGGGCAGTACCGCACCTACCGGCTCGCGGTGAACCCGGATCTGCCGGAAATGGGATTTGTCGGCTTCAACTCCAGCTTCTGCACCATCCTCTCGGCGGAAATGGTGGCGAACTGGCTGGTGCGCTACGCCGACGGGCAGCTGGCGCGTCAGCCCTCGCGGGCGGAAATGGAGGCGAACATCCAAATGATGCTCGACTGGCGCCGGAAGGAGCGCCCGGCGGCGCAGATTTACGGCGGCCTGTGCTCGGCGCCGTTTCATTTCAAGCACTTTGATGAGCTTTTAAGGGATATGGGTGCGACGCAATGGAAACGGCCGAACCCGCTTGTGGAGCAATTCGCCCCGCCCGATGCCGGCGCCTACGGCCGCTTCCTGGCGACAGCCCCGCAGTATCAGGCGGCCTGAAGGATGCCTCAAGCGCCTGCCGAACACGGCGGGCGCGACTTATGCGAGGCCGCCGGAAAGGCGGCGGGCAGATTTTCGAGTAAAGGGGGGGATGGTGCCCAGGAGAGGACTCGAACCTCCACGTCCATACGGACACTAGCACCTGAAGCTAGCGCGTCTACCAATTCCGCCACCTGGGCCGGTGTCGTGAGGAGGGCGTATAAGCGGAGTCGCGGGCAGGGTCAAACGGAAAATGCGCGTGGTGCCGGAATTTCTTTGACGTTCGTCTTGCAGACGTTTTCTCAAGTGAAACCAGAGCGTTGACACGTTTGTGCCTGGGCCGCGGCGGGGGGCACGGGACGGGGCGTTTGATCTTGCGCAAAGTGGTGGCGGCGCAGACGGGGCATAGGGCCATCATGACACAGATTGACCGCCTCCAAGCCCTTGGGCTGTTCGACAGCCGGGTGCCCCGCTACACCTCCTATCCGACCGCGCCGGTGTTCTCCGCCGCCGTGGGCGCTGCGGATCAGGCCCGCGCGCTGCAGGCGCTGGATCCGGAACAGCCGGTTTCGGTCTACTTGCATGTTCCCTTCTGCGAGCGGCTCTGCTGGTTCTGCGCCTGCCGCACCCAAGGCACCCGGACGCTGAGCCCAGTGGAAAGCTACATCGGCACGCTGGAGCAGGAGTTAGCGCTGGTGGCACCGCTTCTGCCCAAGGGCGTGCGGATGGGGCGGATGCATTGGGGCGGCGGCACGCCCACCATCCTGCCGCCCGCGCTGATCCGCCGACTAGCGCAGGCGGTGAAAGCGGTGTTTGCACCGGCGGAGGGCTGGGAGTTCTCGGTCGAGATCGACCCGACCCTGGTGGATGCGGAGAAGATCGCAGCGCTGGCGGCGGAGGGCATGAACCGTGCGAGCATAGGTATCCAGGACTTCGACCCGCTGGTGCAGGCGGCGATTGGCCGCGAGCAGCCGTTTGAGGTGACGCAGGACTGTGTTGTGGAGCTGCGCCAGGCTGGGATCACCTCGCTCAACGCCGATCTGGTCTACGGTCTGCCGCATCAGACGCAGGCGCGGATGGAAGACACGCTGGAAAAGGTGCTGCGCCTTGAGCCCGAGCGGCTGGCGCTCTTCGGTTATGCGCATGTGCCCTGGGTGGCGAAGCGGCAGCAGCTGATCAGGGAAGAGGCGCTGCCGGACGATCTGGCGCGCTACCATCTGGCGGGGCGGGCGGCGAAGTGGTTCCGGGACGCCGGATTTGCCGCCATCGGCATCGACCATTTTGCGCTCCCCGGTGACGGGCTGGAAGCGGCGGCGCGCAGCGGCCGCCTGCGGCGCAACTTTCAAGGCTACACGGACGACAGCTGCCCCACGCTGATCGGTTTTGGTGCATCGTCAATTTCGCGCTTTGCCGGCGGCTACATCCAGAACGCGGCGGCCACTCCGGCTTACGTGCAGCGGGTCGAGGCCGGGGAGCTGGCGGGCGTGCGTGGCCATATGCTGAGCGGGGAGGATTTTCTGCGGGGCCGGGCGATCGAGATGCTGATGTGCGATTTCCGTCTCGACCGGCGCGCGCTGCGGCAGCGTTTCGGCGAAGAGGCCGCGGTGCTGGATGCCGAGGTCGACGGAGTCGCCTCCCGGTTCGGCGATCTTGTGCGGCTGACGGGCGCGGCGCTGGAGATCCTGCCCGAAGGC
The DNA here is from genome assembly GCF_048820895.1 of Cribrihabitans neustonicus. Lineage (NCBI taxonomy): Bacteria > Pseudomonadati > Pseudomonadota > Alphaproteobacteria > Rhodobacterales > Paracoccaceae > Cribrihabitans > Cribrihabitans neustonicus. Next base: position 353,957 of record NZ_JBMERQ010000002.1, read on the forward strand.
CGCCCGCTCACCCGCATCATCGCGAGCACCTTTGACGCTCATAAGCTGGACGGAGTGCGCTACAGCCGCGCCTCCTGAGCGTGGATGCCGGGCAGCCGTGTGGAACCCGGCTGCGCTCATCCGGAGAATGCCTTCTCCCGGCAGGGTTCGCTGCATCCCGGACAGCACGCATCCCGCGCAGGCGCCTGAACTTCACCCCTTTACCGCGAGGCTGCGCCGCAACCGCGGGAAGGGCGTTAAAAAGGCAGGCTGCGCCGTGGTTTGGCCCCGAAACGCGGTCATTTGCGCCTTGTTTGACGCCTTTGGCGGCGCTAGAGCATAGGGGCAGCTAACTTCAGGAGCCAAGAGATGTCCAAACTGGTCACGATCTACGGCGGGTCCGGTTTCGTCGGCCGCTATATCGCGCGGCGCATGGCCAAGGCGGGCTGGCGGGTGCGGGTAGCCGTGCGCCGCCCCAATGAGGCCATGCATGTGAAGCCCTACGGCGTGCCGGGCCAGGTGGAGCCGGTGTTCTGCAACATTCGCGACGATGCCTCGGTAGCGGCGGTGATGCAGGGCGCGGATGCGGTGGTGAACTGCGTTGGGGTGCTGAACGAGGTCGGCAAGAACACGTTTGCGCAGGTGCATGCCGAAGGGGCGGCCCGGGTTGCCCGGATCGCGGCGGCGCAGGGTGTCTCCCATTTGGTCCAGATCTCGGCCATTGGCGCCGATGCCACCGGTGCAAGCGCTTATGCCCGCACCAAGGCCGCGGGCGAGGAAGCAGTGCTGCGCAACTTCCCTAACGCCGTGATCCTGCGGCCGTCGGTGATCTTCGGGCCCGAGGATAACTTTTTCAACCGGTTTGCCGGCATGACCCGGCTGTCGCCATTGCTGCCGATTGCGGGCGCCGGCACGAAGTTCCAGCCGGTTTACGTGGACGATGTCGCCAAGGCGGCCGTGAAGGCGGCCAAGGGCAAAGCCGCGCCCGGCATCTACGAGCTCGGCGGGCCGGAGGTGAAGAGCTTCCGCGAACTGATGCAGCAGATGCTGAAGGTGATCCACCGCCGCCGCCTGATCCTGCCGCTGCCGGGTTTCGTGGCGGCGATGATCGCCTTTGGCTTTGATATGCTGCAGAAGGCGAGCTTCCAGATTCTGGAGAACAAGATGCTGACCCGCGACCAGCTGAAGAACCTGAGGCGGGACAACGTGGTTTCCGCGGGCGCCAAGAGCTTTGCCGATCTCGGCATCAGCCCGGTCAGCCTGGAGGCAGTTCTGCCGGACTACCTGTGGAAGTTCCGCCCGTCGGGGCAGTATGACGAAATGACCCGATCGGCCCGCAATCTGCGCAAGAATGGCGCCTGATCTGCCGGCAGGCGAGGGAAACTGAAAGCGCGGGGGAGCCCCGCGCTTCATTGTTCGCTGGGTCAGCTGCTGTAAGCGACGGACAGCAGCACCACGCCAAGAACCACCCGGTAAATCACGTAGGGCGTGAAACTGACCGAGCGCAGCATTCGCATCATTATGCTGAGGGCGGCAAGCGCGGCAAGCATGGCAAGCGCGGCGGCGAAGGCGGCGTCGCGCAGCAGGGCCAGATTCGCGTCAACGGCCACTTCGGTGCCCAGCAGGATTCCTGAGGCCATGATTGCCGGTATCGACATCAGCATGGCGATCCGGGCGCCGTCTTCGCGGGTGTAGCCGAGCTGCCGGGCGCTGGTGATGGTGATGCCGGAGCGGGAGGTCCCGGGAATCAGCGCCAGCGCCTGCCACAGCCCCATGATCAGCGCATCGCGCACACACCAATCGTTTGCCCGCTTGACGGTGGCGCCTCTCTGGTCTGCCCAATAGAGTATCAGGCCAAAGCTCAGCATGGTCCAGCCGATCACCTCCATCGAGCGCAGTGCTTGGCTTAAGCCGGTGAAATGCAGCACGGCGCCCAGAATTACGGTGGGAATGGTCGCAATAATCAGCCCCATGGCGAGCTTGGCCCCATGGGTGTCCGTGCGGCCCGCGAGCGCCCGCGGCATGCCGGCCAGCCCTTCCTTCACATCGCTCCAGAAATACAGCAGCACAGCGGCCAGCGTTCCCACGTGAACGGCCACGTCGATAACCTGGCCTTGGTCGCTCAGTCCAGTCACCCCGGGCAGCAGAATCAGGTGGCCCGAAGAGGACACGGGCAGGAATTCGGTAACCCCTTGAATCAGTGCAACCAGAAACAACTGGAATAGTGGCATCTGCCGATGGTCCTGTTTTTGTTGTGAGCCGCTCGTAGCCTTACATACATATGTATAATTCCAGTGAATGGGATGGAAGAAGGTAAATAGGTCCGATTAGGACCTAAAAATACTGTACTTTTACCCGAGAGTCGCTATCAGAGGACAGTCGCTGGCAAAATAGGTCAGCATAGTTGACATAAAGCGGGGCAGTGCCTGGACAGGCGGTCTCGCAGCCAGGCAAATAATGGAGTCCAACCCGTGGCCAAGCAACCGATGCTGAAATTTGTGCAGATCGAACGCGACATGCCGGAGAAGCGTGATGCCAGCCTGCGCAAGGAAGACTTCAACGAGATCTACGCGGAGTTCGCCGCCGCCAAGGCCGAAGAGCAGGCCAGCCGCTGCAGCCAGTGTGGCGTTCCTTACTGTCAGAGCCACTGCCCGCTGCACAACAACATCCCCGACTGGCTGCGGCTGACCGCGACCGGCCGCCTGGAAGAGGCCTATGAGGTCAGCCAGGCGACCAACACCTTCCCCGAGATTTGCGGCCGGATTTGCCCGCAGGACCGCCTGTGCGAAGGCAACTGCGTGATCGAGCAGTCCGGCCACGGCACCGTCACCATCGGCTCGGTCGAAAAATACATCACCGACACCGCATGGGAGAAGGGGTGGGTGAAGCCCGCTGCCCCGGCCGCCGAACGCAGCGAGAGCGTCGGCATTATCGGCGCGGGCCCCGGCGGGCTGGCGGCGGCGGACATGCTGCGCAAGGCGGGCGTGCAGGTCACCGTCTATGACCGCTATGACCGGGCCGGCGGGCTGCTGATGTATGGCATTCCCGGCTTCAAGCTGGAAAAGGACGTGGTGGAGCGCCGCAACAAGCTGCTCGCTGACGGCGGCGTTACTTTCGTCCTCAACTGCAACGTGGGCGAGGACATCGCCTTCGAGGAGATCCGCGCCAAGCATGACGCGGTGATTATTGCCACTGGCGTCTACAAATCGCGCGATCTGTCTATGCCCGGCAGCGGCGCCGAAGGCATCGTGAAGGCGATCGACTTCCTCACCGCGTCCAACAAGCGAGGCTTTGGCGACGTGGTGCCTGAGTTCGAGAGCGGCGCGCTTAACGCGGCGGGCAAGAAGGTCGTGGTGATCGGCGGCGGCGATACCGCAATGGACTGCGTGCGCACCTCGATCCGCCAGGGCGCAACCAGTGTGAAGTGCCTCTACCGCCGTGATCGGGCCAACATGCCGGGCTCCCAGCGCGAGACCCAGAACGCCGAGGAAGAGGGCGTGATCTTCGAGTGGCTGTCGGCGCCGAAGGGCTTCACTGACAATGGCGGCAAGGTCGCGGGGGTGATGGTGCAGAAGATGCGCCTGGGCCAGCCGGATGCCTCGGGCCGCCAGGCACCGGAGGTGATCGAGGGCGCGGACTATGTGGAGGAGGCCGACCTGGTGATCAAAGCGCTGGGTTTCGAGCCGGAGGATCTGCCGTCGCTTTGGGGCCAGCCGGAGCTGCCGGTGACCCGCTGGGGCACAATCAAGGCGGAGTTCCAGACCGGCGCCACCGCGCTCGACGGGGTCTATGCGGTTGGCGACATCGTGCGCGGCGCCTCGCTGGTGGTCTGGGCAATCCGCGACGGCCGCGACTGCGCCGCCGCGATCCTGGAGCGCCTGGGCAGCCGCGCCGCAGTGGCGGCCGAATAAGCGGCACCGGGGACCACACAGCCCAAAAAGGTCAAAAATATTGACCTATCCAGCCAAAAGGCCCGAGCGGCCAGCAAGAGGACAGAAGCGATGGGGGAGTTGAACGGGCAATGCATGTGCGGTGCGGTGAAGGTGTCCGCGACGCCTGCGCGCGCTGCGCTGTCGGCTTGCCACTGCAAGATGTGCCAGCGCTGGGCCGGCGGGCCGTTCCTCAGCTTTCAGGCCGCGCCGGGCTTTGCTGCGCTGGGGCCGGTGCAGACCTTTCAGTCCTCGGGCTGGGCCGAACGCGCCTTCTGCGCCAGCTGCGGCTCTGCGCTGTGGTACCGCATGACCGCAGGGAAAAATCAGGGCCAGACGCAGATCGCGGCGGGCCTTTTTGACAACGCAGGCGGCAGCGAGCTGCGCCTGGAACTCTACATCGACCAAAAGCCAGCGGGCTATGCGTTCGACAGCAGCTGCCGGAAACTGACCGGTGCCGAGATGATCGAAATGTTTGCCCCTTCCGGAGAAGGAAACAGCCAATGACCAAGTATGATGCCGATTGGGTGCGCGCCGAGGAAGCCAAGCGCAAGTGGATGGCTGAAAACGGCCTGTATTCCGAGGAGGAGGAGCATTCTTCCTGCGGCGTCGGCCTGGTGGTTTCGGTCGACGGCAAGAAAAGCCGCAAGGTGGTGCAGGCGGGCATCAACGCGCTGAAGGCGATCTGGCACCGCGGCGCGGTGGATGCCGACGGCATGACCGGCGACGGCGCCGGCATCCACGTGCAGATCCCTGTGCCCTTCTTCCACGATCAGATCCGCCGCACCGGCCACGAGCCGCGCGAGGACCAGCTGATGGCAGTTGGCCAGGTGTTCCTGCCGCGCACCGACTTCGGCGCGCAGGAGCGCTGCCGCACCATCGTGGAAAGCGAAGTGCTGCGCATGGGCTACTACATCTACGGCTGGCGCCACGTGCCGGTGGATGTGAACTGCCTGGGCGAAAAGGCCAATGCGACCCGTCCCGAGATCGAGCAGATCCTGATCTCCAACGCCAAGGGCGTGGACGAGGAGACCTTCGAGCGCGAGCTCTACGTGATCCGCCGCCGCATCGAGAAGGCCGCCGCCGCGGCTGGCATTGCCGGGCTCTACATTGCCTCGCTCAGCTGCCGCTCGATCATCTACAAGGGCATGATGCTCGCCGAGCAGGTTGCGGTGTTCTACCCCGACCTCAACGACCTGCGCTTTGAAAGCGCTTTTGCGATCTATCACCAGCGCTATTCCACCAACACCTTCCCGCAATGGTGGCTGGCGCAGCCGTTCCGCATGCTGGCCCACAACGGCGAGATCAACACGCTGAAGGGCAACCTGAACTGGATGAAGAGCCATGAGATCCGCATGGCCTCCTCGACGTTTGGCGACTACGCCGAGGACATCAAACCGATCGTGCCGGGCGGCTCTTCGGACTCCGCTGCGCTGGATTCGGTCTTCGAGGTGCTGGTGCGCGCCGGCCGCTCGGCGCCGATGGCCAAGACCATGCTGGTGCCGGAAAGCTGGTCCAAGCAGGCGGTCGAGCTGCCGCAGGCCTGGCGCGACATGTACTCCTACTGCAACTCGGTGATGGAGCCCTGGGACGGCCCGGCGGCACTTGCAATGACCGACGGCCGCTGGGTCTGCGCTGGTCTCGACCGCAACGGCTTGCGCCCGATGCGTTACGTGGTGACGGGTGACGGGCTGGTGATCGCGGGTTCCGAGGCAGGCATGGTGCCGATCGACGAGGCCACCGTGGTGGAGAAGGGCGCGCTCGGCCCGGGCCAGATGCTGGCCGTGGACATGGAAAAGGGCCTGCTCTACCACGACACCGAGATCAAGAACAAACTCTCCCGCGCGCTGCCCTTCGGCGACTGGGTGCAGAAGATCAACGATGTGGACCCCGTTCTGGCGGGCGTACAGGAGAAGGCGCTGTTTTCCGGAGCGGAGCTGCGCAAGCGGCAGATCGCGGCCGGCTACTCGGTGGAGGAGCTGGAGCAGATCCTCGCGCCGATGGCCGAGGACGGTAAGGAAGCGCTCGCCTCGATGGGCGATGACACGCCCTCCGCGGTGCTGTCCAAGCAGTACCGGCCGCTGAGCCACTTCTTCCGGCAGAACTTCTCCCAGGTGACCAACCCGCCGATCGACAGCTTGCGCGAATTCCGGGTGATGTCGCTCAAGACCCGCTTCGGCAATCTCAAGAACGTGCTGGACGAGGACAGCTCCCAGACCGAGATCATCGTGCTGGAGAGCCCCTTCGTCGGCAACGCCCAATGGGACAAGCTGGTCGAGCAGTTCAACGCGCCGCTGGCGGAGATCGACTGTACCTTCACCCCCGGCAAGGGCGCACTGAGCGCCGCGCTTGCGCGCATCCGCGCCGAGGCAGAGGAAGCCGTGCGCTCGGGCGCAGGCCACCTGGTTCTGAGCGATCAGTTCTCCGGTCCTGAGAAGGTTGCGATGCCGATGATCCTCGCGACCTCCGCCGTGCATTCGCATCTGACCCGCAAGGGCCTGCGCACCTTCTGCTCGCTCAACGTGCGCTCCGCCGAATGCATCGACCCGCATTACTTCGCGGTGCTGATCGGCTGCGGCGCCACCGTAGTGAACGCCTACCTGGCGGAAGACTCGCTGGCCGACCGTATCGAGCGCGGCCTGCTGGACGGCACCCTCACCGAAAACGTCGCCCGCTACCGCGAAGCCATCGACCAGGGCCTGCTGAAGATCATGGCCAAGATGGGCATCTCGGTGGTTTCCTCCTACCGGGGCGGGCTGAACTTCGAGGCCGTGGGCCTTTCCCGCGCCATGTGCGCGGAGTATTTCCCCGGCATGACCAGCCGAATCTCCGGCATCGGCGTGAACGGCATCCAGGTGAAGGCGGAGGAAATTCACGCCAAGGCCTGGAAATCCCCCGAGGGCGTGCTGCCGATCGGCGGCTTCTATAAGGCGCGCAAGACCGGCGAGACCCACGCCTGGGAAGCGACCTCTATGCACATGATGCAGATGGCCTGCAACCGCGCGTCCTATGAGCTGTGGAAGCAGTACTCCGCGAAGATGCAGGGCAACCCGCCGATCCACCTGCGCGACCTTCTGGACATCAAGCCGCTGGGCAAGCCGGTGCCGATTGAAGAAGTCGAATCGATCACCTCGATCCGCAAGCGCTTCGTGACCCCCGGCATGTCGCTGGGCGCGCTCAGCCCCGAAGCGCACAAGACGCTGAACGTGGCAATGAACCGCATCGGTGCCAAATCCGACTCGGGCGAGGGCGGCGAAGACCCGGCACACTTCGTGCCGGAGCCGAACGGCGACAACCCGTCGGCGAAGATCAAGCAGGTCGCCTCGGGCCGGTTCGGGGTGACCGCGGAATACCTCAACCAGTGCGAAGAGCTGGAAATCAAGGTGGCCCAGGGTGCGAAGCCCGGCGAGGGCGGCCAGCTGCCGGGAATGAAGGTCACCGACCTGATTGCCCGCCTGCGCCACTCGACCAAGGGCGTGACCCTGATCTCGCCGCCGCCGCACCACGACATCTACTCGATCGAGGATCTGGCGCAGCTGATCTATGACCTGAAACAGATCAACCCGCGCTGCAAGGTGACGGTGAAGCTGGTGGCGTCCTCGGGCGTCGGCACCATCGCCGCAGGCGTCGCGAAGGCCAAGGCCGACATCATCCTGATCTCGGGCCACAACGGCGGCACCGGGGCGTCGCCCGCGACCTCGATCAAATACGCGGGCCTGCCGTGGGAGATGGGACTCACAGAGGCGCATCAGGTGCTGGCGATGAACAACCTGCGCGGCCGGGTGACCCTGCGCACCGACGGCGGCCTCCGCACAGGGCGCGACATCGTGATGGCAGCGATGATGGGGGCCGAGGAATACGGCATCGGCACTGCGGCCCTGATCGCCATGGGCTGCATCATGGTGCGCCAGTGCCAGTCCAACACCTGCCCGGTGGGGGTCTGCACCCAGGACGAGAGCCTGCGCGCCAAGTTCACCGGCAACGCCGACAAGGTGGTGAACCTGATCACCTTCTACGCTCAGGAAGTGCGCGAGATTCTCGCCAACATCGGCGCGCGCTCGCTGGACGAGGTGATTGGCCGGGCCGATCTGCTGGCACAGGTCTCCCGCGGCTCTGCGCATCTGGATGATCTCGACCTGAACCCGCTGCTGATCACTGTCGATGGCGCCGACAGCATCGTCTATAACCGCGACAAGGCGCGCAACGCGGTGCCCGATACGCTGGATGCAGAGATCGTGCGCGATGCCGCCCGCTTCCTGCAGGACGGCGAGAAGATGCAGCTGTCCTACGCGGTGCAGAACACCCACCGCACCGTGGGCACCCGCACCTCGAGCCATATCGTGCGCAACTTCGGCATGCGCAACTCGTTCCTGCCGGACCACCTGACGGTGAAGCTGCAGGGCTCGGCCGGCCAGTCGCTGGGCGCCTTTGCCGCGCCGGGGCTGAAGCTGGAGGTCTCGGGCGATGCCAACGACTATGTCGGCAAGGGGCTGTCCGGCGGCACCATCGTGGTGCGCCCGCCGCAGGTGAGCCCGCTCACCGCGTCCGAAAACACCATCATCGGCAACACTGTGCTCTACGGCGCCACCGCGGGCTACCTGTTTGCCGCGGGCCGCGCGGGCGAGCGCTTTGCGGTGCGGAACTCCGGCGCCTCGGTGGTGGTCGAGGGCTGCGGCGCCTGCGGCTGCGAATACATGACCGGCGGGGTGGCGGTCATCCTCGGCTCGATCGGCGCCAACTTCGGCGCGGGCATGACCGGCGGCATGGCGTACCTCTATGATCCGGAGGGCAAATCGGAGACGCTGCTGAACCGCGAATCGCTGGTTACCTGCCCGGTGACGGTGGCGCATTGGGAAGCGCAGCTGAAAGGCCTGATCGAACGCCACCTGCAGGAAACCGGCAGCCGCAAGGCGGCAGAAATCCTGCAGCACTGGGAAGCCGAACGGCTGAACTTCGTGCAGGTCTGCCCGAAGGAAATGCTCGACAAGCTGGAACATCCGGTGGCGCTGGAAGAGACCGCGGTGCCCGCGGAATAACTCCGCGCCTTCCTCTGCACGGAAAACCCCGCAGGCCACCGCCCGCGGGGTTTTTCTGCGTCACACCCCCCGCGCGCTTTCTGACCCCATGTACCCTGGGGTGAATTCGGTCAAAAGCCCAAGAGGGGCAGCGCCCTCTCTGCTTTACCCCGTCACGTCTGTATGGATTCGGCGGATTGCGGCAGCGGGGCAACTGACCCTTTGTGCACGGACCACCTCCGTCTTATAGAGGGGCATGGCTAAGGCAGGCGCAAAGAAGAATAAATCCCAAGGCGGGACCAAGGGCAGTCCCAAGGGCAAGGCAAAAGCGGGCGGCAACGTGCTGCAGCGGCTGAAGCGCTGGCTCTTCAGGGCGGTGCTGGCGGTGGCGGCGCTATTCGTAGCGCTGGTGCTGCTGTTTTCCGTGGTGAACCCGCCGATCACCCATACCATCTGGGCCGAGCAGCGCCGCCTGGGCGAGGTCGACCGGATGTGGGTGCCGCTGGAGGAGATGGCGCCGGTGCTCGCGCGATCGGTGGTCGCCGCGGAGGATGCACGGTTCTGCCAGCACTGGGGCTTTGATGCGGCGGCGATCCAGGCGGCGATTGCCGCGGGCGGGCGGCGCGGCGGTTCCACCATCTCCCAGCAGGTGGTGAAGAACGTCTTCCTCTGGCAGGGCCGCAGCTGGCCGCGCAAGGTGCTGGAGACTCTGCTCACGCCGCTGGTGGAGGCGGTCTGGAGCAAGCGCCGCATCCTCGAAGTCTATCTGAACGTGGCAGAGATGGATGAAGGCGTGTTTGGTGCCGAGGCCGCGGCGCGGCGCTACTTCGGGGTCGGCCCGGAGGCGCTCACCGCGCGGCAGGCGGCGCTGATTGCGGCGGTGCTGCCTGACCCCAAGGACCGCTCGGCGCGCAGGCCCGGCGGTTTTACCCAACGGCGCGCCGCGCAGATCATGGACGGGGCGGCCACCATCCGCGCAGACGGGCGCGCGGCCTGTTTCGAGGATTGAAGTTTTGCCCGCCGCAGGGCATTGCTGGAGCATCCGCCGCAACCCGTCCCGCAACCCGTTTTCAGGAGACTTCAGACGCCCATGGCCCGCCTGTATCACGTCCCGCTTTCGCCTTTCTGCCGCAAGGTGCGTTTGTCGCTCGCGGAAAAGAAGATCGAGGTGGAGCTGGTCGAGGAGCGCTACTGGGAGCAGGACGCCGATTTCCTGCGCCGCAACCCGGCCGCGAAAATTCCGGTGGTGCGGCTGGACGGCAAGATGATGGCCGAAAGCGCGGCGATCTGCGAATACCTCGAGGAAACCCGCCCCGAGCCGCCGCTGATGCCGCGCGATGCCGAGGGCCGCTACGAGGTGCGCCGGCTGGTGAGCTGGTTCGATGACAAGTTCCACCACGAAGTGACCGCGAACCTGCTTTATGAGCGGGTCAATAAGAAGATCACCGGCCAGGGCTACCCCGACAGCCGCAACGTGAAGGCCGGCGCCAAGGCGATCAAGTACCACCTGGACTACATGGCCTGGCTCCTCGATCACCGCCGCTGGCTGGCGGGCGACCAGATGACGCTGGCCGATTTTGCCGCTGCCGCGCACCTGTCATCGCTGGATTACATTTCGGATGTGGACTGGAACCGCTCGGCGGTGGTGAAGGACTGGTACGCCAAGATCAAGTCGCGCCCGGCCTTCCGCTCCATCCTTGCCGACCAGGTGCCGGGCTTCCGCCCGCCCCCGCATTACGCCGACCTCGATTTCTGATAGAACGGGGGAAGGGGCGCTGCCCCTCTTGGGCCCTTGGCCCAATTCACCCCGGGGTATTTCGGGTCAGAAAGTAGCTGGAAGACGATGAATGCCGCGCTGAAAAACAGGCTGGTGCAGCAGGCCCTGGCCGAGGGCTTCGTGTCCTGCCGGATATGCCGGCCCTGGGACGTGCCGGAGGTGCCCGCGCGGCTGCAAACCTTCCTGGAAGCGGGATACCACGGGCAGATGGGCTGGCTTGAGGAGCGGAGCCATTGGCGCGGCGACCCGTCCGCGCTGTGGCCCGAGGCACGCTCGGTCATCATGCTGGCGGAGAGCTACACGCCGGACGAGGATCCGATGGCGGTGGTCGGCCGGGCCGGCCGCGGCGCGGTCTCGGTCTATGCGCGCGGCAAGGATTATCACGATCTGGTCAAGAAGCGGCTGAAGCGGCTGGCGCGCTGGCTGATGGCGGAGGCCGCGGATCAGAATGCCGAGGTCAAGGTCTTTGTCGATACCGCCCCCGTTCCGGAGAAAGCGCTGGGCCAGGCGGCAGGGCTCGGCTGGCAGGGCAAGCACAGCAACCTGGTGAGCCGCGACTGGGGCAACTGGGCTTTCCTCGGCTCGATCTTCACAACGCTGGAGCTGCCCGCGGACCAGCCGGAGCGCGACCGTTGCGGCTCCTGCCGGGCGTGCCTCGACAGCTGCCCGACCGACGCTTTCCCCGCGCCCTACCAGGTCGATGCGCGGCGCTGCATCTCCTACCTCACCATCGAGCACAAGGGGCCGGTGGCGGAAGAGCTGCGCGAGAAGATGGGCAACCGGATCTATGGCTGCGACGATTGCCTCGCGGCCTGCCCCTGGAACAAGTTCGCGGTGGCGGCGAGCGACATGCGCTACGCCGCGCGCGCCGGGCTGGAGGCGCCGAGGCTGGCAGATCTGGCGGCGCTGGATGATGCCGGGTTCCGCGAGAGGTTCTCCGGCTCGCCGATCAAGCGGATCGGGCGCGACCGTTTTGTGCGCAACGTGCTGTATGCCATCGGCAATTCGGGCGATCCCGGCTTGCGCCCGGCGGCGGAGGCGCTGGTTGGCGACCCCGATCCCACCGTGGCCGAGGCCGCGGCTTGGGCGGTTCGCAGGCTTTCGTGACGCAAACGGGATGGACGGGCGCGGCGGAGGCGTTAGACCGGATCTGCGGACAGAGCTGAGAAGGGACGGGCATGGCGCTTTTGCTGGGGGTGGATACGGGCGGAACCTATACGGATGCGGTGCTGATCCGGGACGAGAAGGAAGTTGTTGCTTCGGCCAAGGCGCTGACCACGCGGGGCGATCTGGCGGTCGGCGTCGGCGGGGCGATCCGGGCGGTGCTGGAGCAGTCGGGCGCGGCGCCCGCAGATGTGTCGCTGGCGGCGCTGTCGACCACGCTTGCGACCAATGCGCTGGTCGAGGGCCAGGGCGGCCGGGTGGCGCTGATCTATATCGGGTTTGCCGAGGCGGACCTTGACCGGCACGGTCTGCGCGAGGCCTTGAAGGGCGATCCGGCCCTGGTGCTGGCGGGCGGGCATACTCACGCGGGCAGTGAAGCGGCACCGCTGGACGCGGCGGCGCTGGAAGCCTTCCTGCGCATCGAGGGGCCGGGAGTGTCCGGTTTTGCCGTTGCCGGGGTCTTTGCCACCCGCAATCCGGCGCATGAGATGGAGGCAGCGCGGATCATCCACGAGATGACCGGCGCGCCGGTCACCTGCTCGCATCAGCTCTCGGCCAAGCTGAACGGGCCGAAACGGGCGCTGACCGCGGTGCTGAACGCGCGGCTGATCGGGATGATCGACCGGCTGATCGGGCGGGCGCAGGACACGCTGCGCGACCTCGGGATTGCGGCGCCGATGATGGTAGTGCGCGGCGACGGCGCGCTGATGAGCGCAAGCCAGGCGCGGGAGCGGCCGATCGAGACCATTCTATCGGGGCCTGCCGCTTCGATCGTGGGCGCGCGCTGGATGACCGGCGCGGAGGAGGCATTGGTCAGCGACATTGGCGGCACCACAACCGATGTGGCGCTGATCCGCGGCGGCAAACCCGCGATTGATCCGGGCGGCGCGCAGGTCGGCGGCTTCCGCACTATGGTGGAGGCCGTGGCGATGCGCACCACCGGCCTTGGCGGCGACAGCGAGGTGCACCTGAACACCAGCGGGCTGGAGGGCGGGCTGCGGCTGGGGCCGCGGCGGCTGGTGCCGGTCTCGCTGGTGGCGATGGACGCGCCGGAGGTGGTGCATGGCGCGCTCGACGCGCAGCTAAGTGCCACCGCGCCGGGCGAATACGACGGCCGCTTCGTGCGCGCTGTACCCGGCCTGCCGGTGGCGGGGCTGAGCGAGCGGGAGGCGGCGCTGCTGGCGCGGATCGGCATGCATGTGCACCCGTTGGGAGAGATCCTGCGCACGCGGATGGAGCAGGGCGCGCTGGCCCGGCTGGTCGACCGCGGGCTGGTTCAGGTGGCAGGGGTCACGCCCTCGGATGCGAGCCATGTGCTGGGCCGGGTCTCGGCCTGGGACGCGGGCGCAGCGGAAAAGGCGCTGTCGCTGTTTGCCCGCCGCCGGGTCGGCAGTGGCGAACGGGTAGCGGCGGATGCCGCAGCACTTGCTCAGATGATTGTCGACCAGCTCACCGAACAGACCGCGCTCACCCTGCTGGAGGCCGCCTTCGCCGAGGAGGGCGGGGCGTTTGGCCTGCCGCCGGAGCAGCTGGCACGGCACGTGCTGCTGCAGAAGGGGCTCGCCAGGCATCGCGGACTGCTGGCTCTGGATGCGGCGCTGAACGCCGATGTGGTGGGGTTGGGGGCCTCGGCTCCGAGCTATTACCCGGCGGTGGGCAAGCGGCTGCATTGCAGGATGATCCTGCCGGAGCACGCAGGCGTCGCCAATGCCATCGGTGCGGTGGTGGGCCGGGTCACCATGCGGCGCAGCGGGTCGGTCACCGCACCTGCCGAAGGCCGTTTCCGGGTGCATCTGGAGAGCGGGCCGGAGGATTTCACCGCCGCCGAAGATGCGCTGGCAGCGCTGGAAGCGGCTTTGTCGGGGGAGGCCCGCGCGGCGGCGGAGGCGGCGGGCGCCGACGACATCCACCTGCACGTGGAGCGCGATATCCGGGTGGCCCAGGTGGAGGCGCGGGAGGTCTTCGTCGAGGCGGCGCTGACGGTGGAGGCGAGCGGGCGGCCGAGGGTGGCCTTGGGCTGAACCCAAAGGCTGTTTGGTGGCCGGGATTTCCCTTGGAAAACCGGGGCCTCCGGCGCGGGTATTTGCGGTCGGAAAGTGGCATGAAGTCCCGCGGGCCCGGCGGCGTGGTGCTGGCGGCCGCCGGGACGGGAACGCAAAAGCCCCGCCGGTGAGGGCAGGACTTCGTGGGTTTCAGCCAAGTTATTCCGCCGCGGCGCCGCGTTTGGGGAGCACCCAGTCGGGGCGCGGGAAGTGGCAGGTGTAGCCGTTCGGCAGGCGCTGCAGGTAGTCCTGATGCTCTGCCTCGGCCTCCCAGAAGTCGCCCGCGGGGGCCAGCTCGGTCACTACCTTGCCGGGCCACAGGCCGGAGGCCTCGACATCGGCGATGGTGTCCTCGGCCACCTTTTTCTGGGTCTCGTCCACGTAAAAGATGGCGGAGCGGTAGCTTTCGCCGATGTCATTGCCCTGACGGTTCGGTGTGGTCGGGTCGTGGATCTGGAAGAAGAACTCCAGCATCTCCCGGAAGGAGGTGACCGCGGGATCGTAGATGATCTCGATCGCCTCGGCATGGCTGCCGTGGTTCCTGTAGGTGGCGTCGCGGACGTCTCCGCCGGTGTAGCCGACGCGGGTGCTGATCACGCCGGGGCGCTTGCGGATGAGCTCCTGCATGCCCCAGAAACAGCCGCCTGCCAGGACGGCGCGTTCGGTCTTGCTCATTTCACGGTCTCCACTTGGTCCTTGTAGGCGCCATAGCCCTCCGCCTCCATGTCGTCCAGATGCACGAAGCGCAGTGACGCGGAATTGATGCAGTAGCGCAGGCCGCCGCGGTCCGCCGGGCCGTCGGGGAAGACGTGGCCGAGGTGGCTGTCGCCATGGGTGGAGCGGACCTCGGTCCGGATCATGCCAAGGCTGCGGTCCTCCAGTTCCTGGATATGGGCGGCTTCGATCGGCTTTGTGAAACTGGGCCAGCCGCAGCCCGATTCGTATTTGTCCGAAGAGGCAAACAGCGGCTCGCCCGAAACGATGTCGACGTAGATGCCAGGTTCCTTGTTGTAAAGCAGCTTGCCGGTGCCAGGGCGTTCGGTGCCCGCGTTCTGGGTGACGTGGTATTCTTCCTCGGAGAGGGTGGCGATGACGTCCGGGTTTTTGGTGTATTTCGGCATGGTGTCCTCCCGCCTGTTCGCGCATGTGCAGAAGATGGGGCGCCTCGGCGCAATTGCAACGCCCGGTTCAGGGTGCTCGCGGAGCCGTGGCTAAGCCTGCTTACATCCGGAAGGCGGCAGCGAGGGGCTCGGCCAGCTGGAACTCTTCAAGCACCCGGGCGCGCGCCCCGGGCGACATCTTGCGGGCGGTCTTGGCGACGATGCGCTGCACCTTGTCCTCGGGGTGTTTGGCAGCGAAGGGGGCGAAATACCATTTGAGGAAGGTAAAACAGGCAATGTCCTCAAGCGCCTGCACCTCGGGGTCGCGCTTGATGCCTTCCTTGCGCAGCATGCGGGCGGCGGCCTGCTGCTCTTCCGCGCCGTAGCCTGCATCGCGCATCAGGCCGGTGACCAGTTCGGCGTGGTGGCGGGCCTCGGCCTGGCGCCAGGCGAGGTAGCCGGCGCGGCCCTCGGGGAAGGCCTCGCGGGCCAGCTTCCAGCGTTCCACATGCTGGCCGCGGGCGGCGATCTGCAGCGGCTCGGAGGCTGCGGGAGAGAGCCGCGCCTGTTCCTCGCTCATCCGGCGGCCATAAAGCAGGGCCGCGGGCTGGCCGTCTTCCAAGTTGGGGTCCTTGGCATTGGCAGCGTCGATCGCTTCCAGCACCTGGGTCAGTTGCGCGCTCATCTCTCTGGGTCTCCTGCCGGGTCTTCACGGGCAGGGTAGGGCGGATCGCATGGGCTGCGCAATGGGTCGCACGCCGCCAGGCATGCGCGTCAGCCCGCTTCCGCCGCGGCGGAGGGCGCTGCCGGCGGTTTTCCCGGTCTGGGCTGGCGCGAGAGCTGCACCGCGAGGATGCCCGCGGTCACCACCGCCACCCCCAGCATGTCCAGAAGGCCCAGCCGCTCGCCCAGCAGCAGCGCCGCGATGGCCACACCGAACACAGGGTTCAGGAAGTGGAACGTGGCGGCGCGTACCGGCCCGATGCGGTTCAGGAGCAGCACCCAGATGAAAGTCGCAAGCAGCCCCGGCACCAGCGTGGTGTAGGTGAAGGCGGCCGCAAGGCGCAGGCTGGGGCGGATGAAGATGTCTTCCGCGAGGGGGGCGGCGGCGAACAGCAGCGCGGAGCCGATCAGCATCTGCAGCCCCACCACCATCATGTAATTCCCGCCGGAGGTAGCGCCGCGCAGGGCAAGGGTCGCCGCCGCCAGCGCCAGTACCCCGATGCCGCAGAGCGCGACGCCCAGAAGGTCCGCGCCGGCACCGAGCCGGGTGCCCATGATCAGCGCCACCCCGGCCGTGCCGGCCATCAGCCCCGCGATGCCCAGGGGCCGCAGGCGCTCGCCGAACATGAGCCAGCTTGCCAGTGCCACCAGCAGCGGCATAGTGGAGGCGATGATGGCGGCGAGCGAGGCCTCGATCCACTGCATCGCCACGAAGTTCAGGCCGAGGTAGAGCGCGTTCTGGCAGATCCCGAAGATCACCGTGGCGCGCCATTGGCCGGGGGTCAGCCGCCAGCTTTGGCCCAGGGCGCGGGCAATCGCGACGCCGATCAGGCCGGAAATCAGGAAGCGCACCGCCAGCGAGAACAGCGGCGAGGCGTCCTGCACGATGATCCGCGCCGAGGTGAAGGCGGAGGACCACATCAGGGCAAAGGCCAGCCCCATCGCAACTGCGCGCATGTCCATGCTGTCTCTCCCGCCTGCTGCCGTATCGTGGCGGGCGGAGCATCGGGGAAACCGGGGGCGGGCGCAAGCCGGGCGGATGAATTAGCTGCGAGGCCGGCCGCCGCCAATAACTGGGAGGGGCGTAATGTTCCGGCCCGCCGCAAAAGAAAAGGGCCGCCCGGCAGGCAGCCCTGACTGGGATACGGCGGGAAAGCCGGATCAGCCGTTCACGCTGTCCTTCAGCGCCTTGGCGATGGTCATCTTCACCACCTTGTCGGCTTCTTTGGTGAACTTCTCGCCGGTGGCAGGGTTGCGCACCTCGCGCTCGGGGCGCTCGCGGCAGTAGATCTTGCCGACGCCCGGCAGGGTCACGGCGCCGCCGTTGGACACTTCGCGGGTGATCAGCGCGCAGACGGCTTCCAGAGCGGCGCCTGCGGTCTTCTTATCGCTGCCCATTTCCTCAGCCAGCGCTGCGACGAGCTGGGTTTTGGTCATCGGTTTGGACATTCTTAGCTCTCCTTAAAACTGCCCGAACTGTGGGGCCTCAATGCGAGACTCTATCGTTATGTGGTGGGGTAACACAACTTGTTGTGTCGCCCGTGAAGACGAAATAAGGCAAATTTCCCCGGAAATTCGCGAAAATCTGCCTTTAGAGGAAGGCGGTTTCGTCGAAGGAGCGCAATTTGCGGCTGTGCAGACGCTCCAGCGGCATGCCGCGCAGCCGCTCCATTGCCCTTATGCCGATCTGCAAATGGCGCGCAACCTGGGTTCGGTAGAAATCCGACGCCATGCCCGGCAGCTTCAGTTCTCCGTGCAGCGGTTTGTCCGAAACGCACAGCAGCGTGCCGTATGGCACCCGGAAGCGGTAGCCGTTGGCGGCGATGGTGGCGCTTTCCATGTCGAGCGCAATGGCGCGGGACTGGCTCAGCCGCTGCACCGGGCCGGACTGGTCCCGGAGCTCCCAGTTGCGGTTGTCAATGGTGGCGACGGTGCCGGTGCGCATGATCCGCTTGAGGTCGTAGCCCTCGAATTCGGTCACTTCTTCCACTGCCTCCTCCAGCGCGACCTGGATTTCCGCCAGCGCCGGGATCGGGGTCCAGATCGGCAGATCGTCGTCGAGCACGTGGTCCTCGCGCAGGTAAGCATGGGCGAGCACGAAGTCCCCCAGCGCCTGGGTGTTCCTGAGCCCCGCGCAATGGCCCACCATCAGCCAGGCATGCGGGCGCAGCACGGCGATGTGGTCGGTGGCGGTCTTGGCGTTCGAGGGGCCGACACCGATGTTGACAAGGGTGATGCCGTTCCCGTCCTCGCGCTTGAGGTGGTAGGTCGGCATCTGCGGCAGCTTTAAGCTGAGCGGGATCTCGGCTTCCGGGTCGGTGATCTCATAATCGCCGGTGCTGACGAAGCTGGTATAGCCCGAAGCCGGATCCGCGAGCTGGCTGCGGGCAAAAGTTTCGAACTCGGAGACGTAGAACTGGTAGTTCGTGAACAGAACGTGGTTCTGGAAATGTTCGGCGCTGGTGGCGGTATAGTGGCTGAGCCTTGCCAGCGAGTAATCGATGCGCTGGGCGGTGAACAGCGACAGCGGGCCGGTGCCGTTGGCGGGCTGGAAGGTGCCGTTGACGATGTCGTCATTGGTGGTCGACAGGTCCGGCACATCGAAGACGTCGCGCAGGGTGAAGCCCGCGGCACCCTCCTGCGGGACCGTAAGGTCGGGGCGGGAAGCGACCGCAAAATGCACCGGGATCGGCGTGCCGGAAACTCCGATGGTGACCGGCTGGCCGTGGTTGCGGATCAGCAGGCCGATCTGCTGGATCAGGTAGTTTCGGAACAGGTCCGGCCGGGTCACCGTGGTGGCATAGGTGCCGGGGGCGGAGACATGGCCGAAGCTGAGGCGGCTGTCCACCTGCGCGTAGGTCGAGGTGGTGAAGCGGATCTCCGGGTAGTAGGCGCGGATGCGCTGGTTGTCCGGCGCGCCGTCCGCCATCGCCCGCATGAATTCGTCACACAGGAAGCCGGTGGCCTGGGCATAAAGCAGCTGCAGCCGGTCCACCGCCTCGGCGGCGTCGGTGAAGCTTTCGGTGTCCGGGTGGCCGGGGTGTTTGGTGGTTATCATGCAACAGGCTCGACTACTGGAATTTTCTTGAAGGTGCGCACATCGACCAGGCCAAGATCGGAGATCCTGAGTTCAGGGATCACCACAAGCGCCAGAAGCGAATGCTGCATGTAGGCATTGTTGAGGGCGCAGCCGCAGGCTTGCATCGCCTCGACGAGCCCTTGCGCCTTGGCGGCGACCTCGGTGGCGGGGCTGTCGGACATCAGGCCGGCAATTGGCAGCTCCACCAGCGCGAGCTCCTTGCCGTCGCGGTAGAGGGTGATGCCGCCGCCGACTTCGGCCAGGCGGTTGGCGGCCAGCGCCATCTGGTCGCGGTCGGTGCCGACGACGATCATATGGTGGCTGTCGTGCGCCACCGTCGAGGCCATCGCCATTTTGCCGCTGTAGCCGAAGCCTGACACAAAGGCGTTGGTGACGCCGCCGGTGCCGCGGTGGCGCTCGACCAGCGCGATCTGGCAGACCTCGCCTTCCGCCTCGACCAGCCCGTCGCGGACCGACAGCTCGGCCTTGAGCGCTTTGGTCGGGGCCTGGTTTTCCACCACGCCGATCACATTTGCGGTGACGGCATTGGCGCCTTCGGGGGCTTTCACCTCGAAGTCCCTGGCGCTCAGTTCATGGCCCAGGTGCACTGTGCCGCGGGCATGGGCGGGCCAGTCCAGATGCGGGCAGTCCACTTTGATTTCGCCCTGTTCCGCGACCACCTGGCCGCGGGCGATCACCAGCTCGATCGGCAGTTCGGTGAGGTCGGAGGTCAGGATCACGTCGGCGCGGCGGCCCGGGGTGATCGAGCCGATTTCGCGCTCCAGCCCGAAATGGGTGGCGGTGTTGATCGTCGCCATCTGCAGCGCGATAACGGGATCGCAGCCGCAGGCAATCGCGTGGCGCACCACGCGGTTCATGTGGCCGTCGTTGACCAGCGTGCCGGAGTGGCAGTCATCGGTGCAGAGGATGAAGTTGCGCGGGTCCAGACCCTTTTCAGTCACCGCGGTGATCTGGCTTTCCACGTCATACCAGGCCGAGCCCAGCCGCATCATCGAGCGCATCCCCTGGCGGACGCGGGCGATCGCGTCGGCCTCGCAGGTGCCCTCGTGGTCATCCGCCGGGCCGCCCGCCACATAGGCCGCGAAATCGGGGCCGAGGTCGGGGGAAGCATAATGCCCGCCCACGGTCTTGCCCGCGCGCTGGGTGGCGGCGATTTCGGCCAGCATCTTGGGGTCGGCGTTTGCCACGCCGGGGAAGTTCATCATCTCACCGAGGCCAATGATGCCGGGCCAGTCCATCGCCTCAGCCACGTCTTCGGCGGTGATCTCGAACCCGGTGGTCTCCAGCCCCGGCGCGGAAGGCGCGCAGGAGGGCATCTGGGTGAAGATATTGACCGGCTGCAGCAGCGCCTCGTCATGCATCAGCCGCACGCCTTCAAGCCCCATCACGTTGGCAATTTCATGCGGGTCGGTGAACATCGAGGTGGTGCCGTGCGGGATCACCGCGCGGGCAAATTCCGCGGGTGTCAGCATGCCGCTCTCGATGTGCATATGCGCATCGCACAGGCCCGGGATCATGTAGCGGCCCTCCGCCTCAACCACCTGGGTATCGGGGCCGGTGCAATAGGAGGCGTCGGGGCCGACATAGGCGATCCGGCCTGCGGTGATGGCAATATCGTGGCCCTCGAGGACCTCGCGGGTGTGGACATTGACCCATTTGCCCTGGCGGATCACCATCTCGGCCGGGGTGCGGCCGGCGGCGGTGTCGATCAGTTTCTGGGCGGAGTCGGGCCAGCTCGGGAATTTGTTATCTGACATGGCCCAATTGTTATTATTGCCGCGGAGAGTGCAAGGGCTTTGGCGGCCTTCGCGGAAACCGGGCACAACTGAGGCCTGCGATTTTCAGGTCTGTGCGCGCAGCTGGCGCGGGGTGGTGGCGAATTCTGCCCGGAAGGCGCGGGTCAGGGCGCTCGGGTCCTCGTAGCCGCAGCGCAGCGCGATCTCGGCGACGCCGAGGCGGGTTTCCAGCACCAGCCGGCGTGCCTCGATCAGCCGCAGCCGCCGGTAGACCGCCTGCGGGGTTGCGCCCAGCTCAGTTCTCATCCGCGCTTCCAGCTCCTTCTGGCTGCGCCCCGCGGCGCGGGCGATGGCGGCAATCGGCAGGGGCGTCTCCAGATTGGCCTGCATCATTGCCACCGCCCGTGCCACCGGCTTGCTGCGGGCGAGGATCGGGTCCTGGCTGCCGGTGGCTTCGGGGCTCATGAACAGCGCCGCCACCTCCAGCCGCAGGGCCGCGCCATGGCGGGTGCCGATCAGTTCCATCATGGTGTCAAACGCCGCAAGCGCCCCGGTGCAGGTGATCCGGCCCTGGTCCGCCACATGGCGCACGCGCTCGGCCAGGACGGCCGGAAACGCTTCGCTGAAGCGGGTCAGCTCCTGCCAGTGTATGGTCGCCCGCCGCCCATCCAGAAGCCCGGCATCAGCCAGGAGCCAAGCCCCGGTGTCGAATCCCGCCATCACTTTGTAACGCCGCGCCGCGGCCCTCAGGGCGCGGGCCGCCTGTGGGGTTGCATGGCCCAGGAAGTCGTAGGACGGCATCACGATCAGCATGCCGCCGCCGCAGTCCGAGAGCCGCCCATGCGCCCGCACCTCCATCCCCGAAGAGGAGACTGCAGGCCCTCCCCCCAGCGTAAGAAACCGCCAGGCATAGGCCTGCCGCCCCGCCAGGCTGTTTGCGGCGCGCATCGGCTCCACCGTATTGGCCAGGCAATGGGCCGAGAAGGCATCGAACAGCAGCACGTCCACCTGCTGCAGTGCGGCGTGATCTTTTACCCAAGAGTGCATGATTCAGTCTAACTCTGCATGATCGGCCGCCGCAAGCTGCCTATTCTGCCGGACAGCAGACAGACCGGGGAGATCCGCCATGCAGTTCGGGATGACCGAAGAACAATCGATGATCGTCGAGACCACCCGCGCCTTCGTGGAAAAGGAGCTCTACCCGCATGAGGCGGCGATCGAGCGCACGGGCCATCTGGACATGGAGGTGATCCGCGAGGTGCAGAAGAAGGCGATGGAGGCAGGGCTCTACGCCGCCAACATGCCCGAGGAGGTGGGCGGCGCCGGGCTCGATACGCTGACCTGGCTGATGTACGAAAAGGAGCTTGGCCGTGCCAACTACGCGCTGCACTGGACCGGTGTTGCGCGGCCCTCCAACATCCTGCTCGCGGGCACGGAGGAGCAGAAAGAGAAGTATCTGTTCCCTTGCATCAAGGGCGAGAAATGGGACTGCCTAGCGATGACCGAGCCGGATGCGGGCTCGGACCTGCGCGGCATGAAGGCGAGCGCGCGAAAGGATGGAGATGACTGGATCCTGAACGGCACCAAGCATTTCATCAGCCACGCAGATATCGCCGACTTCGCAATCGTCTTCATGGCGACGGGGGAGGAAGAGACGCCGCGCGGGGTAAAGAAGAAAATCACCGCCTTCTTCGCCGACAAGGGCACGCCGGGCTTCACCGTGCGCGACGGCTACCGCAACGTGAGCCACCGCGGCTACACCAACGCGGTGCTGGAATTCGACGACTGCCGCCTGCCGGCCTCGGCAGTGCTGGGCGAGGTGGACAAGGGCTTCGAGGTGGCAAACACCTGGCTCGGCGCCACCAGGCTGCAAGTCGCGGCCACCTGCCTTGGCCGGGCCGAACGCGCGCTGCAGCACTCGGTCGAATACGCCGCAGAGCGCCGCCAGTTCGGCCAGCAGATCGGCAAGTTCCAGGGCATCTCCTTCAAGCTGGCCGACATGGCGCTGGAATTGAAGGCGGCGAACCTCCTGACCTGGGAGGCAGGGTGGAAGTTCGACCGGGGCACGGTGACCGAGAGCGACATGTCGATGGCCAAGCTGAAGGCGACCGAGATGCTGGCCTTCGTGGCCGACGAGGCAATCCAGATCCACGGCGGCATGGGGCTGATGGACGAACTGCCGCTGGAACGCATCTGGCGCGACGCGCGGGTGGAGCGTATCTGGGAGGGCACCAGTGAAATCCAGCGGCACATCATCAGCCGCGAGATGCTGCGCCCGCTTGGAGGATGACCGATGAACCGCCCCCCGCCAGCCGCTGCAGAACCCAGCGGTGAAGCCGCTCCGAAGCCTTTGGTGACAATCACCTATTGCACCGGCTGCAACTGGCTGCTGCGGGCGGGCTGGATGGCGCAGGAACTGCTGCAGACCTTCCAGGACAGCCTCGGCGGCGTCACCCTGGTGCCCGGTGAAACCGGCGGCATTTTCGAGATCCGCGCCGATGGCGAGCTGATCTGGGAGCGCAAGCGCGACGGCGGCTTTCCCGATGCAAAAGAGCTGAAGCAGCGCCTGCGCGACCGCATTGCGCCGGACCGGGACCTCGGCCATCTCGACCGCGGCGCAGGGGGATAGTCTGGGATGCCTCCGGCGGGGATATTTACGGCAAGAGGAAAAGGGGCGGCCCGGACAAGCCGCCCCGGTGAAGAGATCAGCTCTCTTCCCCTTGCGCGGGCATCGGCGTCCCCGCCTGTACCGCTCCGCCAGCTTTCCCGATTCCGGTTACTGAAGCCCTACTTCCTCTTGCTGGAAATATCCCCGCCGGAGGCTCCTCAACTCTCAAGCAGCGGACCGTTTCTGACATGACACGCGACCTTTCCCGGCTGTTCCGGCCACAGTCCATTGCCGTAATCGGCGGCGGCGCCTGGTGCCGGCTGGTGATCGATCAATGCCGCAAGATGGGCTTTGCGGGCGACATCTGGCCGGTGCATCCCAAAGCGGATGAAGTGGCGGGCCTGCCGGCCTTCCGCGACGCGGAGAGCCTGCCCGCGGCGCCGGATGCGGCCTTCATCGGGGTCAACCGCTTTGCCACCATCGAGGTGGTCCGGGCACTGGCGGCGCGGGGCGCGGGCGGGGCGGTTTGTTTTGCATCGGGTTTTCTGGAAGCGGCGGCAGAGGACGCTGAGGGCGCGGATCTGCAGACCCAGCTGCTGGACGCGGCAGGGGACATGCCCTTCCTCGGGCCCAACTGCTATGGCTTCATCAACTACCTTGACGGTGCGCTTTTGTGGCCGGACCAGCATGGCGGTGCCCGGGCGGAGCGTGGCGTGGCGCTGGTCACGCAGAGCTCGAACATCGCGATCAATCTCACCATGCAGCGCCGCGCAGTGCCGCTGGCCTATGTGGTAACCGCGGGCAACCAGGCGCAGTCGGGGATAGCGGAGATTGGCGCAGCGCTTCTGGAAGACGACCGCGTCACCGCCCTGGGGCTGCATATCGAGGGGTTCGGCGATTTGCGCGCCTTCGAGGCGCTGGCGGCGCGGGCGCGGGCGCTGGGCAAGCCGATTGTCGCCTTGAAAGTCGGGAAATCGGCCGAGGCGCGGGCGGCAACCGTGTCGCACACGGCGTCCCTTGCGGGCGGCGATGCCGGGGCGGGAGCGCTGCTAGCGCGGCTCGGCATTCCCCGACTGGACGATTTGCCTGCCTTCCTCGAGACGCTGAAGCTTTTGCATGTGGCCGGGCGGCTGCCGTCGAACCGGATCGCCTCGATCAGCTGTTCGGGGGGCGAGGCGAGCCTCGCGGCGGATACTGCAATTGGCCGGGGTGTGGTGTTTCCGCCGCTCAACGCGCGCCAGGAAGCGGACTTGCGCGGCGCGCTGGGGCCGATGGTGGCGCTCGCCAACCCGCTGGACTATCACACTTATATCTGGCGTGACACGCACGCGATGACCCGCGCCTTTGCGGCGATGGCCGATCCGGAGCTGGCGATCACCCTGCTGATCGTGGACTTCCCGCGCGCCGACCGCTGCGATGCCGCGGACTGGGAGTGCACCATCGAGGCCGCGATCGGCGCGCGCCAGCAGAGCGGCCGCCCGGTGGCGATGGTGGCGACCCTGCCGGAGCTGCTGCCCGAGGACGTGGCGGCGCGGCTTATGGCGGACGGGGTGGTACCGCTTTGCGGGCTGCGTGAAGCCATCGCCGCCTGCGCCGCTGCCAGCCTGCCGCTGCCGCCGGAGCCCGCGCCGCTGCTGCTGCCGACGCCGGTGGTGGAGCCGGACCTGATCCCCGAAGCCGAGGCGAAGCGCCAGCTTGCCGCCTACGGCCTGCGGGTGCCGCGGTCCAAGCGCGCCGCTTCGGCCGGGACGGCGCGGGCGGTCGCGGTGGACATCGGCTTCCCGGTGGTGCTGAAAGGCGAGGGCGTGGCCCACAAGACTGAGGCCGGAGCGGTGGTGCTGAATCTCGGCTCGGGGCAGGAGGTGAGCGATGCCGCTTTCCGCATGCCCGCCCGGCGCTTCCTGGTGGAGGAGATGGTAACGGGTGCCGTGGCCGAGCTGCTGGTCGGCGTGGTGAAGGATCCGGCGCATGGCTTCGTCCTGACGCTCGCCGCGGGCGGCACACTGACCGAGGTGATGCAGGACAGCGCCTCGCTCCTGCTGCCGGCCTCGGAGGCGGAGATCGAAGCGGCGCTCGAGAGCCTGCGCATTGCGCCCTTGCTGAACGGTTACCGCGGCGCGCCGCCTGCGGACCGCGAGGCGATCCTGCGCGCGGTGCGGGCGGTGGAGCTCTACGTGATGGAGAATGCGCCGGGGCTGGAAGAGATCGAGATCAATCCGCTGCTCTGCACGCCGGACGATGCGGTTGCCGCGGATGCGCTGATGCGGCGCAAGTACTGAAAGCGCGCGGCGCGGAACCGGCAGCAGGCTTTGAGCCCTGCTTGCCTTAATGCATGAAAGCGGCGCCCTCTGCGGTGCCGGAAGGGAGAGAAGATGAGCGATAGCCCCGTGAAGACGCGCCGCGAGGGCGCCATCCTGGAAGTGACGCTGGACCGGCCCAAGGCCAATGCCATCGATCTCAAGACCTCGCGGCTGATGGGCGAGGTGTTCCGGGACTTTCGCGATGACCCGCAGCTGCGGGTCGCGATCCTGACTGGCGGCGGCGAGAAGTTCTTCTGCCCAGGCTGGGACCTGAAGGCCGCGGCCGATGGCGATGCGGTGGATGGCGATTACGGCGTGGGCGGCTTTGGCGGGTTGCAGGAAATGCGGGACATGAACAAGCCGGTGATCGCGGCGGTGAACGGCATTGCCTGCGGCGGCGGGCTGGAGCTGGCGATCTCCGCCGACATTATCCTCGCCGCGGAGCATGCCACATTTGCACTGCCGGAAATCCGTTCCGGCACGGTGGCGGATGCGGCTTCGGTCAAGCTGCCCAAGCGCATCCCCTATCATATCGCGATGGAGCTATTGCTGACCGGGCGCTGGTTCGACGCCGAGGAAGCGCACCGCTGGGGTCTGGTGAACGAGATCGTGGCAGCAGATCGCCTGACGGACCGCGCCTGGGAGCTGGCGCGGCTCTTGGCTTCGGGGCCGCCGCTGGTCTATGCGGCGATCAAGGAGATCGTGCGGGACGCCGAGGACAGCAAGTTCCAGGATGCGATGAACCGGATCACCAAAAGCCAGCTGGCCACGGTGGAGCGGCTCTACCGCTCGGAGGATCAGCTGGAAGGCGCGCGCGCCTTTGCCGAGAAACGCGATCCGGTCTGGAAGGGCAAGTAGCGGCCGGCAGCGGCGGAGACGGCAGGCGGGGTGCTCCGCCCGCCGGGCGGGGGCATCCAAGACCCGGCGGTTGGGCCAGGCGCCCGCGCCGGCGGGGATCAGATCCGGCGGAACAGGGCGATCAGTGCGGTGTCCTTCGCGTGCTCGCCAGCCGCGGCGCCATTGGCCGTGACGTCGTAGATCGGCACCTCGCAGAGCGTGAGCGTCTTGATCCATTGCCCGCGCAAGAGCCGGTCGAAGGCCCCGGCGAAGCCGGCCTTGCTGTAGAATTTCGTGTTTATCGACAGTGCAAACTGCGCATTCGGAGCCGCTACCCGCAACAGCGCGGGCAGCACCTCGGGGCCGAGATGGCCGTGGGTGAAGGTTCCGCAGGAGATCACCCCGCGGTAGGCGTTGCGCGGCACCGGGATGCCAAGCCGCAGGTCGGCCTCGATCACGTCGCGGTAGACGTCCTTGCGCAGCGCCTCGCGCAGCATTTCGGGACTGATGTCGGTGGCGTCGATGGGACCGGTGCCAAGCGCCCGCAGCGCCTCGCCGCAGAGGCCGGTACCCGCGCCCACGTCCAAAACCGGCCCGCGCCCGCCCGCCGCGGCAAAGGCCTTGGCGGTTTGGGCCGGCAGGATATAGCCCTTGCCGGCCGCAAACTGCGCATCATAGGTCCCGGCCCATTCGCCATAGAGCCGCTTGGCGCCGGCCGCGGATTGCAGGGCATAGGCCTTGGACAGGTCCGGTTTGTCATCGCTCATGGCAGGCATGAAAGGGCGGCGGGAGATTCGAATCAAGCCTTGCACTGCCGCAGCCGCCGCCGCATCTAAGGGGGCATGACAAAAACGCTTCTGTGTCTTGGATTTGGCTATACCGCGCGGGCGCTGGCGCCGCGCCTGCTTGCTGAGGGCTGGCGCATCATCGGCACCTCGCGGGAGGCGGTGGCGTTTGACGGCGTTGAAATGATCACCTGGCCGGGCGAAGCGGTTCCGCTTGAGGGCGTGACGCATATGTTGAGCTCGATCGCGCCGGAGGAAGCGGGCGACCCGGTGCTGGCCGCTATGGGAGACAAGATCGCCGCGGCGCCGGACCTGGAGTGGGCGGGCTACCTGTCGACCACCGCGGTCTATGGCCATCACGATGGCGGCTGGGTGGATGAGGCTACGCCCCTTACCCCGTCCAGCCTCCGCGGCGAATGGCGGGCACGGGCGGAGGCGGAATGGCAGGCGATCCCCGGACTTCCGCTGCACATCTTCCGGCTCGCGGGCATTTACGGCCCCGGCCGCGGCCCCTTTGCCAAGCTGATGGCGGGACGCGCGCGGCGGATCGTGAAGCCGGGGCAGGTGTTCTCGCGCATTCACGTTGACGACATCGCGCAGGTGCTGGCGGCCTCCATCGCGCGGCCCAGCCCGGGCGCGGTTTACAACGTGTGCGACAACGATCCCGCCCCGCCGCAGGATGTGCTTGGCTATGCGGCGGAGCTCCTTGGCCTGCCTGTGCCGCCCGAAGTGCCCTTCGAGGAAGCCGGGATGAGCGCCATGGCGCGCAGTTTCTACGGCGAGAACAAGCGGGTGCGGAACAACCGCACCAGGGACGAACTGGGGGTGAAGCTGCTCTACCCGACCTACCGCGAGGGGCTGCGAGCGGTGCTGGCGGCGGAGGACATGGAGAGCTTCGTGCCGCCGTCGGAGCCGCCGGGGGTTTGAAATCCAGGCGCCGGCCGCTGGCGCCCGGAAGCCGTTTGCCCTATTGCTTTAGGCCCGCTTCTCGCCAATCCGGGCGACGCCCAGGACCTCGAGCACCTTGGCTTCGATCTGCGGCGCGTTCATCGCGGCGATTTCGTACATGTCCTTGGGGCTGGCCTGGTCGATGAAAGTGTCGGGCAGCACCATGGAGCGGTACTTGAGGCCTTCGTCAAAGACGCCCTCGTCCGCCAGGAGCTGCGCCACGTGGGAGCCGAAGCCGCCGACGGCGCCTTCCTCGATGGTGATCAGAGCCTCGTGGTCCGCCGCAAGCTGAAGGATCAGGCCGCGGTCCAGCGGCTTGGCAAAGCGGGCGTCGGCAATGGTCGGGTTGATACCTTTGGCGGCGAGCGCCTCGGCTGCGTTCTTCACCTCGCCCAGGCGGGTGCCGAAGGAGAGGATGGCGACGCGCTTGCCCTTCTGGATCATCCGGCCCTTGCCGATCTCCAGCACTTCCGGCGCCTCCGGCATCTCGACGCCCTCGCCCTCCCCGCGGGGGTAGCGGAAGGCGATGGGGCCGCCGTCATGCGCGGCGGCGGTGGCGACCATGTGAACCAGCTCGGCCTCGTCGGCGGCGGCCATCACCACCATGCCCGGCAGGTTCGCCATGTAGGCGATGTCGAAGGAGCCCGCGTGCGTCGCCCCATCCGCGCCCACCAGACCGGCGCGGTCGATGGCAAAGCGCACCGGCAGGCGCTGGATCGCCACGTCATGCACGACCTGGTCGTAACCGCGTTGCAGGAAGGTGGAATACATCGCGCAGAAGGGCTTCATCCCGCCTGCTGCAAGCGCTGCGGAGAAAGTGACGCCGTGCTGCTCGGCGATGCCCACGTCGAAGGTGCGTGAGGGGTAGCGCTCGGCCATCAGGTTCAACCCCGTGCCATCGGGCATCGCGGCGGTCACCGCGCAGATCTTGTCGTCCTCTGCAGCGAGCTTCACCAGCGTGTTGCCGAACACGGACGTGTAGGAGGGCGCGTTGGAAGGCGCCTTCTTCTGCTCGCCGGTCACCATGTCGAACTTGGCGGTGGCGTGGCCCTTGTCGCGGGCGGCCTCGGCCGGGCCATAACCCTTGCCCTTCTTGGTGAGCACGTGGATCAGGATCGGCCCCGTCGCGCGGGATTTCACCGTGCGCAGCACCGGCAGCAGCTGATCGAGGTCATGGCCGTCGATGGGGCCCAGGTAGGAAAACCCGAGCGCTTCAAACAGGGTGCCGCCCACTGCCATGCCTTTCAGCATGTCCTTGGCGCGTTTGGCGCCCTCGCGGAAGGGGCCGGGCAGCAGTGAGACCGCGCCCTTGGCGGCGGCCTTCAGCTCCTGGAAGGGCTCGCCTGCGTAGAGCCGCGACAGGTAGGACGAAAGCGCGCCCACCGGCGGGGCGATGGACATCTCATTGTCGTTCAGGATCACGATCAGCCGCTTGCCGAGGTGGCCTGCATTGTTCATCGCCTCAAACGCCATGCCCGCCGACATCGAGCCGTCGCCGATCACCGCGATGGCATCGCCCAGCCCCTCGGGCACCACGCCGCCCAGGTCGCGCGCGGTGGCAAAGCCAAGCGCGGCGCTGATGGAAGTGGAGCTGTGCGCGGCACCGAAGGGATCGTAGGGGGACTCGCTGCGCTTGGTAAAGCCCGAGAGCCCGTCTTTCATGCGCAGAGTGCGGATGCGGTCGCGGCGGCCGGTCAGGATTTTGTGCGGGTAGCACTGGTGGGAGACGTCCCAGATTACCTTGTCGCGCGGCGTGTCAAACACCGCGTGCAGCGCCACGGTCAGCTCTACCACGCCAAGCCCTGCGCCCAGGTGGCCGCCAGTGACGGAGACGGCCGAAATGGTTTCCTGCCGCAGCTCATGTGCCAGCTGGTCAAGCTGCCGGTCGCTCAGCCCCTTCAAATCCGCCGGGCGGGTGATCTGGTCCAGAAGCGGAGTCTTGGGCCGGTCGGACATGGTATCTCCTTGGGCTGCGCCGGGCAAAATGCGGGGCGGGGCGCGCGGGGTTAACTGTCGCGGGCAATAACGAAACGCGCAGCCTGCTTCAAGGTTGCGGCCGCGGACCCATAGGGGGCAAGCGCCGCGCAGGCCTCGGCGGAAAGCTGCCGGGCGCGGTCCTTGGCGGCCTCCAGGCCAAGCAGCGAAACGAATGTCGCCTTGCCCGCCTCTGCATCCTTGCGCACCCGCTTGCCGACCTTGGCGGCGTCACCCTCCACGTCAAGAATGTCGTCGGCGATCTGGAAGGCAAGGCCAAGCGCGGTTGCATATTGCCGCAGCGGTGCCGGATCGGCGCCCGCCAGCACCGGGCCTGCGGTGGCGGACCATTCGATCAGGCAGCCGGTTTTGCGGCCTTGCAACCGGGTGATTTCTTCGAGCGTCAGGGGCGTGCCCGCGGTCTCCGCCGAGATGTCCAGCATCTGGCCCGAAACCATGCCATCCTTGCCGGAGGCGTGCGCCAGGCCGCGGATCAGGGGGAGCGCGTTTGGCCCAGTTGCGGGGGCAGCGAGCAGTTCGAAAGCGAAGCTTTGCAGGCTGTCACCCGCAAGGACAGCAGTGGCCTCGTCCCACTTGCGGTGCAGCGTGGGCTGGCCGCGGCGCAGGTCGTCGTCATCCATGCAGGGCAGGTCGTCGTGCACCAGCGAGTAGGCGTGGATGCATTCGATCGCCAGCGCCGCCTCCAGCGCGGCGCCCTCGGCAACGCCATGCAGCCGGGCGCTCTCCAGCACCAGAAAGCCGCGCAGCATCTTGCCGCCCGCGAGCGCATAGCGCATTGCCGCGTGCAGATCGTCGCCGCCCGCCAGCCGCGCCTCCGCATGGGCGGATATACAGGCCTGGGCGTCCGCGAGAGCGGCCGCAAAGGGGCGGGCACCTGCCTCCTGCACGCGTATCATGTTCAGTCTGAGTCCAGCGGGGTGGTTCCAGTGGGAGCGCCGTTAGCGTCGAGCGTAATGGCCGCGACCTTTTCCTCGGCGCGCTTCAGTTCGTCCTCGCAGCGTTTCTTTAGTGCGGCACCGCGCTCGTACAGCGCGATCGAGGCATCCAGCGCCACGTCGCCGCGCTCCAGCTGGTCGACCACGCCTTCCAATTCGCGCATCGCCTGTTCAAAGCTCATCTGTTCGACGGGGGTCTCGGTCATGATGCTGCCCTTATCAATTCTTCCACATGCGCGCGCGCCGACGCGGCCAGCGCGTTCAGATCATATCCGCCCTCCAGAGTCGAGACGATACGGCCCCCGCAGAGCTCGCCAGCCAAGGCGCAGAGTTCGGCAGTGAGCCAGGCGAAATCACCGGTGCTCCAGTTGAGGTTCGCAAGCGGATCGTCCTGATGCGCGTCGAAGCCGGCGGAGATGATGATCATCTCCGGCTTGAAGGCGCGCAGACGCGGGAAGGCCTGATCGACATAGGCCGCACGCATGTGCGGGCCATCGGTGCCGGGCGCGAGCGGCAGGTTGAGGATCTGGCCATGGGCGCCGTCCTCCTCTGGCCGGCCGGTGCCGGGCCAGAGCGGCATCTGCTGACTGGAGATGAACAGCGCGCGCGGCTCGTCCCACAAAAGGTCCTGGGTGCCGTTGCCGTGGTGCACGTCGAAATCCACCACCGCCACCCGGGCCAGCCCGTGGTGGTCGAGCGCGTGTTTTGCCGCAAGCGCCGCGTTGCCGAACAGGCAGAAACCCATCGCGGTCTCGGTTTCGGCATGGTGGCCCGGCGGGCGCACCGCGGCAAAGGCGTTCTGCACCTCGCCGCCAAGCACCATGTCCACGGCGCGGAGTGCCGCCCCCGCGGCACGGAAGGCGGCATCGAGAGAGCCGGGTGACATGAAGGTGTCGCCGTCGATCTGGGCAAAGCCCTCGGTTGGCAGGGTATCGCGCAGCTCCGCCAGGTAGGCTGCGGGATGGATACGCAGGATGTCGTCCTCCGCCGCCATCGGCGCGGTGACACGGGTGAGGTCGAGCGGTTCCAGCGCGTGCAGCACGTGCTCCAGCCGCGCCACTCGCTCGGGGTGGCCATCGGGAGTTATGTGCTGCAGGCAATCGGCGTGGGTGATGAGGGCGGTTCTGAGGGCGGCGGTCATCGGCGAGTGGTCCTCCTGCATCCGGGATTGCCGCGAGGGTAGGGGCCGCGGCAGGAGCGGGGCAAGAGGGAACTGGAGGGGGCAGAGCCGGGGCGCTGCCCCGGACCCCGGGGTATTTCGGGTCAGAAAGTGGCGCGGGGGGTGCGGATCAGAATCGGCGGGCCGGCGGCCGGGTCTGGGATCTGAGTATTCCGGGCCGGAAAGGGACGGGAGGGAGGGTGCGTGCCGGCCCGCTGCGGCGCCGCGCTGCGTGGGGGGTCAGTCGGGCGCCAGCATATAGCCTGCGCCGCGAACGGTTTGCAGGTATTGCGGCTGCTTGGGGTTCGGCTCGATCTTGCGGCGCAGCCGGGTGATCTGCACGTCCACCGCGCGTTCCTGGGCCTGGCCGCGGTCGCGGCCGAGGTCTTCGACCAGTTTGCTGCGCGAGACGGGTTCGCCGGGCTGCGCCGAAAAGATCTTCATCAGCTGGCTTTCGGTGCCGGTGAGGCGGATCAGCTCATCGCCCTGCCACATCTCTCCGCGTTCGATGTCATAGCGGATCGCACCCAGGTGCAGAACTTTGGGAGCACTGTCCTGCGCTGCGGTGTCCGGCATCCGCCGCAGAATGGCATTGACCCGCAGCAGCAGCTCCTTGGGCTCGAAAGGCTTGGCGAGATAATCGTCGGCGCCTGCTTCCAGCCCGGCGATGCGGTCGCCGGTCTCACCCTTGGCGGTAAGCAGCAGCACCGGGGTTGCCATACGGCTGCGCAGGTCGCGGGTGAGGCTGATGCCATCTTCCCCCGGCATCATCACGTCGAGGATGATAAGGTCGAAGTCCAGCCCTGCCAGCAGGCGGCGGGCGTGGGCGGCGTCGCGCGCGGCAGTCACCAGGAAACCCGCGCGGATCAGGAACTTGCGCAAAAGCCCGCGGATCCGCTCGTCGTCGTCAACGATCAGCAGGTGGGCGTCGGCCGCATTCATGGGCCGCTGTCCCTGAGCTTGGCGTAGGCGCGGCGCATGTCGGCGTCCATCATTGCCTCCAGCACCTTCTTGAAGCCCTGCACCGCGTCCGGTCCTGCCTCCTTGTAGGCGGCGCGCATGCGGGCGCGCTGGGCGTCCGAGAGTGTCGCCTCCAGCGCCGCGCCCGCCTCGGTCAGGTAGAGGTGGCGTTCGCGCTTATCGAGCTGGCCGACCCGGCTTTCCACCAGCCCGTCGCCGATCAGCGTGCGCAGCACCCGGTTCAGCGACTGCTTGGTGACGCCGAGGATCGACAGCAGGTTGTTGACCGTGGTGCCCGGAGCCCGGTTGACGAAGTGGATGGCGCGGTGATGCGCGCGGCCATAGGACATTTCCGCCAGGATCCGGTCCGGATCGGCGGTGAAGCCCCGGTAGGCGAAAAACATCGCCTCGATCCCCTGGCGCAGCTGCTCATCTGTCAGAAACAGCAGGCTTTCACTGCCAAATCCCTGCCCTGTCCGCCCTTCCGGCATTGGTGTCCCCTTCTTCGTCTTGCTTCCAGTTTAAGTCAGCCTTGTTGACATTCCAAGTCCGAAGATGTATCGAATCGAAGCTTTGGCGCAATATTATGTCCGCATCGGCCATTTCGGGCGCAACTAATGCAAACACCCTGAGGGTGAGGAGGTACCACATGGCGGGATATGAGGACCGCGACGGTTTGATCTGGATGGATGGCGAGCTGATCGACTGGCGGGATGCCAAGGTGCATATCCTGACCCATGCGATGCATTATGCCTCCTCCGTCTTCGAGGGCGAGCGCGCCTATAACGGTAAGATTTTCAAGAGCCGCGAGCATTCCGAGCGGCTGATCGCCTCGGCCAGGGCGCTGGACATGCCGATGCCCTACACGGTGGATGAGATCGAGGCCGCGAAGGAAGAGACGCTGAAGGCTTCCGGCCTGAAGGACGCCTATGTGCGGGCGCTG
The DNA here is from genome assembly GCF_048820895.1 of Cribrihabitans neustonicus. Classification (NCBI taxonomy): domain Bacteria; kingdom Pseudomonadati; phylum Pseudomonadota; class Alphaproteobacteria; order Rhodobacterales; family Paracoccaceae; genus Cribrihabitans; species Cribrihabitans neustonicus. Next base: position 387,992 of record NZ_JBMERQ010000002.1, read on the forward strand.
GTCTGGCGCGGCGCGGGTGAGGACATGGGTGTCGCTTCGGCGCGCAACCCGGTGCGGATGGCGATCGCGGTCTGGGGCTGGGGCGCCTATTACGGCGATGCCAAGATGCAGGGTGCCAAGCTCGACATCGCAGAGTGGAAGCGGCCAAGCCCGGAGACCATCCCGGTTCATGCCAAGGCTGCGGGTCTTTATATGATCTGCACCATCTCCAAGCACAAGGCGGAGGCCAAGGGCTGCTCGGATGCGCTGTTCATGGACTATCGCGGCTACGTGGCGGAGGCGACCGGCGCCAATATCTTCTTCGTGAAGGACGGCGAGGTACATACGCCACAGCCGGACTGCTTCCTCAACGGCATCACCCGGCAGACTGTGATCGGGATGCTGAAGGACAAGGGCATCACCGTCCACGAGCGCCACATCAAACCGGAGGAGATGGAAGGCTTCGAGCAGTGCTGGCTGACCGGCACCGCCGCCGAGGTGACCCCGGTGGGCGAGATCGGCCCCTACAAGTTCGAGGTCGGCGCGCTGACCCGCGAGATAGCGGAAGATTACGAGAAGCTAGTGCGGTCGTAAGCACGGCTTGCCGCGGCACGAAACCAGCCCCCGCCCTTGGCGGGGGTTTTTCTTTGGGACCATGCAAGATTGCAGCCAAGCGGTGCGCGGTGCCCCCCATCACCCGGTGACGCGGAAATGGCTGAGGTCCGCGATTTCCCTCTGCGCTGGCTATCGCTGTTCGCCCAAAACGTGTATCAGGCGGGCATGCTTCGCCGTCCTCAGCCACCTCGCCGCCGTTACACCGGCAAAATTGCCGATCCTGAGCGCTGGCACAGCTTGGAGCCGAGGCCGGGTGACATTGTGGTTTCAACGCCGCCGAAGTCCGGAACGACATGGACGCAGGGTATTCTGGCAATGCTTATATCCGGCGATCCCAACGTAGATGCCGCGATCTCCCGGAATGCACCCTGGATAGACATCGCAGCACCCGAGCAGGACGAGATAATTGCAGCGCTCAATGCTCAGACGGGCCGCCGCCAGATAAAGACTCACACGCCTCTTGACGGTATCCCCCTTTGGCCTGATCTCAGCTACATTTCCGTTTTCCGTCATCCTATCGACGTGCATTTTTCCTTTAGGCGGCACGTCAACAACATGAGACAGGATGTGCTGGGCGATATCTATCCGCACGACATTCATGAAGGATTCCGCATCTTTCTCGAAGGCGATCATCGAGACGGTGCGAGTCTTGTATCTATCGTCGACCATTTTCGCAGCGCACTGGGGTTGGCTGGCCAAAAGAACTTTTTGTGCTTGCACTACGCAGACATGATCCGCGATCTGAACGCTGCCGTCCATCAGATTGCAGAACACGTTTCCATCCTGCATCCGCGTGCTTTGATGGATGAATTGATCGAGGCGGCAAGGTTCGGGAACATGAAGGACAACGCCGAGCGGTTCGCGGTTTCAGCACGCGAGGGTTTTTGGCGGAAGGACTCGGATTTTTTCGACAGCGGCACTTCTCAAAAGTGGCTCGGCGTCCTCACGGACACAGATCTGGCCGCCTACAACGCTCGAATGACTGACCTCCTCAGCGAAGAGGAACGGCATTGGCTTGAGCATGGTGGCGGCAAATTGAGCAACGCGTTTCTGAATTCGCGCTGAACCGGCATCGGTGCAGCCGCAGGGAAAGCTCACTTCGTCCGTTTGCCGCAAAGGGCTGGCCCTGCACCGAAGATCCGCGCCAGGGAATATCGGACCAAGGGGCGCAGCAAGTGTTTGGTGCGCCGCCCGTTTCCGCTACCGTGGCTGTCAGGCGGCAGGAGGACGGGATGGAACTGGAATTTGCCTATGTCGGGCTGATGGAGCTGTGCCTGCGGCTGCTTTGTGCGGCGGCGGCTGGTGCGCTTCTCGGCCTCGACCGGGAGCTCAGGCACCGCAAGGTGGGCATTCGCACTTATATGATCGTGTCGCTCGGGGCGGCGAGCTTTGCGCTGGTGACGATGGAGATGTCGCTGCAGGCAGTGGAGCTTGAGCTGAATGCCGATCCGACCCGGTTGATGCAGGGGCTGATCGGGGCGATCGGGTTTCTGGGCGCAGGGGCGATCATCCAGGGCGACAGGCGGGTGGGCGGCATGGCGACGGCCGCGAGCCTTTGGGTCGCGGGATCTGTCGGGATGGCGTCGGGGCTGGGATTCTACGTGCATGCGGTTATTGCCGCGGCCGCGACCGCGGCAATCCTGGCAATGAGCCGCATCATGAGCAGCCGCGGCAGCGAGGACCGGCCGGACATGGATGGCTGAGTGCCAGGGTTACTGGCTGAGCAGCCATCGGGCGACGGCGGGTGCCGCGCCGTTGCGGGCGGGCCAGAGCACGTGGAAGCCCTGCTCGGCGGCAGGGTCTCCCGCTTCCGGCGCCTGCCAGACGGCTTTCAGCGGCTGGCGGCTCAGAAACGGCCGCAGTACTAGAGCAAAGCCCTGGCCGTTCACGGCGGCATCCATCGCCAGAGCGGTCTGGTTGAATTGCAGCACGCGCGCTCGCGGCAGAAGGCCCGCGGCGTGCAGCAGCCGGTCCCAGTGGCGGTGGCCGTCTTGGATCAGCTTCACCTAGCTGTTCGCAAACCAGTTGGCGGCCCAGGGGGTACGGAGAACAACATGCTGCCGGTTTCATCGACAGCCTTCCGGAAACTGAAGACCGCATGGCGTGCATCCCGATGGTGCGCTGCGGCACCGCGCGCGAGGTCTCGGCGCTGGTGGCCTGCCTCGCCTCCGATGCGGCGGCTTATACCACCGGGCAGAACATCCGCTTCGACGGCGGGCTGACCCGTTCGGTCTGAGGCATTTGGGGCGGCGCAAGGCGCCGTCCCGGTCAGCCGCCCTTGAAATCCATCATCGGCCGCGCCTTGCCGCGCTGCACGCCGAGCCGGCTTTCTCGCCAGATTACCACGGCGTTGGCAGCAATCACCAGGAGGGCGCCTGCCAGCATCACCAGCGTCGGCCACTCGTCGAACCACAAGTAGCCGATAAGGATCGCGAAGACCATCGAGGCATAGTCGTAGGGCGCCAGCATCGACGCGGGCGCAAAGCGGTAGGAGGAAGTGACGAGGATCTGTGCCACGCCTCCGATCAGCCCCGCGCCGATCAGGAGCGCCAGCGCCTGCGGCGGCGGCATCACCCAGCCGAAGGGCGCGGTCAGCAGTGCCAGGCCGGACGCGGTGAGCGAGAAGTAGAAGACGATGGCAGCGGTATGCTCGCTTTGCACCATGCGGCGGATGTGGATCTGCACAAAGCCGCGCGCAACCGTGGCGGCGAGCACCAGGATTACACCAAGGGTGGCGCCATTGCTGAGACCCTCACCGCCGCCGCTCAGCCCGCCGAGCCGCGGCCAGATCATGATCATCACGCCGAGCAGCCCCACCGCCACCGCGGTGATGCGCACGATGCGGATGGTCTCGCCCAGGAACAGGGCCGCGAGGATCAGGGTGAAAATCGGAGTGGCATAGCCGATCGCGGTGACCTCGGGCAGCGGCAGGAGCGCAAGCCCCATGAAGGTCATCCCCATCGCCGAGGTTCCGACCAGCCCGCGCCAGACATGCACCATCGGGTTGCGCGCGATCAGCCCATGCCGCAGATCGCCGCGAATGGCGAGCCAGATCACGATCACCGGGATTGCAAAGAAGGAGCGGAAGAACACCGCCTCGCCCGCGGGCACATCGTCCGAGGTGGCCTTGATCAGCGCGGCCAGCACGGTGAACAGCGCCACTGCGCTCACTTTGAGCAGGACGGCGAGTACCGGCCGATGCGATGTTAACGGTTTTGCCATGCCGCGACCCTGCGCCCGTGCGCGGGAAAGATCAATGGCTTGATTTCACGGCAGTGGCGGGCGCAAATGGCGCCGCTTCAGACAGGAGACTGCCGATGTATGACGCCAACCCGCTGATCCGCGAATTGCGTGCCGCTTCCCTCGCGCGTGAGGAAGAGGTTTTTGCAGAACTGCCCGCGGGCGGCACCGTCACGTTCGGTGCGCTGTTTGAGGGCGCCGAGCGGATGGCGGCGGCGCTGGTTGCCCAGGGCGTCGCGCCAGGGGACCGGGTCGCGGTGCAGGTGGACAAGACGATTGAAGCGATCCAGCTCTACCTTGGCACGGTGATGGCGGGGGCGGTCTTCCTGCCGCTCAACACCGCCTATACCGCGCCGGAGGTGGCCTATTTCATCGGAGATGCCACGCCCCGCGTTGTGGTTTGCGATCCCGGCCGTCTGGCGGAGACGCGAGCCGTTGCGGGCGCCGCCAAGGTGCTGACCTTGGATAGCGCAGGGCAGGGCACGCTGCGGGATCTGGCAGAGGCCGAAGAGGGGTTCGAAGCGGTTGCCCGCGCCCCGGACGATCTGGCCGCGATCCTCTATACCTCGGGCACCACCGGGCGCTCCAAGGGGGCGATGCTGAGCCATGCAAACCTCGCCTCCAACTCGCTGACACTGCGGGAGCACTGGCGGTTCACCCAAGAGGACGTGCTGATCCACGCGCTGCCGATCTTCCACACCCACGGGCTGTTCGTGGCCACCAACGTGGCGCTGCTGGCGGGCTGCCGGGTGGTGTTCCTGCCGGGGTTCGATGCGGGTGCCATCCTCGATGCGATGCCGCGGGCGACAGCGCTGATGGGGGTGCCGACCTTCTACACCCGGCTGCTGGCGCAGGAGCGGCTGACCCGCGAGCGGGCGGCGAACATGCGCCTGTTCATCTCCGGCTCCGCGCCTTTGCTGGTGGACACGCATGAGCAATGGGAGGCCCGCACCGGCCATCGCATCCTGGAGCGTTACGGGATGACAGAAACCAACATGAGCACCTCTAACCCCTACGATGGCGAACGCCGCGCGGGCACCGTGGGACTGCCGCTGCCGGGAGTGGAGGCCCGGGTGGTGAAGGACGGTGCCGAGGCCGCCCCGGAGGAGATCGGCGTGTTGCACGTGCGCGGCCCGAACGTGTTCCAGGGCTACTGGCAGATGCCGGAGAAGACCGCGGAGGAGCTCCTGCCCGATGGCTGGTTCATCACCGGCGACCTCGCGAAGATTAGCGCGGATGGCTACGTGACCATCGTGGGACGGGAGAAGGACCTGATCATCACCGGCGGCTTCAACGTCTACCCCAAGGAGGTGGAGAGCCTGATCGACGACCTCCCGGGCGTGTTGGAGAGCGCGGTGATCGGCGTGCCGCATCCCGATTTCGGCGAGGCCGTGGTGGCGGTTGTCGTGCCCGAGGGTGAGGGCTCCAGCACTGAGACCATCAAGATGGCCCTGTCCGGGCATTTGGCCAAGTTCAAGCAGCCCAAGGAGGTGATCCTGCTCAAGGCCTTGCCGCGCAATACGATGGGCAAGGTGCAGAAGAAAGCCCTGCGGGAGGAGTATGAGGGGTTGTTCGGGTAACCAACAGAGGGCAGCGCCCGAGCCTGGGTGGGCGTGAAGCGCCCTCTCGTTTTGCCAGAGGCAAACCTTTGGTTTGACGGGAGGGTCGGGCGCTGCCCGAGCCGCAAGCGGCACGGGCATTTTTGTTGAAGCGTTGCTTGTCCTTCCGGCTACATCAGGAAAATGTGCCCAAGGGAAAGCGCATTTGCTGCATCAGTTCTGATGCGCAAGCCGGTGCGCCTCTTCCTCGCGCCACTCCCGCAGCGCCTGCACGAGGATCTGGAAGGCGGAGCTGAGGAAAAGCCCGCCCATGATGCCGGCCACAATCAGGTCCGGCCAGCCGGTGGCGGTGCCCCAGACGCCAAGCGCGGCAATCATCACCGCCACATTGCCAATCGCGTCATTGCGCGAGCACAGCCAGACCGAGCGGACATTGGCATCTCCGTCCTTGTAGGCCGCAAGCAGCAGCACCGAGATCAGGTTGGCCGCCAGCGCGAGGAACCCGATGGCCCCCATCACATGCGCTGCCGGTACGCCAACGTAAAACACCTGATAGAGCGTCGAGCCAAAGACCCAGAGCCCCATCAGCAACAGGCTCACGCCCTTGCCAAGCGCCGCCAGCGCCCTTGTGCGCAGGCTGGCGCCGATCACGGCCAGCGAAATTCCGTAGGTAAGCGCATCACCGAGGAAATCCAGCGCGTCCGCCTTGAGCGCCTGGCTGCCCGCAAGCTGGCCCGCGCCCATCTCCACCGCGAACATGCCCGCGTTGATCGCGATCACCAGCCAGAGCCTGCGCTTGTACGCCGGCGATACCCCGTCAAAGCGGGCCTCGTGGTTGCAGCATCCTGCCATTGGTCTCTTGTCCCTATTCCTGATTCGGGATCAAGGTACGTGCTCTAGTCACTAGAGCGTCAAGGGGTGCTTGCGATGTTTTCCATCGGCCAGCTGTCGAAAGCCACCGGCGTGAAGGTGCCGACCATCCGTTATTACGAGGAAATCGGCCTCCTGCCCGCGGCGGAGCGGAATGCCGGCAACCAGCGCCGCTACGGGCAGGAAGGTCTGGAGGCGCTGGGCTTCATCAAGCACGCCCGCGAGCTCGGCTTTGCGCTGGAGGACATCAAGGTGCTGATGGGGCTCGACGGGCATCTGGGCACCGATTGCGCCGAGGCCGACCGCATCGCCCGCAGTCAGCTCGCCAGCGTGCGCCAGCGCATCGCCCGGCTGGAGCGGCTGGCAGCGGAGCTGGAGCGGATCAGCCATCTTTGCGACGGCGGCCACGGCGGCGAGTGCAAGGTTCTGACGGCGCTGGGCGACCACAGCCAATGCGAGAGCGAGCACAAATGAGCGGCGCCGGAACGACCGCCCGAGTAAGGTAGCGGTCCGCGCCGGCTCTTTTCAGAGCCTGATAGTCAACCGATACGGCCCTGGTTTTCGCCGACCTGGCCGCGGTGCAGCAGCAGGTGGTCGAGGATCACGCAGGCCATCATCGCCTCCGCTACCGGGACAGCGCGGATTCCGACGCAGGGGTCGTGGCGGCCCTTGGTGACGACCTCGGTCGCGGTGCCGTCCTTACGGATCGACTTTCGCGGGGTGAGGATCGACGACGTTGGTTTCACCGCAAAGCGCACCACCAGGTCCTGACCGGTGGAAATGCCGCCGAGGATGCCGCCTGCGTGATTGGAGGAATACTCCGGCCCGTTTTCGCCCATGAAGATCTCGTCGGCGTTCTCCGAGCCCTTGAGGCGGGCCGCGTTCATGCCCTCACCGATCTCCACACCCTTCACCGCGTTGATCGACATCATCGCTGCCGCCAGATCGGTGTCGAGCTTGCCGTAGACCGGCGCGCCTAGGCCTGCGGGCACGCCGCGGGCGACCACCTCGACCACTGCACCGACCGAGTCATGTGCCTTGCGCAGCGCCTGCAGGTAGTTCTCCCACTCCGGCACCGCCGCGGCATCGGGAATCCAGAAGTCGTTCTGGCCAATCGCGTTCCAGTCAAAGCGGCTGCGGTCGATCTCCAGCTCGCCCATACGGATCATGTAGCCGGTGATCTCCACATGGGGCACCAGCGTCCTGATTGCTTCACGTGCAACACCGCCCGCGGCAACACGCGCCGCGGTTTCCCGCGCCGAGGAGCGGCCGCCGCCGCGGTAATCGCGGTTGCCGTATTTCTGATAGTAGGTGATGTCGGCATGACCCGGGCGGAAGGTTTGGGCAATGTCGCCGTAGTCCTTGGAGCGCTGGTCGGTGTTCTCGATCATCAGCTGGATCGGCATGCCGGTGGACTTGCCCTCGAATACGCCCGAGAGGATCTTCACCGCGTCCGGCTCCTTGCGCTGGGTCGTGTGCTTGCTCTGGCCCGGCCGGCGTTTGTCGAGCCAGTGCTGCAGCATCGCCTCCTCCAGCGGCACGTTCGGCGGGCAGCCGTCGACGGTGGCGCCAAGTGCCGGCCCGTGGCTTTCGCCCCAGGTGGTGACGCGGAAGAGGTGTCCAAAGCTGTTCATCGGCATCGGGGTGGGTCTCCTTTGCGGGCAGGCTTAGCGGCGGGGGCCGCATGGCTCAAGCGCAATCGCATGGCTGCGGCAGGAAGGCCGGGCGGGATGGGGGCGCTGCCCCCGCCGCCTTCGGCAGCTCCCCCGGAGTATTTGCGGCAAGATGAGAGAGAGGGTTCCGCTTGTCTTTACCTGCGCACGCGCCTAGGGTCTGCGCCACCTCGGGGTGCGCGGCAGCGCTGAGATCACACCCGTTGAACCTGAACCGGCTCACACCGGCGGAGGGAAGGTCCTGGACGCATTCCACCCTTGCCCGATGCCGCAAAGGAGGATGCCATGAAACATCTTGTTTTTGCTGCGGGACTGCTTGGCGCGTCGGCGGCTTTTGCCGAGACGCCCGAACTCGTCGTCTACACCTATGACAGCTTTGTCTCCGACTGGGGCCCTGGGCCTCAGGTCGAGAAGGCCTTTGAGGAGACCTGCGCCTGCGATCTTAAATTTGTCGGCGCGGGCGATGGCGCGGCGCTGCTGGCGCGGGTGAAGCTGGAAGGCAAGCGTTCGGACGCCGATGTGGTGCTTGGTCTCGACACCAACCTCACCGCGGCGGCGAAGGCGAGCGGGCTGTTTGCGGAGCATTCCGTCAGTGCGGACTACACGCTGCCGGTCACCTGGGAGGATCAGACCTTCGTGCCTTATGACTGGGGCTATTTCGCATTCGTGCATCAAGCAGATGCCGAGGCGCCCGCCGACTTCCGCGCGTTGGCCGCGAGCGACAAGAAGATCGTGATCCAGGACCCGCGCTCCTCCACTCCGGGGCTGGGGCTCCTGATGTGGGTGAAGGCCGCTTATGGCGACGAGGCGCCGCAGGTCTGGGAGGCGCTTGCGGACAACATCGTGACCGTCACCAAGGGCTGGTCCGAGGCCTATGGCATGTTCCTCGAAGGGGAGGCGGACATGGTGCTGTCCTACACCACCTCGCCCGCCTATCACCTGATTGCGGAGGAGGATGGCTCCAAGGCGGCGGCGGCCTTTGGCGAGGGCCACTACCTGCAGGTCGAAGTCGCGGGCAAACTGGCGGCAAGCGATCAGCCGGAGCTGGCGGATCAGTTCCTGGAGTTCATGGTGTCGGATGCCTTCCAGTCGGTCATTCCCACCACCAACTGGATGTACCCGGCGGTGATGCCGGAGGCGGGGCTGCCCGAGGGCTTCGACACGCTGATCGAGCCCGGCAAGGCGCTCCTGCTGGATGAGGACGAGGCCGCGGCGCTGCGCGATGCGGCGCTGGACGAATGGCTGAGCGCGCTCAGCCAGTAAGCGCGGTTCCGGGCCTTGGCGCGGCTGCCCTGGTGGCCGCGCTGATCCTGGGCACGCTGGCGGCGGTGGCGCTCCGGGCCGAGGCCGGGCGCGGGCTGGGGGCGGCCGACTGGGCGGCGCTGCGGTTCACGGTCACGCAGGCGGCGCTGTCGGCCCTCCTGAGTGTTGCGCTGGCGGTGCCGGTGGCACGCGCGCTGGCGCGGCGGCGTTTTGCCGGGCGCAGGATTCTGGTGGCGCTGCTGGGCGCGCCTTTCATTCTGCCGGTGATTGTTGCGGTCCTGGGGCTGCTCGCGGTCTTTGGCCGGGCCGGGTGGCTGAGCGCCATGCTGGGTGTTTTCGGGCTGGAGCCGGTGCAGATCTACGGGCTGCACGGAGTGGTTCTCGCGCATGTCTTCTTCAACCTGCCGCTGGCGACACGGCTGATCCTGCAGGCCTGGCAGGAGATCCCGGCCGAGCGCTTCCGCCTTGCTGCGCAGCTGGATGCCGGGCCGCGGGCGATGTGGCGGCTGCTGGAGGCGCCGATGCTGCGCGGCGTGGTGCCGGGCGCGCTGGCGGTGGTTTTTGCCATTTGCCTGTCGAGCTTTGCCGTCGCGCTGACGCTGGGCGGCGGGCCGCGGGCGACGACCGTGGAGCTGGCGATCTACCAGGCGTTCCGCTTCGACTTCGATCTGGGCCGGGCGGCGCTGTTGTCGGCGATCCAGCTGGTTCTGACGGGCGCGGCGGCGCTTCTTGCGCTGCGCACGGCGGCGGGCGAGGGGTTCGGCAGCGGGCTGGATCGAAGCCTGCGGCGCTGGGACGGGCAAACGCTGCTGGCGCGCCTGCACGACGGTGTTTGGATCGGGCTGGCGGCAGCCTTTTTGCTGCTGCCGCTTGCGGCGATCGTGCTCGCGGGGCTGCCGGCGCTTGCAGGCCTGCCGCCGGTAGTGTGGCAGGCGGCGGGCACCTCGCTTCTGGTGGCGGCACTGAGCACCGGGGTGCTCTTGATGCTGGCCTTGCCGATGGCGGCGGCGGCGGCACTCGGGCGCGGCGGCGTGAGCGAACTGGCGGGCATTCTGGGGCTTGCGGCCTCGCCGCTGGTAATCGGCACCGGGCTGTTCGTGCTGATTTATCCGGTGGCCGACCCCTTTGCGCTGGCGCTGCCGGTGACAGCCCTGGTCAATGCGGTGATGGCGCTGCCCTTTGCGCTGCGCATCCTGGTGCCGCGGGCGCGGGAGGTGCTGGCGCGCTACGGCCGGCTGTCGCTGTCGCTGGATCTGCGCGGCTGGGATTTTGTCCGCCGGGTCTACCTGCCGCGGATGCGGGCGCAGACCGGATTTGCCGCGGGGCTGGCCGCGGCGCTGTCGATGGGGGACCTGGGCGTGGTGGCGCTGTTTGCCGATCCGGAGTTCGCCACGCTGCCCTTGCAAATCTACCGGCTGATGGCGGCCTACCGGATGGAGGCGGCCTCCGGAGCGGCACTCCTGCTGCTCCTGCTGTCAATGGCGCTGTTCTGGATCATGGACCGCGGAGGGCGCTGGCATGCTGAAGCTTGAGCACTGCCGCATCCTGAACGGCAGCTACACGGTGGATGCCGACTTCGACGTCGAACCGGGCGCTTGCGTTGCGGTGATCGGGCCGTCGGGTGCGGGAAAGTCCACTTTGGTAGAGGCGGTGGCGGGCTTCCTGCCGCTCATCCGCGGGCGCATCCTGTGGCGGGGCGGCGACCTCAGCCAGGTGCCGCCCGGCAAGCGGCCGGTGGCGATGCTGTTTCAGGACGGCAACCTGTTTCCGCATCTGACCGTGGCGCAGAACGTAGGCCTGGGGATCAGTGCGGGGCTCAGGCTCACGAGCGGGGACTGGCAGCGGGTCGAGGCCGCTTTGGCACGGGTCGGGCTGGAGGGCATGGGCGCGCGCAAGCCTGCGGCGCTCTCCGGCGGGCAGCAGAGCCGGGTGGCGCTGGCGCGGGTCTTGGTGCAGGGACGGGACATCCTGCTTTTGGACGAGCCCTTCGCGGCGCTGGGACCCGCGCTCAAGGCGGAGATGCTGGACCTGGTGGCGGAGCTGGCCCGCGAAAGCGGCGCAACGGTGCTGATGGTCAGCCACGACCCGGGCGATGCGCGCCGGATTGCGGATCAGGTGGTGGTGGTGGCAGAGGGCGTGGCTCATGCGCCGGAACCGGCGGCGGCGCTGCTGGACAACCCGCCGCCGGCATTGAAGGCGTATCTGGGCTGAAGCCAGCCCGAGCAGCGATCAGGCGGCCTCGCCCGCGGCATCAGCCATGTCCAGCGCCTTCTCCCGCGCCCGGGTGATCACCAGTGCGGCATTGGCCGCCTCGCGCCCCTTCTCCACGAAATGGGCGCGGTAGATGGCGTTGTGATGCTCCGTCTCCTGGTACTGGTGCGGAGTGAGCGAGACTGAAAGCACCGGCACCCCGGTTTTCATCCCAGCGCGCATCAGCCCGTCGACCACGGCCTGGGCCACGAAATCATGCCGGTAGATGCCGCCATCCACCACGAAGGCGGCGCAGGCCACCGCGGCGTAGCGGCCGGTGCGGGCCAGGTCTTGCGCCAGCAAGGGCATCTCGAACGCGCCAGGCACGTCGAAGACATCGACCTGCTCCGCCGGGATGCGTTCGAGGAAGCCGTCCAGCGCGCGGTCCACGATATCGGAATGCCAGTTGGCCTTGATAAAGGCATAGCGGGTGTGTGTCATCGTGATCTCTCCTTTGGTTCTGACACGTCACCCAAGGCGATCACGAGCGAAGGCGCGCACGCGGGGCGTGGCGCTTCGCACGTTCTCTTCCATCCGGACTGTAACCGTCGGCTCTGGCCTCTCACCAGATCTGCTGACACTTCCGGACCCGGAAATCCCGGACATCGGAAGCCGCTCGCGGGCTCGCGGGACCGTGCCCGCATACCGCCGGTGGGGAATTCCGCCCCGCCCTGAGAACGGAATGGACCTTGCCAAGGGAGCGGGGAGATTTCAAGAGTTACGCCAAAGGAGGTCCGCCAATGCACCCGAATCCGGTTTTCCACGATGCGGATGACGCAGCGAACCTGGCCTTCGCCAGGGAGCGGGCCTTTGGCGTCCTGGCGGTGTCCGGCGGCGCGGCGGAGACGCCGATGCTGGGTCATGTGCCCTTCCTGCTGTCGAAGGACGGTACCTGGGCCGAAATGCACCTTATGCGCTCCAACCCGATCGCGCGCGGGTTGAAGACGCCGCGTCCGGCCAGGCTCGCGGTGAGCGGGCCGGACGGCTACATCTCCCCCGACTGGTACGGGCTGGACGATCAGGTGCCGACCTGGAACTACGTGGCGGTGCATCTGAGCGGCGAGCTGGAGCTGCGGCCGCAGGCGGAGTTGCGCGGCCTGCTGGACCGCCAGTCGGCGTTCTACGAAGCGCGTCTGGCGCCGAAACCGGCGTGGAGCGCCGCGAAGATGGCCCCGGAGGCGCTGGCGCGGATGATGCGGATGATCGTGCCGGCGCGGATGCGGGTCCGTGCGGTGGAGGGGACCTGGAAACTCAGCCAGAATAAGCCGGCAGAGGTCCGGATGCGGGCCGCTGCGTCGGTCCAAGACGGGCCGGGCGCGGGTCTGGCGGAACTCGTCGTTCTCATGCGCGCCGCCCGGAGCTGAAATACCCGGCCGCGGCCGTATACACATAAAGGAACACCAAGGAGGACACCCGTTGAAACTGATCTACTCGCAGACCTCGCCCTTCGTGCGCAAAGTGCTGGTTTTGCTGCATGAGACCGGCCAGCTTCAGGACGTGACCCTAGAGCCGGCAGCGACGACGCCGGTGGCGCCGAGCCCGGATGTGCGCGCGGCCAATCCGCTGGGCAAGATCCCGGTGCTCGAACGCGACGATGGGCCTGCGCTATATGACAGCCGGGTGATCTGCGCGTACCTGGATGCGCGCGGCAGCGGCGGCCTCTACAGCCGGGGCTGGGACAGCAAGGTCCTGGAGGCTACGGCCGACGGCATCATGGATGCGGCCGTGCTGATGTCGTACGAAAAACGGCTGCGCCCCGAGGACAAGCGCTGGGACGAGTGGCTGCAGGGCCAGCAGGCGAAAGTGCTGGACGCTTGCGCGGCACTGGAGGCACGCTGTATGAGCCACCTGCAGGGCAAGCTGGACATCGGCCAGATCGCTATCGCCTGCGCGCTGGCATATCTGGACTTCCGCCACCCCGAAACCGGCTGGCGGCGGCGCTGCGGCGCGCTGGCCGGCTGGCTCGACGGGTTCGAATCGCGCCCCTCCATGCAGGCGACGAAACCTCCCGCGGCCTGAGCAATGCAGCACCCGGCCCTTGAATTCCGCGGCGCCTGGGCCAACATGGGGTGAAACTGTCACAAAGACGCAGCACAATCCGAGGGCTGCGTCTTTGTGCGCGCCTTTGAGCGCTGGACGAAAGCCGTTCTCCCCGCTAGATACCGCGCCAGAGCCACCGCGAGCGATCGCGGTGCATGCGCATGTTTGCCCTAAACGGGCGCTGGAATTGGAGAAAACCTCGTGTCCCACGCAGAAGACCACGAAGGAACCCGGAGAGATTTCCTCTACTACGCCACTGCCGGCGCCGGGGCAGTGACCGCGGGCGCCGCCATTTGGCCCCTGGTCAACCAGATGAACCCCTCGGCTGACGTGAAGGCGCTGTCCTCGATCCTGGTCGATGTCAGCGGCGTGGAAGTAGGCACGCAGATCTCCGTGATGTTCCTGGGCAAGCCGGTGTTCATCCGCCGCCGCACCCCGGAAGAGATCGAAGAAGCCCGCCAGGTGGACATCAGCGAGCTGATCGACCCGCTGGCGGAGAACGCCAACAAGCCGGGCGTTCCGGCCACCGACGAGAACCGCACGCTGGACGAAGCCGGCGAATGGCTGGTGATGATGGGCGTCTGCACCCACCTGGGCTGCGTTCCGCTGGGTGACGGCGCGGGCGACTTCAACGGCTGGTTCTGCCCCTGCCACGGGTCGCATTACGACACCGCCGGCCGCATCCGCAAAGGCCCGGCACCGGAGAACCTGCATATTCCCGTCGCCGAGTTCGTCGACGAAACCACCCTCAGACTCGGATAACGGAGGCACTTATGTCGGGTATTCCGCACGACCATTACGAGCCCAAGACCGGTGCCGAAAAGTGGCTGCACAGCCGCCTGCCCATTGTCGGCCTGCTCTATGACACCATCATGATCCCCACGCCCAAGAACCTGAACTGGATGTGGATCTGGGGTATCGTTCTGACCTTCTGCCTAGCCCTGCAAATCGTCACCGGCATCGTGCTGGTGATGCACTACACGCCGCATGTTGACATGGCTTTTGCCTCGATCGAGCACATCATGCGCAACGTGAACGGCGGCCACATGATCCGCTACCTGCACATGAACGGCGCCTCGCTGTTCTTCGTTGCGGTCTATGCGCATATCTTCCGCGGTCTTTACTACGGGTCCTACAAGGCCCCGCGCGAGATCACCTGGATCATCGGGATGCTGATCTACCTGCTGATGATGGGCACCGCCTTCATGGGCTACGTGCTGCCCTGGGGCCAGATGTCCTTCTGGGGCGCGACCGTGATCACCGGCCTGTTCGGCGCCATCCCCTTCATCGGCGAGCCGATCCAGACCTGGCTGCTGGGCGGGCCTGCCGTGGACAATGCCACGCTGAACCGCTTCTTCTCGCTGCACTACCTGCTGCCCTTCGTCATCGCGGGCCTGGTGATCGTGCACATCTGGGCTTTCCACACCACCGGCAACAACAACCCCACCGGTGTTGAAGTCCGCCGCGGCTCGAAGGCCGAGGCCGAGAAGGACACGCTGCCATTCTGGCCGTATTTCGTGATCAAGGACCTGTTTGCCCTGGCTGTGGTGCTGGTGGTGTTCTGGGCGATCGTCGGCTTCATGCCGAACTACCTCGGCCACCCCGACAACTACATCGAAGCCAACCCGCTGGTGACGCCCGCGCACATCGTGCCGGAATGGTACTTCCTGCCGTTCTATGCGATCCTGCGCGCCTTCACCTCCGAGGTTTGGGTTGTGCAGTTTGCCTCCTTCGTCACCGGCGGCATCATCGACGCGAAGTTCTTCGGCGTGATGGCGATGTTCGGCGCTATCCTGGCAATGGCGCTGGCGCCCTGGCTGGACACTTCGCGGGTCCGTTCGGGCCGCTACCGGCCGATGTTCAAATGGTGGTTCGCGCTGCTGGTCGTCGACTTCTTCGCCCTGATGTGGCTGGGCGCAATGCCCGCGGAGGAGCCCTACGCCTCCTTCTCGCTGATCGCGTCGGCCTACTGGTTCGCCTACTTCCTGGTGATCCTGCCGCTGCTCGGCGTGATCGAGAAACCGGAGCCGCAGCCCGCCACCATCGAAGAGGATTTCGAAGCCAAGAAGGCCAAGAAGTCCGGTGCTGAAGCCACTCCCGCCGAGTAAAAAGAAGGAACACCTGACTATGTTCAAGAAACTGGCAACCGGTGCCGCCTTCGCTCTGGCCCTGATCCCTGCTGCGTCTTTCGCAGCAGGCGGCGGCGAACAGCATATCACCGACTATGACTTCTCGTTCGAGGGGCCGTTTGGCGCCTATGACCGCAACCAGCTTCAGCGCGGCCTGCAGGTCTACACCGAGGTCTGCGCGGCCTGCCACGGGCTGAAGCAGGTGCCGATCCGCACCCTGTCCGACGAAGGCGGCCCGCAGCTGCCCGAGGATCAGGTGCGTGCGTATGCAGAGGAGTATTTCACCGTCTACGATCCGGTTCTGGATGAGGACCGCCCGGCCAAGCCGGTCGATCACTTCCCGGAAAACAACAACGCCGGTGCGCCGGACCTCAGCATGATGGCCAAGGCGCGGGCAGGTTTCCACGGCCCCTATGGCCTCGGCCTGAACCAGATGTTCAAAGGCATGGGCGGTGCGGAATACATCGCGTCGCTGCTGACCGGCTATACCGGCGAGAGCAAGACCGAAGCGGGCGTCACGCTTTACGAGAACACCGCCTTCCCGGGCGGCTGGATCTCGATGGCGCCGCCGCTGTCGGACGAACAGGTCGAATTTGCCGACGGCCACGCCAACGATGTCGAGGCGATGTCGAAGGACGTTTCAGCTTTCCTGATGTGGACCGCTGAGCCCAAGATGATGGCACGCAAGCAGGCAGGCTTTGTCGGCGTGCTGTTCCTGACGCTGCTGTCGGTGCTGCTGTATCTCACCAACAAGCGCATCTGGGCGCCGCACAAGGGCAAACACCTGAGCTGATCAATTGCTCAGCCGTGAAAGTGAAACCCCCGCTCCGAAAGGCGCGGGGGTTTTTGCTTTCCCTGCGGGGAAGGGGCGCTGCCCCTCTGCACGCCAGGCGCGCATTCACCCCGGGGTATTTCGGGTCAGAAAGTGGCGCCGGGCCTTCAGGCGCCTCCGGTTTCAGTGCAGGGTGTCGATCAACAGGTGTGGTATGCCGCCGGAGGCTTTCTGCGGTGAGCGGCCACTGCCGTCTATGGTGGCCGAAACCCGCTGGCGCAGGTTGGAGAAGCTGCCAAAGCGCACCACATCGACGGGGCTGTCGAACTTCAGGGTAATGCGCCGGTGGCCCTGGCAGCCAAGGGCAGAAAGGCTGAGGATTTCACCAGTGAAGCGCTGGCCGAGGTAGCGGCCTTCGACTCGCATGCCGATCTGGAACCCGGGTGTACGGGAAGCGCGGGCGCGCAATGTGTTCCAGTCCCGGTAACCGTAGTAATGCGCAATGCGCTCCAGCGCGGTCGCGTGGGGGATCGGAGGGCCGTTTTTCGCTGCTTCTCTGCGCAGCAGGCGGGCTTCGGTCTTGAGCTGCTGGAGAGATGGGAGGGCGGAGGGTGACTTCATGGGAGAGCCTTTCGCGTCTGGCGCGCGGTGCCATTGCGGATAGGGCTCGCCTTGCTATCCCGGCCTGCGCGCGGGCGTCAGCTGAATGTCACTCCCGGATTTCACCATGGCCACAGGCCGCGAGCGGCGGGTATCCGGCACCCGCGAACGATCCTAAAGCCAAGCGGGCGCGCTCTCAAGCCCGGGCGAGCGCTTCAGGCCGCGAGTTGCGTGCCGGCCACACCGCGGATGGTGGCGGTGACGATCGCGCCTTCCTGCTGGGGGGCGGCGAAGGCCACCTCGGTGAACTGCTCGGTGCGGCCCATGTGCGGGTTTTCCATCAGGATATGGTGGGTCCGGCCCACCTGCTCCGAGAGGTGGCGTGCGACTTGGGCATCGCCGGCGGCGCGCAGGCGGGCGGCGCGCTCCTTGATGACCTTGCCGTTCACCTGTTTCGGGATTTTCGCCGCCGGGGTGCCCTCGCGTTTGGAGTAGGGGAAGACGTGCAGCCAGGTCAGGCCGCAATCGGTGACCAGCTTCAGCGAGTTCTCGAAATGCGCCTCGGTCTCGGTCGGAAAACCCGCGATGATGTCGGCGCCGAAGGTCATTTCGGGGCGCAGGCGGCGGGCTTCCTCGCAGAAGGCAATGGCATCGTCGCGCAGGTGGCGGCGCGCCATGCGCTTGAGGATCAGGTCGTCGCCGTGCTGCAGGGACAAGTGCAGATGCGGCATCAGCCGCGGTTCGGTGGCAATCGCCTGCATCAGGTTCTCGTCCGCCTCGATCGAATCGATGGAAGAGATCCGCAGCCGCGGCAGGTCCGGCACCAGCTTCAGGATCCGCATCACCAGATCGCCCAGCCGCGGCTGCGCCGGCAGGTCGGCGCCCCAGGAGGTGAGGTCCACGCCGGTCAGCACCACCTCGTTGTAGCCCTTGTCCACCAGCCGCTTGATCTGGTCGATCACCACGCCTGCGGGCACCGAGCGGGAGTTGCCGCGGCCGTAGGGGATGATGCAGAAGGTGCAGCGGTGGTCGCAGCCGTTCTGTACCTGCACGTAGGCGCGCGAGCGGGTGCCGAAGCCGTCGATCAGGTGGCCTGCAGTCTCTTTCACCGACATGATGTCGTCGACCTGCACCTTCTCCGTCCGGCCGATGAAATCCGGACCCTTGGCGATCTGTTCCCAGGTGTCGGCCTGCATCTTCTCGGTGTTGCCGATGACGCGGGTGACCTCTTCCATCGCGGCGAAGGTCTCGGGCTCGGTCTGGGCGGCGCAGCCGGTAACGATAATCGGCGCTTCGGGGTTTTCCCGGCGCAGGCGGCGGATTTCCTGGCGCGCCTTGCGTACAGCTTCAGCCGTCACCGCGCAGGTGTTGACCACCACGGCGCCGGTGAGGCCCGCGTGCTTGCTCAGCTCCTTCATTGCCTCGGTCTCGTAGGCGTTCAGCCGGCAGCCGAGGGTGGTGAACTTGGGCGCGCTCATGCCAGGCTCTCCAGGAAGGCAGCGGTGAGGCTGCCGGTGAAGACGTGGACGGTGGGGCCGGTCATCCAGACGCCGTCCTCGCGCCAGTCGATCCACAGCGTGCCGCCGTCCAGGTCGACCTGAACCCTACGCCCCGTCAGGCCACGGCGCGCAGCCGCGACTGCGGCGGCGCAGGAGGAGGACCCCGACGCCAGCGTCACGCCCACACCGCGCTCCCAGACCCGCATGCGGAGCCGGTCCCTGCCCGTCACTTCCGCCACCTGCACGTTGGCGCGCTCCGGGTAGAGCGGGTGGTGCTCGTAGCGGGGGCCGAATTCCTCCAGCGGGATCACCTCGGCATCTTCCACGAAAAAGGTGCAATGCGGGTTGCCCATACCGGTAGCCGTCGGGCCGCCCTCGATAGGCAGCTCAAGCGTGTCCGCGTCCTCGGCCAGCGGGATGTCCCGCCAATCGAGCTGCGGCAAGCCCATGTTGACGGAGGTGAGCCCATCCCCGGCATCGCGCGCGGTCAGGGAGCCGCGGCCAGTGGTGAGACGCAGCTCGGTCTTGCCGCTTTCGTCCATCAGATGGCGCGCGACGCAGCGGGTGGCGTTGCCGCATGCAGCCGACGTGGAGCCGTCGGCGTTGTAGAAAACCAGATGCGCATCCGCCCCGCCCTCGCCCGGCGCAATCACCGTAAGCTGGTCGAATCCCACGCCGAACTGCCGGTGCGCGATGCCCCTGGCCAGCGCCGGGGTAATCTCCACCGCGCGGGCGCGCGCGTCGACAATGACAAAGTCATTGCCCAGCCCGTGCATCTTCATGAAAGGGAAAGCGGTATCTGCCGGAGTGCTCATGGCGGGCATATAGACCCGTGCCAAAGATGAATCCAGCCTTGCTGCGAGAAAGTTGAAAAAAAGGGGTTGACCCCCTGCGCTACTCCCCCTAGATACGCCGCCTATCGGGACAGCGCGGCACACGCTGCCAAGCCAGCCCGAAGCGAAATAAGCGCTTGAACCTCTTGGGAAAAACGCTTAGACCGCGACGAAGAAGTGGGCCGTTAGCTCAGTTGGTAGAGCAACTGACTTTTAATCAGTGGGTCGCAGGTTCGAATCCTGCACGGCTCACCACTTCCTCCCCCGGACAATGTGCGCCAGCGGAACGCAGCCTTCAGGCTGCTGTTCATGGCCGGTGCTGGCTGCGGGCGGCGCCGGGGCGCCGCTGCCGCTGGCCGCGGCAGCTGCTGGCTGCCGGTCCGGATCAGACGATGACCTCCTGGCGCTCCTGCTCGCCGACGCCAAAGACGCGTTTGTAGCGTTCAATCTCGTCCTTCGGGCCCATCGCCTTCTCCGGGTTGTCGGAGAGTTTCACCGTTGGCCGGCCGTTCGCCGCAACCGCCTTGCACACCAGCGAAAACGGCGCCAGCGCATTGTTCGGCACGAGGCCGCGAAAATCGTTGGTCAGCAGTGTGCCCCAGCCGAAAGAAACCTTGGTGCGGTCCGAGAACTGGCCGTGCAGTGCAAGGATCTGCTCCACGTCGAGCCCGTCGGAGAAGATCACCCGTTTCTGCGCCGGGTCCTCGCCGCGCTCGCGCCACCAGTTGATCGCAGTTTCGGCGCCTTTCACCGGGTCGCCGCTGTCGATGCGGATGCCGGTCCAGCCGGCCAGCCAGTCCGGGGCATTATCCAGAAAGCCCTTGCTGCCATAGGTGTCGGGCAGGATGATTCGCAGGTTGCCCTCGTGCTCGTCATGCCAGTCCGACAGGACGTCGTAGGGCGCCTGGGCCAGTTCGGCGTCACTTTCGGCGAGCGCGGAATAGACCATCGGCAGCTCATGCGCGTTGGTGCCAATTGCCTCCACTTCCCGGCGCATCGCGATCAGGCAGTTGGAGGTGCCGGTGAATTTCTCCCCCAGCCCCTCGATCATCGCCTGCACGCACCAGTCCTGCCAAAGGAAGGAGTGGCGGCGGCGGGTGCCGAAATCGGCGATGGTAAGGCCAGCGCACTGGCGCAGGCGCTCGATTTTCTCCCACACCCTTGTCATCGCCCGGGCGTAGAGCACCTGCAGCTCGAAGCGGCCCATGCTGTTGATCACCGCGCGCGACCGCAGCTCCATCAGCACGGCGAGGGCGGGGATTTCCCACATCATCACCTCGGGCCATTTGCCCTCGAACGTCAGCTCGTACTGGTCGCCCTTGCGTTCCAGGTGGTATGGCGGCAGGCGCAGCCCCTCGAACCATTCCATGAAATCCGGGCGGAACATTTGGCGCTTGCCGTAGAAAGTGTTGCCGCGCAGCCAAGTGCTCTCGCCGCGGCTGAGCGAAAGCGAGCGGATATGATCTAGCTGCTCGCGCAGTTCGCCTTCGTCGATCAGCCGGGCCAGCGGCACATGGGCCGAACGGTTGATGAGCGAAAAGGTCACCGTGGTGTCCGGCTTGTTGCGGAACACCGACTGGCACATCAGCAGCTTGTAGAAATCGGTGTCGATCAGGGAGCGGACGATCGGGTCGATCTTCCATTTGTGATTGTAGACACGGGTTGCAATATCCACCGGCGGCCTCTGCAGATTGGGTCATCGGTTGATAGGATAGCCTGCGTTTGGGGGCAAAGGAAATCAGCCGGCCCGCCGCGCCTGCGCCCGCGGCGCCATTTGGGCGAGCACCGCAAGCAGGCTTGCTTTGTCAATGGGCTTGGTCAGGAATTCATCCATCCCGGCCGCGATGCAGGCGTCGCGGTCGCTGTCGAAAGCGTTGGCGGTGAGCGCCACGATGGCGGGCTGCGGCCGGGCCTGGCTGCGGATCGTGCGGGTCGCCTCCAGCCCGTCCATCACCGGCATCGACATGTCCATCAGGATGATGTCGGGAGCGGTTTCGCAGAACTTCTGCACCGCTTCGCCGCCGTCGTGGGCAAAGCTGAGCGTGACCGGCGTGTTCTCGAGAAATTTTTCCAGCAGCACCCGGTTGATCTGGTTGTCCTCCGCGATCAGAACCCGCAGCCCGGTCAGGGCGGAAACCGCGCCGGAGATCCCCGGTGCACTGCGGGGCGCTGCCGCCACGGCGGCTGGCGCCGCCGGGGCGGGACCGGGCTCGCCGGCGGTGGCCGCGGCGGCGCAGGGCGCGGAAGGATCCGGCGCGGGGTCCAGCGCTGGGGCGGATTGCGGCGTGCCGGCTTGATCCAGCATCAGCCGTACTGTGAAGCATGAGCCGACGCCCAGTTCCGAGGCCACGGTGATAGTGCCGCCCATCATCTCGGCCAGACGGCGCGAGATCGCCAGACCCAGCCCGGTGCCGCCGAAGCGGCGGCTGATCGCGGCGTCGGCTTGGGAGAAACGTTCGAAGATCTCGTCCTGCATATCGCGGGGAATGCCTATGCCGGTGTCGGAGACGGTGCAGACCAGCCCGCATCCCTCCTCTTCCGGCTCCGCGTCGAGCGTGACCAGAACCCGGCCGCGCTCGGTAAACTTGATGGCGTTGCCGGCCAGGTTCATCAGGATCTGCCGGATTCTGCGGTCGTCGCCATGCAGCCGGGCAGGCACACTGTCCCCGATGTCAAGCACCAGTTCCAAGCCTTTGTTCGCGGCTTGTCCGTGCAGCAGGCGGATGGTTTCTTCGAAACAGATGCGCGGGTCAAATTCAGTTCCGCTGAGGGTAATCTGGCCGGATTCCATCTTGGAGAAATCCAGCACGTCATTGATCAGCACCAGCAGCGTGTCGGCGGAGCTGAGGATTGTGTCGATGTAAAGCTTTTGATCTTCGTCCAGCGGGCTGTCGCGAAGAAGCTGGGCCATGCCGATCACGCCGTTCATCGGCGTGCGGATTTCGTGGCTCATGGTGGCGAGGAACTCTTCTTTGACGCGGGCGCCATCCTCGGCGGTACGGCGGGCCTGCAGCAGCGTCTCGGCGTAGTCTTTGGCGCTGGTGATGTCGCGTTCCACCGCGATCAGCGTTTCCAGACGGCCGTCGCTGTCGAGCATCGGCACCTGGCTGGTCTCGATCCAGATCAGGCGGCCGTCCTTGCGGCGGTTGCGGATCTCCACCCGTGCAGGTTTTGCGAGCTCCACACAGTCGCGCAGCGTACGGATGGTGGCGGGATCGGTGTCTCCGCTGTTCAGCAGGTCACCGGCCCTTTCGCCGAGCGCCTCCTCGAAGCTGTAGCCGGTGATGCGGGTGAAGCTGTCGTTGACCCAGGTGATCCTGCCCTCGCGGTCCATCAGGATCACGCTGTCGTTAGCATGACGGGCAACCAAAGCCAGCTGGCGCGCCTCCTTCTGCTGCTCGGAGAGCCTTGTGTAGGCGGCCTCCAACTCCTCCTGATGGGCGGCGTGGGCCAGCATCTGGCTGCGGGTCTGCTCGAAATTCCGGCTCGCGTAGGCCAGGAGCCATAGCAGGGAGGCATAGATCAGCCCAAGCCCCGCAATGTGCAATTCCGTCGAATGCGCAGTGCCGGCGCCGTGCAGGATTTCTTCGGCCAGTAAAGCCGCGGGCAGCGCCCCGTAGGTCAGCAGCTTCAGCGTGATGGCGGAGCGGTGGTAGGGCAGCAGGAAGCAGACGTTAATGGCGGCGCCGAACAGCAGCCCGGTCGCGAATAACGGCTCGCTGAGAGCCTCTCCGTGCGGGCGGGAGGGGACCGCGTAGTAGCTGAGCGCCACTCCGGCCGAGAACGTCAGCGCTTGCACCCAAGACGAGGCCGCTGTGAACCGCCGCAGCCAGGGCAGCGGCAGGCCGCGCTGCAGCAGCGCCTCCGCCCGTCTAAGCAGCAGGCAATCTGCGGAATCCCCCGTCACCGCAAGTGCGAAGGCCGCGGCCGCCACCTGCGGCGGCACCGCCATCAGCATCAGCAGGCAAGCCACAAAAGTGAGCAGCAGGCGGCTGCGGAACTGCTGGACCCGGCGGCGGGCGTAGCGCAGCAGAAGCTCCTGCGCGCCGTATCTGTGCTGAAAACTGGCCATAGGGCCGCCCGAGGGGCTTTCCATGTGCTGCATCCGAAAACCTTGCCACTCGATAACGCAGGGTGAGGTTAGGCAGACGCGCGTTAAGAATTTGCTTATTCAGTCTATCGGAGTAACTCCGCGCCGGCGTCCCGCATTCGCTGCAGGGCCGTTTGCAGCGATCCGTCGAGGTCGATGGCCCGGCAGGCGGGCAGCGCCACCGTGACCTCGAATCCCAGCCGCCGCGCATCCAGCGCAGTGAAGGCGACGCAGAAATCGGTGGCCAGTCCGGCCAGCGTCAGCCGGGTGATGCCGCGGCTGCGCAGGTAGCCGTCGAGTCCGGTAGGAGTGGTCTGATCGTTCTCGAAAAAGCCGGAATAGCTGTCCACCGCGGCGCGGAACCCCTTGCGCAGGATGAGGTCGCCATCGGTGCGCAAGTCCTTGTGGAAAGCGGCGCCTCGGCTTCCCTGCACGCAGTGGTCGGGCCAGAGTACTTGGGAGCCATAGGGCATCTTTACCGTTTCGAATGCGGCCTTGCCGGGGTGGGAGGAGGCAAACGAGGAATGCCCGGCCGGGTGCCAGTCCTGGGTCAGGAGCACGGTTTCAAATCGGTCCATCATCGCGTTGATGGGGGCGACAACCTCGTCGCCGCCCGGAACGGCGAGGGCTCCGCCGGGGCAGAAATCGTTCTGCACGTCGATCACAATCAGGGCGTCAGACATGGCGGGCTCCTTTGCTGCTTCTCCATAGTTAGCCGGATGGCGGTGGAATGGGAACGGCCGCATCTGCGGCGGCGATTGCGGAGGGCGGCAAAGATGCAGCAAAAACCCTTGTTTTGCTGGGCTGGGGCGCAGCTGCTTGGGCTTGAAAAATGCCGCGGTTGGGACTAAGGGCGGCGGTATGTACACGATTGCCGCCCTCTACCACTTCACCCGTTTCCCCGACCCCTCCGCGATCCGGCCCGCGCTTCTGGAGCTGTGCCAGGCGCAAGGCGTGAAAGGATCGCTGCTACTGGCGCAGGAAGGGATCAACGGCACCATCGCGGGCCCGCGGGCCGGGATCGATACGGTGCTGGCGCATATCCGCGCGCTGCCGGGCTGTGCGGATTTGGAGTGGAAGGAAGCCACTGCTTCCGAGCCGCCCTTCGGCAAGATGAAGGTACGCCTGAAGCGCGAGATCGTCACCATGGGCCAGCCGGACGTCGACCCGCGCGCCTCGGTCGGGCATTACGTCGAGCCGAAGGACTGGAACGACCTGATCCGGCAGGACGATGTGGTGGTGATCGACACCCGCAACGATTACGAGGTGGCGATCGGCACCTTTGAGGGCGCGGTCGACCCCAGGACCGAAAGCTTCCGCGACTTCCCCGCTTGGTGGGAGGCCAACAAGGACCGCTTCCACAACAAGCGCGTCGCGATGTTCTGCACCGGCGGCATCCGCTGCGAGAAATCGACCAACTATCTGCTTGGGCAGGGGGTGCAGGACGTTTATCACCTCAAGGGCGGCATCCTGCGCTACCTGGAGGAGGTGCCGGAGGCGGACAGCAGCTGGAAGGGCGAATGCTTTGTCTTCGACAACCGGGTCTCGGTCGGCCACGGGCTGGTCGAGGGGCCGCACGAGTTGTGCCACGGCTGCCGCCGGCCGATCCTGCTAGAAGACAAGGCCCGGCCCGGGTTCGAGCAGGGGGTGAGCTGCCACCAGTGCATCGACGAGACTTCGGAAGAGGACAAAGCCCGGTTCCGTGAGCGCCAGAAGCAGATGCAGCTGGCCCGTGAGCGCGGCGAGGACCACCTGGGATCAATCCCGCTCTAATTCCGGCACGGAGCGGCGCAGCTGGGCGGAAGAACTCAGGAAACTGCGCTGCGGAAGGTGTCCGGCCCTGTGTCCGGCACGTCCTCAGGTATGTGCCGGGCGATCAGTTGCAGCATTTCTGCGCGGCTCATCGGCTTGCCGAAGTAGAACCCTTGCACCGAATTGCACTTCTCGGTCCTTAGGAAATCCAGCTCGTCCTGCACCTCGACGCCTTCGGCCAGCACCGGGATGTTGAGCGCGGCGCCCAGGAGCAGGGTCGAGCGCACGATGGCGGCGCGCTGCTCGTCCTTGTGGACGTCCTGGACGAAGCTGCGGTCGATCTTGATCTTGTCGAAGGGGAAGGTCTGCAGCATCGCGAGCGACGAATAGCCGGTGCCGAAATCGTCCATCGCGATGCGGATGCCCAGGCTCTTCAGCTTGTGCATCACCCGCAGCGTATGGGTCTGGTCGTCGATGATGCTGGCCTCGGTGATCTCCAGCTCCAGCCGTTCGGGGGCCAAACCGGTTTCCATCAGAATGTCCATCACCATTTCGATGAAGGAGGGCTGCACCAGCTGCTGCGGCGCCACGTTGACGGCGACGCTGTAGGAGCGGGGCCAGCTGGCCGCCTCACGGCAGGCGGTGCGCAGCACCCAATGGCCGATCTCGCGGATCAGGCCGGTCTCCTCGGCGACCGGGATGAATTCGTCGGGGCCGATCAGGCCGCGCTCCGGGTGGTTCCAGCGCAGGAGCACCTCAAAGCCCACCGGCTCAAGCGAGGTGAGGTCGTTCTGCAGCTGATAGACCAGCTCGAACTGGTCCTCCGCGCAGGCCTGGCGCAGGTCGTGAATCAGTAAGAGCTTGTCACGGCTCTGACGGTCCATGTCCTCGTTGTAGAAGCAGATGTGGTGCTCGTCGTCAGTTTTTGCGCGGTACATGGCAAGGTCGGACTTGTGCAGGAGGTCGCGCGGCACCGTGCCGTCATGCAGGCTGGTGGCGGCGCCGATCGCAGCGCCGACCCGGACCGAGGCGTCTTCCAGATCGACCGGCTCGATGATCGCGGCGTGCAGGCGTTCAGCGAAGGCAGCCACTTCCTCGATATGGCGGAAGCCGCGTTTCATGGCCACAAATTCGTCCCCGCCGGCGCGGGCGGCAAATTCATCGCGCTCCAGCGCGGCGCCGATGCGGCTGGCGGCGGTCTTCAGAACCTCGTCGCCGACAGCATGGCCATAGAGATCGTTCACTTCCTTGAACAGGTTGAGATCGATGGTCAGGAGGGCCACCGCCTCACTGCCGCCGCGCTCCAGCCGGGGAGTAAGTTCGGCCAGTTTGCGGTTCAGCCACATGCGGTTCTTCATTCCCGTAAGCGGATCATGCAGCGCGGCGTGCCGGAGCTGGCCGCGCGCTTCGTTTTCCAGGTTTTCCTCGATGCTGGTGGCGGCGAAACCGACCAGCAGGATCAGCCCCATCACCGCAAAGATCAGCATCGCCAGGGTGGCATCGGAGATCACCTGCGCTGGCACGGAAACAGCCGGCGAGAGCTCGATGCGGATGGCGCTCATGCCGGTGAAATGCATGGCACAGATTGCTGCCACCATCAGCGCCGCGGCCTTCACCCGCCGGTAGCGCAGCCCGGGGATGGGCAGGCACAGCCAAGACGCCGCTCCGAGGAGGAGACCGAGCAGAACCGAGGCCGCGAGCAGCCCGGGCGACCAAAGGATCTTCCCGGGCAGCAGATAGGCCGACATCCCGGTGTAGTGCATCGCGGAGACCGACAGGCCGAAGACCGCACCCGCCAGGCCGCCCGCAATGCGGCGGGGGGCAAAGCCAAGGATGCTGTTGGCCAGCGCCATGCCGATCACCGCCACCCCCAACGAAAGGCCGGTGGCCACCGGCTCGTAGCCGTCCGGGTAGCCTGGCTCATAGGCGAGCATGGCAATGAAATGGGTGGACCAGATAGTGGCGCCCGCGATTAGGCTGTTCAGCCCCAGCTGCACCAGCCGCCGCCGCCCTTGCGCGTCCAGGAGCCGCTGGCCCAGCTGCACCGACAGCCAGGAACCGATGATGCAGACGACGGCCGCCGCTCCCACCAAGGCGAGACTGTGTTCATTGGTCAGGCAGTCGATGACTCGGTACATGCTTCGGGCGCCCCAATCGCAAAATTTCCGCAAACTCCGTCTCATGCGCGGGGTTAACAAGTTCACAAGACGCCAAGGCGATACGCCGCCGATTTTATGCATTTGCACGGTATCTTTATCCTTGCCGACCGGCCGCACTTGCGGGGGGCGCCGCTTCACGGCAGGCTGCGCGCCAATAGCAAACAGGGGATGGGCAATGGCCGATACGCTTTTCAAATTGCCGGCGGCACCGGTGATCGCGGTGAAGGGGGCGCGGGCGGGCTATCCCTGCGGGCGGATCTTCTGCGTCGGCCGCAACTATGCCGCCCACGCGGCGGAGATGGGCAACGAAGTCGACCGGGAGGCGCCCTTTTATTTCACCAAGTCCGCCGCCAACGCGGTCCTGGCCGGGGCAGAAGTGCCCTATCCTCCCGGCACGGAGAACTTCCATCACGAGATGGAACTCGCGGTGGCGGTCGGCGCGCCGCTGTTCCGGGCTCCGCCGGAGACGGCTATGGCGGCAGTCTTCGGCTATGCTTGCGCGCTCGACATGACCCGGCGCGACCTGCAGCAGCGCGAGCGCCAGAAGCAGCGGCCGTGGGATCTGGGCAAGGACGTGGAGGCGGGCACCGTGCTCGGCCCAATCACCCGCGCCGCCGACTGGGGCGGGCCGGGGGCGCAGCGCATCTGGCTGGAGGTGAACGGCGAGACCCGCCAGGACGCGCACCTGTCCGAGATGGTCTGGCCGGTGGCGCACCTGCTAAGCCACCTCTCAGGATTCTATCACCTGCGGCCGGGTGATCTGGTGCTGACGGGCACCCCAGCCGGGGTCGGGCCGGTGGCGGCCGGGGACCGCCTGCGCGGCGGCATCGACGGTCTTGAACCGGTGGAGCTGGCGCTCACTGCGGCGGAATGATCTGGCTTTCGTCTGGCCTGCTGCGCAATGACGCAAGCTTTGGCGCTGCCAGCGCGCAGGATTGTTGTTGCCAGCGCAGCCGTGCAATGTGTATCGCTGATGGCGAAGGTGCACAGGAGCTGTAACGCGTCGGAGCAGCCGTTTCTTCCGCATTCGCGGGGGGCAGGGGTTTTAATGACTTGAAAATGCATGATCCGCTGTTGATGGTTACAAACGCACCCAATAGCACTGGGCGATCAGTTCGTTTTACGAACGTCCGGGGTATCCAGGCGGCGGATCTGGGGACAAACCGGCCGGCCGCCGCAGCATTGTGACCGCGGCGGGCGCTCCGGGGGAAGACTGGTCAAAGGGAGGACAAACATGACCACTCGCAGAAAGCTATTGTCGGCGGCAGGGGCGGCAGCGCTTGCAGTATTCGCCGCAGCGCCGGCGCTTGCGCAGGAGGTGACGCTGAAGCTGCACCAGTTCCTGCCGGCGCAGGCCAACGTGCCGAAACTGATCCTGGACGTCTGGGCCGACAACGTGGAGGAATCCTCGGGCGGGCGCATCAAGATCGACCGCTACCCGTCGATGCAGCTGGGCGGCAAGCCGCCGGAGCTGATGGACCAGGCCATCGACGGCGTCGCTGACATCGTCTGGACCGTGGTCGGCTACACCCCCGGCCGCTACCCCTCCACCGAAGTGTTCGAACTGCCCTTCATGATGACCAATGCGCGCGCCGCCTCGCACGCTTATTGGGAGATGTTCGAGAAGCACATGAAAGACACCGAGTTCAAGGATGTGAAGATCCTCGGCACCTGGGTGCATGGCCCCGGCCTGATCCACACCTCCGACCCGGTGGAAACGCCGGACGACCTGCGCGGCATGAAGATCCGCGGCGGCGGGCGCTCGGTGAACGCGCTGCTGGAAGAGCTGGGCGCGACACCGGTAGGCATGCCGGTCCCGGCAATCCCCGAGGGGCTTTCCAAAGGCGTGATCGACGGCACCACTATCCCGTGGGAGGTGACCGCTGCCCTGAAGGTGCCGGAGCTGGTGGAAAACCATACCGAGTTCGCGGGCAAGGCGCTGTATACGCTGACCTTCGTGCTGGCGATGAACAAGGAGAAGTACGAAAGCCTGCCGGATGATCTGAAGAAGGCGATCGACGACAATTCCGGGCTCGAGTTCTCGGTCTTTGCCGGCGGCACCCAGGCCGATTCCGACGGCCCCTCACGTGAACTGGCGCTGGACATGGGCAACAACGTGATCACGCTCGACGAAGAGCAGACCGCGGTGTGGCGTGAGCGCGCCCAGCCGATCTACGACAAGTGGACGGCTGACATGCAGGAAAAAGGCATCGACGGCGCCGCGCTGATCGAGGAAGCCTCGGCCCTGATCGAGAAATACACGCCGCAGTACGAATAAGGCGTCTGCTAACAGGCGGAGGGCCGGTTGCGGCCCTTCGCGAAGGACGAAAAGGCAATCTCGACCATGCACAAGCTGATGCTGGGACTGGCCCGGGCGATGGCATATCTGGGCGGTGCGGTGCTGTCGCTCCTCATCATCCTGACCTGTGTGTCGATCATCGGACGGCAGCTCAACGGCCTGTTCCACAGCGGCCTGATGCAAGGTCTGGCCCCCGGCTTCTCCGACTGGATGATCGGCTGGACCGGGCCGGTGAACGGCGATTTCGAGATCGTGGAGGCCGGCGTGGCCTTTGCCATCTTCGCCTTCCTGCCGCTGTGCCAGATCACCTCCGGCCATGCCTGCGTTGACGTGCTGGCCAATTCCTTTCCGCGCCGGGTGAAATACTTCCTGCGGATGGTGACCGAAGTGCTGTTTGCCGCGGTGCTGGTGCTGATCGCCTGGCGGCTGGCCGATGGCACCCTTGGCAAGTACCAGAACGGCGAAACCTCCTTCCTGCTCGAGTTCCCGGTCTGGTGGGCCTACAGCGCCGCTCTGGCAGCGGCGCTGGTGGCGGCGGTGGTCGGGCTCTACATGGGCGTGGTGCGCACGTATGAATTCTTTACCGGCCGCATCCTGGTCTGGGACGGCGTGGAGGGCGAATAGTGACAGCTCTTGAAATTGGCATCGCATCCTTCCCGGTGCTGATGCTGCTGATCTTCCTGCGCGTGCCGATCGGGCTTTCGATGTTCCTTGTGGGGCTTGTCGGGCTGATCTGGGTTACCGATGGCACCCAGGTCGCCTTCGGGCGGCTCAAGAGCGAGACCTACACGACGTTCTCCTCTTATTCGCTGACCATCGTGCCGATGTTCCTGCTGATGGGGCATTTCGCGACCCTCGGTGGCATGTCGACGGCGCTGTTCAAGGCCGCCGAGGGCTTTCTCGGGCACCGCAAGGGCGGGGTGGCGATGGCCTCGATCGGGGCCTGCGCGGGCTTTGGCGCGATCTGCGGCTCCTCGCTGGCCACCGCCGCCACCATGGGCCGGGTCGCGCTGCCAGAGCTTAGGCAATACGGCTATGCCGGCGGGTTCTCCACCGCGACGCTCGCGGCGGGCGGCACGCTCGGCATCCTGATCCCGCCTTCGGTGGTGCTGGTGATTTATGCCATCCTGACCGAGCAGAACATCGCCAAGCTGTTCCTTTCTGCCTTCATCCCCGGGCTTCTGGCGGCGCTCGGATACGTGATCGCGATTTCGATCTATGTGCGGCTCTATCCGGCCAGCGCGGGCACGCGGCCGCCGGTGCCGATGCGGCAGCGGTTCGAGGCGTTGATCCATGTCTGGCCGGTGCTACTGGTCTTTGCGCTGGTGGTTGGCGGCATCTACCTCGGCTGGTTCACCCCGACCGAGGGCGCCGCGGTGGGCGCCTTCGGCACCGGCTTCATCGCCTGGATGAACGGCGGGCTGACGCGCGCCACGCTCGCCGACAGCTTCCTGGTCACCGCGCGCTCGACCGCAATGATCTTCTTCATCGTGCTGGGCGCGGGGTTCTACAACGGTTTCCTCGCGCTCACCAAAGTGCCGCAGGAGCTTGCCGATTTCGTGGTGAGTCAGGGCCTCAGCCCTTGGGTGGTGCTGGCGCTGATCCTCGCCTTCTACCTGGTGTTCGGCTGCCTTATGGATTCGCTGTCGATGATCCTGCTGACGATCCCGATCTTCTTTCCGGTGATCTCGGTAATGGATTTCGGCCTCCTGTCGCTGCCCGCAATGCAGGCGGAGGCGGCGATGGAGGTGCTGAACGCGGGTGTGCCCGAGGGCATGGGGGCGGAGATGCTGGCCTCGATCCGCGAGGCTATCGCCAGCGGCGCCGAGCTCACCCGCGAGCAGATGCGCGAGCTGGGCATCCGGGTGACCGAAGGCCGGGTAAACCGGATCGAGGCGGAATACGTGGCGATCTGGTTCGGCATCCTGGTGCTGATCGTGGTCGAGGTCGGGCTGATCACCCCGCCGGTGGGGATGAACCTCTTCATCATCAACGCGATGGACCGAAAGACGAAGATGATCGACACCTACAAGGCGGTGATGTTCTTCGTCGCCTCCGACATCATCCGCGTGATCATCCTGGTTGCCTTCCCGGTGATCACGCTCTTTCCGCTGATGCTGATGCAATAAGGAAGACACGACTATGGCAGAAAGCGCAAGCGAAGGCCCGCGCGGCTTCGAGCATGAAATCCGGGTCGGCTGGGGCGACTGCGATCCGGCGAAGATCGCCTATACCGGCCGCCTGCAAGCCTTCGCGCTGGAGGCGATAGATGCCTGGTGGGAGCATCACCTTGGCGGCGACGGGTGGTATCAGATGGAGCTGGACCGCGGCACCGGCACGCCCTTCGTGCACATGAGCATCGACTTCCGTGCGCCGGTCACCCCCCGCCACCGGCTGCGCTGCGAAGTCTGGCCTGCGGCGCTGGGGAGCAAATCGGTCACCTTCCGGGTGGCGGCGCGGCAGGACGGGGTTCTGTGTTTCGAAGGCAGGTTTGTCTGCGTTTTCATCAATCCGGAAAATTTCACCGCCCGGTCCGCCCCACCTGACTACCGCTCAGTGATCGAAGCGCAGCTGCGCCCGGAGTAATAGGCGCCCCGGTCCGCGGGGGGCTGCGCGCGCCACGGGTGCTGGAACCAATGAATTATTCCGGCCCGAACATATTGGTTTTCTCCGGCCCCGTCTCAGGCAGGATCGCACAGCCAATGATCGGCGAAAGTGATCCGCGCGAGGCCCGCAAACCTTGCAACCCTCTGCAGTTCCGCCTCCAGCCGCCCGGTGCGGGCATTGCTCCACCTGAGGCCCGGCTCGGGCCAGAGCGCGCTGACGTGCAGGCTGTCCGCGTCGCGCAGGGCCTTCATGTCGATCCGTCCGATCAGGCGGCTGCCCTCCAGCAGCGGGAATACGTAATAGCCGTAGCGGCGCTTGTCGGCGGGAGTGAAGACCTCGATCCGGTAGTGGAAGCCGAACAGCCGCTCGGCCCGCTTGCGGTCGCGGAGCGCCGGGTCGAAGGGGCTGAGCACGCGGATGCGCCCTGGTGCCGGGCCGAGCTCCCGCGCCTCCTCCTCCGCGCCCGGGCGGGCAAAGACGCGGCGGGGCCTGCCGTCGGCCTGCTCCACCTCGATCTCCTGCAAGCTGCCCTCACGCAGACCCGTGGCACACCACTCCCGCGCCTCCGCCGGGGTCGCGGTGTCCCAGAAGGCGGCGATTTCGCCCGCGGTGGCAAAGCCGAGCCGGTCCAGCGCCGCGTCGCAGAGCCAGCCGATGGTGGCGGTCTCATCCACGCCTCCCGCGCGCAGGTGGTCTTCGATCACCCGCTCGGTCAGGTCATAGCGTTTCTGGAAGCCGTTGCGCCCGATCACCGTGAGCGCGCCAGCGCGCCACAGGTATTCCAGGGCCGTCTTTGACGGGTGCCAGTCCCACCAGCCTCCGGAGCGCTTGGGTTCGTCCCTCCCGACGTCCGCTGAGCTGACCGGGCCGTGGTCGCGGATGTGCTGCATTACCGTTTCGAACCGCGCCTCGAATCCGTCGCGGCGCCAGTTGCGCCAGCGGCTCTTAAGCCGCGCGGCATCGCGGCGGAACCGCAGGCGCCAGTGCGGGTAAAAGGCCATCGGGATCACCGAGGCATCATGCGTCCAGTGTTCGAACAGGGCGCGGTCGCGTTCATAGAGCCGCTTGAGCGCGGGCGCACGGTAGCTGGGGCGGCGGCTGTAGAGGATCATGTCGTGCGCCCGCGCCACCGTGTTGATGCTGTCGATCTGAACGAAACCCAGCCGTTCGATCAGCTCCAGCAGGGCCGTGCCCCTGGCAGTCCCCGAGGGCGGCTCCAGGAGCGCGTGGCGATCGAGGAACAGCCGCCGCGCGCTGCCGTTGTCCAGCCGCTCAAGCGCCATCAGCGCCGCTTGAGCGTGTCGCCGTAGGTGATCGTGGGGGACAGCGTCACGTGCTTTTCAATCGGCGCGTCCGGGTCTTCGAGCTGGGCCGCGATGATCTCCGCAGCCTTGCGGCCGATCTCCTGGCGGCAGGCGTCCATGGTGGCGAGCTTGCGCGGCAGCCCTTGCAGGAGCTCCACCCCGTTGAAGCCGGCGAGGCCGATCTGGCCGGGCACGTCGATGCCCTGGTCGAGCAGGTACAACAGCCCGCCCGCGCCGATCATGTCGTTGGAGTAATAGAGGAAATCCAGCTCCGGCGTGCGCTCCAGCATCTCCTGCGTCATCTCTCGCCCCTTGGCCAGCGCCGAGCCGCCGGAATAGAAGGCGCGGTCCTCGATCTCAATGCCTTCCTTGGCCAGCGCCTCGGTGAAGCCCTCGAAGCGTTTGCGGGCGCGATGGTCTAGCGGCATCTTGGTGCCCATGAAACCGATGTGGCTGTAGCCTGCCTTGAGGATCGCCTTGGCCATCTCCCGGCCCGCGCGGCGGTGCGAGATGCCGACCATCGCGTCGACCGGCTTGCCGTCGGTGTCCATGATCTCCACCACCGGGATGCCGGAGGCCGCAAGCATGGCGCGCGCCGGTTCGGTGTGCTCGAGCCCTGCGATGATCACGCCGGAGGGCCGCCAGGACAGCATCTCGTAGAGGACTTTCTCCTCTTTCTCGGGCTGGTAGTCGGTGACGCCCACGACCGGCTGCAGGTCGGTGTTTTCCAGCACTTTGTTGATGCCGGTCAGCACCTCCGGGAACACCATGTTCGACAAGGACGGGATGATGACCGCCACCAGGTTCACCCGGTTCGAGGCCAGCGCGCCTGCGATCTTGTTGGGCACGTAGCCCAGCTCCTTGGCAGCGCTCAGCACCTTGGCGCGGGTCCGTTCCGACACGTCGCCGCGGTTTCGCAGCACGCGGCTGACGGTCATTTCGGAAACTCCGGTCGCTTCGGAGACATCGCGGAGGGTCAGCGGGCGCTTGTTGTCCGTGGTCACGTGTGTGTGCCTTCTTGATTGCTGCTGGCTGCGAGGTTAGCGCAGACATCGGCTGCTGCACAATGGCGCGCAGCGGCTATTCGGAGCCTTCGTGCGCGCATGGCCGCGTACTTTACTGCGTGCATGGCATTGTGAAGCCAGGCAGGATTTGCTATCGCCGGGGCGCACGCGGCCCCGTGGCTCAACTGGATAGAGCAGCCCCCTCCTAAGGGGCAGGTTGCAGGTTCGAATCCTGCCGGGGTCGCCATATTTCCGCTAAATCCGCTGGGTGGGTCCGGGCTTTCACCCCGGAGGGCGCCGGGCTATGAGAGTGGCGTGCGATTTCCCGGGAGAATACGGTTATGGCGGAGTCTGACGCAGTGCAGGAGAAGCGGCTGGCTGCTGCGGCTGCTGGGCCGAATTCGCCTCCCGTGCGGCAGCGTTTCGGATCGGGGATTGCCGCGGGCAGCAGCGCGGCAGCCTGGGCCGAGGCCTGGCTCAGGATGCTCTTGGTGCAGGACGGCTCCGCCACGCTGCTTTGCGAGACAATTGCAGACGGGCCCGTGCAGCTGGAGGTCGTGCACCAGAAAGTGACCACCAGCGTGCCGCGCCAGGTGCGGGCGCATCTGCCGGGCAGCGCCTTCATCGAGCGGCAGGTGTGCATGTCGCATGCGGGTCAGGTGATGATGGACAATCTCAGCTATGTGGCACTGGAACGGCTTGATCCGGAGGTGCGGCGGCATCTGGAGCAGGGTCTTTCGCCGATCGGCTATATCTTCGACGTGAAGCGCACCCGCAAACGGCCGGTTACCTGCCCGGAGGCGGTGCTGACGCGGCTGTGGCAGCGGGCGGGCGTGCCGGACCCGGCGGCGGCGCGCAGCTACGTGCTGGAGATCGAAGCCACCTCCAGCATGCTGATCACCGAGGTCTACCGGGCCGGCATGTGCCTCGGCCTTCCGCAGTCCTGAACCGCCCTTCGACCGCCGTCAGCCGTGGCGGGCGGCCACCGTTTTGAGCTGGGAAAACCCGTAGAGCGCCTCGAAGCCCTTCTCGCGGCCGTGTCCCGACTGGCCGCTGCCGCCGAAGGGCAGCTCGACCCCGCCGCCCGCGCCGTAGTTGTTGAGGAAGACCTGCCCGGCGCGCAAGGACTTGGCCAGCCGCATCTGGCGGCCGCCGTCGCGGGTCCAGACACCGGCCACCAGCCCGTAGGGTGTACTGTTGGCGATCTCCACCGCCTCGGCTTCCGTCTCAAAGGGGATCAGCACTTGCACGGGGCCGAAGATCTCCTCCTGCGCCAGCGCGTGGGCGGGCGGCACGTCGGCAAAGAGGGTGGGACGGACGTAGGCGCCTTCCCCCGGCGCTCCGTCCGCGATGCGGCCTTGGGCGGCCACGGTCAGATCCGCGCCCTTGGCGATGTAACCTTCTACAATCGCTTTCTGCCGGGCGGAGATCAGCGGGCCGAGGCTGAGGTCGTCCCTTGCGGGCCCCGCGGTCAGCGCGCCATAGGCCTCCGCCATGCGCGCCTTCACCGCGTCGTAGACCCCGCGCTGCACGAGGATGCGCGAGGAGGCGGAGCAGGTCTGGCCTGCGTTCTGGATGCCCGCGTTCACCAGGAAGGGCAGGGCGGCGTCCAGGTCGGCGTCGTCGAACACCAGCTGCGGGGACTTGCCGCCCAGTTCAAGCGTCACCGGCACCACGTTCGCGCCCGCCGCCTGCTGCACCAGCGCGCCGGTGCGAACCGAGCCGGTGAAGGAGATATGCTGCACTCCCGGATGCCCGGCCAGCGCCGCCCCGGCCTCGGCGCCGAGCCCCGGCACCACGTTCAGCGCGCCCGCGGGCAGCCCGGCCTCTATCGCGATATTGGCAAAGGCCAGTGCTGTGAGGCAGGCTTCCTCGGCCGGTTTCAGCACGCAGGCATTGCCCATCGCCAGTGCCGCACCGACCGAGCGGCCGATAATCTGCATCGGGTAGTTCCAGGGCACGATATGGCCGGTCACGCCATGCGGCTCGCGAAGGGTGTAGACGGTGTAGCCGTCGAGGTAGGGAATGGTCTCCCCCATCACCTTGTCCGCTGCGCCGCCGTAGAACTCGCAGTAGCGCGCCAGCGCCGCCGCATCGGCGCGTGCCTGGGTGAGCGGCTTGCCCACGTCCAGCGCCTCCAGCGCGGCCAGCTGGTCCACCCGTTCCAGCACGAACTGACCGATGCGGGTCAGGACGCGGCCGCGCTCCAGCGCGCTCATCCGGCCCCATGTGCCGTCGCGCGCGACCTGCGCCGCGGTGACGGCGGCGTCGATGTCCGCCGCGGTCCCGCGGGCGATCTGGCAGATCTCCGCCCCGTCCGAGGGGTTCACCAGCGGAAGGGTGCCGCCGTCCGCGGGCGGTTGCCAGCAGCCGCCGATCAGGCACAGGGCGGGGTCGAACCAGATGGGGGAGGGGTCAGTCATCATGCGCTCCTGCAATGTCGAATGTGTAGCTCTTGGCTTGATGGATGGTGAACGGCGCGCCTTCGCGTAAGTCGCGGATGCCGGGCATCAGGCTGAGGCAGGTGCCCCAGAAGGCCACAGCCTCGCGCGAAGTGGCGGAGATGCCCATGCGCCAGCGGCCGGGAAATTCGCCGAGGATCGCCTGCGCCGCCTGCTGCCCCCAGCCCTGGCGGCGGTGCTGCGGCAGGATGCACAGCTCGGAGAGCTCACGCCGGTCGTCGGGCAGGTTCAGCACCGCGGCAAAGCCGATGCGCACACCGCCGCCGCGGATCCAGAAGGCGGTGACGTCCCGGCGGTGCAGCATCTGGCGCGCACGTTCGGCAGGGTCGATCCCGGCCGCCGGGGCGACCTCGGCAAAATAGGGGGCGAGGGCGGCGGTCAGCAGCGCTGCCTCCCGCGGCAGGATCAGGGAGAGCGTCAGATTCATGCCGCCCCCTCCGCCGGCTCCGGCAGCACCGGGGCGGCGGCGATGAGCTGGCGGGTGTAAGCGTGCTGCGGATTGCTGAACAGCGCGCCGGTCTCGCCCTGTTCGACGATCCGTCCGTTCTGCATCACCAGGCAGCGGTCGGTCACGCTGCGCACCACGCTGAGGTCGTGGCTGATGAACAGATAGGTGAGCTGGTAGGCCGCGCAGAGCTCCGCCAGCAGGTCGAGGATGCGGGCCCGCACAGAGACATCCAGCGCCGAGACCGCCTCGTCAAAGATGATCAGCGCGGGACGGGTAATCAGCGCGCGGGCAATCGCGATGCGCTGGCGCTGGCCGCCGGAGAACTGGTGGATGTATTTCCGCGCATCATCCGGGTGCAGGCCGACGGCGGTGAGGGTCTCGGCCACCCGCTCCGAACGGGCGCGGCCGGCGGGCGGCGTGTTGAGCGTGTGGAAGGGTTCGGTGATCAGCCGCTCGACCCGGTGGCGCGGGTTGAAGCTGCCGTAGGGGTCTTGGAATACCACCTGCATGTTGCGCCGGATCTCCGCCCCCGGTCTTGTGGTGACCGGTGAACCGTCAAGGCGGATTTCGCCGCCTTGCAGCGGCTCCAGGCCCAGAATAGCCCGGGTCAGGGTCGATTTCCCGCAGCCCGATTCGCCCACCAGCCCCAGCCGCTCGCCGCGGTGGAGGGTGAAGGAGACGTTATCCACGGCGCGGTGGCGGCCCGGTCTGGCGAAGAGCGATCTGCGCGGCAACGGGTAGTCGCGGACCGCGCCCTTTACCTCCAGCAGCGGGCGGGGCGCAGGCGCGGGCGGCAGCGCGACCTGGTGGCGGGAGGCGGCAAAGAGCTTCCGGGTATAGGGGTGGCGCATGTCGCGGAAGAGCTGCGCGGTATGGCCGGTCTCCACCACCTCGCCGTTTTTCATCACCACGATGCGGTCGGCGAGATCCGCGACCACCGCGAGGTCGTGGGTGATGATCAGGAGGCCCATGCCCTCCTCCTGCACCAGCCCTTTCAGCAGCTTCAGGATCTGCGCCTGGGTGGTCACGTCAAGCGCGGTGGTCGGCTCGTCGGCGATCAGAAGGTTCGGGCGCAGCGCGATGGCCATGGCGATCACCACCCGCTGGCGCTGTCCGCCGGACAGCTCATGCGGATAGCGGCTCAGCGGAAAGCGGTCCGCGGGCAGGCCCACCCGGTCCAGCACCTCGCGGGCGCGGGCCTCGGCGGCGTCGCGGGGCATCGCCTTGTGGGTCAGGATGGTCTCCATCACCTGGGCGCCGATGGTCTTTACCGGATTGAGCGCGGTCATCGGCTCCTGGAAGACCATGCCGATCGACTGGCCGCGCAGGCCGCACATCTGGGTCTCGCTCTGCTGGAGCAGCGGCGTTTCTCCAAGGTGAATATCCCCCTGCACGCGCGCCCGCTCCGGCAGCAGCCCCATCACCGCCAGCGCGGTCATCGACTTGCCGGAGCCGCTTTCGCCGGTGACCGCGACGATCTCGCACGGCTCGACGTGGAAGGTCACATCGCGCAGCACCGGCAGCGCGCCGATGGACACCGAAAGGCGGGTGATATCGAGAAGGCTCACGTCCGCACCTCTCTGAGCCGCGGGTCGAGGTGGTCGCGCAAGCCGTCGCCCAGGAGGTTCAGCCCCAGCACGGTGAGAATGATCGCAGTGCCGGGGATCAGCGCCAGATGCGGTGCAAAGCTCACCATGGTCTGCGCATCGGCCAGCATTCGCCCCCAGCTCGGCGTCGGCGGCTGCGCGCCGAGGCCGACATAGGAGAGCCCGGCCTCGGCCAGGATGCCGAGCGAAAACTGGATGGTGCCCTGAACGATCAGCAGGTTCATCACGTTGGGCAGGATGTGCTCGGCCGAGATCCGCGCCGCGCCCTTGCCTGCAACCCGGGCGGCGAGGATGAACTCGCGCTCCCACAGGGACAGCGCCGCGCCGCGGGTGATGCGGGCGAAGACGGGGATGTTGAAGATGCCGATGGCGAGGATTGCATTGAACGCGCTGGGACCGAGCACGGCGGTGATCAGGATCGCGATCACCAGCGAGGGGAAGGCGAATACCAGGTCGTTGCCGCGCATGATCAGCTCGTCCAGCCAGCTGCCGCGGCGGGCGGCGGCGGCAAGGCCCAGGGGCACGCCCGCGCCCATGCCGATCCCCACCGCCGCCAGCGCCACCGCCAGCGAGGTGCGCGCCCCCACCATCAGCATCGACAGGATGTCGCGGCCGAAGTGATCGGTGCCAAGCCAGTGCTCTGCGTTGGGCGTCTGCAGCTTTGCCGGAATGTTCATCGCCGCGTGGCCGTAGGGGGTCCAGGCAAAGGACAGGAGGGCTGCGAGCAGCACCAGCGCCGACAGGGCGCCGCCAAGGAGCAGGGGGCGGGTCATGTCCAAAGGCTCCCCGCGATGGTTCGCCCGGCCATCAGGCCGGGCCGCGCCCGAGCCTCCCCACGGGAGGGCGCGTTGCGCCCACCCAGGCTCGGGCGCGGCCCTTTGCGGCAGATGCGGGCGGTTGCGCTTGTTCTCATGTCCGGCTCCTCAGCCGCGGATCGACCAGCGCATAGGCGAGGTCGACCAGGAAATTCACCGCGATCACCGCAAAGACCAAGAGCATCACCACTGATTCCACCACGATCAGATCACGCGCCGAGATCGCCTGGAACACCAGCCGCCCGAGGCCGGGCAGGTAAAAGACCTGCTCGATGATGATGGCGCCCGCGAGCAGGAAGGAAAACTGCAGTCCGATGATCGTCAGCACCGGGATCAGTGCGTTGCGCACCCCGTGCCGCCAGAGCGCCTGACGCCGGGTCAGCCCTTTGGCGCGGGCGGTGCGCATGAAATCCTCCCCCAGGATGTCCAGAAGTGCCGAGCGCATCACCCGCGCGAGGATGGCCGCCTGCGGCAGTGCCAGAGCGATGGCGGGCAGGGTGAGCGCGTGCAGCCCGGCCCAGAGCCCGGCCTCCCAGCCCGGAAAGCCGCCCGCGCCGAACCAGCGCAGGTTGATCGCGAAAATCAGCACCAGCATCATCGCAAACCAGAAGTTCGGCACCGCGACGCCCAGCTGGGTTGCCCCCATCACCGCCATGTCACCGGCCTTTCCACGGCGGGCAGCGGCGTAAATGCCCGCGGGAAAGGCGATCAGCGTCGACAGCAGCAGCGCATAGAGCGCCAGCGGCAGCGACACCCAGAGCCGGTCGGCAATCATCCCTGCCACCGGGGTGCGGTAGGTGTAGGAGGTGCCGAAATCGCCGCTCAGCATACCGCCTGCCCAGGCGAGGTAGCGGTTGAGCTTGCCCTGGTCCAATCCCAGTTCGGCCTTCAGCGCGGCCACCGTGTCCGGCTGCGCATTCACCCCCAGCATGAAGGACGCGGGATCGCCCGGGGCCACCTCGATCACGAAGAAAATCACCAGCGAGGCAACGGCCAGGCTGAGCAGCAGCGACATGAGGCGTTTCAGGGCATAGCGCAACATGCCGCCACGTTAGGAGCCCGCAAAGCGCCGGTCCAGAGGGCGGCGCGTGGAATCGCTCTGCGGCGGTCAAAAAAGTCAACGGATCAAAAGGTTGTGCCGTGCCTGGCCGTATGGCGCGCACGGCCTCGCCCGCCGCCCGCGGCGTGTTCCGGGCGAAGTCTTTGATCGCCCGCGCCGTGCGGGCTATTTCTGGTGCATGCTGGAACGGCCCCTTTTCATCGGTTCGGAAATCTACCGCGGCTCATCCTATGGTGCGCGCCATCCGCTGCGGGTGCCGCGGGTCTCCACCGTGATGGATCTGTCGCGCGCGCTGGGCTGGCTGCCGGGGGAGGTTTACGTGAACTCCCCGCGCGCCAAGCCTGCTGCGCTCACCATCTGGCACACGCCGGGGTATATCGCGGCCCTGCAGGCGGCGGAGGCGAAGCAAGACGTGAGCGCGGAGGTGCGGGCGCGCCATCGCATCGGCACCCTCTCGAACCCGGTCTTCCCTGAAGTCTTCCGCCGCCCGGCCACGGCTGCGGGCGGCTCGATCCTGGCGGGGGAGCTTCTGGCGCGGGGGGGCATTGTTTACAACCCGGCGGGCGGCACCCATCACGGGCTGCCGGACCGCGCCAACGGGTTCTGCTACCTGAACGACCCGGTGCTGGCGATGCTGTCCCTGCGCCATCACGGCGCGCGCCGCATTGCCTATGTCGACATCGACGCGCATCACGCGGACGGGGTCGAGCACGGGTTTTCGGGGGACGCAGACGTGCTGATGATCTCGGTGCATGAGGAAAACCTGTGGCCCAAGACCGGCAAGCTGGAGGAGGACGCGGACGGCTCGGCGCTGAACCTGCCGGTGCCGCGCGGATTCAGCGATGCGGAGATGGGGTATGTGCGGGAAGAGCTGATCCTGCCCGCGGTGGAGGCCTTTGCGCCGGATGCGGTGGTGCTGCAATGCGGGGCGGATGCGGTGCGGGACGACCCGCTGGCGCATCTTGACCTGACCAATAATGCGCATTGGACGGTGGTGAAGGCGCTGAAGGGTATGGCGCAGCGCTACCTTGTGCTGGGCGGCGGGGGCTACAACCCCTGGACGGTGGGGCGGCTCTGGGCCGGGGTCTGGGCCGCGCTCAGCGGGTTTGAGCTGCCCGAACGGCTTCCTCAGGAGGCGGAAGCGGTGCTGCGCGCCCTGGAGTTCAAGGGCCACAGCCTCGGCCGAAACCCGCCGGAGCACTGGTTCACCACCCTGCGCGACGCGCCGCGCCCCGCGGAGGTGCGGGACGTGATCCGGGAGCGGGTGGCGTATCTGCGGAAGCGGCGCGTGATTTGAGCCTTCTCCCCGCCCGGCCTTCAGCCGGGCCGGGCGCTGCCCTTAGTGGCAGTTACAATTTACTCCGCCCAGCGGATCGCGGTGAGGTCGATGGCGGCGGTGGGGGCGTTCTCCCACAGGCCTTCGAGCCCGGCCTTGGCGACGCCCAGCTTGGCGAGCTGGAACAGGTAGCCGTTCACGTAGTCCTTGGCGAGCATCTCCTGCGCCTCGCGCAGCAGGGCGTCGCGCTCATCCGGCGCGGTGGTGGCGTTGAGCCGGGCCATCAGCTCCTGGAACGGCTGGCTGTCGTACTGGAAGTAGTAGTCCGGCCGGGCATAGATGCCGATGTCCATCGGCTCGGTGTGGCTCACGATGGTGAGGCCGAAGTCCTTGCCGCGGAACACGGTTTCCAGCCACTGCGCCCATTCGACGTTGATGATCTCCGCCTTGATGCCAACCTCGGCAAGCTGTGCGGCGATGATCTCCCCGCCGCGGCGGGCATAAGATGGCGGCGGCAGGTGCAGCGTGGTCTCGAAGCCCTCGGCAAAGCCTGCCTCGGCCAGGAGCGCCTTGGCTTTCTCAAGGTCACGCGTGGACTGGCCGGTCAGGTCCACATAGGCCGGGTGGTGCGGCGCGAAATGGGTGCCGATGGGCGTGCCGTAGCCGAACATCGCGCCGTCGATGATCGCTTGCCGGTCGATCGCATGGGCCATCGCCTGGCGCACGCGGAGGTCGTCGAACGGCGGCTTCTTGTTGTTGGTCGACAGGATCGTCTCGCCCTCGGTGGAGCCGACGAGCACCTGGAAGCGGGGATCTGCCTCGAACTGGGGCAGGTTCTCGGGCGCGGGGAAGTTGTCGAAGGCGTCAATGTCGCCGGCCATCATCGCGGCAAAGGCGGCGGTGGGGTCGGAGATGAACTTGAAGGTGGCGGATGCCAGCGCAGGCGCCTCGCCCCAGTAGTCCGGGTTGCGCGCCAGCGTGATGCGGTCGCCCTGCACCCATTCCTGGAGCGAATAAGCGCCGGTGCCGACCGGGTTCGATTTGATGCCCTCGATGCTTTCGGGCGCGACGATCACCGCATCGCCCCAAGCGAGGTTGAAGAGCAGGCTGCCGTCGGGCTTGTCCAGCGTCAGTTTCACCGTCCGCGGGTCCAGCACCTCGACGCCGGTGATGCCTTCGAACAGCGCCTTCTGCGCGTTGGTGCTGTACTCCGCGCGGGCACGGTCGAGCGAGAACTTCACGTCCTCCGCATCCATCGCGCTGCCGTCGTGGAAGGTGACGCCCTCGCGCAGGGTGAAGGTG
This sequence comes from Cribrihabitans neustonicus, assembly GCF_048820895.1. Lineage (NCBI taxonomy): Bacteria > Pseudomonadati > Pseudomonadota > Alphaproteobacteria > Rhodobacterales > Paracoccaceae > Cribrihabitans > Cribrihabitans neustonicus. The sequence continues at coordinate 431,499 of NZ_JBMERQ010000002.1, forward strand.
TATTCGGTCCCGTCCGCGGAGATTTCCCAGCTTTCCGCCAGCCCTGGCACCACCGAGCCATCGCCCATGAAGCGGGTCAGCCCTTCGAAGATGTTGGTGTAGACCACCGAGTCGATGGCCTGCGCGGCCGCGCTGGTCGGGTCCAGATGCGGCGGCTCAAGCTGCATCGCGATGGTGACGCTGTCCTTGGCCGCGGCGGTGCCCGCGATCAGGGCCAGCGCCGAACTGGCTGCCAAAACGAAGGATCTGAAGGCCATAAAACAATCTCCCTGAATGCTGTTTTCTGCCGGGCCCGGTCCCGTGCCGGGGCCGATTGGAAACGAGTTTCCCGTTTTCCCATGCGTAATCAAGGCCGGGAGGACATTTCGCGCACTGGAAGCGCGCCGCGTTAATTGATACTCCCGTGCGCAATCCGAACCGGGAGCAGGACCGACATGAGCGCGACAGCCAGGAAACAGGCGCCCAACGCCGAAGACATCCGAGCCCGCAAGGGCGGGGAGCCCTTGGTGAGCCTCACCGCCTATACCACGCCGATGGCGCAGGTGATGGACAAGCATTGCGATTTCGTGCTCGTCGGCGACAGCGTCGGCATGGTGCTGCACGGCCTGGCCTCGACGCTTGGCGTGACGATGGAGATGATGATCCTGCACGGCCAGGCGGTGGCGCGGGGCTTGAGCCGCGCGATGATGGTGATCGACATGCCCTTCGCCAGCTACGAGGAGGGCCCGGCCCAGGCGTTCCGCAACGCCGCCCGGCTGATGGCGGAGACCGGCGCTGGCGCGGTGAAGCTCGAAGGCGGGGTGGAAATGGCCGAAACCATCCGCTTTCTGGTCAAACGGGGCATCCCGGTAATGGCGCATATCGGCCTGACACCGCAGTCGATCAATACGCTCGGCGGCTACAAGGTGCAGGGCCGCGACACCCAGGCCGAGGCGGTGCTGGCGGATGCCCGCGCGGTGGCAGACGCCGGTGCCTTTGCGGTGGTGCTGGAGAAGGTGCCGCAGGGGCTCGCCGACCGGATCACCGCGGAGGTGGCGATCCCCACCATCGGCATCGGCGCCAGCGCGGGCTGCGACGGGCAGATCCTGGTGGTGGATGACATGCTGGGCTTCTTCACCGCCTTCAAGCCGAAGTTTGTGAAGCGCTACGCCGACCTCGGCCCCGCCGCGGAGGCCGCGATTGCCGAATACGCCGCCGAGGTGCGCGCCCGCAGCTTCCCCGCGGCAGAGCATGTCTTTGCCGACCAGGCCCCGGCCAAGGGATGAGTGCCGGCATGACCGCCCCGATCCTGCGCCGCCTCAGCGATCTGCGCGCGGCGACCGCCCAGTGGCACCGGGCGGGCGAAACCATCGGCCTCGTCCCCACCATGGGCGCGCTGCATGCGGGCCACCTGTCGCTGGTGGAGGCCGCAAAGGCCGCCTGCGACCGGGTGATCGTGACCATCTTCGTGAACCCGCGCCAGTTCAACAGCCCGGAAGACCTGGCGAACTACCCCCGCACCGAAAACCAGGACGCGGAGAAGCTCGCCCCCTATGGCGTCGACCTCATCTACGTGCCCGACCCGGACCAGATCTACCCGGAGGGCTACGCCACCAACGTTTCGGTCTCCGGCAGCGTCACCGGTGTGATGGAAGGCCCCAACCGGCCGGGCCATTTCGACGGCGTGGCGACGGTGGTCGCCAAGCTGTTCCTGCAAACCGGCGCGGACAAGGCCTATTTCGGCCAGAAGGACTACCAGCAGCTGATGGTGGTGCGGCGGATGGCGCGCGATCTCGACATCCCGATCGAGGTGGTGGGCTGCGAAACCGTACGCGAGCCGTCCGGGCTGGCGATGTCCTCCCGCAACCTGCGGCTTGTGCCGGAAGCGCTCACCCGCGCCGCAGCACTTCATGCCGCGATGACGGAGGCCGCGAAGGGCGCAGCTCGAGGCCAGAGGTGGGCGCCGTTGGAAGCCGCCGCGCGGCAGGCGCTGGAAGCGGCGGGATTTGGGGAGGTGGAGTATTTCGACCTGCGCTGCGCCGCCACGCTGGAAGCGCTCGACGCGCCCGCCCGTCCCGCCCGCCTGTTCGCCGCCGCCTGGCTCGACGGGGTGCGGTTGATCGACAATATCGAAGTTCCTCAACTAAATTCTTAGTAGGGACTGGCAGCGATAACAGTTTTGCGTTTATTGTCCCCAGTCAGAGGAGACTGGAGGGCAACGCATGACCTATATTCTGGCGATCGATCAGGGCACCACCTCGACCCGGGCAATCCTGTTTGACGACAGGATGCAGGTGGCGGGCGTGGCGCAGAAGGAATTCACCCAGCACTACCCGAAGGCGGGCTGGGTCGAGCATGACCCGGAGGAGATCTGGTCCTCCACCGTGGAGGTCTGCCGAGAGGTGATGGCGGAGAAGGGCGTCGAGGCCGCCGATCTGGCCAGCATCGGCATCACCAACCAGCGCGAAACTACCGTGGTCTGGGAGCGCGAGAGCGGCAAAGCGGTGCATAACGCGATCGTCTGGCAGGACCGCCGCACCGCGAAGATCTGCGAAGCCCTGCGCGAGGCGGGCCACGAGGAAGTGGTTGCGGACCGCACCGGGCTGCTCTTGGATCCGTATTTCTCCGGCACCAAGGTGAAGTGGATCCTCGACGAGGTGCCCGGCGCGCGCGAGAAGGCCGCGGCGGGGGAGCTGATGTTCGGCACCGTCGACAGCTTCCTGATCTGGCGTCTCACCGGCGGGGCCGCGCATGTGACCGATGCCACCAACGCCGCCCGCACGCTGATGTACGATATCCGCAAGGGCCGCTGGAGCAGCACCATCTGCGGCCTCCTGGACGTGCCGATGGACATGCTGCCCGAAGTGAAGGACTGCGCCGCCGACTTCGGCACCACCGACGCGGATATCCTGGGCGGCGCGGTGCCGATCCTGGGCGTCGCCGGCGACCAGCAGGCGGCCACCATCGGCCAGGCCTGTTTCACGCCCGGCATGATGAAATCCACCTATGGCACCGGCTGTTTTGCGCTCTTGAATACCGGGGACGAACCGGTGGTTTCAAAAAGCCGGATGCTCACCACCATCGCCTATCAGCTGGACGGCAAGCCGACCTACGCGCTGGAAGGCTCGATCTTCATCGCCGGCGCCGCGGTGCAATGGCTGCGCGACGGGCTGGGGATCATCGGCAAGGCCAGCGAAAGCGGCGTCTTGGCGGAGAAGGCCGATCCGAACCAGGACGTGATCCTGGTGCCCGCCTTCACCGGCCTTGGCGCGCCCTACTGGCAGCCGGACTGCCGCGGCGGCATGTTCGGCCTCACCCGCAGCTCCGGCCCGGCCGAGTTCGCCCGCGCGGCGCTGCAGAGCGTTGCCTACCAGACCCGCGACCTCTACGAGGCGATGCGCGCCGACTGGGAGGACGACAGTCACAACACGGTGACGCTCAGGGTCGACGGCGGCATGAGCGCCAGCGACTGGGCGATGCAGAGCCTCGCCGACTTGCTCGGCGCCGCGGTGGACCGCCCGGTGATGCAAGAGACTACCGCGCTCGGTGCCGCCTGGCTTGCGGGGATGCGGGCTGGGATCTATCCGGACCAGGCGGGCTTTGCCGAAACCTGGCGGCTGGACCGCGAGTTCAAGCCGCAGCTCGATGCGGAGGCCCGCGAAGCCGCCTATGCCCGCTGGCAGCGCGCCGTGCAGGCGGTGATCGGTGTCTGACCCGGCTGAGGCGGCGGCCCGAGGCATGTGCCGGCATCATTGATGCCGGCGGCGGGAGCGCCCCGGTCAGCCGAGGCGTGCACCTTCCGGGATGGTGCGGGGACGGGCGTTGAGCTCGGCAATCGAGAACCCCGCGATAGATTTGTACCGGGCGGCGTGCGCAGCCAGCTCCTCGTGCGGGATCACCGTGCCGATGTCGCCGAATTCACCGCCGCAAAGATCCTCGACTTTTTGCAGCACCGCATCCGGACCGCCGCCGGCGCGGTTGGCGAGGCCGACCGCAGTGGTGAGCGGGCGGACTTCCGCCTCGTACGCCTCGAACGCCGCCGAAGAAATCCCGTGCTCCAGCAGCTTTGCCCCCAGCACCCTGGCATCGACGATCGCCTGGCTCGCGCCGTTGGAACCGACCGGATAAGTCGGATGCGCCGCATCGCCCATCAGGGTGACATTGCCCCGGGTCCAGTGCGCGAGCGGGTCGCGGTCCACCATCGGGTACTCGAAAACCGTCTCCGCCCCGCGGATCAGCGCGGGCACGTCGATCCAGGAGAAGCGCCAGTCCTCGAAATCGCCCGCGAAATCCGTGATGTCCGCCGGGCGGTTCCAGTCCTCGCGCTGCCAGGGCGTGGCGGGGTCGAAGCTCTTTTCCGCGATCCAGTTGATCGTCGCGCGGCCCTCCTCGTCCGCTTGCGAGATCGGGTAGGCGACCAGCCGCAGGTGATCGTGCCCGATCATCGCCATCGCGCCGCCGCCGAAGAAGGCGGGCGCCCAGGTGGTGGCGCGCCAGAGGATGCGGCCGTTCCAGATCGGGGCGCCCTCATCCGGCTGCATCTGCGCGCGCAAGGCCGAGTGGATGCCGTCGGCGGCCACGACCAGGCGGCCTTCGGCGCGGCGGCCGTCCTGCAGGACCAGAGCGGCACCTTCCGCGCTGGTCCCGAACCCGCTCGCCCGCGCCCCGGTGGTGATGCAGCCGGGACCGGCCCGGTCCAGCAGGGTACGGTAGAGCATCATTTGCAGGGCGCCCCGGTGCACGGAGAACTGCGGCCAGGAATAGCCCGCATCCATACCCCGCGGTTCTTCCCAGATCGTCTTGCCGCGCTTGCTGTAGAAGCCGAGCTGCCGGGTGCGGACACCGATGGCATCCAGCTCTGCCTCCAGGCCAAGGTCGAACAGCTCCCGCACCGCATTGGGCTGCAGATTGATGCCCACGCCCATCGGCCGCAGCTCCGCGGCGGCCTCGTAGATATGAAAGGGCACGCCGATCTGGTGCAGGGTGAGGCCGAGGCTAAGCCCGGCGATGCCGCCGCCGGCGATCAGAATGGTCATGATAAGCGTGCCTCCCTTTTTGCGGCCGAAGAACAGCACAGACCCTTTCCCGGGGCAAGCGCCGAGAGCGAACGGACCGCAGCCGTCCGCGAGCGGGGAGAAAGGCGGCGGTCCGCTCAGCGGCGGCCGGCGATGATGAGGTCGGGGCCGAAAATCACGTCGGCATAGCTGCGCAGGTAGATCTTGAGCCAGGGGGTGAACCGCTCAGGATGGCGTTGCACCTCGGCCAGAAGGTCGTGGTAGTCCACCCAGCGGGTGTCCATCACCTCCTCCGGGTCAGGGGCCAGCCGCAGCGGCCGGTGGGCGTGGGCGAGGAAGACATCGACCGCCTCGTGCTCGACCAGGCCGTTGCCGACATCGGCGCGGTATTCCAGGTGGTGCCGGAACTCCGGGTAAAGCCCGGTGATGCCAAGCTCCTCGCGCATCCGGCGCACCGCACAGGCGGCGGGCTGCTCCTGCCACATCGGGTGGGTGCAGCAGGTGTTCGCCCAGAGTCCGGGGGTGTGGTACTTGCCCATGGCGCGGCGCTGCAGCAGGATCTCAACACCTTTCACCACAAAGACCGAAACCGCCTTGTGCTTCAGCCCCCGCTCATGCGCGGCAAGCTTGTCTACCGGTGTCAAATCGCCGTTCACCCAGGCCGGGATCAAATGGCTCATGTTCTACCCATGACGGTTCAGACGCGGCGGCAGGCTTCAGACGGCCGCGCGGGTGCTTTTTAGGGCTAGCGTTACGGGGCCGCGAAAGCAATTACACGAAAAGCCGCGGCGCTTTTGCCGCGGCTTTGAGGAAACGCAGCAGTCCCCTGTTCAGTTCGTGGCCTCAGCTTCGCTTTCGCCAGCAGCTTCGCCGCCCTCTTCCGGGGCCGGGCCGTGGCCGGCGAGGAAGGCGTAGATGTCTTCTGCGCCCTTGTTCAGGCGGAAGGACATTTTTGACTTGGCCTTGGAGTCTCCGGTGTACTCGCGCAGGAAAGCGCGCGGATCGGCGGTGTAGGCAACGAAATTTTCCTCGGTCCAGGTCAGACCGGATTCGCCTGCGGCGACAAGATCGTCGCCGTATTTGAAGCCCTCGACGGTGCCCGCAGTGCGGCCAGCCACGCCCCAGAGATTGGGCCCGGTCTTGCCGCCCTTAACGATCACGTCACCGCTATCGGAGGTGATCGTGTGGCACGCCTTGCATTTGTTGAACCCCTTTTCACCCTCGGCCGGGTCGCCTTCGGCGAGGACCGGCGTGGCGAGAAGACCGAGAATGGCGGCTGAAAAGAGAGGTTTCATATTGCTTGCTCCGGTTTATGAGTTGGCAATCAGACATGTGGGCGATCCGTCCGGATAGTCAACGGACAGTTTGACGCGCAGCGGTTGGGGTGCCCCAGGACAAGGGGATGGAGGGCGCTGCGGCTTTAGCCAGATCAATCGGGGGACCAGCAGGGGAGCAGATCGCCGGGCGCGGGGCGGGCGAGGCAGACCGCGCGCGCGATGGCGCGGGAGAGGCAGAGTGCGGCAGCGTGGCAGAGATCGCCAAGCTCGCCTTCGTCCATGGGGCGGGCGCCGGTGCTGGCAGCAAAGACCAGATCGCCGTCGCCCGGTGCATGAGCGGGCACAATGGCACGGCCGATGCCGTCATGCGCGGCAGTGGCAAGACGCTGGCATTCCGACTTGCTCAGCGCGGCGTCGGTGGCGACAATGGCAATGGTGGTATTGGCGCCCTCCGGCGGGATTGGCACCCCCGCCGCCAGCGCCTGCATCGCGGCCAGCTTGCGGCTTTCGAGGCGGCGTCCAAGCCCCGCGTCCGGGTCCGGGCCCAGTCCGCCGAATTCGCCGCCGATTTCGAAGGGCGCGGACCAGAAGTGGCGGTCCCCCGGAGTTGTCGCCGCACCCATCGGGTTGGCCGCGACCAGTGCCCCGACAGTGGCGCCGCTGTCCAGCACCAGCGAGGCCGAGCCCAGGCCGCCCTTGAGCCGTGCCGTCAGCGCCCCGGTGCCTGCACCGGCGGTGCCAAGGCCGAAGTCCGCGCCAGCTGCCTCGAAGGCGGCGCGGCCAAGGGCGCGGTACGGGTTTTCCGCCCAATCCTTGGCGCCGCCGTTCAGCAGATCGAACAGGATGGCGCCGGGCACGAGCGGCACCCGTGCCGGTCCCACAGGGTAGCCGCGCCCCGCCGCCCGCAGCCCCTCCATCACCCCGGAGCAGGCATCAAGCCCGAAGGCCGAACCGCCGGAGAGCACCAGAGCGTCGATTTGCGCCACCGATTTGTCGGGCGCCAGGAGATCAGTCTCCCGCGTCCCCGGCGCGCCGCCCATCACCTGCACCGCCGCGGTGAAGGGGGCGTCCGCGGTCAGCACAGTGGTGCCGGATTTCAGCGCGTCGTCCTCAGCATTGCCGACCAGAATGCCGGGCACGTCGGTGATCAGATTCTTCGCTCCGGGATGCATGCCTATTTCTTTCCTGGGATTATCGGGACGCCCGCTGGTGCGGGCAGCCTCCGGCGGGGGTATTTGGGGCCAGAAAGGGGCGCCGGATTCAGATGCAGCGGCCGCCGTCCACTTCCATCGCAACGCCGGTCACCATGCTGGCCTCATCGGAGCAAAGGAAACAGGCGGCGTTGCCCATGTCCTCGGGGGTGGAGAAGCGGCCGAGGGGAATGGTGGAGAGAAACTTTGCGCGCATCTCGGGAGTGTCTTCGCCCATAAAGGATTTGAGAAGCGGGGTTTCCCCGGCCACCGGGTTGATCGCATTCACCCTCACACCGTGAGGGGCGAGTTCGACCGCCATCGTTTTCGTGGCAGTGATCATCCAGCCCTTGGAGGCATTGTACCAGTTGAGGTTGGGCCGGGGCGAGACTCCGGCGGTGGAGGCCACGTTGAGCATGACGCCGGACTTGCGCGCTTTCATATGCGGCACCAGAGCGCGGGCTGTCAGGTAGACGGCTTTCATGTTGACCTGGAAGACGCGGTCGAAATCCTCCTCGGAGACCTCTTCCAGCGGTTGCGGCAGGTGGGTCACGCCTGCGTTGTTGACCAGAATGTCGAGATGGCCGAAGGCGGCAAGCACAGCCCCGGCCATTGTGTCCACAGAGGCCGCGGAGGCGACATCGGCCTGCTGAGCGATTGCGGTTCTGCCGAGTTCCGCTGCGAGTTCCTCAGCCGCTGCGCCGTTGATATCGGCGATCATCACCCGGGCACCTTCGGCAACGAACTTGCGCACGATGCCCTCGCCAAATCCCGACGCGCCGCCGGTCACCAGCGCTGTTTTTCCTGTGAGCCGCATGTATCCTCCTCCCGCTTGTTTTGGCGCTACCTTGAGGGCGGCGCGGCGCGGGGGCAAGTCAGCGGATCAGTCGGGGTCGATTTTTCCGCGCGCCGCCTTCACCGCACTGCGCTGCTTCTTGGCCTCCAGCCGCCGCTTGACCGAGCCGCGGGTGGGCTTGGTGGCAATGCGGCGCTTGGGGACCACCAGAGCCTCGCGCACCAGCTCGGCCAGGCGTTCGCGGGCGATGTCACGGTTTCTTTGCTGCGAGCGGGTCTCGTCACACTGCAGGACGATCGCTCCCTCCTTGGTCCAGCGCCGGCCGGCGAGGCGCTTGAGCCGGGACTTGACGGCGGGCGTGAGCGCGGGGGAGCGGGCAGCCTCAAAGCGCAGCTCAACCGCGGTGGCGACCTTGTTCACGTTTTGCCCGCCCGGTCCGGAGGCTCGGATGAAGCTTTCAGTCAGTTCCCAGTCCTGCAGGGCAATCTTGTCGGTGATATGGAGCATGGCGGGACGGGCGGACCAGGGGCTTTCAGGCGGGGCTTCGCAAAATTCGAAAGGGCTGCCCCCTGACGTGGAAACAGCCCTTCGAGATGATAGGAGGTGCACCGGTTAGGCGAGCACCAATTCAGAGTTCAAACGCGCCAAGGGCTGCCTCGGCCGCACTCCTTCTGAACTGTTCCGGCACTGCTCTCCATAGCTTCTCTAGACAATGGGCACCTCCTTTCTGAATGTTTCGTGTGACTTCAGCCTGCCACAGATTCGGTTAATGTCAAAACAAAATCATGTGGCGGCTTGGGTGAGAGTACGCACGATGATGCGGAAAGGCACAAGGGCGAGCAGGGCGAGGGAGAGTTTCACCATCCAGTCGGCCACTGCGAGCGACACCCAGAGCGGTGCGACCGGCCCGGTTCCGAGGAGCGGCAGCATCTCGTTGGCCCAAGAGACATCGTTGGAAGGCTCCAGCGCAGTGAGGCCCGCGGAGAAAGCAAGGGTGAAGAAGATCGCGGTATCCACGGAGGAGCCGATCAGGGTCGAGGCCAGGGGCGCGCGCCACCAGCGGCCCTCGCGCAGGGCAGAGAAGACCGCGACGTCCAGCATCTGGGCGGTCAGGAAGGCGAGGCCGGAGGCAAGCGCGATGCGGAAGGTCACAGCAGGATAGGTGAAGCCGTCGCCCTGAAGCATCACCTGCGTGCCGGCCAGCGAGCAGGCCACGCCCACGATGAAGCCGGCCATGACCACCTTGCGGGCAGCGGCGCCGCCATAGACGCGATTCATCACATCGGTGACGAGGAAGGCGACGGGATAGGTGAAGGCGCCCCAGGTCAGCCACTGGCCGAACAGGAACTGCACCAGGATGTTGGAAGCCACCACCACGGCGGCCATGGCAAGAATGCCAGGAAGATGAGAGCGGTTCATATTTGATCCGTTTTTAGCAAGGTCGCGGAGACTTGTTCCGCAGCGGCGGAAGACCGCCGTCCATAAACCGCGCGGTGCCTCTAAGCAAGGTTCAGCCGCTGCGCATGTCTGGCGGAGGGGAGGGCCGGGAACTCCCGCGGGAAATGCGCCAGGCGTGGTTGCGCCGGGTGCCGCTGGCGCGGCGCGGCCGGGGCTCAGGGGGGCAGGGCGTATTCCACCAGTTCGGTGCGCTGCAGGGCGGTGAAGTTATCGTCCGAAATCATCGTAGCGCGCAGGCTCCCGTCTGCGGCGCGCCAGACCGCCAGTCCTTCGAGGTTGTCATGGGTGCCGGTCCCGGTCTGCAGCAGCACGGTTTCGTTTTCGGGCCCCTGCGCCGTGATATCCCAGCGCCGCAGCCGGCTGCGGAAACCGAAGTAGGCGAAGTCGCGCTCCAGCAGGTAGAAGCGTCCGTCGGGGCCGAAGTCGGCCCCCACCGGCAGGAAGCCATCGCGGGGCGGCAGGCTGAAGGGCTGGCTCCAGCGCCTGCCGTCCCAGCGCCAGACCGGAATCTGCCGGTCTTTGTCAAGCGCGCGTTCGGGCATCGTGTAAAGATGGCCCTCGGGGCTGATCGCCAGCGCTTCCAGCGCCTTGTTGCGCGGCATGCGGCGGAATTCGCGGGGCCGTGGAAGCGGTTTGGCAGGGCTGGCCTCGTCATCGTAGCGGGCGACCCGGGCGCGGCCTTCGAAGGACACGTAAAATCCGCCGCCGGGGTCCAGCGCCAGACCCTCGCTGTCGAGGGCGCCGCGGCCGAGCGGGTCGCCGGAGGCACCCCGCAGTCGGTGCACCCCGGTGAGGGTAACGCCGGTGATTGCTCCGGCCGCTCCGCGCTCCACCTGCGCCGATGCCAGATGCGCCCGGTCGCTGAGCACGGTGAGGCTGGTGCCGCCGCCGCTCACCTCAAGAGCTGACAGGCCGCCGAACCAGCGGCTGCCGTTCTTCCAAGTGTAGCTGCCGAGGTAGCGCGCCTGGTCCGGCGGGTCCCCGGGGCGGCTGGCGGCGCAGGCGGCAACGGCCGCGGCGAGGGCGGCAGCGGCAGCGAGGGCCAGGCTCAGTTTGCGTGCAGGACGGTAGCGCATTGCTGGGGCAGGTCCGCGAGAGTGTAGTCGCGCCGCGGCTGGGGCTTGGGCGCCTTGGGGTCAGCCGGCTTGGCGGGTTTGGGGTGCAGGATATCATTCACCCATTCCTGCGCCTCGGCGCAACCGTCGCCCTTGGGCGGCGGGGACTGATCGGTGCAGCCGCGTGCGCCGCGCGGGCAGGCAAGCCGCACGTGGAAGTGGTAGTGATGCCCGTCCCAGGGCCGGATCTTGCGCAGCCAGCGGCGGCTGCCCTTCTCGTCCTTGCACATCTGCACCTTGGCGCCGGGAAAGACGAAGATCCGCGCCACGCGCTTGTCCTTGGCGGCGGCCTTCAGGAGCTCGTGATGGGCGCGGGTCCAGGCGGCGTTCACATAGGCGCCCTTGGCACGGCGCATCGAGATCGAGGAAATGTTCTCCCGCGCGCTGCGGCTGAGGTCGAGCCGGTCCGCGGGGCGCATCCAGATGTCGATGTCGAGCCCGGTCTGGTGGCTGCGGTGGCCGGTCAGCATCGGCCCGCCGCGGGGCTGGCTCATGTCGCCGATGTAGAGGCCCTTCCAGCCCGGCTGGCGGGCGGCAAACCGGCTGAGGTCCTGGACAAAATCCACCGCCTCGGGGTGGGCCCAGTTGCGGTTGCGGCTGAGCCGCATAGCCTGCCAGGTGGGGCCGGTCTCGGGCAGCTGCACGGCACCCGCGACACAGCCTTTGCTGTAAGAGCCGAAGGGCGCCGGGCGGTGCGGCGATCCTGTGGGCTTGGCGCCGAACAGCACCTTGGCCGGGGTCTGCGCCGCGGCGGGTGCCGCCGCGGCCGCCAGGGACGCGACCGCGAGGAAGAATGCAAGGAGGTAGTTCAACCGTGGTCTCCTTCTGCTTTAACCCAGTACAACAAGATAAGCCCCAGCAGGAACAGCCCGATCACCGGGGTGATCCCCAGCCGCGCGCTGCCGGTGAGCGTGGTGGCCAGCCCGATCAGGGCGGGCGCCAGGAAGGCGGTGGCGCGGCCCGAGAGGCCGTAGAGGCCGAAGCTTTCGGTCGCGCTCTCCGGCCCTGTGTGGCGCACCATCAGCGTGCGGCTTGCCGCCTGCAGGATGCCGCCGAAACCGCCGATCAGAACGCCGCAGCCAAAGAAGATGGCGTCGGGCAGGGTGGAGCCTTCGGGCAGGGCCATGCCAAACAGATGCGTGCGCGACATGTTCACGATGGTGAGGCAGACCAGGGACAGCACCAGGATTGAGGTGATGATCACCGGTTTCGGGCCGAAGCGTTTGTCCGCCTTGCCGCCGAGCCAGCAGAACACGGTGGCGGCCAGCGCAGCGACGATGCCGAAGACACCAATCAGGGTGAGCTCCCAGCCCAGCACCAGCTTGGCATAGACGCCGCCAAAGCCATAAAGCCCGTTCAGCGCATCGCGGTAGAGCATCGAGGAGCCGAGATAGGCCGCAAGGCTCCCGCGCCGGCGCAGCCCCTTGACCAGCTCAACCACCCGGTGCCAGGCGTCGCCCACATGCGCGCGGCGGCCGGTGGCGTCCTGGTCGCGCACCCAGAGCGCGTAGGGGATCATGAAGACGGCAAACCACAGCGCGGTGAAGGGCCCCACCGCACGGGTGCCCTCGCGCGCCTCGGGATCAAGGCCGAAGGCGGGGGCGAGGCCGATCAGGGTCCTGCCGCTGGACTGCTCGACAAACAGCAGGAGCATGATGAACAGCGCCACCACCCCGCCGAGGTAGCCGAAGGCAAAGCCGGAGCCGGAGACCCGGCCCGCATCCTCGCGCCCGGTGAGCGAGGGCAGCTGCGCGTTGACGAAGATCAGCGCAAACTCGGCGCCGATGAAGCCGAGGCCGAAGCTCAAAAGCATCCACCACAGGTTGCTGCCGCCCGGGTCCATGAACCAGAGGCCCGCTGCGCCCAGCACGTACATCAGGGAAAACACCGCGATCCACGGCCGCCGCCGCCCGCTGATGTCCGCCATCGCGCCCAGCAGGGGCGCGCCGAAGCCGATGATCAGCCCGGTCACGGTGAGGCACATGGACCACAGCGTCTGCGCTTCGGCACGCGCGGCGGTCTCGCTCAGGCCCTGGCCGAGGAAAAGCTCCGCCGCCACCGCGGCAAAGAAGGGGCCGAAGATGAAGGTGACGAGCAGCGTGTGGTAGGGCTGGCTGGCCCAATCGAAGAACCACCAGCCCCAGATGCGCTGGCGGCTGGTTACCTGCCGCATGCCTGCCCCCGTGGTGATCTTCTGCACGCCTGCCCTGCCCGTATCACTTGTTACTTGAGGTCAGGTATGACAGGGGCGCGGGCGGCTAGGCAACCCCGTCCTGCATCGGCGGCCAGGGCCGGCCGCTATCCGCCTCGCACCAGGCGGCGATCCAGCCCGGCATCTCGGGCGAGGCGCTCTGCTCCCGGCCAAGCGCGGCCAGCACCTTTTCGGGCGCCACGATGCCGTTGCGGTCGGTCACCGCAGTCCGCAGCATCACGTGGCTCGCGCATTCGCCGTTCGTCTTCCACATCGACTGCTCCAGGTAGATGAAGCGGTCGTCCCAGGCGACGGTGCGGGTCTTCATTTCAAAGCGTTCGAAGGCGCGGATGCGGCGGCGGAAGCGGACCGTCGTGCCCGCGACGGTGAGCCCCCAGCGCTTGTTTTTGAGCACCCCGATCAGGCCGACGCGGCGGGCCAGCATGGTGCGGCCTAGGTCATAGAGCGTCATCGCGCGGCCGTTGTTCAGCTCCATCCAGATGTCGATGTCCCAGGGCCAGCAGATGTGGTTCGAGACATGTGTCTCGGTCAGATCCAGCGGCGCCATCCGGCCGGCGAGGGCCACGTCTTTCAGCAGTCGGACAATAGGGAACATTGCGGCAGGTCTCCTTGGCGTTGTGCCCGTGATGCCACCCGTTTACAGCGCGTCAACTGCAACCTTGCGGAAGCCTTGCCTATTTCCCTGCGGCTGCTTACCTGTGTGGCTGTTCGAAGAAGGGAAATAGAGATGGTCTCGCTGTTCCAAATCCTGATGCTGATCCTGGATATCGTCTGGTTCTTCATCATTGCCCATGTGATCATGAGCTGGCTGATCAATTTCCAGGTGCTGAACCTGCATCAGCAGTTTGTCGGGCAGATCTGGTACGGGCTGAACCGCATTCTTGAGCCGCTTTACGCACCAGTGCGCCGCCTGATGCCTAATATGGGCGGCATCGATCTGGCGCCGCTGGTTGTGCTGGTCGCGGTCTATGCGCTGCGTATTGTGCTGGTGAACAACGTCTCGGCCTTCTACTGATCCGCACTTTCCTCCGGCCGTACGCGCCGGGCTGTGCCCCCGCCGTGAGGCGCGGGTGAAAACGCCTGCCTGCGGCGGGGGGATTTCCGCCCGGCCCCTTGCCGCCCGCGGCTGCCTGTGGGAATGTGCCCGCCACATCGAGCAGACATCATCCGCGAGGCCCTCCGCCCCATGACGGACACCCTTTCGGCCCCGATGACGGGTACGGCAAACCCGTCCGGCGCCCTCCCGCTGTTGCGTGACATTTTTGGCTACGATGCCTTCCGCCCCGGGCAGGAGGAGATCGTGGAGGCCGTCACGGCCGGGGAAAACGTGCTGGCGATCATGCCCACCGGCGGCGGCAAGTCGCTGTGCTTCCAGCTGCCCGCGCTATTGCGCGATGGCGTCACCGTGGTGATCTCGCCGCTGATCGCGCTGATGCGCGACCAGGTGCGGGCGCTGCAGGAGGCGGGCGTTGCCGCGGGCGCGCTCACCTCCGGCAACACCGAAGAGGAGACCGAAGCGGTCTGGGCCGCGATCGAGGCGGGGGAGCTGAAGCTGCTCTACATGGCGCCGGAGCGTCTGGCTTCGGGGGCGGCGATGGGCATGCTGCGCCGCATCGGCGTGAGCCTGATCGCGGTGGACGAGGCGCATTGCGTCAGCCAGTGGGGCCACGACTTCCGCCCCGACTACCTGCGCATCGGCGAGCTGCGCGAGGCGCTGGACGTGCCGCTCGCGGCCTTCACCGCCACCGCCGACCAGGAAACCCGCGAGGAGATCGTCCAGAAGCTGTTCGGCGGCGCTGCCCCCCGCAGCTTCCTGCGCGGGTTCGACCGGCCCAACATCCACCTCGCCTTTGCCGCCAAGGACAGCCCGCGCAAGCAGATCCTCGACTTTGCCGACGCGCGGCGCGGCCAGTCCGGCATCGTCTATTGCGGCACCCGTGCCAAGACCGAGGACATCGCCCGCGCGCTGGAGGCCTCGGGTCACGCCGCCTGTTTCTACCACGGCGGTATGGAGGCCGAGGACCGCCGCATCGTGGAGACCCGCTTTGCCCGCGAGGACGGGCTGATCGTGGTGGCGACCGTCGCCTTCGGCATGGGCATCGACAAGCCGGATATCCGCTGGGTTGCGCATGCCGACCTGCCGAAAAGCATCGAGGCCTACTACCAGGAAATCGGCCGCGCGGGCCGAGACGGCGCCCCGGCCGAGACGATGACGCTGTTCGGCCCCGACGACATCCGCTTGCGCCGCTCGCAGGTGGACGAAGGCCTCGCCCCGCCGGAACGCCGCGCCGCCGACCACGCCCGGCTGAACGCGCTCCTTGGCCTGGCCGAAGCACTTCGCTGCCGCCGCCAGAAGCTGCTCGCCTATTTCGGGGAGGAGGCGGAACCTTGCGGCAACTGCGACCTATGCGACCGCCCGGCGGAGATCTTCGACGGCACCACCGCCGTGCGCAAGGCGCTTTCGGCCATCCTGCGCACGCAGGAAACCTACGGCTCGGGCCATCTGATCGACATTCTCACGGGAACCGAAACCGACCGCATCCGTGCCAAGCGGCATGATGAGCTGTCGGTTTATGCCTGCGGCAAGGAATACGGCAAGCGCCAGTGGCAGGCGGTGTTCCGGCAGATGATGGGCCACGACCTGGTGCGCCCCGACCCGGAACGCCACGGCGCGCTGCGGATGACCGAAGCGGCGCTGCCGATCCTGCGCGGCGAGGCGGACATCGAACTGCGCAAGGACACCATCAAGTCGGCCGAGCGCCGCCCGGCGGCAAAGATGCTTGTCTCGGAAGAAGACGCGCCGCTGCTGTCGGCGCTGAAGGCCAAGCGGCGCGCACTGGCGGAGGCGCAGAAAGTGCCGGCCTATGTGATCTTCCCCGACCGCACGCTGATCGAGATGGCCGAGCGCCGCCCCGAAACTCTGGACCAGATGGCCCGGATCAGCGGCGTCGGTGCAAAGAAGCTGGAACGTTATGGGGATGATTTCCTTTCGGTGATCACTGGCGCCTCCGAACAGCTCCACCCGGTGCGCCGCAAGCTTGCGGCAAGCGGGGCGGGTTCCACCTATGACGCCCTGCTGGAGGCGCAGGCGCAGCTGGCGCGCGGGGAGTGCGGCACACTGAAGCCGCTCAGCTGCTCGGCCTCGCAGCTGGCGCAGGTGGCGCAGATGCGCAGCACCGATGAGGCGGGCCTTGCCCGGCTCCTGGGGGAGCGCCGCGCGGAACGTTTCGCTGCGGCGTTTCTGGACGTATTGCGCGGCGCGGGATAAGCCGCGCCCAGAATAAATCGGGCCCGCCGCGGGCCGTGTGACAGGAACCAAGGGGGTAGTGATGTTGGTAGTGACCTCTCCGGCCAAGAAGCTGGACTGGACGGAACGGGACGCGGAGCTGACCTGGCCGGCCTTCCACGATGACGCGGTGGCGCTGGCCGGGGTGGCGCGGGAACTCACCGTGGCGGAGCTGATGAAGCTTATGAAGATCAGCGAGGATCTCGCGAAGCTGAACCACACCCGTTTCCGCGACTTTGCCGCAGACCCCGCCGCGGCGGACCTGCGCCCGGCCGCGCTGGCCTTTGCCGGTGATACCTATCAGGGGCTGGAGGCGGCCTCGCTCGATGCCGATGAAATGGCTTGGGCGCAAGACCATTACCGCATTCTGTCGGGGCTTTATGGCCTGCTGCGGCCGCTCGATGCGATGCAGCCCTACCGGCTGGAGATGGGCTCGCGGCTGAAGACGGCGCGCGGCCGGAACCTCTACGATTACTGGGGCAGCCGCATCGCGGAAGCGTTGAACACCCAGGCCGAAGCAGTGCAGGCGGAGGTGCTGGTGAACTGCGCGAGCCAGGAATATTTTGGTGCGGTGGACCTCAAAACGCTGAAGCCCGCGGTGGTGACGCCGGTCTTCATGGAAGACAAAAACGGTACTCCGAAGGTGGTGAGCTTTTATGCCAAGCGCGCCCGCGGTGCGATGGCGCGCTACATCATCCAGCACCGTCTGTGCGAGGCCGAAGGCCTGAAGGATTTCAACGCGGGCGGCTATGCCTATCAGCCCGCGCTATCCACTCCCGAAGCCCCCGTCTTCCTGCGCCGCGGCTGAGGGCAAGGGGCGGCGCCACGCCCGAGGCCGCACACTGGTGTTTCGGCGCGGCCGGGGCGCGCCTGCGGGAGCGGGAGGGCTCCGTCCGCAAAGCAGCGCTGCTGCACAGCCGAGCCGGTTGCCGGTCAGGGCAGTACCAGAACGACGGGTGTCTTTCCGGCGGTCCCCAGGCTGCCGGGTCAGCTCCGGGCCGCGATCAGTTCTTTTCTCCCGCGGGCAGGGAGCGCTGCGGTGCGCATCCAACCTGCTGTCCGGATGGCCAGTTTCGCGCCTGAAGTTTGGTAGCGGAACCGCGGGGCTTTCCCCGGCGGTCTATCATTGCCCGCTGGGGCAGCGCCGGGCTGCCAAAATTGAGTTATCTGGCGCGTCACGTCATGCGGGCTGTCTGCCGGGGCGGGGCTGCGCTGCGGCACATGCAGCGGCGTTTCCGGCGTAACTGAGGGGGTATTGGGGCACACCGATGCCCCGGATCCCGGCCATTCAAAGGTCAGGCGGCCGGAGCCAGTAGCGCGAAGTGCGCAGGAGAGCCGAACCTTCTTCGTTCTCCTGTATCCCGGTCTTCTTACAGGTCACCGGGAGAGAAATCCGGTTTCCCGCCGTTGGCCGGCCAAGGCGGTGTCATCAGCGGATCGGCGCACCCGACAAGTCTGTACCGCCGGCCGGCAGTGGGCTTCATTGTTTGCATGTCTCGCGCCGCGCGCCTCCGCAAAAAAACTCGCCAGCCCGGCGATCACATGCGCAAGCCTGTGCTTTGTGAGACGGGCACGCTGTCTGCCAAGGCCGGAACAATGGTGGCGGGCGCGTGCCTGCCCTCCGCCCGGCGGCCGCCCGGAGACCGGCTTTCCGTCCGGAGCCCGTACTGGCTTGTCTGAGCCATCCTTCACTCGCAGTTGGGCTGCGGTCAGGACGCCCGCGCCGCGGCAGGATCTTCGGGGAAGGGGTGGCGGGCGTCCGGCGGGGCGTGGCAGCGGATCTGTTCGTGGATCAGCGCCTTGCGCAGCGGCTTGGTCAGGTAGTGGTCGAGCCCGGCGGCCAGGATGCCTTCGGAATCGCCGGTCATCGCATGCGCTGTCAGGGCGACAATCGGCACATGGGGGCCGCTGCCTGCCTCGGTTTCGGCGGCGCGGATTCTCGCGGTCGCTTCCTTGCCGTCCATTACCGGCATGGAGATGTCCATGAACAGGAGGTCCGGCTGAAACTCGGTCCATGCGGCGACTGCCTCGATTCCATTGGCAGCAAAGCGCAGCTCAATGTCGAGATCCTTCACCATCTTGCGGAACACCAGCTGGTTGGTCTTGTTGTCCTCCGCCGCCAGCACCCGCATCCGGCGCAGCCCGCTGGCGGAGGCGGGCTGTGGCGGCGGTTTGGGTGCGGCACGCGCGGCGTTACCTGGGCCGGGCACCGGCGGGTTAAGGGCGCCCCCGGCAGCGGCCTCCGAATCCCCGGCAGCCTGCGGCCCGGCCAGCCGCGCGAGCTGCGAAAACAGGTCCTCCCGCGGGACCGGATTCTGCAGAACGCCTTGCACCAGCCCGCCGAGGGCCGGGTCGTGGGTAAGCTGCGGGCTGACGCTTTGCAAAAGCACCGGCACCCCGGAAAATGCGCCACCACGCAGGGCACGCGCCAGTTGCACCCCGTCCAGCTCGGGTGGATTGTGGCCGCTTATCACTACGTCGATGCTGTCATCGACCCGCTCCAATGCCTCGGCCGCGCTGGCCGCCGTGACGGTCTCTATTCCCATCATCAGCAGGTGTTTCTGCAGGATCTCGCAGTTCAGCGGCATGTCGTCGGCAATCAGCACCCGGCGCAGGGTATCGGGCAGCTGCGGCCGGGGCTTGTGCGCATCCTCGGCCAAGCGCAGCGGAAGGCGGAAGCCGAAACACGAACCGCGCCCCTCCTCGCTTTCGGCCCAGATCTCGCCACCCATCAGCTCGATCAGGCGCTTGGAGATGGCCAGGCCCAGCCCGGTGCCCTCGAACTTGCGATTGCGCTCGTTCTCGACCTGGTTGAATTCCCCGAAGATATGCTCAAGCTTTTCGGAAGGGATGCCGATGCCGGTATCCTCGATCGAGAAATGCACGGCGCATGTCTCATCCTCCGGCGAGGCGATGCCGGTGACCCGAATGGTGACATGTCCCTCCCGGGTAAACTTCACCGCGTTGCCGGCGAGGTTGGTCAGCACCTGGCGGATCCGACCCGGGTCGCCAACAAATCGGGTCGGCATGAACAGGTCGTAATCCACCAGGAGCGCCACGCCCTTCTCGCGGGCAATGGGCTGCAGCAGCATCACCACCTCGTGCAGGCTGCGCTCGAGGTCGAAGGGCTCGGGGTGCAGCTCCAGCTTTTCGGCCTCGATCTTGGAATAGTCGAGCACGTCGTTGATGATCACGAGCAGCGCTTCGCCGGAATTCTTGATAGTATTGGCATAAAGCCGCTGCTCGTCGGTCAGCTCAGTGTCGTTGAGCAGCTCGGCCATGCCGACCACCCCGTTCATCGGGGTGCGGATCTCGTGGCTCATGTTGGCGAGGAAGGCAGATTTGGCCCGATTCGCCGCTTCCGCCCGTTCGCGCGCGGCGCGCAGCTCCTCCTCGTAGCGGACGGTGGAGGTGATATCGAGTGCCAGGCTCACCATGTCGCCGCCGTGGCCGCGCTGGTCGAGCAGGCGCAGGAAGCGGCCGTCCCACAGCTCCAGCACCACCGGATCGGGCGAGGGCGACAGCCAGCGCTCGTTCATCATTGCGCGCCAGGCTTCCGGGCGCATGTCGCCGGTATTGATCAGCCCCTCGTCAGTAAGCAGTTGCAGGATGCGCACGTAGGAGACCCCGGGGGTGACCTCCTCTAACCCGTCGAAGATATTGAGGTAGGCGGTATTGGCGCCAATCAGCTTGCTGTCAGCGTCAAAGAAAGCAAATCCGTCCTGGAAGGCCTGGATCGAGTGCCACAGCCGCCGCTCCGCCGTCTCGATCTTCTCGTTCGCGGTATTGAGGTCGGATTTGACCTTTTCGTTCTCGTCCCTGACAGTGGCAACTTCGGCCTGTTTCTGGCCGATCTGCTTGGTGAGCGCCAGCGCATGGCGGCCCAGCTTGCGGTTGGCGGCAGACAGTTCGGCCTGCTTGAGCTCAA
The DNA here is from genome assembly GCF_048820895.1 of Cribrihabitans neustonicus. NCBI lineage: Bacteria > Pseudomonadati > Pseudomonadota > Alphaproteobacteria > Rhodobacterales > Paracoccaceae > Cribrihabitans > Cribrihabitans neustonicus. Next base: position 451,755 of record NZ_JBMERQ010000002.1, read on the forward strand.
GCAGGCGCTCCGCCGCCAGACGGGCGCGCCGTTCCTCCGCTAACTTGCTGGCAAGGCTCATCCTTGCAGACTCCAGTATCAATCAAACAATCAGGTGCACCGGAGGCTCCGCTCACTGGCGGATCCGGGGCTCCCGGGACCCTTGGTACGCAAGGGAATCTTGCCATGGCGTTAAATGCGCGGCATGCGCATGGGGGTTCATGTGCAGGCAAAGCCGCCGGGCGGCCCGGTTTTGGGGGCATTTTCCGCAAGTTTTCGGGCTTTTGCCCGCATGGGCGGGGCAATCGCGGGACAGGATGGATTTTCGCCGGCAATCCTATGCAAATACAAATTTCCCGGGAGGCGGTCCGCGCCTGCCGCCCGGATTCCAGGTGGTACCCTTGCCCCGTGCCGCAAGCGGCGCGCGGCCAAACGGGTGCAGCCTCCGTCAGGAGGCCTGGCGCCGGGCGTGAGCGGCCTCCTTCGCGCCGCGCCGTGAGGGTGCCGTTCAGCGGCGGCCTTCGCGCAGCCAGCCGGTCACGATGAACCCGGCTGCCAAGAGCAGCGCAAGCCAGGCGGGCAGCAACGGCGCCTGCGCGACGGAGAGCGTCTCATAGGCCTCGCGCGGGGTGAGGCCGATCCAGCCCCGGCCCGCGGCAGGCCGCCCGGCGCGCACGTTGCGCAAGGAGGGCAGGCCGTCTTCAAGCCGCAGGATGCCACCGCGCAAGGGCGCGATCACCGGCTCGAGAATGGCGCCGGTGGCAATCGTCTCCTCGAACTCGCGCGGGGCCGCAGGCCCCAGCCCAGCCACCGCCGTGCGCCCGCCCTCGGCGAGCCGGTAGAGCCCGGGTTCCGGCCCCTGGTAACGGGTCTCCCAAAGTCCTGGTGCAGTTTCGCGCAAGGCCAGCTCCGTCATGCTGCCATCGGGGCTGGTGACGGTGACCGGTCCCGCGCGCTCCGCCAGAGTGCGGCGCAGAATGCGCATCTGCTGGCCCGTGGTCTCGGCCCAGAGCGCCTCCTCTTCCAGCTCCGGCTCCTTCATCATCCAGTGCGCCAGCCTGCGCAGCAGCTCCAGCTGCGGCCCGCCCCCTTCGTAGCCGCGGCTCCACAGCCAGGCGTGGTCCGAGGCCAGCAGCGCGACCCGCCCTTCGCCGGCCCGGTCCAGCACCAAAAGCGGCCGCTCGCCCGCGCCGGTCATCAGCACGTGGCCTTCGGGGCGGCGCAGCTCGATCTGGCGCAGCCAGCGGCCCCAGGTGCCCGCGCCCTCCAGTCCGGCAGTAACGGGATGGCGGCTGCCAAGATCGGAGATCGCGGGGCGGTAAGGTTCTTCCAGCACCCGCGCCGAAGGCTCGGCTGGCAGGATCGCCGCGAGCGGCGAGCGGTAGATGCTGTCGGCGCTGGCAAAATCCGGCCCCGCCGCCACCAGCACCGCGCCGCCGCCGAGCGCATAGTTCGCCACGTTGTCGAGGTAGATCGCAGGCAGGATACCGCGCCGCTTGTAACGGTCGAAGATGATGAGGTCGAAGTCCTCCACCTTCTCCAGGAACAGCTCCCGGGTGGGGAAGGCGATCAGCGACAGTTCCTCCACCGGCACCCCGTCCTGCTTTTCCGGCGGCCGCAGGATGGTGAAATGCACGAGGTCCACCGCGCTGTCGGACTTCAGCAGGTTGCGCCAGGTGCGCCCGCCCGCATGCGGCTCACCCGAGACCAAGAGCACCCGCAGCCTGTCGCGCACGCCGTTGATCTGCACCAGCGCGGCGTTGTTGCGGGTGGTCAGCTCGCCCTCCGCCTCGGGCACGCTGAAGCGGATCACGTTGCGGCCGCCGTGCTGCAGGGTGATGGGCAGTTCGAAAGAGACGCCGACCGGCAGTGTGTAGCGCTGCGGCGCGCCGCCGTCGACGGAGACGTCGAGATCGGCAAAGCCGCCCTCCGCCGGGGCGGCGCCCTGGTCCTCGATGCGCAGGGTCAGCGTCACCGGCTCGCCTATAATGGCAAAGCCGGGGGCGTTCTTCACCACCAGGCGGCGGTCCCAGTCGTCCTTGCGGCCAGTAAGCAGGAGGTGCAGCGGCGCGGGCAGGCCGGGGGCGCGGGCGGCGTCGTGCACCTGGCCGTCGGAAAGCGCGATCAGCCCCGCCACCCGCGCCCGCGGCACATCGGCCAGCGCATCGGTGAAAGCGGACATGAGCCGCGTGCCCGCATCGCCCTCGCCATCCGGAACTGTGATCAGGCGCAGATCGGTGCCGGGCCGGGCTGCAAGCATCCGGCGAAGTTCGGCGCGGGCCGCCTCCAACTGATCAGGGCGGCCGCGCAGGCTTTGGCTGGCGCTGCGGTCCTCGGCGACGATCACGATGTCGTTGAGCGGCGCGCGCTCCTCGCTCTGATGCACGGGGCCTGCGAGCGCTGCCAGCAGCACCAGCGCCGCCAGCGCCCTGAGCCCCCAGCCTGACAGCCCCTTCCACAGCGCCAGAGCCAGCGCCGCAAGGGTCAGTACAGCGGCGGTCCAAAGCACGGGCCAGGGCACCAGCGGGTCGAAGAGGATGGTCTGGATCATCTCGCGCGTCCTCTCCCTATTGGCCCAGCCGGTCGAGCAGGGCCGGCACGTGCACCTGGTCGGATTTGTAGTTGCCGGTCAGCACGTGCATCACCAGGTTGATGCCGAAGCGGAACGCCAGCTCGCGCTGGCGTTCGCCTGCGTAGCCGCGGCCGACCGGCAGCAGGGGCCGCCCGTTTGCATCCACGGCCCAAGCCGCCGCCCAGTCGTTGCCGCCGATCACCACCGGCGTTACCCCGTCGTTGAGATTGCGGAAGGGAATGCCTTCGGCCTGTTCGGCATCCGGCGGTGCAGCTTCGACCCAGATTTGCCCGCGGGTGTGGCGGCCGGGGAAGTCCTGCAGCAGGTAAAAGGCGCGGGTCAGCACGTGGTCGGCGGGCAGGGGCTCCAGCGGCGGAATGTCGAGCGCCCGCGCCAGTTGCTGCAGGCGGCGGGCCTCAGGGCTGCCGGCGCCAGCCGCTGCAAGGTCGGCATCACGCGTGTCGAACAGGATCATGCCGCCCGCCCTCAGGTAGGCGTTGAGCCGGGCGTAGGCCTCTCCCGATGGCTGCGGCTGGTCGCGGGTGACCGGCCAGTAGAGCAACGGGAAAAAGGCAAGCTCATCGCGTTCCAGATCCACCCCGGCGGGGTTGGCTGGCTCTACCGAGGTGCGGAAGAACAGCGTGTCGGAAAGGCCGCGCAGGCCGGCTGCGGCGATTCGGTCGGTCTCGGCATCGCCGGTCAGCACGTGGGCAAGCACTAACTCCGAGGCAAGCTCGGCCGGGTCCGGCAAAGGCTGGCCCTGCGCGCGGGCTGCCTCCGGCGCGGTCAAGGCCGAGAGCCCGAGCGCCAGGACCAGCGCCGCCGCCCGGCCGCGCAGAATGAGGCCGGAGACGGCGAGCGTCGCCAGCACATCCAGCGCCAGGAGCCCCAGGGCCAGCGTCAGGAGGGCACCGCCCAGCGGCCGTTCCTGCGGCTCCTCGTAACCGCTGACCGGGATTGAGGCGGGCCAGCGGGCTGGGGCCAGCGCATCGCCTGCGCGCAGCACGTTGCGGGCAAGCATCCGGCGGCCGCCGCTGTAGAGACCGGGGCGCAGCTCCGGTCCCGCAGGGGCTGCCGCGAGATCCGGCCCCTTGACGCCGGGAAGTGCAGCAGCTTCCTGCAAGCGGCCGAAGCCGTCCAGAACCTTGACCGGGGTCCAGGTGGTGCCCTCCAGGTCCTCTGCCGAGGGCGCCGCCGCGGCCGAGGACACGGCGAGCCGCTCCAGCATCGAGACGAACAAGCCCGACAGCGGCAGGCTGCTCCACTCAGCGTTGGCGGTGACATGGAACAGCACAACCTGGCCTTGACCCAGCGGCTTGCGGGTGACCAGCGGGGTGCCATCGGCCAGCTCTGCAACGACCCGGTCCGCGAGATCGGGATCGGGCTGCGCGACGACCTGCGAGCCGACCGTGACCTCGTCCGGCACCGGCAGCCCGTGGAAGGGCGAGCCCCCGGCGAAGGGCGCCAGCGTTTTCGGCTCGCCCCAGCTCATCGCTCCGCCGATGCTGCGGCCCCCCGCGCGCAGCCGTACCGGCATCAGCGGTTCCTCGCTGTCGCGGGCGGTGTCGCTGGCCGCGAGCCGCGGCCCGGCGAAGCGCAGCAGCAGCCCGCCGTTCTCCACCCACTCGATCACCGCCGTCTCCTGATCCGGCGCAAGGCGCGCCACATCGGCCAGCACGATCACGTCCGGGTTGGCGGGCAGCAAATCCGCCAGCGGGCCTTCGAGCAGCTCGGCCGAGGGTTGCAGCGCCTGGCGCAGGTAGTGCAGCGGCGACAGGAGCGCGAGGCCCTCATCCGCACTGGCCGAGGAAATCAGCGCCACTTCGCGCCGGCGCAGGCTGTCGTCGGTGAGCGCTACAGCACCGGCCGAGCGCTCCCCTTGCAGTTCAAAGCGGGTGAGGCGGCCGCGCAGCTCGGCTGGAAGTGAGAGCCCGGCGCTGGCGCTGGTGGCGCCGTCGGCCAGCCGCAGGGGCAGAGCCGCAAGGCTGCGCGGGGTGCCGCCTGGGTCGCGGCCCTGGGCGAGAACCGTGACTTCCTGCATCGGGCCAGGGCGGCTGCGCTGGACGGTAACCTGGATCAGCCCGTCCTTGTAGCTGGCGGGCATCAGCCCGAGCACCGGGGCAGGGCGTTCGAAGACCTCGATGTCGCCGCGGCGGCCGAGCGCCTGCAGGATATCCAGCCGGCCGGGGTAGGCGAGCCCGTCGCTGAACCACAGGGTGTCAAAGCCGCCCATCGCGGCTTCGAGCACGGCCGCCGCCTCCTGCAGTTGCGCAGGCCCGGGCTGCCAGGGTTCCGGCACCAGACCGGCGAGTTCCCGCTGCCAGTCGCTGGCGGCGCGGAACTGCAGCGGCTCCGGTGCGGTGAGCCGCAGCATGGCGACCGTGCGGCCCGCGCGGCCGGCCTCTTCGAGCTGCGCTGCAATCTGGCCGCTGGTCTCGCGCCAGTCGGCAGCGCCGGCCCAGCTGGCGTCCATCACCACCAGCAGCGGGCCGCTGCCCGCCACCTCCCCGCGCGAGGGGTTGAGAACCGGGCCCGCAAGGCCAATTACCGCCGCTGCCACCGCCAGCATCCGCAGGAGCAAGAGCCACCAGGGCGTACGGTCGGAGAGGCTTTCGTCGTCCTTCAAACCCAGGAGCAGCGTGACCGCCGGAAACGGCTGGCGCCGCGGCGCCGGCGGCACCGCGCGCAGCAGGAGCCATAGTACCGGCAGCGCCAGCAGGCCTAGGAGCAGCCAGGGCGCAGTGAAACCGATGCCCGCGAATATGGTCATGGCCCTGTTCTTTCCAGCGCGTGGTAGATCCACATCAGCGCGCTCTGCGCCGGGTGGCCGGTGTGATGCTGCCCCATACGCCAGCCCGCGCTGCGGCAGAGCTGCGCCAGCGCGTCACGGCGTTCTGCCAGCCGTTCAAGGTAGCGCGCCTGCAGGGCGGAAGCCTTCAGGGTTTCATGGCTGATGCCGCCCTCGATACTCTCGAACCGGGTCCGGCCGGCAAAGGGGAAGGCCTCCTCGGCCGGGTCCAGCACCTGCAAAAGCACACCCCGCACGCCGCGGGCGGCGGCCTTGGAAAGCGCTTCCTCCAGCGGTTCAAACGGGCCGAGGAAATCGGAGATATAGAGCGCGCGGGCTTGCGGGATCAGCGCCCGGTGGCCGGGAGGGGCGTAATCGGCTTCTTCCTGCGCGGCGAGCGCTTCGGCCAGGCGCAGGATCTGCACGCTGCCGCGCCGTGGCGGAAGCGTCCCGCCGGTGAGGCCGACCCGCTCGCCCGCGCGGATCATCAGCACCGCGGCGGAAAGCGCGAGCAGCCGCGCGTGGTCGATCTTCTGCGGCAGCTTGGACGTTGAGGCAAAGCGCATGGAGGCGCCGAGGTCGGCCCAGATATGCACGGTCTGGGCGATCTGCCACTCGCGCTCGCGCACGTACTGCACGTCGCCGCGGGCGGAGCGGCGGTGGTCAATCATGCGGCGGCTGTCGCCGGGCTGGGCCGGGCGGTACTGCCAGAAGTCATCGCCGCTGCCCGCGCGCCGCCGCCCGTGTTCGCCCATCAGCACTGAACCCGCGAGCTGCCGCGCCTGCACCAGCAGGGGCGGCAGGGCGCTGGCTTCGGCCTCCGCGCGGTGGCGCAGCCCGGCGGCAGCGCTGGAGGCGGCGGCTTGGATCACGCGGCGGCTCCGCTCCGGGCCATGCCGTCAGCGGTTTCGGCAATCAGGTCCGGCAGGCTGTCGCCGCGCGCCCGCGCCGCGAAGGTGAGCTGCATCCGGTGGCTCAGCACCGGCTGCGCCATGTCGAGCACGTCTTCGGCGTTGGGCGCCAGCCGCCCTTGCAAAAGCGCCCGCGCCCGCACCGCGAGCATCAGCGCCTGCGCCGCCCGCGGCCCCGGCCCCCAGGCAACAGTTTGCGCCACGCGCTCGCCCGCCTCCGGCTCGTCCGGGCGGAAGGCGCGCACCAGGTCGAGGATCATCTCCACCACCGACTCGCCCACCGGCATCCGCCGCAGGAGCGTCTGCGCCGCGATCAGCTCCGCCGCCGAGAACACCGGGTAGGCGGCGGCTTCCTCCACCCCGGTTGTCGCCATCAGGATGTCGCGCTCGGTGCCGCGGTCGGGGTAATTCACGTCGATTTGCAGCAGGAACCGGTCGAGCTGCGCCTCCGGCAGCGGATAGGTGCCCTCCTGCTCGATCGGGTTCTGGGTGGCGAGCACGTGGAAGGGAGGCTCAAGCTTCCGGTCCTCGCCCGCGACGGTCACCATGCGCTCCTGCATCGCCTGCAGCAGCGCCGACTGGGTGCGCGGGCTCGCGCGGTTGATCTCATCCGCCATCAGGAGCTGGCAGAACACCGGCCCGGGCACGAAGCGGAAGGCACGGCTGCCGTCCGAGGCCGTTTCCAGCACCTCGGAGCCGAGGATGTCGGCGGGCATCAGGTCAGGCGTGAACTGGATGCGGTTGCCGTGGAGCCCCATCACGGTCGCCAGGGTCTCTACCAGCCGGGTCTTGCCCAGCCCGGGCAGGCCGATCAGCAGCCCGTGGCCGCCGCAGAGAAGCACCGAGAGGGTGAGGTCCACCACCCGCTCCTGGCCGATGAACCGCCGCGTGATCGACTCGCGCGCCTGTTGCAGCTTGGCTTCCAGCGCTTCGATGCCGGCCAAGAGATCGTCGGGTTCGGACATGACATTCCTCTTTCCGCGGATATATGCTGCTACTCTATCGCGCTGGAAGGAAATGGCAAAAGCAATGAGCGGACAAAACCCCGTGACACCGCCCGCAACGCCCGCGAAAACACTCCGTGGCAAACCCGACGCCGAAGGGCTCGCCGCCGCCGCGAAACGCGCGGGCAAGGGGCGCGGCCTGCCGCCGGTGCACCTGTGGAACCCGCCGTTCTGCGGCGACCTCGACATGCGCATCGCCCGAGATGGCACCTGGTACTACCTCGGCACGCCGATCAACCGCTTTGCGCTGGTGAAGCTGTTCTCCTCGATCCTGAAGCTGGAAGACGGAAAGTATTACCTCGTCACCCCGGCGGAGAAGGTGGGCATCACGGTGGAGGATGCACCCTTCGTCGCGGTAGATTTTTCCGCTTCCGGCGAAGGCGCCGCGCAGGTTCTGACCTTCACCACCCATGTCGGCGACAGCGTGGCGGCGGGGCCGGAGCATCCGGTCCGCGTCGCGCATGACCCTGAGACCGGCGAGCCTGCGCCCTACGTGATGGTGCGCGCGGGGCTGGAGGCGCTGATCGACCGCAAGAGCTTCTACCGGCTGGCCGATCTCGGCACCTGGCACGAGGGGCGCTTTGGCGTCTGGTCGTCCGGTGCGTTTTTCGTCCTTGAAGAGGGCGGCGGGACCGCGTGATTGAAGCAACGGCAGGCGGCATTCCGCCGGTCGCGCGGGCGCCGGGCTGCGGTTTGTCCCCTGCACCTTCCCATTACCGCCCCCGCGGGCATGATGGGGCGGCGGGAGCGGGCTGCGCTGTCCCGGCTAGCAAGGCGGAAGTTAACGAAAGTTTAATAGGAAAAATCTGCTGTTTTCCCGCCTTGGACACCTGCTGGCTCAGCGTTAGATCAGCAGAAAGAGGAGACGCCCCATGCCCAGGTTTGCGGCCAATATTTCCATGCTCTTCGCCGAGCTGCCCTACCTGGAGCGCTTCCCGGCCGCAGCTGCCGCCGGCTTCGAGGCGGTGGAGATCCTTTTTCCTTATGAACTCGCCGCCAAGGAGACCCAGCGGGCGCTCTTGGCCAACGGGCTGGAGCTGTTGCTGATCAACGCGCCGCCGCCGAATTACACTGGCGGCTCCCCTGGCTATGCCGCGCTGCCCGAGGGCGTGGACCGCTTCCAGCGCGACATCCGCCGGGTGCTGCGCTACGCGGAGGTGCTGAAAGCCGGCCGCATCCACGTGATGGCGGGCTATGCCAAGGGAGAGGCGGCGCGGGAGACTTTCGTGCGGAACCTGCAGTGGGCGGCGGATTTCGCCCCGCGCCAGCAGTTCACCATCGAGCCTCTGAATGCAGGCGACCAGCCCGGCTATTTCCTCGACGACTACAATTTGGCGGTCGAGGTGCTGGAGGCCGTGGACCGGCCCAACGTGGGCCTGCAATACGATGCTTATCACGCCCAGCTGATTCACGGCGATGCCGCCAAAGTCTGGGAGAATTTCGGCCGTCACGCGGTGCATGTGCAAATCGGCGCAGCGCCGGGCCGCTGTGAGCCGGGCACCGGGCCGGTGGATTTCCAGGCGCTCTTCGCTGCCATCGACGCCAGCGGCTACGACGGCTGGATCAGCGCGGAATATACCCCCTCCACCAAGCGCACCGAGGACAGTCTCGGCTGGATGCGCGCCGCCTGACCGTCTCGCCTCACCGCCCCGCCCGGCCGCACGTGCTCCCGCCCGCTCCAAGCGCCTTCGGGGAATGCGCATTCGCAGCTAGGCCGAGCGCCGCTGTCGCGGCGCGGGAAACTTCTGGGGTGGCCTTGGTGAAGGAAGTCCGGCCGGGCATTTCGGTGCCGCTAACCGCCCCTGCGGACGAGCGCGATCAGCGACATAGCCGGTTACAGGATTGCGCGTTCCCTTTTTCGCCGAAGCAAAGTGGGTCAGGGCGCTGCCGTCGGCCGCCCGGCATTGCCGGGGACGGCGCAGGAACGCGCCTGTTTGAGGCTGGCCGCCCCGGCCAACTGCCCTTCCGACGCCGCGCCAGCGGCGCGCGGCCCAACGGCCGCGGCCGCATCTTTGATGCGGCTTCCGGCGGGCGGGAGAAGCCGGCCTGCGGGGTGCGGCCTGGTCAGTGCGCTTCGGCCCAGTTGCGGCCCGTGCCTGCGTCCACCGCCAGCTTCACGTCCAGATGCACCGCTGGGCTGGCGGCGTCTTCCATCACTGCCCGGGCGGCGGCGATGGTTTCTTCGGCGGCCGATTCCGGCACTTCGAACAACAGTTCGTCGTGCACTTGCAGCAGCATCCGGGCGGGCAGGTGAGCGATTGCCTCGGGCATCCGCACCATCGCGCGGCGGATCACGTCGGCCGCAGTGCCCTGGATCGGGGCGTTGATCGCTGCGCGCTTGGCAAAGCCCGCCTTCGGCCCCTTGGCGCCGATCTCCGGCGTATGAATCTTCCGCCCGAACAGGGTCTGCACGTAGCCGTGCTCCTTGGCGAACTCCACCGTCCGGTCCATGTACTTGCGGATGCCGGGGAAGCGCTCGAAGTAGCGGTCGATGAAGCCCTGCGCGTCCTTGCGCGGAATGCGCAGGTTGCGGGCAAGCCCGAAGCCGGAAATGCCGTAGATCACCCCGAAGTTGATCGCCTTGGCCTGGCGGCGGATCTCGGGCGTCATCTCCTCCAGCGGCACGCCGAACATCTCCGACGCGGTCATCGCGTGGATGTCGAGCCCGTCGGCAAAGGCCTGCTTCAGGGTGTCGATCCCGGCGATATGGGCGAGGATCCTGAGCTCGATCTGGCTGTAGTCCAGCGCCAAGAGCACGTTGCCTTCTTCGGCGACGAAAGCCTCGCGGATACGGCGGCCCTCTTCGGAGCGGATCGGGATGTTCTGCAGGTTCGGGTCGGTCGACGCCATGCGGCCGGTGCTCGCCCCGGTCTGGGCGTAGGAGGTGTGCACCCGGCCGGTTTCCGGGTTGATGTGATCCTGCAGCGCGTCGGTGTAGGTCGACTTCAGCTTGGAAAGCTGGCGCCAGTCCAAGATCCGGGCGGGCAGCGCGTGCTCGGTTGCAAGGTCTTCGAGGATATCCGCGCCGGTGGCATAGGCGCCGGTCTTGCCCTTCTTGCCGCCTTCGAGCCCCATCTTGCCGAAGAGGATCTCGCCCAGCTGCTTGGGGGAGCCCACGTTGAATGTCTCGCCCGCGAGCTCGTGGATCTCGGCTTCCAGCGCGGCCATCTTTTGGGCAAAGGCGTTCGACATGCGGCTGAGCGTGTCGCGGTACACTTTTATGCCATTGCGCTCCATGTCAGCCAGCACCGGCACCAGCGGCCGTTCCAGCGTCTCGTAGACCGTGGTCACCCGATGCTGGTGCAGCTGCGGCTTGAATAGCTGCCACAGGCGCAGGGTGATGTCGGCGTCTTCGGCCGCGTAAGGAACCGCGTCCCCGATCGCAACTTTGTCGAAGGTGATCGCCGATTTGCCGCTGCCCAGGAGCGGTTTGATCGGAATCGGGCTGTGGTCGAGGTAGCGTTCGGACAGCGTGTCCATGCCGTGGCCGTGCAGGCCCGCGTGCAGCGCGTAGGACATCAGCATGGTGTCGTCGATCGGCGCGACCTTCACGCCATAGCGGTGGAAGATCTTGGCGTCGTATTTCATGTTCTGGCCGATCTTCAGGACCGCCGGATCCTCCAGCACCGGGCGCAGCAGGGCAAGCGCGCCCTCGCGGTCCATCTGGCCCTCCGCCAGCGCGTCCGTGGCAAAGAGCCCGTCGCCGCCGCCCGCCTTGTGAGCCAGCGGGATGTAACACGCCTCGCCCGCTTCCACGCAGAGCGAGATGCCGACCAGCTCCGCCACCATCTCATCCAGCCCGGTCGTTTCGGTGTCGACCGCCACATAGCCCCGCTCGCGGATCGCGGCTATCCATTTCTCCAGCGCCGCGGCATCGCGGACGCATTCGTATTTCTCCGCATCAAACGGCACCGCCTCGGGCGCGGCCGGGGCATCGCCTGCGGGGGCCTTGGCCGGGGCGGGGGGCTCGGGGATTGCCGGGGGTTCAGCACCCAGCCGGTCGGCAATCCGCTTGGTCAGGGTGCGGAACTCCATCCGGGACAGGAAGTCGAGCAGCAGCTCCGGGTCCGGGTGCTGCACCTCCAGATCATCGAGCGTGAAGTCGAGCTCCATGTTGCAGTCGAGCTGCACCAGCGTTTTGCTCAGCTCGATCTGCTGGCGCTTCTCGATCAGGGTCTGGCGGCGCTTGGGCTGTTTGATCTCTCCGGCGCGGTCCAGGAGCGCCTCCAGCGAGCCGAATTCATTGATCAGCAGCGCCGCTGTCTTGATGCCGATGCCGGGCGCGCCGGGCACATTGTCAACGCTGTCGCCAGCCAGCGCCTGCACATCCACCACCCGGTCGGGGCCGACGCCGAACTTCTCGGCGACGCCCTCAGCATCGATGCGCTTGTTCTTCATCGCGTCGAGCATCTCGACGCCGTTTCCGACCAGCTGCATCAGGTCCTTGTCGGAGGAGATGATGGTGACCCGCCCGCCGGCTTCGCGCGCCTGGCAAGCAAGGGTTGCGATGATGTCGTCCGCCTCGTAACCCTCGATCTCCTTGCAGGCGATGTTGAAGGCGCGGGTGGCTTCGCGGGTCAGCGGGAACTGCGGCACCAGGTCTTCGGGTGCGGGCGGGCGGTTGGCCTTGTACTGGTCGTAAAGCGCATTGCGGAAGCTTTCGCCCGAATGGTCGAAGATCACCGCCGCATGGGTCGGCGCCTCGGGCCCGGTGCTGTCCTCGACGTATTTCTGCAGCATGTTGCAGAAGCCCGCGACGGCGCCCACCGGCAGACCGTCGGACTTGCGGGTGAGCGGCGGCAGCGCGTGGTAGGCGCGGAAGATGAAGGCCGAGCCGTCAATCAGATGCAGGTGGCAGCCCTTGCCGAATTGCGTGTTGCTCATGGCCTTGGCACTCCTTGGGACCCGTTCGTGTTCCGTTTCCCCGGGTTATCGGTGATCTGCCGGGCAAGGGCAATCCGAACCTCGCCCGGCAGGGCGCGCGCCGCCAGCCGCGGGCGGCGATTTGCGCAGGCTGCAGGTTGTGATAGGGAGGCGGCCTCAGTTCAGCGAAGGAGCGATATCATGCAGCTCAAGGGCAAGACCGCGGTGGTGACCGGCGGCAGTGACGGGATCGGCAGGCACATCTGCCTGAAGCTGGCGGCCGAGGGCTGCCGGCTGGCCATCTTCGGCCGCAACCGGGAGCGGCTGGATGCGGTGGCGGAAGAGGCCCGCGCACAGGGCGCGCCCGAGGCGCGCGCCTATGCCTTCGACCTCACCGATGCGGCGGCGCTGGAACGGGCGGCCGCGGATGCGGCGGCAGATTTCGGCGGCGTGGACATCCTCATCAACAACGCAGGGGTCTGGCACAAGACCGGCCCGCTCGACAGCATCCCGGCAGAGATGCTGGTGCAGACCGTGCAGACCAACCTCACCGCGCTGATGCAGCTCACCCGCCACCTGCTGCCGAGCCTGCGTGATCGCGATGAGGCGGCGATCCTGAACGTGGCCTCGAAATCCGGAGTCGTGGCGCAGGCGGGCCAGTCTGTCTACACCGCCACCAAATACGGCGTGCGCGGCTTTACGGACGTCTTGAAGGTGGACGAGGCGGAAACCGGCGTGCGGGTAGCTGGGCTCTACCAGAGCGGCACCAACACCGGCATGTTCGCGAAAGCAGGCGAAGATGTGCCGAACGAGATCTTCACCGAGCCGGACGACCTTGCCGATGTGGTGGTCTTCATGCTGTCGCGCCCGCCCAAGCTATGGATGCACGAGGTGCGGGTCGAGCTCTGAGCGCCGCCGCTGATCCCCAGGGCAGCGGCAAGCGACTGCGGGAAATCCGGCCGTAAAGTTGAAACTTTGCGGCCCCCGCGGCCGGCGGCGTGACGGCGTTTCGGGATTAGGCGGGTTTAGCCTGGAAGTCCTTGTGCACGAACTTGCAATCGCAATAGGGGCATTCCACGAAACCCTCGTCGTCGGGGATGCGCAGGTAGACACGGGGGTGGCCCAGGGCGCCCTCGCTGCCGTCGCAGGCAACGCGGTAGCTGTCCACGATCTTGGTTTCCGGCGCGTCGATGCTCATCGCTGGCGATCCTCCGTGATTTCGGTTAGGCGCTGTTATGAGCCAAGGCAAAACCGGGGGCAAGAGCGGCGATGAGTGACGAGGCGATCCGCATCAGGGCGTTGCGCAAAACCTATGCCGGCGGCAAGGGCCAGCCCGAAAAACACGCGCTGAAGGGTGTCGACCTCGACGTGCCGCGCGGCTCGGTCTTTGGCCTGCTTGGGCCGAACGGTGCAGGCAAGTCGACGATGATCAACATCCTCGCAGGCCTGGTGCGCAAAACTTCGGGCGAGGTCTCCATCTGGGGTTTCGACCAGGACGAGAACCCGCGCCAGAGCCGCGCCGCCATCGGGGTGATGCCGCAGGAGCTGAACCTCGATCCCTTCTTCACCCCGCGCGGCGCGCTGGAGGTTCAGGCGGGGCTCTACGGCGTGCCGAAGTCCGAGCGCTACAGCGGCGAGATCCTGCGGATGATCGGGCTGGAGGACAAGGCCGAGGCCTATGCCCGCACGCTCTCGGGCGGCATGCGGCGGCGGCTTCTCCTGGGCAAGGCGCTTGTGCACCGGCCCTCCGTTCTGGTGCTGGACGAGCCGACAGCGGGCGTCGACATCGAACTGCGCCAGATGCTCTGGGAGAACATCCGCAAGCTCAACGCGCAAGGCATGACCATCATCCTCACCACCCATTACCTGGAGGAAGCCGAGGAGATGTGCGACGAGATCGCCATCATCAACCAGGGCGAGCTGGTGGCGCGCGACACCACCGCGAACCTCCTGGGACGGCTCGACGCGCGGGCGATGGTGGTGCATCCGGCAGCCGAGGTCTCGGACCTGCCCGCGGGCAACGGCATCGAAGCCGAACTGCGCGGCGACGGCGCCGTGGTGCTGCGCTACCACAGCCAGCAGACCAGCGCCGAGGAGGTGCTGGCGGCGGTGCGCGCGGCCGGGATCTCGATCCGCGACGTGAAGACCGAGGAGGCGGATCTCGAGGACGTCTTCCTGGCGCTGACCACATCCCGCTGAGCCGCCGTGCGGATACGCCCGTTTGAACCCCGCGATGCCGCCGCTTGGGCGCGGATCTTCCATGATGCGGTGCATCAGACCGGCGCGCGGGACTACAGTGCCGAACAATGCGCTGCCTGGAGCCCGGCGCCGCTACCGGAGGCAGCGGTCCTGGCGCACACCGGGGACGGCCGCAGGATCTGGGTCGCGGTGGATGAGGCCGGCGTAGTGCAGGGGTTCATTGAACTCGAGGCAGATGGCCATATCGATTGTTTCTACCTGACGCCCGCGGTGGCGGGCTCTGGTGTGGGCGCGGCGCTTTACGCCGGGCTTGAGGCTGAAGCCCGCGAGGCCGGCCTCGCGTCCCTTTATGTCGAGGCCAGCGAAGCCGCACGGAGGTTCTTTCTGCGCCAAGGGTTCGCGGATGAGGGCCGCCGCGACTTTGAGCGCCACGGCGTGATGATCCATAACTACGCCATGTCGAAGGGGCTGTAACCGTGCCTCACCCCCGCTCGATCCGCGCCTGGTAGCAGTTGTTGCGGGCCGAGCGGATGTGAACATAGGCCACATTCGGATCCGCCAGGATCACCTCCGCCTTCGACATCATTGCCTCCCGCGCTACCACCTGTCCGGTGCCATAGACGATGCGGTCGTCCGCGCCATAGCCCTTGATCAGATAGTCCGGCCCGCGGCTGAAAATCTCGGGCAGGGCGGGGCCTTCGTGCCGCGCGCAAGGTTCGGCGCAGAGGAAGATCGGCCCGGTCTCCGCGTAGGGCTGCAGCGCGGGGAAGGGACGGTGGGCCAGCACCAGCATCTCCGCGCCTTCGGCGATATAGCGCAGGCAGTGGCGGCAGGGGTTGCCGCCGCCGTCCGAAAGCTTGCGTTCGGGCGGCTGGCCGTAAGCGTCGGGGCCGCCTGCCTGCAGGGCGCGGACGGTTTCGGTGGGCAGGGCCTGGATTGTGGGCATTGGAACCTCCTGTCAGCTCGGCGCCAGCCTGCCGCGGCGGCGTCCTCCAGGCGACCCGGAAGCTGCGCATCCCGCCACCGGGGCGGGGCCGGGCAGGCCGGAAGGGCTCCCGCCGGCGTTGCGCGTAATGGAGATGCGGCTTGCGCCTGTTGAGCCGGGCGCGGCGCTTTTCCGCCGGGGCTAGGGACCGGCAAGGACCGGGCGACGCCGGGGAGGGACTCGAAATGAGAACAAAACAGGAATATACTGCAGGCCATGTTTGCCGAGTTCGCCTGTCTTTCCAATTTCACCTTCCTCACCGGGGCCTCCCACCCGGAGGAATATGTGACGCGCGCGCTGGAGCTGGGCATCGAGGCTATCGCCATTGCCGATGAAAATTCGGTCGCGGGCATCGTGCGGGCGCATGCGGAATGCCGCGACATTGCCCGAAGGGTGCGCGAGCGGCAGGCCTGGGACCGGGCGCACGGCCCGATCGGCCCGCCGCGTCCTGACGGCATCGCGCCGCCGCCCTCCTTCCCGCTCTACGATGTGCCGCGGCTGATCCCGGCGGCGCGGCTTATGTTTACCGATGCGCCGGAGGTCATCGCCCTGCCGCAGAGCCGCGCGGGCTGGCGCAGCCTGTGCCGGCTGATCTCCACCGGGCGGCTCCGGGCGGAGAAAGGGAGCTGCACTCTCCACCTCTCCGACCTCTTGGAGTTCGCGGACGGTCTCCACTTGGCTCTGGTGCCGCAGGCGGACCGCTTGCCCGGCGGCGCGGGCGGATGGGGGCCGCATATGGACGCGCTGACGCGCCGCTTTGGCGGGCGGATGCACCTTTTGATGGCGCCGGCCTATGACGGCAGCGACGGCCCCCGGCTGGCGGCGCTGGCGCAGCTGGCGGCACGGCTGAACCTGCCGCCGCTCGCCAGCGCCGCGCCGCGCATGCACCATGGCGCCCGCCGCCGTCTGGGCGACGTGCTGACCGCCATCCGCCTGCGCTGCAAGGTCGAAGCCTTGGGCCGCGCCGCCATGGCCAATGGCGAGCAGCGCCTGCGCTCGGAAGCGGAGATGCGCCGCCTGTTCCGCGGCCATGAGCACGCGGTGGAGAACGCAGGCCGCCTTGCTGCCCGGCTCGCGTTCTCGCTCGACGAGCTGCGCTATGACTACCCGGACGAGGCCGAGGGCGGCGAGACCCCAGCGCAGCGGCTGCGGCGGCTGTCCGAAGAAGGCCTGCGCTGGCGCTACCCGGGCGGCGCGCCGGAGCGGGTGCGGGGCATGCTGGAGCATGAGCTGGTCCTCATCGGCAAGCTGAACTACGAGCCCTATTTCCTCACCGTGCGGGACATCGTCGCCTTTGCCCGCTCCCGCGGCATCCTCTGCCAGGGCCGCGGCTCGGCGGCGAACTCGGTGGTCTGCTACTGCCTGGGCGTGACCTCGGTGAGCCCGGAGCTCGGCACCATGGTATTCGAGCGCTTCGTCTCGGAAGCCCGCGACGAGCCGCCCGACATCGACGTCGACTTCGAGCACGAGCGCCGCGAGGAGGTGATCCAATGGATCTACGAGCGCTACGGCCGCCACCGCGCAGGGCTTTGCGCCACGGTGATCCACTACCGCGGCAAGCGCGCCATCCGCGAGGTCGGCCGGGCCATGGGGCTGACCGAGGACACCATTTCGGCACTGTCCTCCCAGCTTTGGGGCTTCTTCGGAGCCAAGGGGCTGGAGGCGGAGCGGATGCGCGAGATCGGGCTCGACCCCACCGCCCGCCGCCTGCAGCTGACGATGGAACTGGTGGAGCAGATCATCGGCTTCCCGCGGCATCTGAGCCAGCATGTCGGCGGCTTCATCATCACCGAAGGCCGCCTGGACGAGCTAGTCCCGATTGAGAACGCCACGATGGAGGGGCGTACGGTGATCTGCTGGGACAAGGACGATATCGACGCGCTGGGTATCCTCAAGGTCGACGTGCTGAGCCTTGGCATGCTCACCTGCATCCGCAAGGCCTTTGACCTCATGCGCCAGCACCACCAGCAGGACTACACGCTGGCGACGCTGCCGCAGGAGGACCCGGAGGTCTACACCATGCTGTGCCGGGCCGACAGCATCGGCGTCTTTCAGGTGGAAAGCCGGGCGCAGATGAACTTCCTGCCGCGGATGCGGCCGCGCTGCTTCTACGACCTGGTGATCGAGGTGGCGATCATCCGGCCCGGGCCGATCCAGGGCGACATGGTGCACCCCTACATCCGCCGCCGCAATGGCGAGGAAACGGTGGAGTTCCCCTCCGACGCACTGGGCGAGGTGCTGGGCAAGACGCTCGGCGTGCCGCTGTTTCAGGAGCAGGCGATGCAGATCGCCATCGTCGGCGCGGGCTTTACGCCGGAGCAGGCCGACCGCCTGCGCCGCTCGCTCGCCACCTTCAAGAAACACGGCAACGTCAGCGAGTTCCGCAGCCTGTTCCTGCACGGCATGGCGAAGAACGGCTATGATGCGGAATTCTCCGAGCGCTGCTTTTCCCAGATCGAGGGCTTCGGTTCTTATGGCTTCCCGGAAAGCCACGCGGCGAGCTTTGCGCTGCTGGTCTATGCCTCGGCCTGGATCAAGTGCCACCACCCGGGCATCTTTGCCTGCGCGCTTCTGAACTCACAGCCGATGGGGTTCTACGCGCCCGCGCAGATCGTGCGGGACGCGCGCGAACACGGGGTTGAGGTGCGCCCCGTTTGCATCAACGCGAGCTACTGGGACAACGCGATGGAACCCGACGGGCGTGGCGGGCTGGCGCTGCGGCTGGGGCTGCGCCAGATCCGGGGGCTGCGCGAGGAGGACGCGAGCTGGCTCACCGCGGCGCGCGGCAACGGCTACATGGAGGTGGAGGACGTCTGGCGCAAGGCCGGGCTGATGCCCGCGGTGATCGAACGGCTGGCCGAGGCCGATGCCTTTGCCGCCCTCGGCCTCACCCGGCGCGAGGCGCTCTGGGCCGCCAAGGCGATCACCGCCCGCAAGCCGCTGCCGCTGTTTGCCCGCGAGCTGGAGGGCGAGGGCATCTACGAGCCGCAGGCGGATCTGCCGAAGATGGCGCTGGGTGAGGAGGTGGTGGAGGATTACGTCGCCATGCGGCTCAGCCTCAAGGCGCATCCGGTGGCGCTGATCCGGCATCTGCTGACACCGCAGGACGCGGGCGGCAGCGCGGGTGGCGCGGCTGGGGATTGAGTATTTTGGGAAAGATGAAAGAGCGAAGGCTTGCAACACGGAAACTCCGGTGGAGATCAGCCGCCCTTGGCGCGGGCTGCAAGCCCGTGCCGCGCCCGGCCCTCCGCGTGCCATGGCCGCCCCATGCGGCGCTATCGGCGGTTTCCCATTGCGGGGCGAGCCTGTAGAAGAGCCTCAACCACAGCAGTGCCGGAGCCCTCTCATGACCAGACCCAAACCTGTCGTCCTGTGCATCCTTGATGGCTGGGGCAGTGCCGAGCCCGGACCCGCCAACGCGCCTTACCTCGCTGAAACCCCCGCCTTCGACGCGATCATGGCCGAAGGCCCCACCGCGAAGCTGATCACTCACGGCCCCGACGTGGGCCTGCCGAGCGGACAGATGGGCAACTCGGAAGTCGGCCACACCAACATCGGTGCGGGCCGGGTGGTGGCGATGGACCTGGGCCAGATCGACCTGGCGATCGAGGATGGTTCCTTCTTTGACAACAGCGCCTTGCAAGATTTCATCGCCGAGCTGAAGGACACGGGCGGGGCCGCGCATCTGATGGGGCTGGTCTCGGACGGGGGCGTGCACGGGCACATCACCCATATCCTCGCCGCGGTGAAGGCGATCTCCGATGCGGGCGTGCCGGTCTGGCTGCACGCGGTCACCGACGGCCGCGACGTGGCGCCGAGGTCGGCCTACGGCTATTTCGAGGAGCTGAAGGACAAGCTCCCCGATGGCGCCCGCATCGCCACCGTCATTGGGCGCTACTACGCGATGGACCGCGACAACCGCTGGGAGCGGGTGCAGGAAGCCTATGACGCGATGGTCAAGGCCGAGGGCCGCCCTGTGCGCGACGCCCATGATGCCATCGACCACGCGTACAACCAGTCTGAGAACGACGAGTTCATCGGCGCGAGCGTGATAGCGGGTTACGAGGGGCTGAAGGACGGCGACGGGTTCTTCTGCCTCAATTTCCGCGCCGACCGCGCCCGCGAAATCCTCCGCGCCATCGGCGAGCCGGGTTTTGCCGAGTTCGACACCGGCGAGCGGCCCAGGCTGGCGGGCCTTCTGGGCATGGTGGAATATTCCGCCGCGCACAACGATTACATGACCACCTGCTACCCCAAGGAGGCCATCGTCAACACGCTGGGCGAATGGGTGGCGAAGCAGGGCCTGCGCCAGTTCCGCCTCGCCGAGACCGAGAAATACCCGCATGTGACCTTCTTCCTCAACGGCGGCAAGGAAGAGCCGGAGGAGGGCGAGGACCGCTTCATGCCGAAATCGCCCAAGGTCGCAACCTATGACCTCCAGCCCGAGATGAGCGCGCCGGAGGTGACGGAGAAATTCGTCGAGGCGATCGGGGCGGGCTATGACCTTATTGTCACCAACTACGCCAACCCCGACATGGTCGGCCATACCGGAGACCTGAAAGCCGCGATCAAGGCCTGCGAGGCAGTGGACCAGGGGCTGGCCAAGGTGGTCGCGGCGCTCAAGAAGGCGGGCGGCGCCATGCTGGTTACCGCCGACCACGGCAACTGCGAGGTGATGGTGGACCCCGAAACCGGCGGCGCCCATACCGCGCATACGCTGAACCTGGTGCCGGTGGCGCTGGTCGGCGGGCCGGAGGGTGCCAAACTGCGCGACGGGCGGCTTGCCGATCTGGCGCCGACGCTGCTGGATCTGATGGGGCTGGAAAAACCGGCCGAGATGACCGGGGAGAGCCTGCTGTCATGAGATTGCGCGCAGCGCTTGCAGGCCTGTGGCTGGTGCTGACGCCTCTGGCCGCGGCGGCGGAGCCTGCTGCGGCCGCCAGAGAGGCCGCGGCGGAATTGGAGGCGGCCTCGGTGCGCCTGCAGAAGGCCGAGGGCGCGCGCGACCGGGTGAAGGCGCTGACCAGTGCGGTGCAGGCCTATGAGGCCGGGCTTGCGGCGATGCGCGACGGCTTGCGCCGTGTGGCCCGGCGCGAGGCGCAGCTCTCGGCACAGTTCGCCGCCCGCAAGCGCGAGACGGCGGGCCTTCTGGGCGCGATCCAGGCCATTGAGACGGCGCCGCCGCCGGTGCTCCTGTCGCACCCGGCAGGCCCGCTGGGAGCGGCGCGCTCGGCGATGATGCTGGCAGAGGTCACCCCGGCGCTGCACGCCCGTGCCCAGGCCTTGAAGCAGGATCTGGAAGAGGTCCGTGCGCTCCGCCTGCTGCAGCAGAGCGCCGCCCGCACGCTGGAAGATGGCCTTCTGGGGGTGCAGCAGGCGCGGGTGCAGCTTTCGACCGCCATCGCTGACCGCACCGGCTTGCCGCGCCGCTTCACCGAGGACCCGGTGCGCACGGCCATCCTGATCTCCTCGACCGAGACGCTGGCGGGCTTTGCCGACGGGCTCTCGGAGATCGCGGGCGGTGAGATCCGGCCCTCGGAGGCCGACATCAGCGCCGAGCGCGGCGGCCTGCCGCTGCCGGTCGAGGGGCTCGTGCTGCGCGGCTATGGCGAGCGCGACGCCGCGGGGGTTGCGCGCGCAGGCCTGCTGGTTGCGGCGCGGCCGCGGGCGCTGGTCACCTCTCCCACCGCGGCCACCATCCGCTACCGCGGCCCGCTTCTGGACCTCGGCAATGTGATGATTCTGGAGCCCCAGCCGGGCACGCTGTTCGTGCTGTCGGGGCTGGCCGAGGTCTATGGGGAAGCGGGCGAGGTGATCCCTGCGGGCAGCCCGGTGGGGCTGATGGGCGGCGGCGATCCCGCGCCTGAGGCAATTCTGTCAACAAGCGGT
The DNA here is from genome assembly GCF_048820895.1 of Cribrihabitans neustonicus. Classification (NCBI taxonomy): domain Bacteria; kingdom Pseudomonadati; phylum Pseudomonadota; class Alphaproteobacteria; order Rhodobacterales; family Paracoccaceae; genus Cribrihabitans; species Cribrihabitans neustonicus. The sequence goes on from NZ_JBMERQ010000002.1 coordinate 472,945, forward strand.
GAAGGGGGTGGAACTGACCGGACAGAAACGCTCTATATAGAAGTTAGAATGGACAACAGCCCGGTGGACCCTGCGACATGGTTCCGCACGGGGAAAAGTGGATGAAGGCTACATGAGAAAATTTGCGATGGCCGCCATCGGCGGCACGCTGGCAGGCATTCTGGCGACAACCCATGTGGCTGGCCCCCTGCTGGCCCAGGAGGGTGCGCGCGAGGCCAATGTCTATGAGCAGCTCGACCTGTTCGGCGATATCTTCGAACGCATCCGCGCCCAATACGTGGAGGAAGTGGACGAGAAGGAGCTGATCGAGGCCGCGATCGGCGGCATGCTTTCCTCGCTCGATCCGCACTCCAGCTACCTGTCGCCGGATGACGCGCTGAAGATGCGGGTGCAGACCCGGGGCGAGTTCGGCGGTCTCGGCATCGAGGTCACCCAGGAGGAAGGCTTCGTCAAGGTGGTCTCCCCCATCGACGGCACCCCGGCCGACGCCGCAGGCATGGAAGCGGGCGACTTCATCACTCATGTCGATGGCGAGAGCGTGCTTGGACTGTCGCTGGACGAGGCGGTGGACCTGATGCGCGGACCGGTCGGCTCGGAAATCGTGATTACAGTGGTGCGCGAGGGCGAGGCCGAGCCCTTCGACGTGTCGATCATCCGCGACACCATCAAGCTCACCGCCGTGCGTGCCCGCACCGAGGGTGAGACAGTGGTGATGCGGATCACCACCTTCAACGACCAGACCATGCCGAACCTGGAAGAGAACCTGAAGGAGCAGATTGAGGAAGCCGGCGGCATCGACGCGATCAACGGTATCGTGCTGGACCTGCGCAACAACCCCGGCGGCCTGCTGACCCAGGCGATCAAGGTGGCCGATGGCTTCCTGGATTCGGGCGAGATTGTCTCCACCCGCGGCCGCAACCCGGAAGACGGCGAGCGTTTCAACGCCACCCCCGGCGACCTGGCCCAGGGCAAGCCCATCGTGGTGCTGATCAACGGCGGCTCCGCCTCGGCGTCGGAGATCGTCGCGGGTGCCCTGCAGGACCACCGCCGCGCCATCGTGGTCGGCACGAAGTCCTTCGGCAAGGGGGCGGTGCAAACGGTGATGCCTCTGAAGGGCGAGGGTGCGATGCGTCTGACCACAGCTCGCTACTACACGCCTTCGGGCCGCTCGATCCAGGCTCTGGGCGTCAGCCCCGACATCGTGGTGGCGCAGCCGCGCCGCAACCCGGAAGCCGAAGACGAGGAGCAGGGGCCGACCCGCCGCTCGCGCTCGGAAGCGGACCTGCGAGGCAGCCTCAACAACGACAGCCTTTCCGAGGATGAGGTCCGCCAGATCGAGGCCGAGCGCGAGAAGGCCGAAAAGGCTGCCGAACTGCGCGAGGAGGACTACCAGCTTGCCTATGCCATCGATATCCTGAAGGGTCTGGTGGCGCTGGGGCCGCAGTAAGTCTTTGATCGTCAAGAATTTTTCAAGGGCCGCGCCACGAAGATGCGGCCCTTTTTTTGTACGTGCAGCAGTGGAGACAAATAGACGCCCGATCTCCGGCGCACAGGCCCTGCGGCTTGCGCTATGGTGGCGCCATGATGTTCGACCTGCCCGATTCCGAAACCCTTTACCAGGCCCTCCTGGCGCGCGATGCGTCCTACGAGGGGCGCGCCTATGTTGGGGTCAGCTCAACCGGCATCTTCTGCCGGCTGACCTGCCCGGCGCGCAAGCCCAAGTTCGCCAACTGCCAGTTCTTCGAAACCCCCGGCGCCTGCATCGAAGCGGGCTTCCGCGCCTGCAAGCGCTGCAGGCCGCTGGAGGCTGCGGCAGGAAACGATCCCGTCGTGCAGCGGCTGCTCACGCTCTTGGAAGACCGCCCCCTGCACCGCTGGGGCGAGGGCGATCTGACCGTACTGGGTTTCGATCCCTCCACCGTCCGGCGCGCCTTCAAGCGGCAGTTCGGGATGACCTTCCTCGCCATGGCCCGGCAGCGGCGCCTGCGAGAGGGCTTTACGGCGCTCAAAGCGGGGGAACCGGTGATCGCGGCGCAGCTTGAGGCCGGGTTCGAGTCCGCCAGCGCCTTCCGCGCGGCCTTTGCCCGGCTCGCGGGGCAGGCGCCAGGCAGCTTCCGCAAGGACGCGCTGCTGCTGGCGGATTGGATCGACACGCCGCTTGGGGCAATGATCGCGGTGAGCTGCGAACACCGGCTGCACCTGCTGGAGTTTGCGGACCGCAAGGCGCTGCCGCGTGAGGTGGCCCGTCTGCAAGCGGCGCAGCCCGGCGGGTTGGGCTTTGGCACGCCGCCGCCGACGGCGCAGGTTGCGGCGGAGCTGCGCCGCTTCTTTGCAGGCGAGGGGGCGGATTTCCAAACGCCCCTGGCGCTGCACGGCACCCCGTTCGAGCGCGAGGTCTGGCGTGCCTTGCAAAAAATCCCGGCGGGGGAGACCCGCAGCTACGGGCAGATGGCCCATGCCATCGGCAGGCCATCCTCAGTGCGGGCAGTGGCGCGGGCCAATGGTGCCAATCAGCTGGCGCTGATCGTCCCCTGCCATCGGGTCATTGGTGCGGACGGATCGCTGACCGGCTATGGCGGCGGGCTCTGGCGCAAGGAGCGGCTGATCGCGATTGAGGCACAGTATCGCGCCCGGCTGACCGCCTGAACGTTCAGCCTGTCAAGGCCGCGCCTCAGGCGGTGTCCCGGCAGTGGCGGCGGAAAGCGCGTTTCAGCATGTCCAGCTCGGCCCGCAAAAGCTCCACCTCGGCCCGCAGACCCGCGTCCTCGGTGCTGCTGCCGGTCACAGTAAATGCGCCCAAGCGGGCGGCATTTCCGGAATCGAAGATCACAAAGGTCTGCGTTCCGTCCCCCAGCGCATCCGCAGGAACCGGCACCGACAGGTGCCACTCGCCGCGTTCGCCCTCCGCCAGCGCGATACCCTCCAGCGGGTGGTCGCGGTGCATTACGGTGATCTCGGGCCGGCTCCGGGCATTGCTGAGCCGCCCCTCCCAGATGCCGTTGCGAAAACGGACTTTTGTCAGTGTCAGATCCGCCATGCCTGTCTCCATCAGATTGCCGCACGCCGCAGCCGCGCGAGGGTCAGGTCCCGCAGGACGATCTGATTCATCTCCGGCGCCTCGAAGATCAGGTCCAGCCAGATCTTGCCGGTGCGTTTCTCGTTCAGCCGGGAGTAGGCGAGATCGAATTCCACCAGGGCGGATTGCGTCTGGCCCGGCTGCGGCAGCTCACGCACGATCTGTTCGGTATTGGGCCCGTGCTCGATGTTCAGCCGGGCGAAGATGTCCAGCGGATGCTCGGCTTCCAGCGCGCAGCCCAGCTGCACCAGATGGCCGCGGGTCAGACCGTCAGCTGCGCCGGCCGGCAGGTCGATGCTCAGCGACAGGAAGGAGCCGTCGAATTCGAACACATCCATGCGCAGGCCGAAGGGAGCAAGGTCTTCGGGGCGGGTGTTGCGCAGCTGGCGCAGGCTCAGCTCGGCGCGGGGGCAGTCGTGGAACAGCTGCACGCCGCCATTGAGCCGGGTAGCGGGCGCAGCGGAGGCGATGCCGCGTTCCGCCAGGGGGCGGCACCAGAGATCCGGCCGCCAGCCCCAATCGGTTCCCTGCTCGCGCGGGAAGGCCTGCGAGCCCATCTTCGGAAGCGCCAGCCGGGCCTCGGCGCCGCGCAGGAAGTCATCAAGCTGAGCGCGCAGCGCACGGGCCTGGCCGCGCTGGCGGCGCAGCTCTCCCAAAGGGGCGGCGGCAGTCCCGGATGCGGCTCTGCGCCAGTGCCGCAGGCATCGCGTATGCAGCAGTTGGTCCAATATCCTGGCCATGGTGGTTTGTCCTGCTCTCTGAGTTCCTGCCTGCCCGGGCGCGTTTGCGGCAGTCTAGCGGGGAGGGGTTAGCGAAACCAAGCGGCAATCCGCGCTGCGAAGCCGGCGGAGGGGGCCGCGGCAGCGGGTCCAAGCCGGCGCGGATGCGCCCGTGGCCGCAGCAGATTGGCGGTTTGCTGCGGGGGTTCTTCAGGTGCTGCCACTGCTTTGTCATTGCCTTGGGGCTCCGGTTCCGCGCTGGCCGCCAGCGTGGCGCGGGTGAGCTGTTCCAGCAAGCGGGCTCCATGCGAACCCAGCGCGCGGCTGCCTTCTGGCGCGTAGAGCGCCAAGGCTACCAGATGGCCCTCCAGCACGAAGGCGCCGCGCCAATGCACAGGGCTCGCGCCCTTGGCGGTATAACCGGCATGCTTCAGCCGCACCAGCGGCAGCGGGCCGCCGGTCCGGCTCTCCTGAAGTTCGGCTCCCGGGAACATTGCGGCAATGTCGCTTGCCGACGGCGTCGCGGTCCCCGCTGCGGCGGGGCCTGCGGCGGCGGTCAGCACCGCACCCTTGCGGCCCGGCTGCCAGCTGTGCCCGCAGGGTACCAGGAGGGCAAAGCCGCCGCTCGCGGTGGCACTGCTGCTGCGGGGCTCGATGCAGAACCCTTCCGGCGCTGCCAGCCGCAGGCTGCCGCCGGCCATCTGCATCACCTGAGCGCCGCCCGGCCCGTCCAGAGGGCTGCAGCCAGCCAGCTCCAGCACGAGCCCCAGCGCTGCCGCGCCGGGAAGGGCGCGGCGCAGGGCAAGCGGCCGGTTTATGCCGGTTTTTCGGAAAATCCCGGAATTGCGGGTATTTGTCTTGCTCACGTCTGCCCCCTCCCGGCAGATGTTCCTATATTGGCTGCAGGAATAAAAGCGCCCCGCTGGCAGGACAAGCCCGCATTCACCGGCCCAAGGCAGCCCGGAGGCGGCGTTGCAGCGCTGTCCGCCCCGGCACCGGGCGGGCCGCGGGGCCGGGCTAAGAGCAGAAACCGCTGGGAGACACGCATGCCGCATACGCATAGCTACAGAGCTCACGAAGCGCTGGTCAGTGCCGCGCGGGCGAAGCCCCAGCTGTGGCGCTTAATGCTCGGGCTGCTGCTGGTGGCGCTGGTCAGTTTTGGGATGACGCTGGCGTTGCAGGCCGTGGTGACGGAGCTGTTCCCCGGCCCCTGGCTCGACGGTCTGGCGGATGGAAGCAATCCGGCCGCGATGCTGGTGCTGCTCAGCAGTTTCGGCTTCCTGGTGGTGGGGGTCGCAGCAGCGGTGCGGCTGCTGCACCGGCGCAGCTTTGCAACAGTGACCGGCGCCCTCAGGCCCCTCGCGGCACAGTTCGGGCGGGTCAGCCTGTACCTTATGGGCCTCGGCGCGGTGCTGATGCTGCTGCCGCCCTACGGCATGGGCGCGCCGATGACGCCGAACCTGCCGCTGCAGCTCTGGATTGGGCTTCTGCCGCTCTCGGTGCTGGCGGTGCTGGTGCAGACCAGCGCCGAGGAGATCCTGTTCCGCGGCTACGCCCAGCAAGCGCTGGCCGCGCGATTCCGCAGCCGCGTGGTCTGGCTGCTCGGCCCATCGGCGCTGTTTGCACTGGGCCACTACCTGCCGGCTGAGGCGGGGGAAAACGCGCTGCTGATCGCCGCTTGGGCCGGTGCCTTCGGGGTGCTTATGGCCGACCTCACTGCCCGCGCCGGCACCCTGGGACCAGCCATGGCAGTGCACTTCTTCAACAACGCCGCCGCGCTTCTGCTTTTTGCCTCCCCCACCAGCCTGAATGGGCTGGCGCTCTACCTCGTTCCCTTCAGCATGGCCGATACCGAAGGCCTGAGGCCCTGGATGGCGGTGGATTTCGCGCTGATGCTCATCAGCTGGCTGGTGGCGCGGCTGGCCATCAGGCGTTGATTGCAATTGGGCGCGGAGGGCCTTATCTGGAGGCAAACCGCCCCCTGGAGAGGCATCACTGATGAACTGGATCACTAACTACGTCCGGCCGCGGATCAACTCGATCTTCTCGCGCCGCGAAGTCCCCGAGAACCTGTGGCGCAAATGCGATGAATGCGGCACGATGCTGTTTCACCGCGAGCTGAGCGACAATCTGAACGTCTGCACGAACTGCGGCCACCACATGCAGATTGCCCCGCGCGACCGCTTCAGGGCGCTGTTCGACGGCGGTGTTTTCACCGAGGTCGCGGTGCCCGAGCCGCTGGCCGATCCGCTGAAGTTCCGCGACCAGAAGAAATACCCCGACCGCATGAAAGACGCCAAGCGCAAGGCCGGCGAAAAGGAAGCCATGCTGGTCGCCGCCGGTGAGATCGGCCGCACGCCGATCATCGCTGCGGCGCAGGACTTCTCCTTCATGGGCGGCTCGATGGGGATGTATGTAGGCAACGCCATCATCGCCGCCGCCCAGGAAGCGGTGAAGCTGAAGCGGCCGCTGGTGCTGTTCTCGGCGGCCGGCGGCGCCCGCATGCAGGAAGGCATCCTGTCGCTGATGCAGATGCCGCGGACGACCGTGGCGGTGGAGATGCTGAAGGAAGCCGGTCTTCCATACATCGTGGTGCTCACCCATCCGACCACCGGCGGCGTCACCGCGTCCTACGCGATGCTGGGCGATGTGCATATCGCCGAACCCAATGCGCTGATCTGTTTTGCGGGTCCCCGGGTGATCGAGCAGACCATCCGCGAGAAGCTGCCCGACGGCTTCCAGCGCGCCGAGTACTTGCTCGACCACGGGATGCTGGACCGCGTCACCCCGCGCACCGAGCTGCGCGAAGAGCTGATCACCATCACCCGGATGCTGATGGGGCTGCCGCCGCAGGTGGTGGGGGATCTGCCTGCACCGCAGGCGCAGGAACAGGCGCCCGAGGCCGCAAATGCGCAAGGCAATGACGCTGCGCGCGATGAAGCGGCCGAGTAAGCCGGTGTAAATAGCCTTGTCCGGCCGCTCTGGCCGGGCAGCACCACCCGCGCCCGGGCTCCGGGCGATTTGCTTGTTTCCCCCGGTCCGGGCGTTGCGCCTCGCCTCAGCCTGGCCAGCCTGCGGACCGGCCGCCCGACAGGACTTGGCTGATGCCCCAGACCGCCCCCCAGACTTCCGCCAAAAGCTCCGATGCGATCCTCGCCCGCATGATGGCGCTGCATCCCAAGATCATCGACCTGACGCTGGACCGGGTCTGGCGCCTGCTGGAGGCGCTCGGCAACCCGCAGGACAACCTGCCGCCGGTGGTGCATATCGCGGGCACCAACGGCAAGGGCTCGACCCAGGCGATGATCCGGGCAGGGCTGGAAGGTGCGGGCAAGTCGGTGCATGCATATACCTCGCCGCATCTCGCCCGCTTCCACGAGCGCATCCGGTTGGCCGGGGCGCTGATCTCCGAAGCCCACCTCACCGAAATCCTCGACGAATGCTACGCGGCCAACGGTGGCGAAAACATCACCTACTTCGAGATCACCACCTGCGCCGCGCTCCTCGCCTTTGCCCGCACGCCTGCCGACTACACGCTGCTGGAAGTGGGCCTGGGCGGGCGGCTCGATGCGACCAACGTGGTGGACGCACCGGCCCTCAGTATTATCACGCCGGTGTCGATCGACCACGAGCAGTTTCTCGGCAACACGCTGGCGAAGATCGCAGGTGAGAAGGCTGGCATTATCAAGCGTGGCATCCCGGTCGTCGTAGGCCCACAGCCCGAGGAAGCGATGGAAGTGATCGAGGCCACCGCCGCCCGGCTCGGCGCGCCGCTCATTGCCCATGGCCAGCACTGGCATGTCTGGGAGGAGCGCGGCCGCCTGGTGTTCCAGGACGAAAACGGCCTTCTGGATCTGCCGCTGCCCGCGCTCCTCGGGGCCCATCAAGTGCAAAACGCGGGCGCCGCCCTGGCCGCGCTGCGCCATCTCGGCGCGGATGAGGCCGCCTGCGAGGCGGCAATGGTCAATGCCGAATGGCCTGCCCGCATGCAGCGCCTGAAGACCGGCCCGCTGGCGGAGGCCGCGCCCGAGGCCGAGCTGTGGCTCGACGGAGGCCACAACGCTGCCGCGGGCATCGCGCTGGCCGATGTGCTGGCCAAGCTACCGGCCCGCCCCACGCATCTGATCTGCGGCATGCTCAATACCAAGGACGTGAGCGGCTACATGCGCCCGCTTGCCGTCCGCTGCGAAAGCCTCACGGCGATCTCGATCCCGGATGAGGTGAACACGCTTCCAGCCGAAGACACTGCCGCCGCGGCCAAATCTGCGGGCATCCCCGCCAGCACCGCCGACAGCACGCTCGCCGCGCTCAGGGAGATTATCGCCCGCGACCCAAAGGCCCGCGTGCTGATCTGCGGCTCGCTCTATCTCGCGGGCCACATCCTGCGCGAAAACGGCTGAGGAAATCCCGTACGAGCCACTTTCTGACCGCAAATACCCCGGGGGTGAGGCCCGGAGGGCCGAGGGGGCAGCGCCCCCTACTTCCTGCCAGGGATCTGCCCCCAATCCTTGTCCTGCATCTCCCGCAGCCGCGATGCCGTGCGCTCGAACTCGAAGGCGCCGTCGCCCTCGACATAGAGATATTCCGGCTCCGCTGCGGCAGAACAGATCAGCCGGACCTTTGCCTCATAAAGCGCGTCGATCAGGGTGACGAAGCGCTTGGCCTCGTTGAAGTTGCTGCGCGACAGCCGGGGAATATCCTCCAGAACCAGCACTTTCACTTCCTGGGCAATCGCCAGATAGTCTCCTGGTCCAAGCATCTTGCCGCAAAGGTCGTAGAAGCTTGCCCGCGCCACGCCGTTGCGGAAGGCGGGGAGTATCACCTCGCGGCCCTTCACTTCCAGCACCAGCGGCTGCGCGGGACCGCCCGCAAGGTCTTCCCAGATGGCGCGGATCTGCGCGCGCGCCGCGGCATCCGCCGGGGAGAAGTAAACCTGCGCCCCGGTCAGCCGGTCCTGCCGGTAGTCCGTGGCGCTATCCATCTCCCAGACCACCATCTGCGCCTTGATCAGATCGATGAAGGGCAGGAACAGCTGCCGGTTCAGCCCGTCCTTGTAGAGATCATCCGGGTGCCGGTTCGAGGTGGTGACCACAGTCACGCCCGCTGCAAACAGCGCTTCGAACAGGCGGCCGACGATCATCGCGTCGGTGATGTCGGTGATCTGCATCTCGTCGAAGGCCAGGAGCCGCACGCTCCCCGCAACCTCCGCCGCAACCGGCGCCAGCGCGTCCTCGGTGCCATTGCCGCGCTCCTCGTGCAGCTTGGCGTGGATTTCCTGCATGAAGGCGTGGAAATGCACCCGGCGGGAGGGCACGCCGTCGAGGCTGTCCACGAAGAGATCCATCAGCATCGACTTGCCGCGCCCGACCCCGCCCCAGAGGTAGAGCCCGCGCACCTCCTGGTAGGCCGCCTTGCGGAACAGCCCGCGTTTCACCGGCGGCGCCATGAGCCCTGCGGCGATCCGGTCAAACTCCGGCAGCACCGCCTCCTGGGCGGTATCCGGGCGCAGGCCGCCTGCGCTGATCTTCTGCTGGTAAAGCGTGCTGAGATGCGTCATGCGCCCAGCCATAGCGCGGCGGAATCGCGAAGAAAAGCGCCGCTTGCGGCAGCATCGGCGCAGGGAGCTGAGGCGATGGATCAAATTCTCTTAAGCCGCGGCGCAATTATCCTGATTTGACGGATGCGGGAATATCCGTAGGGTCACCGGGGGCCGGGACTGGCCCGGCAAGGAGACATAAAATGGACCGCCAGGCGCCGCTTTTCACCCCCGTCCTGATCGTCGGCTGCATCATCATCATGGTGAGCTTCGCGGTCCGCGCTTCCTTCGGGGTGTTCCAGATCCCGATTGCCGAAGAATTTCACTGGCTGCGTTCCGAGTTCTCCCTCGCCATCGCGATCCAGAACCTGGCCTGGGGCATCGGCCAGCCGATTTTCGGCGCCATCGCCGAGAAGATCGGCGACCGCAAGGCAATCATTCTCGGCGCGCTTACATACGCTCTGGGGCTGGTCCTGAGCGCGGGCGCCACTACGCCGTTCGAGATGCAGGCCTACGAGTGGCTGGTCGGCTTTGGCATCGCGGGCACGGGCTTTGGCGTTGTGCTGGCAGTGGTGGGGCGCGCCAGCTCGGACGAGAACCGCTCGATGTCGCTGGCCATCGTCACCGCGGCGGGCTCCGCGGGGCAGGTCTTTGGCGCGCCTGCCGCGGAGTGGATGCTGTCCTTCCTCAGCTGGCAGAGCGTGTTCCTGGTATTTGCCGGGGTTGTCCTGTCGCTCCTGCTCACGCTGCCGCTGATGCGCGCACCGGAACCGGCTTCGCGCCATGAGCTGGAGGAAAGCATGGGCGCGATCCTGATGAAGGCCTTCCGCGATCCGTCTTATGCGCTGATTTTCCTCGGGTTCTTCAGCTGCGGCTACCAGCTCGCCTTCGTCACCGCGCATTTTCCCGCATTTGTCACCGAGATGTGCGGTCCGATCATGCCGGGCGGCGCACTTTACAATATCGGCATCACCTCGACCTCGGCGCTGGGGGCGGTGGCGATTTCGCTGATCGGCCTGGCCAATATTGGCGGAACGCTGTTCGCGGGCTGGCTGGGCAAGCGCTACTCCAAGAAATACCTGCTCGCGGCGATCTACACCGGACGGACGCTGGCGGCGGCGGTCTTTATCCTGGTGCCGATCACGCCCGTTAGCGTGATCGTCTTCTCGGTGGTGATGGGCGCGCTGTGGCTGGCGACGGTGCCGCTCACCTCCGGCCTTGTCGCGCATATCTATGGCTTGCGCTACATGGGCACGCTTTACGGCATCGTCATCTTCAGCCACCAGCTTGGCAGCTTCCTGGGCGTGTGGCTGGGCGGGCGGATGTATGACATCTACGGCGATTACACCTTCGTGTGGTGGATCGGCGTCGCCGTCGGGGCCTTCAGTGCCATCGTGCATCTGCCGGTGCGGGAACGTCCGCTGCGGGCTGCGGTGGCCTGAACCGGAGCGGCGGACGGCGTTTGGCAGCGCCCGTGGTCCGCTGGGAACTGGAGGCCTGAAAGCGGCAAAGGGGCGGATGAACTCGCAGCCCGCCCCGTTTCGGCGCGTTTATTGCCGGGCCTGCCAGAGGCCGAGGATGTGGCGGCTGGCGATCAGGTCCAGATGCGCGCCGCCGCCGTTCTTGAACAGGGTGATCTGTTCCGGGTCATAGGCAGGGAAGCGGTCCAGCGCGTAGAAGTCCGCCAGCACGTCACTGCGCTTGAGGGTGCCGGCTTCCAGCGGGATCTTGAACTCGCCGATGTGGTCGAGCGTGGTGTCAAAGCTGTCGCAGTAGATCTGCGCGCGGGCGAGCGCGGTGTCGTCGGTCTCGCGCATGTCCGGGCGGTAGGCACCGATCAGGTTGAGGTGCTGGCCGGGCCTCAGCCACGCGCCCTCGATCACCGGGGTGGAGGACATGGTGCAGGTCACGATGATGTCTGCCGCGCGCGCGGCCGGTTCCAGCTCCGGAGCGTGTTTGGTGCCTGGGTATTGTGCGGCGAGCGCCTCCGCCTTGGCGGCGGTGCGGTTCCAGACCCGGATCTGCGCCTTGGGGTAGGCAGCACCGAAGGCCTCGATCAGCGAGGCGGCGACGGTGCCGGCGCCTGCGATCAGGATCTCGCGGCTCTCCGGGTTGGCGAGCCGCAGCGCGCCGAGCAGGCTGTCTCCGGCAGTCTTCCATTTGGTGACCAGGTGGAAATCCACCAGCGCTTCCGGCGTGCCGTCGGTGTCGGAGTAGAGGCAGACCGCGCCGTTCACCATCGGCTTGCCCTTGGCCGGGTTGCCGGGGAAAATGGTGGCGGATTTCACCGCGAGCCCCAGCCCGTCGATCCAGGCGGCGCGGCTCAGCAGGGTATCCTCGCCGCGGTAGAGGAAGGTATCGCCGATCTCCGCCTTAGGCAGCCTGTGGCCTTCTGCCAGCGCCTCGGCAAAGCGGGTCCAATCCAGGAGCGCTTCGCCCTGCTCGAAGGTGATGTAGGGAATGGTCATGAGCGCCTCGTGCCGTTCGGTTTGCGGGCCGCCTCAGGCGGCCTCCTCCTTGCTCAGCAGCCCCTCCTGCACCAGCCGCTCTGCGAAGGGGCCGGGCGCGGTGAACAGATGGGTTTGCCAGCCGCGCGCCTGCGCGGCCCCGATGTTTTCGGGAAGATCGTCGGTGAACAGGAGCCGGTCCGGCGCCACCCCGGTTTCACGTTCCAGAATAGCGTATATTTCCGGTTCCGGCTTGATGATGTTCAGATGCGCGGAGACGAAGGTGCGGTCGAAACCCTGCAGGAAAGGATATGTCTGGCAGGCAATTTCGAAGGTCTCTGCACCGAAGTTGCTGAGGGCGAATACCGGGACGCCCCGCGCCTGCAGCGCTTGTTTGAGGCGGACGGTATGGGGGATTGCTTCGGGAACCATCTGCAGCCAGCAATCGTGCCACCAGCGGATTTCCTCCTGCCAGGCGGGGTGCTTTTCCGCCAGGCCATAGACCGTGTCGCGGAAGGGGGCGCCGCGGTCGATCTCGAGGTTCACCGCGTGCAGCGGCACCTCTTTGAACATGCGCCTGCGGCGGTCTGCGCCGATGCGGCTGTCGTAGAAACGCTCAGGCTCCCAGGTGATCAGAACGCGGCCAATGTCGAATACTACAGCGTCTGCGGGCATGAGCGGGTCCTTGTTTCTATCCCGCCGCACGCGGGCGCGGCCTGGGGGCGGGGCGGTTGCGGCGGGTCTCGCGCCATACAGAAACAAGCCCCGCGCCAATGATCAAGCTGCTTCCGGCCCAGACTGGCGGATCGGGCCATTCGCTGAACACCATAACGCCCCAGAATACTGACATCGGCATCGCGATGTATTCGAAAGGCGCGGCGAGCGCGGCTTCGTTCAACCGGTAAGCCTGGCTCACCAGATAGCCGCCCAGGGAGCCCGCGATGCCTGCCCCTGCGAGCAGCGGCCAGTCTTCGGGCGCGGGCCAGACCCAGGCACGCAGCAGGAAGCCGAGCGCGGGGCTGTCGCCGGTGTCGAAGCGGCCGTCGCCGAAGGCGAGGCCCGCAAGGGCGCTGACGATCAGGAAACCCAGCATCGGGTAGAAGGCGAGGGTGGCGGCGCGCTCGCTGCCGCCGGCCCGGCGGGTCAGCACGTGCAGCGTGGCGTAGCCGCAGGCACCTAGGACGGGCAGGATCGCGGCGGGCTGGAAGCTGCCGGGGCCGGGGCGCATGATGATCAGCACACCGAGGAAGCCTGCAAAGACCGCGCCCCAGCGCCACGGACCGGGGCGTTCGCCGAGGAACAGCGCCGACAGCGTGGTGACGATCAGCGGCGTGGCAAAGGCGATGGCGACCGCTTCGGCCAGCGGCAGGATGGCCAGGCCGGTGAAGAAGCAGATGTTGGCAAACAGCACCGCCATGCAGCGCAGTGCATGCAGCCGCGGCTGGTGGGTGCGCAGCAGGTGGTAGCCGCCTTCCAGCGGCATGATGATGGCGAGCAGCAGGGCAAGACCGGTAAGGGAGCGGAACAGCACGACCTCGTAAAGCGGGTAGCCGCCGGAGAGGAACTTGAAGATCACGTCGATGATCGAGAAGGCGACGGCGGCCCCTGCGGCGGCCAGCAGGCCGGGAATGCTGACCTGCGTCTGGCTGCTCATTTGCGCTCCTTGGCTTGCTTATAGCGGGACCGGCCAATCAGTGGCGCGGATGCGGGCGGGGGGCAATGGGGCGCGGCACGGAAAATTGCAAATTTTCCGGCCAAAATTCCGCGCCGGAATTTTGGCCGCAGAACGGGAGGACAGGAGTGGCGGAGGGCATTTAAGGATTGCTGAGGTGCGGTTCAGGGGCAGGTTTGCCCTGGCCGCGCCTGCACAAGTCTGGGGCCGCATGAGCCCGCCTCCGGGCCAAGCCGCGCGTGCGCGCGGTCCGCCGGTGCGGGGCCTTGTCCCGGTATCAGCCCTGTTTCGCCGCCCTGAGTTCGCGTTCCAGCGCGTCGAGGAAGCGGGAGCGGTCGGCCTTGGTGAAACCCTTGCCGCCGCCCTGCGCCCCCAGCGGATTGGCGGCGCGCAGGTCCGCCATCAGGTCGCGCATCGCCAGCTGCTGGCCGATGTTTGCCTCAGTGAAGCGCTCGCCGTTGTGGCGCAGCACGCGGGCGCCGGCCTCGATGCATTTGGCGGCGAGCGGGATGTCCCCGGTAACCACCACGTCGCCCGGCCCGCAGCGCTCGGCGATCCACATGTCGGCCTCGTCCGCGCCTGCTGCGACGATCACCGTCTCCACCAGCGGGTTCTGCGACGGCCTGAGCCCGCCATTTGACACCACAAACATGCGTACGCGATGGCGGGAGGCCACGCGTTCGGCCTCCTGCTTCACCGGGCAGGCGTCGGCATCGATATAGAGCGCGCTCACTCCGCTGCCTTCTTGCTTGCGGGGGCAGGCTTGGGCTTGGCGGCCGCCGTGCCCTCCTTTGGCGGCTGGCCCGGCTTCTTCACCTTGAACTCCTCCGGAATTGGCATCCGGTTGAACGCATCCAGCCCGGCGATCTTGTAGGCTTCGGCCAGCGTCGGGTAGTTGAAGGTGTTTTGCACGAAATAATCCACCGTGCCCTTCAGGTTCAGCACCGCCTGGGCGATGTGGATCAGTTCGGTCGCGCCCTCACCGACGATCTGCACGCCAAGCACCCGGCGGGTCTTGAGCGAAAACAGCATCTTCAGCATGCCGTGTTCCAGCCCCATGATGTGCCCGCGCGAGGTCTCGCGGAAGCGGGCGACGCCGACCTCATATGGAATGCCACGCTCCTGCAACTCCTCCTCGGACATGCCGCAGGTGGAGATCTCGGGCACCGAGTAGATGCCGTAAGGATACCACGGGCTTTCCGGCAGCGTCGGAGTTTCCAGCGCGTGGCAGGCGGCGACCCGGCCCTGCTGCAGCGAGGTGGAGGCAAGCGAGGGGTGGCCGATCACGTCGCCCGCGGCGTAGATATGCGGCACCGCGGTCTGGTAGGTCTTGCGGTCGACGCTGATCCGGCCGCGGTGGTCGGTCTCAAGCCCCACCGCCTCTAGGTTCAGCGCCGCGGTCGCCCCCATGCGCCCGGCGGCAAACAGCAGCATCTCGGCCCGCACATGGCGGCCGTTGGCCATGCTCACTTCGATATGCTCGCCGCGGTCCTCGATGCTGTCCACGGCCGAACCCAGCCGCAGGTCGACGCCGTTCTCGCGGATCTGGTGGGTGAAGTCCTGGATCAGGGTCTTGTCGATGAAGTCGAGGAAGGTCTCGCGCGGCTCGATCAGAGTCACCCGCACGTCGAGCGCGGAGAACATGGTGGCATATTCCACTCCGATCACCCCGGCGCCGATCACGATCAGCGAGCGCGGGATCTCGGCCATCTCAAGAAACTCGTCGCCATCGACCACGGTCTTGCCGTTGAAGGGCACGTATTCCGGGCGGTAGGTCTTGGTGCCGGTGGAGATCAGGAACTTCTCGCCGGTGAGCCGGGTGGTTTCGCCCGCCTCGGTCGCCACTTCGATTTCGTGCGGGCCGATGAATTTGGCCAGCCCGTGCAGAGTGTCGACATGGTTGCGGTTAAACTGGTGCTCCAGCACGTCCACTTCGTAATCGAGGGTCATGTGCAGCCGGGCCTTCAGGTCGTCGGCGCGGATCTCGTCCTTGACCCGGTAGGAGCGGCCGTAGAACGAGCGCTCACGCCAGCCGGAGAGATTCAGCACCGTCTCGCGCAGGGTTTTCGAGGGGATAGTGCCGGTATGCACCGAAACCCCGCCGAGGCGGTCCTTGCGGTCGATCACCAGCACCTTGCGCTTGAGCTTGCCTGCCTGGATCGCCGCGGCGCGGCCGGAGGGGCCGGAACCGATGATGATCAGGTCATAATCGTATGTGTTGCGCATCGCTGTGCCCCCGGCCTCAGTCCTGGTAGAGCGCATCGGCGTGGAAGGCGACGTGCTCCTCCATGAAGGTCGATACGAAGAAATAGCTGTGGTCGTAGCCCTTCTGCAGCCGCAGGGTGGCCTCTTGGCGGCGCTCGGCCACGGCTTGTGCCAGCGCTTCGGGTTTCAGGAGGTCGATGAACTGGTCGGCGGTGCCGGTGTCGGTGAGGACCGGGCCGTCAAAGCCCTTTTCCCCCATCAGCAGGGTGGCGTCGTGTTTGGCCCAGGCAGCTTCATCGGCGCCCAGGTAGGCGCTGAGCTGTTTGCGGCCCCAGTCCGACGCGGTGGGATTGGCGATCGGCGCAAAGGCGGAGACCGACTTGAAGCGGCCCGGCAGGTTCATCGCCAGCGTCAGCGCGCCATGGCCGCCCATGGAATGGCCGGTGATCGACTGGCGCTCCAGGTCGACGGCGAAATGCTCGCCCAGGAAGGCGGGCAGCTCCTCGGCGACGTAGTCCCACATGCGGTAATGCGGCGCCCAGGGGTCCTGGGTGGCATTGACGTAGAAGCCCGCGCCCTGGCCCAGGTCGTAGGCCGCATCGTCAGCGACGTTGTCGCCGCGCGGACTGGTGTCGGGAAAAACGATTGCGATGCCCTGCTCGGCACACCACCCCTGCGCGCCCGCCTTGGTCATCGCGTTTTCATGGGTACAGGTCAGCCCCGAGAGGTACCACAAGAGCGGCACCGGGCCGTCCTTCGCTTCTTCCGGCAGGAACAGGCCGAAGGTCATGTCGCCCCCGGTGGCGCTGCTGGCGTGGCGGTAGACACCCTGCACGCCGCCGAATGCTCTGTTTTCCGAGACGGTTTCCATCATGAGGCTCCTTGTTCTGCTGCCCTATCGCTAGCGGCTGGCGGGCGCAGGGTCCAGTGAGGGGGCGGCGGCGGCGGCGGTTTTTGCGGCAAATCCGCCGGGCCGGGGCGGCGGGCGGGGTTCAGGCGGCGGAGATCCAGGCAATTGCCGCCGGAACCGTCAGAATCGACAGCACGGTGGAAATGAAGATCGCGGCCGAGGCGCGGTGCGGAGCCACACCGTAATGCTGCGCCAGCATGTAGACATTGCCCGCCACCGGCAGCGCCGCGGCGGAGATCGCAATGCTCGCGGCATAGGGATCAGCCGGGATCAGCCACAGCACCGCGATGGCGACAAGGGCCGGGTGCAGCACCAGCTTGGCAAAGCTGAGCCAGCCCGCGATCTGCACCCGCTCGGCCGTCTTTGTTGCCAGCGACGCGCCGATGGCAAACAGTGCGCCGGGCGTGGCCGCGCCGCCGAGCACGGAGAGGAAGTCGTTCACCGGCACCGGGATCGGCAGCGCCGAGGCCGACCAGGCAAGACCTGCGCAGATCGACAGGATCATCGGGTTCTTCAAGAGCCCCAGCCCGGCGAGCTTGAAGGTCTGAAGGCTCAGCCCCTCGCCGCGGCCTGCGTTGATCAGGATCACGATCAGCGAGGAAAACACCACCAGATCGACGCTCAAGACCAGCATCATCGGCCCTGCCGAAGCCTCCCCGAACAGCACCGCCATCATCGGCAGGCCGAGAAAGCCGACATTGCCGATCGCCGCGCACTGCGCCTCTACCGCCGCGGTCTGCATGTCGAGCCGCCGCAGCAAGGCCACCAGTGTCGCCAGCAGGTAGACCGCCAGCGTGCCCGCCAGATAACCCAGCGCCAGCCGAGGGTCGAAGATTTCGGCAAAGGAGAGGTTGGCGGCAAAGCGGAAGATCATCGCCGAGAGCGGGAAGAAGAAGACGAACTTGGTAAGATAGGCGGTGGCCTCTTCGGTGAAAAACCGGCTGCGCCCGGCACCGTAGCCGAGCGCGATGATCGCAAAGAAGGGGAGGGTGCGGAAAAAGATCTCGGCCATTCGCGGATTGGTAACTTGATTTGACCAATTGGCAAAGGGGTTTGTGGATCGTCCTGGCCGCGGGCAGGGCAGGGGCCCGGCGGCATTGCGCTGCCGCTGTAATGGGGTGGCACTGCCTCCGGAACGGGCGGGCGCCGTCCTTGCCGCTTCGCCGCCGCGCCCTAGCCGCTGCCGATCAGCATGCCGGCCGCAAGCACCAGGCTGCCGCCCAGAACCACCTGCAGCGTCGCGCGCCAGAAGGGCGTCTCCATAAAGCGGTTCTGGATCCAGGCAATCGCCCAGAGCTCGAGAAACACCACCGTCAGGGCCACCACTGTGGCGGTCCAGAACTCCGGGATCAGGTAGGGCAGCGCATGGCCAAGCCCGCCCAGCGTTGTCATCACACCGGAGGCAATCCCGCGCTTCACTGGCGAGCCGCGGCCTGACAGCTGACCGTCGTCCGAGGCGGCTTCGGTGAACCCCATCGAGATCCCCGCCCCAACCGAGGCCGCCAGCCCGACCAGGAACGTCGTCCAGGTGTCCTGTGTGGCAAAGGCAGTGGCAAAAATTGGCGCCAGTGTGGAGACCGAGCCGTCCATCAGCCCGGCCAGCCCCGGCTGCACCCAGGTAAGCAGGAACTGGCGGTGCGCGGCGGCGGCTTCGTCCGAGCGCTTCGCGGCGGGCAAATGCGCGTCTTCCAGATTGGCTGCGACGGCTTCGTGCCGGCCTTCGGCGGCGGCGAGATCGCCCAGCAGCTTGCGGGTGGCGGCATCACGGCTGCGGGCGGCGGCGGCGGTGTAGAAACGCTCGGCCTGGCGTTCCATTGCCTTCGCCTCCTCCCGTATCCGTTCGGGCCCGAGGTTGCGCGTCAGCCAGACCGGGCGGCGGGCGTAGTGACCGGCCACATGCTCGCGCCGGATCAGCGGGATCGCCGGGCCGAACCGTGATTCATGCAGGTTGATCAGACCGGCCCTGTGTTCGTCCTCCTCCGCGGCCATGCCGTCGAGCATGGCCGCGCTCTCCGGATAGTCCTGGCGCAGCTGTGCGGCAAAACTGCGGTAGATCCGTGCATCGTCCTCTTCAGAGGAGATCGCCAGAGCCAGGATCTCCTGTTCGCTCAGATCGGAAAATTGCTTGCGGAAGGACAGGAAACGCATCATCGGCCCTCGAATTAGAATTATTCTAATATACCTCCCCGCCGGGCCGCCGCAAGACGCCCTCTGCCTCTCCGTTCTGCGCGCTGCGGGCAGTTGCAGGTTTCGGGGCGGGAGTTGTTGCCCGCGGTCCGGACGACTACATTAGGTGTACGTCCCCAAAGCCCGCTCCTGTATCGCGGCCCGTTAGCCCTACCCAGAGGAACTCGTATGAATCAGCAAGCCGGCGTTCTGCGCACAGGCCGGAAATTCGGCCAGGTGATCGAGGGCGCGCGCCAGGTCTTCATGGCGGACGGCTTCGAAGGCGCGAGTGTCGACAGCATTGCCAAGGCGGCCGGCGTGTCCAAGGCGACGCTCTACAGTTATTTCCCCGACAAGCGGCTGCTGTTCATGGAGGTGGTGCGCTCCTGCTGCATGCAGCAGGCGGATTCGGCGCTGGACCTGGCGTCGCCCGTCTGCGGGCCGCATCAGGTGCTGCGCGCCGCGGCGGAGCATATTCTCGCTGTGATCCTCTCTGACTTCAGCCTGCGCATGTTCCGTATCTGCGTCGCCGAAGCCGACCGCTTCCCCGAACTGGGGCCGCAGTTCTTCGAAAGCGGGCCGAAGGTGGTGCAAGAGCAGATCCGCAGCTACCTGCAGGAGGCGGCGGAACGGGGCGAGCTGAAGATCGAGGATTTCGACTTGGCCGCCGACCAGTTCATCGAGCTGTGCCATGCCGATCTCTTCGTGCGCTTTCTGTTCAACATCGACACCGAGTTCTCCGCAGCTGAGCGCGAGCGGGTTGTGGCCGGGGCGGTGGAGACTTTCATGGCGCGTTACGGCGCCTGAGGGATTGGAACCGGCTTCCTCTGACGGCTTCCCTCGCCTGCTTACGCCTGCAGTCTCGGACCCCATTGAGAAGGGCGCACCGCAGGCAGGCGTAATGACCGCCAGCCCCCCCCCGTCTCAATGGGTGATGAAGGTGTTTGGAGTGTCGCGGTAGGTTTCGTGGCAGCTCTGGCAACGCTGCATCAGCCCCGGCAGCGTGCGCCGCAGACCCTTGAGGTTGCGGGTGTTGAGCGCCTTCGCCGCGGCCTCCGCGGCGGCGGCGCGGTCCTTGAAGTCGTCCCATGATTGCCAGATCAGCACCCGCGCATGGGAGCGCCGGTCCAGCCTTGGCTTTCTGAACCGCTTGCGGATGGTGCCGGTAGAGCGGATCAGGTGCCCCCGCGCGGCCTTGGCCCGGGCGCGGTCGAAAGCGGTGCGCCCGGAGGTCATGGCAATCAGCGCCTCTATCTCCGCCTTCTGCCCGGCCATCAGCGCGAGGCGGCTGGAGACATGCTTGCTAGTGACGTGGTCTCCGGGATTGAGACCGGTGCCGCCGCAGGCCACCGCCAGGAGCAGCAGGGCCAGCACGGCGCTGTGGCGCAGCGCGTGGCCCGTCCTGCGGACCGCCTGCCGGGTCATCGGGCCGCCGCCGCTTCGGTGGCAGCCGTCCGCTGGCCCGCAGGGACACGGCGGAGACGAATCGGTTGATGAGAACAAAATAAGAACATAAAGTTTGTCTCCCATGGCCCGGCCCCGACCGGCCCCGTGATCCTGCCGTCACCTCTTTGCGACCCTGCTGCTGCCCATGCCCCGCCGACGCATCTTATCGCTGTGGTTTCCGCGCCTTGGTGCGGAGCGCCTGATGCGCGGGCGGGAGGGCGGCCTGGCCGGGCCGCTTGCCGTTGTGGAGGAAGTCTCCAACACACAGGTTATTTCCGCGTTAAACGCCGCCGCCGCGGCGGAGGGGCTGCAGACGGGCCAGCCGCTGCGCGATGCCTATGCGATGTGCGGCCATCTCACCGTGCGCCCCCGCAACCCGGCCGCCGAGGCGGCCTTTCTGGCGGTTCTGCGGCGCTGGGCGGGGAAGTTCAGCCCCTGGGTGGCGGAGGCGGGCCGCGACGGGCTGACGGTGGACCTGACCGGCTGCGCGCATCTCTTCGGCGGCGAGGAGGCGCTCCTGGAGCGCGCCGCCTCTGATTGCGCGCAGATGGGGCTGAGCGTGCAGACCGGGCTGGCCGATACCCTGGGCGCGGCGTGGGCGCTGGCGCGCTATGGCGGGGCGGAGGCGGCACCGGACCGCTCCGGCGATGCCATCGACCAGGAAGCCCGCGCCACCCGCTCGCGGGCGGGCAAGCGGCGCCTGGCCACTGCCTCTGCTCTGCCGCCGCAGCCGCCCGCGGGCGCCGGGCGGATTGCGCCGCCCGGCCAGGCCTTCGGCGCGCTCAGCCCGCTGCCGGTGGCGGCGCTGCGGCTCGACAGTACCACGATGGCACAGCTGAACCGGCTTGGCCTGCGCCGCATCGGCGACCTTCTGGGCCAGCCCCGCGCCAGCCTCGCGCGCCGCTTCGGCCGCGGCCTGGTGGAGCGGCTGGATCAGGCGATGGGCAGCGCGCCGGAGCCGGTCTCGCCCGCGCGCAGCCCGGATCACTTCGCGGTGCGGCTGACCCTGCCCGACCCGATCGGCCTGATGGAGGATCTGCTGGCGGCGGTGGACCGGATGCTGCCGCGGCTCTGCGCCCGGCTGGAGGCGCGCGGCAAGGGGCTGCGCGCGCTGCGGCTGGAGGCGCACCGCTGCGACCAGGAGATGGAGGCAGTGACGGTGGGGCTGGCACGCGCCAGCCGCGAGCCGGCCCGCATCCGCCCGCTTTTGGAGATGAAGCTGGAACAGATCGACGCGGGCTTCGGCATCGACATGCTGCGGCTGGAGGCCCTGCAGGTGGAGGCACTGCACGCGGGCACGGCGGCGGGGCACCTGGAGGCAGGCGCGGCGGCGCGCGCGCGGCGTCAGGCGGCGGAGGCAGGTGCGGGCGTGGAGGATCTGATCGGCCGTCTGGGCGCGCGGCTGGGGCTGGAAGCAATCACCCGCTATCACCCGGCCGACAGCCACATCCCCGAGAAGACCGCCGCCATGCTGGCCGCGGCCTGGTCGGAGCCCGCCGCCGGGAACTGGCCGCCGCCGCCCCGCCCGCGCCCGCTGCTGATCTGGCCGCCCGAGCTGGTCTCTGCCCCCGAAGTACCCGCGGTGCCCGGACAGTTCCGCTGGCGCGGCCGCAACTGGCAGCTGGCGGCGGCAGAAGGCCCCGAGCGCATCGCCCCGGAATGGTGGCTGGAAGATCCCGGCTGGCGCAGCGGCGTGCGTGACTACTGGGTGGTGACGGCGCAGAGCGGCGAGCGGCTGTGGCTGTTCTACGCCCATGGCGGGGCGCTGTCGCCGGGCTGGTTCTGCCACGGCAGCTTTGACTGAAGCGGGCCGGATCAGGTCCCGGTAAAGCGGCGGGGCAGGCGCCAAGGGCCGGGGGCAGATGCCGCCCCCGTGAAGCGGCGGAAATGCGAATAAGCTTGATTTATGGCGCTTTTGCCGCAACCTTTTACCTATGAGCTTTGATCAGGTGCAGCCCTTTCCCGGTTCTTCCCCTCCCCAGCAAGTCGCTTTCGACCGGCGCGAACTGTCAGTCATCCTGTCGCTCTATGGGCGCATGGTTGCCGCCGGAGAGTGGCGCGACTACGGCATTTCCTCGCTGCGCGAGCTGGCGGTCTTCGCGGTGTTCCGGCGCACGGCCGAGCATCCGCTCTACCGGATCGAAAAGCGCCCCAAGCTGCGCAGCCGCCAGGGCCAGTATTCGGTGGTTGGCATGGACGGGCAGATCCTGAAACGCGGCGGCGATCTGAAGACGGTGCTGCGGGTATTGGAACGCAAGCTGATCCGCCCGGTGGATTGAACCGCGGCCTGACGGGTGACGCTGGCGGCGGACGGCGGAACGCTCAAGTTCTCCGGCATAAACTTCTAAGACTTGTCTCCCTGCCGCCGCCGTTGCGGATCACTCCAGCCGTTTGTGTGCGGTGACCGGCCCGTCGCCCTGAGCCGCGATGCGGGCAATGGCGGCCTCCAGGGGTTCCAGCGCCACCGCCATGTGATGGGCGTTGGCGTGGATCAGCGTGTCCGCATCCCGCACCAGCGCAACATGGCCTTCCCAGAACAGCAGATCGCCGCGCTGCCGGTCTGTCCCGCGCGGCAGCGCCCGGCCCAGGCCGGCCTCCTGCGGGCCGCTGTCGCCGGGGCAGGGCAGGCCGCAGGCCACCAGCGCGGCCTGCACCAGGCCCGAGCAATCGATCCCCCAGCGGCTGTTGCCGCCCCAGAGGTAGGGCGTGCCGAGGAACAGCTCCGCCACCTTGACCGGGTCCGAAGCCCAGGTCCCGAGGGGCGAGAGGTGGCCCGCCGGGATGAAGCCCTGATCGGTCGCCAGGAACCTTCCATGGCTGCCGGTGACCTGCACCCGGGCGCCATGGCTCAGGCCGCAGCGCTCGGGCGATTTGAACTCGGCCTCGGTGTAGGCATGGGTCGCGGCGGCGCTGACCCAATGGCTGGCGGGCAGGGGCGGGGCGAGGTCACTGGTGCGCAGGTAGCCGATATAGCCGTCCTTGGCCGCCCGGATGCGGCGCCAGCGGCCGTCTTCCTCGAGGATCTCCACCCGCTCGCCGCAGAGCACCTGACGCGTGCGTGCGCCGCCCGGGGCGCCGTGCAGGTCGGCCACGGGCAGGGCAACGCGGGCCTGGGCGCCGGCGGTCAGCTCCGCGCCGCTCACAGTTTCAGCATCCCGGGCAGCGCTGCAAACAGCGCCCGCGCGCCTTGGCCCGTGCCGCCCTTGGCGCGGCCCGGCGCGCTGCTGGGGGTCCAGCCGTAGATGTCGAAATGCATGTAGCGGGCGGCGCCAGCGAAGCGGCGCAGGAACAGCGCCGCTGTGATCGAGCCCGCAAACCCACCGGCGGGCGCGTTGTCGAGATCGGCAATGCCTGGCTCGATCATCGTCTCGTATGGCGTATGGAAGGGCAAGCGCCAGACCGGGTCGGCGGCGGCCGGGGCCGCGGCGGCGAGCGCGGCGGCGTCGGCCTCGTGATCGGTGTAGAAGGGCGAAATGTCCGGCCCCAGGGCCACCCGCGCCGCGCCGGTGAGTGTCGCCATGGAGATCAGCAGGTCCGGCTCTTCCTCTGTGGCCAGCGCCAGCGCGTCGGCTAGAACCAGACGGCCCTCGGCGTCGGTGTTGTTCACTTCCACCGTCAGCCCGTTGCGCGCGGTCAGTATGTCGCCAGGTCGGAAGGCGGGGCCGGAGACGGCGTTCTCCACCGCCGGGATCAGCACCCGAAGCTGAACCTTGAGCCCGGCGGCCATGATCATCCGCGCCAGACCCAGCACGTTGGCCGCGCCGCCCATGTCCTTCTTCATCAGCCCCATGCTGACCCCGGGTTTCAGGTTCAGCCCGCCGGTGTCGAAGCAGACGCCCTTGCCCACCAGGGTGAGCCGCGGGCCCGCGGTGCCCCAGCGCATGTCGATGAGCCGCGGCGCGCGGTCCGAGGCGCGGCCAACTGCGTGGATCATCGGAAAATTCTGTGCGAGCAGATCCCCGCCCACGATCACCGAAAGCTCCGCACCAAACTCCGAGGCAAGCGCCGCGCAGGCCTCCTGCAGCTCCTGGGGGCCTAAGTCGCTGGCCGGGGTGTCGATCAGGCCGCGGGTCAGCACCTCCGCTGCCGCAAGCGATTCTATGGCTGCGGCGTCGATGCCCTCGGGAGCAACAAGGGCCGCGCCGCCGCCCTGTTTGGCGGGTTTGTAGCGGTCGAACCGGTAGCTTTCGAGCAGCCAGCCGAGGCATTCGGCGTCAGCGTTCTCCGGCAGGCCCGACGCGATTTCATAGGTGCCCTTCGGCAGTTTGGCGGCAGCTTCGGCCAGCACGAAACGGCGGCGCACGCGTTCTGCCGGGGTGCCGTAGCCAGCCAGCGCCAGGCTGATCCGGCCGTCCTCATCCGGCACCGTGAGCGCCTGCCCGCAGGCTCCGGTGAACCCCTGCGCTTCGGCCCAGGCCTGTACCCGGGCGGGCTGGCTCTCAAGCCAGCTGCGGCATTGATCCTTGTCGAGGATATGCAGAGGGCGGGCGTCCGGGCTGGGCGCGGCAAAGACGGGCGGCATCATGAAAACTCCGGTAGCAAGGCGGTTCCGGCCGCCAGAGTAGCCGCCAGAGCGCGGCCCGCAAGTCCCGCCAGCCGGCCGGGCTGCTCAGACCGAAAGGTCCTGCTGGTCCCAGACAGCGGTCAGCGAGCGTTCACCGACCCGCATCAGCCGGAACAGGGTCGCGGCGATGGCCGGGACATCATTGGCGTCCACTGCCACCATTACGTCGCGCGCGATCGCGGCCATGGCCGTCATCCCGATTTGGTCGGAGATCGCGATCAGCGAGCGCGCGCTCTTGCGCAGATTCGCCATGTCGTTCTGCCGCCAGAGCCGTTCGCAATGCGTCAGCCGCACTGCCATTTCCTCGATCGCACGGCAGACAACGTCTTCGGCGCCTGTTTCCCCCAGCTGGTCGTAGAGCTCGGCCAGCTTGCCAGGATCCAGGCGCACTTTTTCGGAGTGCATTACTGTTAGTATATTTGCCACCACGTTCACCCAAGTTCTTCATGCCCCCACGGCACGCCTGCTAATGTGAGCCCCACAAGTTTTCAAAAGGTTTCCGCGGCCCGGTTCAAATTGCTCGAATTTGCAGTGAATGCAGGCTAATAGGGCTGAAATGCTCACGACCGGAGGAACAATACGTGGAATATGCCAAACCTCTCCCAAACTATCTGGTGACCCGCTACCATGGCTGGAAAGCCACGTCTTACGAGGAAAACCAGGGCTGGTACCGCCGTCTCGCTAAGGAAGGCCAGCGCCCGCGCGCGATGGTGATTTCCTGCTGCGACAGCCGGGTGCACGTGACTTCGATTTTCGGCGCCGACCAGGGCGAGTTTTTCATCCACCGCAACATCGCGAATCTGGTGCCGCCCTTCGCGCCGGATGGCGATCACCACGGCACCTCGGCGGCGGTGGAATATGCGGTGACCGCGCTGAAGGTGGCGCATCTGATCGTGCTCGGTCATTCGCAATGCGGCGGCGTTCAGGGCTGCATCGACATGTGCAAGGGCCAGGCGCCGCATCTGGAGGAGAAGACCAGCTTTGTCGGCCGCTGGATGGAGATCCTCAAGCCCAAGTTCGAACAGGTGGAGGCGATCGAGGACGCCGAAGCCCAGGCCCGCCAGTTCGAGCGCCAGGCGGTGGTCGCCTCGCTGGAAAACCTGATGACCTTCCCCTTCATAGCGGATGCGGTGAAGGCCGGATCGCTCAGCCTGCACGGCCTGTGGACCGACATCGGCGAGGGCGGGCTGGAGTGTTACGACCCCAAGACCGGCAAGTTCGCCGAGGTCTGATCCGAAAGCGGCGGCAAGCGGGCCGGCCCCAAGGCCGGGTCTACTTTGCAGTCTCGTGTACAGCGCAGGCGGCGGCCAGGTTGGCGGCCGCCTGCGTGTATCCGCCCGCGGCACCATCGACGAAATGCACGTGCCCGTCCTCCAGCACCGAAGGCACGATGCAGGTCACCAGCACCGACTCTTGCGCGTGCATCCCGTAGCGCACCAGCCCCCCCTCTGCCGCTTCGTTGAGCGCCTGGCGAATCTGCTCCTGCACTCCAGGCGTGCAGTCGAGCGTCATTTTCAGCCCGTCGTCGAACTTGCGGAAATCGCTGTTTCTGCTCAGAACCGACAGGTAATGCACCGGATCGAAACGGCCCGCGGGCTTCTTTCGTATGAGAATCAGGGCGGCGAAGGCGGTTTCGGCAAGCAGGAAAAGCTTGCGTAATAACAGCGGCAACTTGCTGTTCCAGCTGCGCGCCTCCGCATCCAGGCCCTCAGGTGGGAAACGCAGTCTCGGGCCGGACTCGGGCACCGGGTGGCCGTTGCGGTGCAGCGTGTCCGCAAGGGTGGTAAGACTGGCAGCGACGGTGGCAAAGGCCTCGGGCGTGGCCTTTGGACCGGGGCGCACCACGAGGGAGAGAATCAGCCCGTTCTGTGCCGGCGTGCTGCTCCAGCGGCAAGAGAGGCCGGTGAGATCCGGCGGCAGATAGTCAGGGTCCGGCGGCACCGCGAATGCGCCGGCCTTCATCTGCGCTTCGGCCCATGCCAGCCCTCCGCCCGAGAACATCGCGTAATCCGCATGCTCGGAGACCGCGTGGCGCGCGACCCGCACATCCAGCCGCTCGGCCCGGATCCAGGCGACCGGCAGCATCGCCGCACGCAGGGTGACGCCGAATTCCTCCTCGGCCCAGACGCGCAGTCCGGCAAGCACCCGCTGCGCGGATGCCTGGTGCCGCTCCGCCACCGCAAAGGCAGCGCCGTCGCCGCCGAAGACATAGGGAAAGGCGGCGCCCTCCAGCGCATTGCGCATCGCCGCGATCACCGAGGCGCCGATCATGTTCACGGTCTTGTAGCGGCCCGCGGCGATCAGGGAAGTGGAATCGACGATATCGGTGCAGCACAGATACCAGTCCCGCGGCAGCGGCGTGAAGGCTTCCGGCGCGGCGAGGTCGCGAAAGCTGCGCAGCTTGGGGAGGCCGTCGTAGAAATCATCCGTGCTCATGCTGTCTCGCGCCTTGACTGGATCATGCCTGCATCCAGTCCGCACCCGGTTGCCTGCGCCGTTCACGTTAAACAAATTGTACCGCCGGGCCAAACATGCAACCTGTGCGCCAAGACCGCGGAGGCGGCCGCCAGGCGCGGCCCGGAGGCGTGGCAAAAGAGGGGGCGGTATGCAGGCCGGATTGATCGTTTTATGCCTGGCGTATGTGCTGAGCCAGTTCTTCCGCGCCTTTCTGGCGGTGCTGACCGCGGCGCTTGGCCGCGACATCGGTGCCGCGCCCGATGACCTCGCGTTTGCGTCGGGCATGTGGTTTTTATCCTTTGCGGCGATGCAGCTGCCGGTGGGCTGGGCACTGGACCATGCCGGACCGCGGCGCACGGCCGGGGTGCTTTTGCTCCTGGGCGGCGGCGGCGGGGCTGCTCTGTTTGCCGCTGCCACGGCGCCGCTGCATGTGAGCATAGCGATGTTCCTGATCGGCATCGGCTGCTCTCCGGTGCTGATGGCCTCCTACTATATCTTCGCCCGCCAGTACCCGCCCGCGCGTTTCGCCACATTGGCGGCGCTGATGCTGGGAGTGGGCTCGGCCGGCAATCTCGTGGCCTCCTATCCGACGGCGCTGGCGGTGGAGCTGTTCGGCTGGCGCGGCACACTGGCGGGGCTGGCGGTGGTGTCTGCCGCGGTGGCGGCGGGGATCTTTCTCACCGTCTCCGACCCCGCAAAACCGGACGGGGAGCACAAGGGTTCGGTCCTGGATCTGCTCCGCATGCCGGTTTTATGGACCATCTTTCCGCTGATGCTGGTCGCCTACGCGCCCTCGGGCGCACTGAGGGGGCTGTGGATCGGCCCGTATCTCGGCGATCTCTACGGGCTCAGCACGCAGGGGGTGGGCCTTGCGACGCTGGCGATGGGCATGGCGATGATCGCGGGCACCTTTGCCTACGGGCCGCTGGACCGGGTGCTGGGCACGCGCAAATGGGTGATTTTTACCGGCAATGCGCTGGCCTGCCTGGCGCTGGCGGGACTGATCATGGCGGCGGGCGCGCCGGTCTGGGTGCCGGTGGCGCTGATGGCGGCGGTGGGCTTCTTCGGCGCCTCCTTCCCGGTGATCATCGCCCACGGCCGCGCCTTCGTGCCGCCGCACCTGGCGGGACGGGGGGTGACGCTGCTGAATTTCTTTGGCATCGGCGGGGTGGGGATCATGCAGTTCGCCACCGGCCGCCTGCATGCGGGCCTCGCCGGCGGACCGGCCTCCGCCTTGCCCTACACCGCCATATTCGCCTTCTTCCTTGCCGCTTTGGCGCTGGGCTGCGGCCTCTATCTTTTCAGCCGCGACAGCATGGACTGAGCCGGCCCCTTTAATCTTTGCCGCGAAACCTTTATGACACCGGCGCCGGTCATGAGACCGGGCAAGATTGGAGAAACAATATGGGTTATCGCGTCGTTGTCGCCGGCGCCACGGGGAACGTGGGCCGCGAAATGCTGAACATCCTGGCAGAGCGCCAGTTCCCGGTGGATGAGGTTGCCGTTCTGGCATCCCGCCGTTCGCTGGGCACCGAAGTCACTTTCGGCGACAAGACTCTCAAAACCCAGGATCTCGACACTTTCGATTTCAGCGGATGGGACATGGCGCTGTTTGCAATCGGCTCGGACGCGACCAAGAAATACGCGCCCAAGGCGGCGGCGGCCGGCTGTGTGGTGATCGACAACTCCTCGCTCTACCGCTACGACCCGGACATCCCGCTGATCGTGCCGGAAGTGAACCCCGAGGCGGTGCACGGCTATGCCAAGAAGAATATCATCGCCAACCCCAACTGCTCCACCGCACAGATGGTGGTGGCGCTGAAGCCATTGCACGACCGCGCCCGCATTAAGCGCGTAGTGGTCTCGACCTACCAGTCGGTCTCCGGCTCCGGCAAGGACGCCATCGATGAGCTGTGGGACCAGACCAAGGCGCACTACAACCCGACCGACGACTACCAGCGCAAGGTCTACCCCAAGGACATCGCCTTTAACGTGATTCCGCACATTGACGTCTTCCTGGATGACGGCTCCACCAAGGAAGAGTGGAAGATGGTGGCGGAAACCAAGAAGATCGTGGACCCCGCGATCAAGCTCACCGCGACCTGCGTGCGGGTGCCGGTGTTTGTCGGCCACTCCGAGGCGATCAACATCGAGTTCGAGGACTTCCTCGACGAGGATGAGGCCCGCGACATCCTGCGCGAGGCCCCGGGCATCATGGTGATCGACAAGCGCGAGGACGGCGGCTACGTGACGCCGAAGGAATGCGTCGGCGATTTCGCCACTTTCATCAGCCGCATCCGCCAGGATTCAACGCTGGAGAACGGGCTGAACCTGTGGTGCGTCAGCGACAACCTGCGCAAGGGCGCGGCGCTTAACGCGGTGCAGATCGCCGAGCTTCTGGGGCGTGAGGTCCTGAAGAAGGGCTGAGCAACAATCGCCTTTCGGATAGGGGGCTGCTTCGGAAGAGGCGGCCCCCTTTCCTTTGCACGGCTGCCGCGCAGCTCCGGACCGGGGTACCTTGAAGAGGAGATAAGCCAGACAGGAGATAACAGCATGTTCGCCTTGCAAGACTTCGAGACGGCCACCCCGGTACAGCGCGACGACCTGCAGCAGTCCGGCTGGGCCACGGCCCGCGCCAGCGGCCGGATGGACAGCGAAATGGAGATGCAGCTGCGCTTGATCCTGCAGAGTGATTTTGCTGCCGCTGAGGATTGGTTCACCCTTTGCCGCAGCCTGCGCCGCAAGGGATTCTACCTCAAGCGCCACGGCGGCGGCCAGTTGCGGCTGCATGACGCCCGCAGCCACGTGGAGATCTGCCCCTGCCGCGCGCTCGGCCACCCGACCGCAGAGCTGGAGGCGCGCTTCGGCCCGGCGGCCCCGCGGCAGTGACCGGCGGGCATCGGGCGCTGGTTTACCGTTCCTTGCCAAGCAGGGAAACGGCCGCCTGCCTGCCCTAGCGGCACCATATCGAACCTGCAGCGGCGCCCTCCCGCCCGTCGCCGGCGATCAGGGGTCGCCGCAGGCCAAGGCCGCCAGGGGCGCCGGCGGGCGCTGGATCGGTCCCTTTTCCTATTACTCCCGCCGGTCAGCGCCGGCGCAGCCGCCCCACTACGCCGGCCGGGAAGAAATAGACGCTGAGGATGAACAGCACCCCCAGCCACAACAGCCAGCGGTCCGCGTTCAGCATTTCCGGCAGCAGCGGCAGCCCTTCGGTGATCCCGGCCGCGCGGCCCATCAGCGCCTGCAGGTAGTTCTGCGCCAGCACGAGCAGCGCTGCCCCGATTACCGCCCCGTACATCGTGCCCATGCCGCCGATCACCACCATCAGGAGGATGTCGATCATGATCCCCAGCGACAGCACCGTGTCCGGCCCCACGTAGCGCAGCCAGACCGCGTAAAGCGCCCCCGCAAGCGCCGCAGCAGCCGCGGAAAGGCAGGTCACCGCCACCCGGTAATAGACCACCCGGTAGCCGATCGCCTCGGCCCGGAAGTCATTCTCGCGGATCGCTTGCAGCACCCGGCCGAAGGGTGAGTTCACCACCCGCAAAAGCCCGAGAAACAGGAGCAGTGCGCCTAAGAAGACGAGGTAATAGGCGAGCAGCTTGCCGTTGAGCTTCACGCCCAGGATCTCACCCCCGAAGGTCTCCTTGCCAAAGCGGAAGGCGGGCCCGAGCTCGCGCGGGGTGCGGAAGGTGAGCCCGTCCTCGCCGCCGGTCAGATGCGACAACTGGCTCACCAGCACCGCAAACGCGGAGGCGACGGCGAGGGTAATCATGGCAAAAAAGATCGCCCTGACCCGCAGCGAAAACAGCCCGATCACAAGCGCCAGCGCCGCTGCCGCAAGCGCGCCGCCCGCCGCCCCCAGCGCCAGCGCGCCGAAGCCGCGTCCCATGTGCAGCGACGCCAGCGCCACGCCGTACGCACCGATGCCGAAGAACATCGTATGGGCAAAGCTCACGATACCCGCATAGCCGAGCATCAGGTCGAAACTCGCCGCCAGAACCAGAAACACGCAGATCCGCGCCGCGGTATCCACCGTGCGCACGCCGGGAAACAGGAAGGGTGCCAGCGCCAGGCAGATCAGAACCGCGGCAAGCAGCAGCGCCAGCGGCAGCGAACGGGGCGTGTCGCCCGACAGAAGCGTGCGTATCATTTTGCCTTCACCACCGGAATCATGCCCATCGGGCGCCACATCAGCACCGCCGCCATCAGGGCGATGTTGGAGACCAGCGCCGCTTTGGGCTCCAGGAAGGCGACGTAGTTCTGCAAAAGCCCGACCAGCAGCGCGCCGATAAAACAGCCCTCGACCGAGCCGAGCCCGCCGATGATCACTACGATGAAGATCAGGATCATCGCCTCGTTGCCCATATGCGCGGTGATGACCTCCTGGTAGAGCGCCCACATCACTCCGCCAAGCCCCGCGAGCGCCGAGCCTGCGATGAACACCCCGGCAAAGACCAGCCGCAAGCGGTAGCCAAGCGCCATCACCATCTCCGGGTTCTCGACTCCTGCGCGCACGATCAATCCCACCCGCGTGCGCCGCAGCACCCAGCGCATTGCGAGGAACACCAGCAGGCCCACACCAACCGCCACCAGCCGGTATTTCTCGATCGCGGCCCCCGCGAAAGTGAGCGCGCCCTTCAGCGCCTCGGGGCGGGTGAAATAGATCTCCTCCGGCCCCCAGAACACGATGATCAGCTGCTCCGCCACGATCAGCCCGCCCATGGTGACGAGGATCTGGCTCAGATGGCTTCCGTAGACCGGCTCGACGATGATCTTCTCGAAGCCCCATCCCAAAAGGCCGGTCGCCGCCATCGCTGCCAGAACCGCAGCAAGTACGGCAGCGAGGTTCAGCATCAGCGAAGGCGCGCCGGTCCAGTGGCCGAGCGTCAAGAGCACCGAGACCCCAACAAAGGCGCCCGCCGAGACAAAGGCGCCGTGGCCGAAGTTGATCACGTCCATCAGGCCGAAAACCAGCGTGAGGCCGGAGGCCATCAGAAAAATCATCATCCCCATGGCGAGCCCCGAGACGGTGAGCGTCAGCCAGCTTGCCGGGTTTTGAATCGCGGCAAAGCCCGCCGCCGCCAGCAAGGGCACCAGCAAGAGCGGCAGATGCGGCGCGATACGGTCCCGGACCGGGACCCGCGCCATCACCGGCGCATGTTCAGGCGCAGCGGTCATGCGCGCACTCCCTTGTTCTTCTGGCCAAAAAAATATCCCTGCCGGAGGCATTAAGCCTCAAGGAGCACCGGTACGACGTGCGGCTGCGGTTCGTCTTGAGCAAGTTAGGTCCCGCGCCAAACACACCCCGCGCGGAACAAGGCCGCAGGCCGCCGCGCATCGCCGGCGCGCCCCCACGCGGCGGCGATTTGGCTGCCGCTTGGCGGTCCCTGAAAAAGGCGTAGGGACTTGGCCGGCATAAACTGCCAGCCACAACCGTCCGGATCGCCACCACGCGCGCCGGCAATGCGCGGCTAACCGCTCCTGTCTCACCCGCCGCAAGCAGCCACCGCGATTGATCGAAATCTCCAAGCTGTGCCCGTCCATCCCTCATGCCTGCGCCTCCAGGCTCAGCCCCATCAGCCGCGCCTGCAGTGCCTCGTCCCCCGCAAGCTCGGCCATTGCACCGTTCCAGATCACCCGCCCGCCGTCCATCACCGCGGCAGTGTCGCCGAGCGCCCGGGCGACGGCGTAGTTCTGTTCCACCAGCAGGATTGACGCGCCTTGGCGTTTCAAGTCCTGCAGCGCCCTGGCCATGGTGGCGACGATCGCGGGGGCCAGCCCCTTGGTGGGTTCGTCGATCAGATAGAGCTTGCGCTCCTCGGCCATGGCGCGGGCGATCGACAGCATCTGCTTCTGCCCGCCCGAAAGCGTGCCGGCCTCGGAGTTCCAGAAGGTCTCGAGCGGCGGGAAGGCGGTGAAGATCCAGTCGAGCCGGGCCGGGTCCAGCGGACCGGAGAGAGCGGCAAGCCGCATGTTTTCTGCCACCGTCAGACCCGCGAAAATGCCCATATCCTCCGGGACATAGCCGATGCCCATGCGGGCGATGTCAGGAGTGGGCAGGCGGGTGATGTCGCAGCCCTCGAACAGGATGCGCCCCGCCCGCGCGCGCCAGTGGCCGATCACGCTGCGCAGGGTGGTTGTCTTGCCCACCCCGTTTCGGCCCAAGAGCATGGTGACTGCGCCGCGCGGCACCGCCAGCTCGACGCCCTGCAGGATGTGGTATTGCGCAATGTCGGTGCAGACACTTTCGAGCCGCAGCACCGGGCCGCCGCCGTCTGCTGCCGGATCAGCCATGCTGCAGTACCCCTTCCAGCCCGCGCCCCATGTAGGCCTCCTGCACCACGTCGGAGGCGATCACCTCGGCTGGCGGGCCATCCGCGGCCAGGGCGCCGTTGTGCAGCACGACGATGCGGCGGGCCAGGGTGCGGATCACGTCCATCTTGTGTTCCACCAGCAGAATGGCTCGGCCGGGGCGCTCAGCCAGCCGGGCGATCAGCTCCAGTACCACCGGGGCCTCGTCCACGCTCATGCCCGCGGTGGGCTCGTCGAACATGTAGACGGCCGGGTCGAGCGCGATGAGCAGCGCCACCTCCAGCTTGCGCTGATTGCCGTGCGGCAACTCCGACACCAGCTGGTGGCGCTGGTCCAGCATCCGCACCTCCGCCAGCACCGCTTCGGCCTGTTCCGTCAGATCCCGATGCCGCGCCGCCATCGTCCACAGATTGAAGCCGCGCCCGGCCCTGGCCTGCACCACCAGCCGGACGTTTTCCAGCACGCTCAGATCCGGGAACAGGCTGGTGAGCTGGAAGGCGCGGCCAATGCCTGCCCGGGTGCGGGCGGACACGGAGAGCGCGCTGATGTCGCGTCCGTGAAGGCGGACGCGGCCCGAGGTCGCAGGGATCTGGCCCGAGATCAGGTTGAAGTAGGTTGTCTTGCCCGCGCCGTTGGGGCCGACGATGGCGGTCAGCTCACCGGCGCGGAACCCGCAAGTGACGCTGTCGACGGCGACATGGCCGCCGAAGCGCACGGTCAGGCCGGAAGTGCTGAGGATCGGATCGGTCATGGCTTTCTCCGGAAGCTCCGCGGCCCGGGCGGCGAAATGCCGGGGCCGCGGGACAGGCCGGGCTATTGGTTGCGGACCGGGACCGGCAGGTCCTCGATCTTCAGCTCGCGCACCAGTTCCGGCACGGCCCACTCCACGCCGTCTTCGTTCTTCAGGCGGAAGTGGTACATGCTCTGCAGCGCCTGGTGATCCTCGGGGCGGAATTTCATGGTGCCCTTGGGGGTCTCCCACTCCATGCCTTCCATCGCCGCGATCAGCGCCTCGGTATCGGTGGAGCCCGCCTTGCGGATCGCTTCGACCGCGGCGATCCCCGCCGCCATGCCGCCTGCGGTGAAGAAATCCGGCGGCGTGCCGAAACGCTCCTGATGGGTTTCCACCAGCCAGTCGTTCACCGGATTGTCGGGCAGCTCGTAGTAATAATAGGTGCCGCCTTCCATGCCCTCGAAATCCTTGAAGCCCTTGAGCGCGGCGAGGATATTGCCGACGCCCGCGAACTCGATGCCGAAGCGGCCGGGGTCGAGCGCATTGATCTTGGCCCAGGGGTTGCCGCCGCCGGCCCAGATGATGAACAGCTTCTTCTCGCCCTCCAGATCCTTCATCGCGTTGAAGATGCGCTCTGCCGCGGCGGTGAAATCGGTGGTGTCAGTGGGGGCGAATTCCTCGTGCACGATGCCACTGCCCTGCGCTTCCAGCGCTTCGCGGAAGGCGGCGATGCCATCACGGCCAAAGGCATAGTCCTGCGCCAGGGTGGCGATATGCACGTTCTCCCCGGCGAGCGCGATGGCGCTGGCAATCGCGTCCTGGCTGGAGTTGCGCGAGGTGCGGAAGATGTAGCGGTTCCAGTTGGACCCGGTGATCGAATCCGCAACCGCCGGCTCGACAATCAGGATCTTCTCGTATTCCTCGGCCACCGGCAGCATCGCCAGCGCCACACCCGAGCTGACCGGGCCGATCGCCAGGTCCGCCTCGTCGTCGCCATAGGCTTCTTCGAGCAGCGCGCGGCCGTTTTCCGGCTTCAGCTGGGTGTCCTTCTCGATCACAACGATCTTCTCGCCATTCACCTCCATGGTGCCGTCCGTGGCGTATTCCAGCCCCAGCATCAGCCCGTCGTGGGACTGTTTGGCATAGGCCTCGAACGGTCCGGTCTTGCCATAGATATGGGCGATCCTGATGTCCGCCGCCGCTGCCGAGGCCAGCGACAACGCGGATGCGATCCCCGCAAAGATTGCGCGTTTCATGTATCTTCTCCCTGCTGCGCGCCGGGGATCGGAAGGCGGTTGTTCCGCACACCCCGCGGGCGCTCTGGCGTACAGGAATACAAGCTAGGGGAAGTGTTTGAAACCGGTCAGTTTCAGAAAAGCGACCTTACTACACGCTCGGCTACCTTTTGGTCCAGGCGGCTGCCAGCGCCCTGGCGTGGCGGGTCAGGATGCGCACGTCGATGCCAACCGCGAGAAACTGCGCGCCCATGTCCGCGTAGGCCTGTGCCGCCTCGCCGGTCGTGCCGAGGATGCCGGGAGCGATGCCCGCGGCCTTGATCCGGGCGATCGCATCGGCGATGGCGGCGCGCACCTCGGGGTGGGCGGAGTTGCCCTGATGGCCCATGTCGGTCGACAGGTCGGCAGGGCCGATGAAGACGCCGGAGATGCCTTCCACCGCGAGGATTTCGTCCAGCGCCGCAAAGCCTGCACGGTTTTCCACCTGCACCAGCAGGCAAACTTCCCGGTCCGCCGTCTGTATATAGTCTTCCACCGTGCCAAAGCGGGTGGCCCGCGCCGCGGCGGCGCCGACGCCGCGGGTACCTTCCGGCGGGTAGCGGCAGGCGCGCACCAGGTCACGGGCAGCTGCGGCGCTTTCCACCATCGGCACCAGCACGGTCTGCGCACCCGCATCCAGAACCTGCTTGATCAGCCAGGTTTCCCCGATCGGCACCCGCACCACCGGATGGCTGGGCGAGGCCTCAAGTGCCATCAGCTGGTCGCGGATCGAGCGGATGCCGTTGGGGGCGTGCTCGCCATCGATTACCAGCCAGTCGAAGCCGCAGGTGCCCATGATCTCCGCCGCGGCAGCCTCGCCGAAGCTCAGCCAGCAGCCGATCTGCCGCTCGCCGCGCGCAAGGGCGGCCTTGAAAGTGTTTTCGGGCGCGGGCATGGGCGGGACCTCCTGTTGGTTGCTGCGGGCGGGCCGCAGCCGCTTTCCCAAGCACGCTAGCGCCCGTGCCCGCAGCTTGTCCACTGCCGGGAGCGGACTGCCTCAGCCGAGCCCGCGGGCGATTTCGGTAATAACATCGTAGGCCATCATCACGTCCGCTTCGGTGGTGTCGAACTGACCTGCCTGGAAGCGGATCGCCAGCTTGCCATCGACGCGGGTCTGGGTGAGGTAGATGCGCCCGTCGTCGTTGATCGCATTGACCAGCCTGAGATTCAGGTCGTCGGGATCCCCGGTCCCCTCCGGCGTGTAGCGGAAGGTCCAGAGCGACCACATCGGCGGGGTGACAATCTCGAAGTCCGGCTCCGCGGCGAGCTTCCCGTGCAGCCGGTTCGACCAGGCGACGTGGTTTCTGATCCGCGCGCGCAGCCCCTCCAGCCCGTAGGTGCGGATCAGGAACCAGATCTTCAGCGCCCGGAACCGGCGGCCCAGCGGCACCGTCCATTCGGAATAGTTGATGATGCCGTCGCGGCCATGGGTCTTCAGGTATTCCGGGCTGATCGCCAGCGTCTGCACCAGGTCGTCCGGGTTTTTCAGGAAATGCGCCGAGCAGTCGAACTGCACGCCCAGCCACTTGTGCGGGTTGAAGACAATGCTGTCGGCGCGCTCCACGCCCGGCCAGTAGTGGCGGAATTCCGGGCAGATCATTGCAGAGCCCGCCCAGGCGGCGTCCACGTGGGTGTAGAGCCCGTGTTTTTGCGCCACATCGAGGATGCGGTCCACGGGATCAGTCGCACCGGTGCCCGTGCCGCCGACACACAGGATCACCCCCGCAGGCTGGTGACCCGCCGCTAGGTCGGCCTGAATGGCGGATTCCAGCGCGTCGGGGTCCATACCGCGCCAATCGCCCTTGACCGGCACCCGCACGAGGTTCTCCTGGCCGATGCCCGCCACCCAGATCGCGCGGTCCACGGAGGTATGGACCTCGGCCGAGCAATAGATCCTGAGGGCCTTCTGCCCGAACAGTCCCTGTTGGTTGCCCTGCCAGTTCAGCGCCTTCTCCCGCATCGTCAGCACTGCCGCGAGCGTGGCGGAGGAGGCCGAATCCTGGATCACGCCCTGGAAGCCCGCGGGCAGGTCCAGCGCCTGGCGCAGCCAGTCCATCATCCGGGTTTCCATCTCGGTCGCGGCCGGGGAGGTCTGCCACAGCATGCATTGCGGTGCGATGGCGGCGGTCAGGAACTCGGCCAAGACCGACGGCGCGGCGGCATTGGCGGCGAAATAGGCAAAGAAGCGGGGGTGTTGCCAATGGGTGATGCCGGGCATCACGATGTTCTCAAAATCGCGGAAGATTGCCTCCATCCCCTCGCCATCCTCGGGCGGGGCGGCGGGGAGCGCCTCCAGCACCTCGCCGGGCTCGGTCTGCGCCCGCACCGGGCGGTCGCCTACGGTCTCATGGTAGTGCTGCGCCCAGTCGGCGGCCCTGCGGCCCCACTCGGAGAATTCGTTCCATTTCATGCGGTTGTGTCCTTCTTTTCGGCCGGGCCGGGCGCAGCCCCGGGTGTTCTGTCCGCGGCGGGTGAGGGGGCGAGGGACCAGCCCCTCGCGCTCCCCGGGATATTTGCAGCAAGAGGAAGGGGCGCGGGCTCCAGGCGCAAGATTTTTTCCGAGTGATTTGTCCAGATGGGCGCGCGCCCTTCCTGCGCGTTCTTAACGTGTTTATGAAAACCCCGGCGGCACCCGTCAAGCGTGAGGGCCGATTGCCTTTGCAGCGCTTCGGGGTGATACTTGGTCATGAGCAAACCGATCCCAAGCACCAGCCGCTCCCTGCCGATCGCGCTCCTGCGGGCGCGCGAGCGGGTGATGGGGCCGATTCGCGCGCTTTTGAGCGACGCGGGGCTGACCGAGCAGCAGTGGCGGGTATTGCGGGTGGTGCAGGAAAACGGGCCGATCGACCCGACCCAGATCGCCGAGGAGGCCTGCCTGCTGCTGCCCAGCCTGACCCGGATCCTGCAGAAGCTGGAAGACAAGCAGCTGATCAGCCGCGAACGCGATACCGAGGACAGGCGCCGCCAGGTGGTGCGGGTTTCCCCGGCCGGGGAGCGCATCATTGCTGATAACATTGGCGCCGCGCTGGAGATCGCGGAGGAGACCCGGCGCAAGATGGGCGCGGAGCGCTATGATGCCCTGCTGGACCTGTTAAACGAGCTCGACCGGATCGATCTGCCGGAGTGAGGCGGGCCGAGTCGCCGTATGGGCCTGATCCGGCGCATGTGGCGCGAATGGCGTGGCGGCTGCCGCAAAACGGACTGGCGCATGGGAAGGGTGCGCGGCTGCTGAGGTATTCTAATAAATCTCTATAAATCAGTGACGTAGGGGGTGTTCAGGCTGGTGTTGTACATGTGATAGGCCCCCGCCGCTCGCCTCTCAATTCAGATCCATTGCCGCATTTGGCGCAGTTGATGGCTGAAATCGCTCTGTGTTTTCCGGCGGAAACCGCCAAGCTGGCGGGGACAGTTGAGGGGACATCATGCGGTATTCCGGCCTGAAAGTGATCAAGGAGGCCCTGACAGGGCACAAGGGGTGGCGACCGGCCTGGCGCGACCCGGAGCCCAAGGCGCGCTACGATGTGGTGATCATCGGCGGCGGCGGGCATGGGCTGGCGACGGCCTACTACCTCGCCAAAGTGCACGGGCTCACAAATGTCGCGGTGATCGAAAAAGGCTGGATCGGCGGCGGCAACGTGGGCCGCAACACCACCATCATCCGCTCTAACTACCTGCTGGACGGCAACGAGCCTTTTTACGAGCTGTCGCTGAAACTGTGGGAAGGGCTGGAGCAGGACTTCAACTACAACGCCATGGTCAGCCAGCGCGGCATTCTGAATCTGGTGCATACGGACGCGCAGCGCGACGCGGCGCGCCGACGGGGCAATGCGATGATCCTGAACGGGTCGGACGCGGAACTGCTGGATGCGGACGGCGTGCGGGCGATGTACCCTTTCCTGAACTTCAGCAACGCGCGCTTCCCGATCAAGGGCGGTCTGCTGCACCGCCGCGGCGGCACGGTGCGCCATGATGCAGTTGCTTGGGGCTATGCCCGGGGCGCCGACCTGCGCGGCGTGGACATCATCCAGAACTGCGAAGTCACCGGCTTCAGGATCGAGAACGGCAAATGCCTGGGCGTCGAAACCACCAAGGGCTTCATCGGGGCGGGCAAGGTGGCGAGTTGTGTGGCCGGGTCCTCCAGCCGGGTGATGGAGAGGGCAGGCATGCGGCTGCCGATCGAAAGCCATGTGCTGCAGGCATTTGTGTCGGAAGGGCTAAAACCGGTGCTGGACGGGGTGATCACCTTTGGCGCAGGCCACTTCTATGTCAGCCAGTCGGACAAGGGCGGGCTGGTCTTTGGCGGCGATCTGGACATGTACAACTCCTATGCTCAGCGCGGCAACCTGCCGGTGGTCGAGGATGTGATGGAGGGCGGCATGGCCCTCATCCCGGCGCTGGGAAGGGTGCGGATGCTGCGCAGCTGGGGCGGCATCATGGACATGTCGATGGACGGTTCGCCCTTCATCGACAAGACCCATATCGACGGCCTCTATTTCAACGGCGGCTGGTGCTACGGCGGGTTCAAGGCGACCCCGGCCTCGGGCTGGTGCTATGCGCATCTGTTGGCCACGGACACCCCGCACAAGGTGGCCGCGGCCTATCGGCTCGACCGGTTCCGCACGGGCCGCATGATCGACGAAAAGGGCCAGGGCGCCCAGCCGAACCTGCATTGAGGAGAGGAACAGGCGATGATCATCAACCATCCGATCCTCGGGCCGCGGGACGCGCAGGAATTTACCTATCTGGGCGACGCCAGCCTGATCAACCGGCCGGACTGGCAGGCCGAAGATGCCGCGGAGCAGTTCCACGACTACCTGTACCTGCGCGACAACCCGGCAGGCGAGCACCGCGAGTTGTGGTTCCACGAGCAGGGCGACCGCTCCTGGCTGGTGGTGACCCGTAACACGGTGACCCATGAAATCCTGAATGTAGAGCTGGCCCGCGACGTGGCCCGGACAGAGGGGCGCAGCAGATGACTGATGCCGTGATGAATGCAGGCGGCCTCGCCTTTCAGGCCGGCCGCGGAACCGGCGCCCGCAAGGGCAGCCAGGCCAACCGGCTCGACGGCGGGCTGGTCAATGGCGGCCGGACGCTGAGCTTCAGCTTCGATGGCACCCGCTATCAGGGGGTGGAGGGCGACAC
Source organism: Cribrihabitans neustonicus (assembly GCF_048820895.1). Classification (NCBI taxonomy): domain Bacteria; kingdom Pseudomonadati; phylum Pseudomonadota; class Alphaproteobacteria; order Rhodobacterales; family Paracoccaceae; genus Cribrihabitans; species Cribrihabitans neustonicus. Next base: position 513,607 of record NZ_JBMERQ010000002.1, read on the forward strand.
GCTGGCCTCGGCCTTGCTCGCCAACGGCGTGCGGCTGATGGGGCGGTCGTTCAAGTACCACCGCCCGCGGGGGGTGCTGACCTCCGGGTCGGAAGAGCCCAACGCGCTGGTCGAACTGCGCAGCGGCGGCCGGCAGGAGCCCAATACCCGTGCTACCACCGCTGAGCTGTACGATGGTCTGGAGGCCAATTCGCAAAACCGCTGGCCGTCGTTGAAGCATGACTTCATGGCGGTGAACGACCGGTTCTCCAACTTCCTGACAGCGGGGTTCTACTACAAGACCTTCATGTGGCCCGCGGCCTTCTGGGAGAAGCTCTACGAACCCATCATCCGCAAGGCGGCGGGGCTTGGCAGCCTCAGCCTCGAGGAGGACCCGGACGCCTACGACAAGGGCTTCCTGCATTGCGACCTTCTGGTGATCGGTGCCGGGCCTTCCGGTTTGATGGCGGCGCTGACGGCGGGACGCGCGGGCGCGCATGTGATCCTGGCGGAGGAGGATTTCCTTCTCGGCGGGCGCCTGAATGCGGAAACTTTCGGTATCGGAGATCTCACCGGCTCGGGCTGGGTGGAGCAGGCGCAGGCGGAGCTCGCCGCGCTGCCCAACGTCCGGCTGATGCCGCGCACCACCATCATCGGCGCCTTTGACCATGGCATCTATGGCGCGGTGGAGCGCGTGGCCGATCATGTGGCGGTGCCCGAAGCGGGCAAGCCGCGGCAGATCCTGTGGCGGATTTACTCCAAGCGGGCGCTGCTGGCGGCGGGCGCGACCGAGCGGCCGATCGCGTTCGAGAACAACGACCGCCCGGGCATCATGCTGGCGGGTGCGGTGCGGGCCTATGCCAACCGTTGGGCGGTGACGCCGGATCAGACAGTAGCCGTCTTCACCAACAACGACGACGGCCGGCGCACCGCGGCGGACCTGATTGCCAAAGGCGTGCAGGTCTCGGCCGTGATCGACACCCGCGCTGACGCGCCCAAGGTTGCAGGCGCCGAACTCTTCGCCGGCGCTCAGGTGATCGACACCAAGGGGCGGCTCGGGCTGGAGTGGGTGCGGGTGCGTCTTGCCAATGGCGCGACCCGCGACATTCCCTGCGGCGCGCTGGCGGTGTCCGGCGGCTGGAACCCGAACGTGCATCTGACCTGCCACCAGCGCGGCCGCCCGGCCTGGCGCGAGGATATCGCAGCCTTCGTGCCCGCGGGCGATCTGCCGCCGGGCATGCGCGTGGCGGGGGCCGCCAATGGCGATCTCTCCACCGCCGCGGCGCTGCGCACAGGTGCCGAGGGCGCGGTGGCTGCGCTGGCGGACCTGGGCTTTTCCGCCAAGGCTGCCGAGCTGCCCGAGGCCGAGGACGCGCCTGTCAAACTGACCCCCTTCTGGTACGTGAAGGAGGGCAAGGGCCGCGCCTGGCTCGACCAGCAGAACGACGTCACCGTCAAGGACGTGAAGCTGGCGCATCAGGAGAACTTCCGCTCGGTCGAGCATCTGAAGCGCTACACCACGCTTGGCATGGCGACCGATCAGGGCAAGACCTCCAACATGGGCGGCCTCGCAATCATGGCGGAGCTTGCGGGTAAGCAGATCCCCGAGGTTGGCACCACCATGTTCCGCCCGCCCTACACGCCGGTGTCTTTTGGTGTAATGGCAGGCCGTTCGGTGGGCGAAGAATTCCGCCCCACCCGCAAGACCCCCAGCCACAAGTGGGCTGAGGAGCAGGACGCAGTGTTTGTCGAGGTCGGCCAGTGGCTGCGGGCGCAGTGGTTTCCCAAGCCGGGCGAGACCCGCTGGCGCCAGTCGGTGGACCGCGAGGTCCTGCAGACCCGCAACTCGGTCGGCGTCTGCGATGTGACCACGCTGGGCAAGATCGACGTGCAGGGCAGGGATGCGGCGGAGTTTCTGAACAGGATCTACGCCAACGCGTTCGCCAAGCTGCCGGTAGGCAAGGTCCGCTACGGCCTGATGCTGCGCGAAGACGGCATTGCCTATGACGACGGCACCGCCGCACGCTTTGCCGAGGATCACTTCGTCGTCACCACCACCACCGCCAACGCGGTGCTGGTCTACCGGAACATGGAATTTGCCCGCCAGTGCCTGTTCCCTGACCTGGACGTGCAGCTGATCTCCACCACCGAGGCCTGGGCGCAATTCGCCGTCGCCGGTCCCAATGCCCGCAAGCTGCTGCAAAAGGTGGTGGACCCGGAGTTCGACATTTCGAACGAAGGCTTCCCCTTCATGGCCTGCGGCGAGATCACCGTGGCGGGCGGCTGCCGGGCGCGGCTGTTCCGGATCTCCTTCTCCGGCGAATTGGCCTATGAGATCGCAGTGCCTACCCGCTACGGCGATGCGCTGATGCGCGAGCTGATGGCGGCGGGCGAGGAGTTCGGCGTGGTGCCCTATGGCACGGAAGCGCTGGGCGTCATGCGGATCGAGAAGGGCCATGCGGCGGGCAACGAGCTGAACGGCACCACTACCGCGCTGAACCTCGGCATGGGACGGATGGTCAGCAAGAAGAAGGACTGCATCGGCAACGTGCTCAGCGAACGCGAGGGGCTGAATGAGCCTGACGCGCTGAAGCTGGTGGGTTTCAAGCCGGTGCACCCCAGCGACCAGGTCCTCGCCGGGGCGCACCTGATGAACGCCACGGGCGAGGTCAGCGCGGCCACCGACCAGGGCTATGTCACCTCGGCTGCCTATTCGCCAGTGCTGAAATCCTACATCGGGATCGGTTTTTTGAGATGCGGCGATGCCCGCAAAGGTGAGGTCATCCGCGCCGTCAGCCCGCTGGAAGGCAAGGAGATCCAGGTCGAGGTGGTGAGCGCGCATTTTGTGGATCCGGATGGGGAGCGTCTTCGTGGATAAGGTTGCAGGACACAGACTGAAAGCCATCACCCCGCTCGGCGGGCAGGAGCCGCGGGCGGATGCCTTCACCGGCCTGCTGATCCGCGAAGTGACAGACCGGGCGCTGGCCTCGTTCGCGCTGAGGCAGGGGGGCGAAGAGGCAGGGCGTGCGGCGGCGCAGGAGGTGCTGGGCGCGCCGCTGCCGGGGCCGGCAGGCTGGTGCGATACGGGTGTCTTCACCGCCTGGTGGATGGGGCCGGATCTCTGGATGGTCTCCGCGCCCTATGCGAGCCACGCCCTGCTCGCCCGGCAACTGAAGCAGGCGGCAGGAGATGCGGCTTCGGTGGTGGAGCAGACCGACGGCTGGTGCCGCTTCGACCTGGAAGGCGCGCGCTGCTTCGGTGTCCTGGAGCGTTTGTGCAACGCCGATATCCGCGCGGGCAAGCCGGGCGATGCCACCCGCACCGTGATGGAGCATCTGGGGGTCTTCCTGCTGTGCCATGAGCCGGGGCAGCGGTATTCGATCATCGGTCCGCGTTCTTCTGCCGGGTCTCTGCATCACGCGCTGGCGGCGGCGGCGAAATCGGTGATCTGACGCGACTGGAAGCGCCCGGCTGAACGGCCGGGCGTTTGGCTGTGCCCCATGCCTGCGGGCGGCCTGCGCTGCGAGGGCGGCTGCCTCCGGCGGGGATATTTTCAGCAAGAGGAAGAGGGGCCGGGCGAAAGAACCCCCGCCGCGAGCAAGTCAGACCGACGGGATCGGGCGGTTGTCCTTGACCCGGAACAGGTTCACCTTGCGGCGCTCCTCCTGCGGGGAGAGGCCGAAGCTTTCGCGGTAGTGCTGCGACAGGGTGGAGGAAGTGGCGTAGCCCACCGCATTGGCGATTGCGGTGATCGAGTCGCGGGAATACATCACCAGCTGCCGCGCCGCATTCATCCTGAGGGTGCGGTAATAGAGCGCCGGGCTCTGCCCGGTGGCGGCCTTGAAGCTGCGCTCCAGCTGCCGCGGCGAGAGGCCGATCTGCACCGCCGCCTCGCGGATCGGCACCGGGTGTTCGAGGTTCGCCGCAAACAACTCCACTGCGCGCGCCACCGGCGGCGGCAGGCTGTCGGCGGTGCTGTCGGTCTTGAAGGCGGGAATCTTCTGACGCACCCCTTCGGAGCGCACCAGGGGATGCTGGAACCAGCAGGCGACCTCTGTCATTACGGCGTCGCCCAAGGCGTCTTCGATCAGGATCAGCGCCAGATCGAACATCGCGGTGGCGCCGCTCACGGTGTAGCGCCGGCGATCGCGCACGATCACGTCGTCCAGCGTGGCCAGGGTTGGAAACTCCGAGGTGAAGGCCGCCTTGTAGCACCAGTGGACCGAGCAGCTGTGCCCGTCCAGAAGGCCCGAGCGCGCAAGCGGGAACACCCCGCCCGAGACCGCGCCCAGCGTGGCGCCATGCCGCTCCAGATGGCGCAGCTTGCCGTTGGAACCCTTGGGGTCCCGGAACTTGCCCTGCGGGCCGGAGAGCAGGAACAGCGTGTCGATGCCGTCTGCCGCATCCAGCGCGCAGTCGGGCTGGAAGGCGACATTCGCAGAGGCAGTGACGCTTTCGCCGGTTTCCGAGATCACCCGCCAGCGGAAAGTCTCACTGCCGGCGATTTCGTTGGCAGCGCGCAGAGGTTCGATGGCCGAAGTCAGGCAGGCCATTGGAAAGCCGGGGAAAATCAGGAAGCCAAGGGTCATGGACTGGTCGCGTTTCATGCTGTTGATCGTAGCGCGCAAAAACGGGTTTGCACAGGGTCATGCGGCCCCCGTGCCGCATTGGGCGCGGCACGGGAGTGCGGGCTCAGTTCTGCAGGTAGGCCTCCAGAGAATCGTCGAGGGCATCTTTCCAGGGCGTGTGGTGCACCGGCGCCATGGTGCCCGTGATGACCGATTTGTAGGAGTTGTTGCGGAAGGCCATGATGTCTTCGGCCTTGTGGCCCTTCCACTCGTAGAAGGCCTGGCAGGCGCCGGCGACATCGAAGGTCGGGTAGTCGGTCTCCTCGATCAGCTCCAGCACGTAGTCGCCCTGGTATTTGATCGCGTATTTGACGTCGCCGGAGGCTTCCTCGCGCGTTTCGCGTTCTTTCACGTCGGCGAGCAGAACCTCCTTTTCCGCTGGGATCTCGATCTTGCCCATGATCGCGTCGCGCACCCACCAGGCCTGGGCGTCGAACATATTGAAGGTGAACCACTGGTCCTGCATGCCGAGGTAGAACATCTTGGGGTTATGGGCAAAGACCACGCCCTTATACAGGTCGGCGGTGGCCAGGCGGTTGGCGGTCTTCAGGCGCAGATCGTCCGGGAGGAAGCTGAAGTAGTGCTTGTAGCCGGTGCAAAGGATGATCGCGTCGACCTCTTTCTGGGTGCCGTCGACGAAAGTGGCGGTGTTACCGCTGACCGATTCCAGCGCCGGTTTTTCTTCCCAGTTGTCCGGCCACTTGAAGCCCATCGGCGCCGAGCGGTAGGAGGAGGTGACGGATTTGCAGCCGTATTTCCAGCACTGCGAGCCGATGTCTTCGGCGGAGTAGGAGGCGCCGAGGATCAGAATGTCCTTGTCCTTGAACTCACGGGCGTCGCGGAAGTCGTGGGCATGCAGCACCCGGCCGTTGAAGGTGTCGAACCCGGGGTAGAACGGCACGTTCGGGGTCGAGAAATGGCCTGAGGCGCAGATCACGTGGTCGAACTCTTCCTTGTAGGTGCTGTCCTTGGAATGGTCGTGCACCGTGACGGTGAAATTTTCCTTGTCCGCGTTGTATTCGACCCAGCGGATGGCAGAGTTGAAGCGGATCCATTTGCGCACATCGGCCTTCTGCACCCGGCCTTCGATGTAGTCGAACAGAACCGCGCGCGGCGGGTAGGATGCAATCTGCTTGCCGAAATGCTCTTCGAAAGAATAGTCGGCAAACTCCAGGCCTTCCTTGGGGCCGTTCGACCACAGGTAGCGGTACATGGAGCAGTGCACCGGCTCGCCGTTTTCATCGAGACCGGTGCGCCAGGTGTAGTTCCACAAGCCGCCCCAGTTGTCCTGCTTCTCGAAGCAGACCAGTTCGGGAATCTCCTCGCCCTTGCTGGCGGCGGATTGGAAGGCGCGCAGCTGCGCCAGCCCGGAAGGGCCTGCGCCGATAATGGCGACTCGTTTCTTGGTCATGGTTGTCTCCCTATTGGTATGGACCAATGTTTGCATTTGGTTCTTTTGGTCTGATCCAAATAGGCCAAAGCTACCCGCGTGAGTCAATAGAATTTCCTTCCAGGAAAGATTTTCACCTGCAATTGCTCTGGCAGCGGCGGAAATTGCTGCTAGGATTTCGCCATGGGACCATCAAGCTTTGCACATCAGCTGGCCGCGCGCGCCGCTCTGCCCCGGCTCTCCGTCGGGATGCGGGAACCGGTCAACATCGGGTTTCTGGGGCCCCTATCCGGGCCGGTGGAGAGCTGGGGGCGGCCCGGGCTCAACGGCTGCCGGATCTGGGAGGACGGGCTGAACCGCGCAGGCGGGCTGCTGATTGGCGGGCGCCGCTACCCGGTGCGCATCCATGCCTATGACTGCGGCTACGACCCCGAGCGCGCCCGCGACGGCGCGGTGGAGCTGGTGCAGAAACACGGCGTCACTATGATGCTGATGCTGGGCGGCGACACCTTCGCGCCGGTCCGTGATTTCCTGATGCGCAACAAGGTCCTGACTTCGACCCTGCTGCCTACCGACCTTTCGCCCGACACCCCCTATCTGATCGCGCCGAGCGAGGCGCATCCGATCCAGAATGTGACTGGCGTCGCCTGGCTGGCGGAGCACCGGCCGGAACTGAAAACCGTGGCGCTGTGCAGTCAGACCGACCTCCTGGGCTTGCCCGCGCAGGCGGTCTACCGCGCTGCCTTCAAGGCCGCCGGGCACGAGATTCTGCAGGAGGTGCAATACGATCCGGCCGCCACCGATCCGGAGCCGGTGGTCGATCCGATGCTGGCCTCGGGGGCGGATATCCTGTGCTGGGCATCCTCCTATACGCCGATGGTGCATGCGATGACCGAATATGCCCATGCCAAGGGCTTCACCGGCCAGATCCTCAGCTGCACGATGGACGGCTACGAACGGCTGGTGCAGCGCACCTCGGAAGAGTTTATGGAGGGCGTTCTATTCCAGTTCCCGGATTTCGACGATCCGCTTCTGCGCGAGAAGGCCTTCTTCTTCAACCGCCCGCAAGTGTTCTTCGAGGAGTACAACCGCCGTTTCCCCGGCAGCTGGTCGGCGGTGAGCTGGGAATATGTGGCGATCCTCGACATTTGGCACAGCGCGGTGGAGAAGGCGGGCTCGGTGCAGCCGCCCTCGGTGCTGGCGGCGATGAAGCAGCTGGGCCACGTGACCCATGCCTTCGGCGCCGCGGAATGGTGGGGGGAGGATATCTTCGGCATTTCCAACGCGCTGGTCGGCGACTGGCCGGTGGTCACCATTGAGGAGGGCAAGGCGCGTATTGTGGCGTTCGGATCGATCCCCGGCTGGCTGGCCAAGCATTCGGCGCTGCTCAAGTCCGAGATGGAGGCACTTGGCCAGCTTTGGCATCAGCGGCTGGAGAATGGCGCGCCGGGCAGCGAGGTGGGGTCCCGGGCGGTGCAGTTCTGACTGTTGTGGCGTGATCAGGCGTCCTGCAGCAGCAGCTTCTGCTCGTCGATCAGGTGCAGCTTGATGAATTCCACCGCTGATTCCACGTCGCGCGAGGCGATCGCGTTGAACAGCGTGTTGTAGCGCTTCTGGTACTCCTGGATGCGCTGCGGGGTCAGGTGGCGGCGGCGCAGCGCGGTGCGGTAGGACAGGCGGCAGGCCTCGATCGTCAGCTCGTAGCAGGAGGTCAGCAGCGGGTTCCCGGTGCCCTCGGCGATCTTGCGGTAGAGATCCTCCTCCGCTTCGATGAATTCGCCGGGATCTGTGCGCACCGCTTCAACCCGGGCAAGGATCTGGTCCAGTTCTTCGATCTGGCGCGGGGTCATGTTGATCACGGCGAGCCGCACCATTTCCGGCTCCAGGATGCCGCGCACCACCAGGTGGTCGAGGGGCGAAGTCTCCCGCGCCAGCGTGGAATAGGGTGCCTCGGGTTTGGGGTCGGAGCGGTATTTCACGAAACTGCCGGAACCCGGGCGGCGGTGGATCACGTTCTGCCCGGCAAGCACGTCCAGAGCCTCACGCACGGTATTGCGCGCAACCCCCAGTTCCGCGGCCAGCGTGCGCTCCGATGGCAGCCGGGTGTCGATTGGGTAGGTGCCAGCCTTGATGCGGGCAAACAAAGTGTCGATCACGACTTGAACCGTGGCCCCCACCGAATGGGAGCTGAGAATCTGCGACGTGGTGTCATCCGCTGGGGTCATTGATCCGCTTTCCGGGGGCCGGGGCAGGGGAGAATCCCCAAGGGCACGGCGTTGCAACAGGGCCTTTGGATACCGGTTTCACCGGGGCCTGTGCAAGTGCAGGGCCCCGGATTACTGCTGCCGTGGGTTGTATCCTGCGGCTCTGCGGCCCCGGCCAGGCAGGAATTGGTTCTTTTTTGGTTCATCCTGGCGCCGAATTGAGAGCTCTCTAACATGCTGATTATACGTGAATTACTCCATTCCTTCTACCCGCTTGCCTGCGCGATGGGCATATTGGTGCAACTTTCGGCGCCGATGGGAAAGAAAATTTCTTGGAGGTGAACCAATTGGCTGTTAGCTTGATCCGGGATGGGGCCAATTATTGAGAATTGGTTCAGAAGGGGCGCGATAACCGCCCCCGTCCGCCAGCGGCGGCCCGTCTGCAAGAGCGCACCGCCACGGCAAACGGCGGGTTCAACATGGGAGAACGAAATGATTTCCAGAATTGCGAAATCGGGGCTGAGCCGGCGGATGTTCCTGAAATCCACCGCCGCCACCGCGGTTAGTGCCGGGCTGCCCGGCGCCAGCCTCGCCGCCGGGGGCACCATCAAGATTGGCTTCCTTGCGCCGCTGACCGGCGCGGTGGCGGCCTGGGGAAAGCCTGGACTTGACGGCTGCCAGATCTGGGCAGAGCGGGTCAACGCCGCCGGCGGCATCAGGCTGGCGGACGGCAGCTACCCGGTCGAGCTGGTTGCCTATGACAACGAATACGACCCGGCCAAGGCCCGCACCGGCGCCACCAAGCTGATCCGCGAGGACGGCGTGAGCTTTATCATGATGCTGGGGGGCGACACCTGGCCCGGAGTGCAGCCGGTCGCCGACAAAACCGGCATGCTGTTCTCCACCCTGCTGCCCTCGGACCTGTCGCCTGATACCAATACGCTGATCGCGCCGGCCGAGGTGCATCCGATCTACAACGTCACCGGCGTGGAATGGCTGGCCGAGAACAAGCCGGAGTTGAAGACTGCGGTGATGTGCGCGCAGGACGACGCGCTGGGGCTGCCCTCGGTTGCCACCTACCTGGCGGCGTTCGAGGCAGCGGGCATCGAGATGCTGGACGAGCCGCTGCTGTTCGACCCGGCTACTACGGATTTCGCGCCGGTCGTGACACGGCTGATCAGCAAGGATCCGGATATCGTCTGCCTCGACACCTGTTACAGCGACTATGTGCACCCGATCGCCGAGCAGCTGTTCCAGCAGGGGTTCAAGGGGCAGATCATTTCCTGCACTGCGGATTTCTATGACCAGATGATTGCCAAGACTTCGGAGGAGTTCATGGAAGGGTTCGTCTTCCAGTTCCCGGATTTCGATGACCCGGCGCTGAACGGCGGCAATATCAACTTCACCGACCCGAACGGCTTCTATGCCGAGTTCAACAAGCGCCATCCGGGACAGTGGGGCGCGGTGAGCTGGGAATATGCCTCGATTATGGACCTCTGGAAGGCCGCGGCGGAGAAGGCCGGTTCGGCCAGTCCGGATGCGGTGGCGGCCGCCATGAAAGACGGCAAGGGCAAGCACGCCTTTGGCGATGCGGAATGGTGGGGCACCGAGCTGTTCGGTATCGACAACGCGCTGGTCGGCGACTGGCCGGTGGTCGCGATCGAGAAGGGCAAGGCGAGGATCAAGGACTTCCGCTCGATCCCCGACTGGTATGCCAAGCATGGCGACCTGCTGGTCAAGCACATGAAGGCGTATGACCAGATGTGGGACCAGCGCGGCTGACGGGCAGCGCATCCTGTAGCGGCGCGGGGCAAACCGCGCCGCGGACCACCAGAACAAAAGAGACAATCCGATGCTGGAGCTTTTGGCGCAGACCGGCCTCAACGCCGTGTATGCTGCGAGCTATATTTCCCTTGTCGCCGTAGGGCTTGTGCTGATCTTTGGGGTCATGGGGGTGATCAACTTCGCCCATGGCGAACTGTTCATGGCGGGCGCCTACGCTGTCGTGGCGCTTTATGCCGATCTGAATGTGCCCTTCTTCGTCGCCGTCGCCGCCGGGCTGCTGTTCGTGGGCTGCCTCGGCCTTCTGATGGAGCGCGCGCTGTTCCGGCCGCTGAAGAACAATCCGCTGGGCGGGCTGGTCGCCTCAATCGGCTTTCTGATGATCCTCCAGGCGCTGGCGGTGATGGGCTTTGGTGTGCGGATGGAGCATATCCCGCCGGTCACCCAGGAAGTCATTGCGTTTTCGGACAAGGTCCGGCTTCCGGTGGCGCGGCTTTACGTGATCGTGGCCGCCGTGGTGCTGCTGTCGGCGCTTTGGTACTTTCTGAAGCGGACCAAATTCGGCTGGGCCCTGCGCGCCTCCGCCCAGGACCCGGAAGCGGCGGCGCTGCAGGGGATTTCGATCACTCAGACCGCGCGCATCGCGATGTTCATCGGCGCCGGACTGGCTGGGATCGCCGGGGCGCTTACCGCGCCCTTGGTGTCGGTCAACCCGCACATGGGGCATTCGGTGATCGTCACCGCCTTCATCGTCATCATCGTCGGCGGCGTCGGCTCGCTTGAGGGCGCCATCGTCGCCTCCGCCGCCTATGCACTGGTGCATACCTTCGTGACCACCTTCTGGGACGGCGTCCTGGCTGACATCGTGGGCCTGTCGCTCATGCTTGTTGTGCTGATCGTGAAGCCGGCGGGCCTGTTTGGGAGAATGGACCGTGCCTAAATTGCTGATCTGGATCGCGGCCCTCGCCGCGCTGGTTGCCCTGCCGCATGGGCTGAGCTTCTCGCAGCAGGAAATCCTGGTGTTCCTCACCATCAACGTGCTCTTGGTGGCGAGCTACCGGCTGCTCACGCTCACCGGGGAGTGGTCGCTGGGCCACGTGGTGATCATGGGGGTGGGCGCCTATACTTCGGCGCTCCTGACCAAGAAGCTGGGCGTTTACGTTCCCGTCTCGATGCTGCTCGGCGGGGCTGCCGCCGCGCTGATCGCAGTGCTCCTGTCCTTCCCGCTGTTCCGGATGAAAGGGTTTTATTTCCTGATCGGATCCTTCGCCGCGGGGGAAATCATCCGCCTCCTGTGGAAGCGCTTCCGCGATCCCTTTGGCGGCGCCAAGGGGATCAAGGGGATCGACCCGATGCCGGACTTCTCGCTTGGCTTTTACCAGTTCGATTTCTTCGAACCCACGTCCTACTACTACTTCGCCGGCGCCGTCGTGGCCGTCTGCCTCTGGATCCTGTGGCGGATCGAGAAATCGCCCGTCGGTCTCACCTTCCACGCAGTGCATTGGCAGGACAAGCTGGCGCAGGCCTCGGGCGTGAATGTGCGGGCTTACCGGACGCTGGCCTTCGCCATCGCTTCCGGCTTTGCCGGTATCTCGGGCGGGCTGCTGGCGCATTATGTCGGCACCATCAACCCCAGCGCCTTCGACATCGACCTCATGGTTTATGTGCTGACCTGGGCCATCGTCGGCGGCACCGCAACCTTCTACGGCCCTATCCTCGGCTGTGTGGTGCTGACGGTGCTGAACGAGATCGTGCTGCGTGAGCTCGGACTCGAGCAGATGCGGCCGCTGGTCTACGGCGCCATTATGATCCTGTCGATCCTGTTCCTGCCCAATGGCTTGGAGAGCATCGTGCAGAAACTCACCCCAAGACGTGCCCCAGACGGCGCGCCGGAACGGAGCCCGGCAGAATGACGGATTTTCTCGAAGTTAAGGGCCTTACCATGCGATTTGGCGGGCTGACCGCGGTTGACGGGCTTTCCTTCAAGGTGGCGCATGGTTCGATCCATGGGCTGATTGGCCCCAACGGGGCGGGCAAGACCACGACGTTCAACATGATATCCGGCTTCTACACGCCGACCGCGGGGCAGGTGCTGCTTAGGGGCGAGGACATCTCCGGCCTGCAGATGCACGAGGTCGCCCGGCGCGGGGTGGTGCGGACATTTCAGCATTCGACGCTCTTTGCCGAGCTGACGGTGCTGGAGAACGCGCTGGTCGGAACCCACATGCCATTCCGCCCCAATATCTTTGCCGCGATCATCGGCTGGGACCGGGAGGACCGCAGCGGTGCTGAGGCGCGGGCCAAGGAGGCGCTGGAGTTCTTCGGCCTGGATCACGTGATGCACGAGCGGGCGGGCGATCTGTCGCACGGCCACCAGCGGGCGCTCGGCATGGCGGTGGCTTATGCCAGCCACCCGGATGTGATCCTGCTTGACGAGCCATTCACCGGCATGAACCCGGAAGAGACCCGGCAGATGATGGACCTGATGCTGAGGCTCAAGGCGGACGGCATCACACTGTTGCTGGTCGAGCATGACATGCAGGCGATCATGGGGCTGTGCGACCGTATCACCTGTATGAGCTTCGGCAAGTTCCTGGCCGAGGGCGGGCCGCAGGAAATCCGCAACCATCCGGCGGTAATCGAGGCCTATCTGGGAGGCGCGCGCCATGTTGCTTGAGATGAAGAGCATCGCTGTGAACTACGGCAAGATCAACGCGATCCGGAACATTTCAGTGGCGGTGCCGGAGGGCAAGATTGTCACCATCATCGGCGGCAACGGCGCCGGTAAGACCACTACCCTCCGGGCAATGTCGGGGATGCTGCCGATCACCGCAGGGGAGATCACTTTCGAAGGCAAACGCATTGACCATCTGCCCGCGCATAAGGTGGCCGCGCATGGCATCGCCCATGTGCCGGAGGGCCGCCGCATCTTCCCGGATATGACGGTGGAGGAAAACCTGCGCACCGGCGCATTCCTGCGCAAGGACCGGGAGGCGGTGGAGGATGACCTCGAGGGCGTCTTCACCCGCTTCCCCCGCCTGCGCGAGCGCCGCACCCAGCGCGCGCAGACCATGTCGGGCGGCGAGCAGCAGATGCTGGCGATTGGCCGCGCCCTGATGTCCCGGCCTCGGCTCCTGCTGATGGACGAGCCTTCGATGGGGCTGGCGCCGGTAATCGTCGAGGAGATCGCCCGCATCATCGAGGAGATCAACGCCAAGGGGCTCTCGGTGGTGCTGGTGGAGCAGAATGCCGAGCTGGCGCTGGAACTGGCCGATTACGCCTATGTGCTGGAAACTGGAAACGCAGCGATGGAAGGGCCTGCGCATGAGTTGCATGGAAACGAACACGTCCGGGCGGCCTATCTGGGGCTTTAGGCGCGACGCAGAGATGCGCACGGCGCGTGAAGCGGGCTGGCTGCGCCGGGACCTGCTGTGGGAGCGGCTGATGGAAGCCGGTTTGGCCGCCGCCGCCCGTGGTGCGGCAGGGGCGGCGCGCCGACGCTTCCGGCTGGCCCATCTTCTGGCTTGCGCGGGGTTTGCACCGGATGATCTGCGCCGGGCCTCCGCCGCGGCCAATCTGGCGATCCTGCACATGGCGGCCGGCCGGGCGGGCCGGGCCGAACGGTATCAGGCGCAGGCACTTGCGGTCTGGCGCGGGGCCGAGGATCAGGTGGCAGCGATGGCAGTGGCACCGCGCAGCCGTTCCTCGCTGTTTCACTTGCGGATGGAGGCGCTGCACCGCGACACTTACCACGCCAACCTGCGTACCCGCGTTCTCCGCATTACGTCCGAAGCTGAAGAGACCCTGCGGAGCCTCACCGCGCCGCTGCCCCCGGCGCACCGCCACGCCGCCCGCTGGCGCGGCGAAAAGCCCGCGGTCTTCGATGGTACCCGCAAGGTTCTGGGCGCGAGCCTGCTGATCCTCGACCGCTGAGCGCGGCGTCCAAGAGGGGCCGGCGAAGCCCGGGGCCTGTACTGCGGCGTTTCGCGCTCGCGGCTCGGCTGCCGGCGGCACAAGGAGGGGATGGGAGAGGCAGGGCGTTGCTCGGCCAGCCTGGCTGCCGTAGCGGCAGGGGTTGGGGGATTTGCGTAATGGCAGTAAAATAAGTTTCGCGAGGATCGTTGCGCCGGGAGCCGCTCCCGTGTATCAGCCGCAGCGCTCTTGTCACAGGCCGGAAACAAGGAAAAATAGACGTGGCGAAACTGAAAGAAGACTCCGACGCAGTGGCGAACCCGCTTTCCCAAGACCCGCACCGGGTGCGCGAAGGCGCCGAGAAGGTGCTCGAAGTGGCGATCGGCCGCGAGGTGCGCTCGTTCCGCCGCCAGCAGGGCATAACCGTGGCCGACCTCGCCAATCTCACCGGCCTGTCGATTGGCATGCTGTCGAAGATCGAGAACGGCAATACCTCGCCCTCGCTGACCACGCTGCAGCTTCTGGCCAATGCTCTCAGCGTGCCGATCACATCCTTCTTCCGCCGTTTCGAGGAATCCCGCGAGGCGGTGCACACCAAGTCGGGCGAAGGCGTCGCCATCGAGCGCGCAGGCACCCGGGCAGGGCATCAGTACCAGCTCCTCGGCCATATCGGGGCCAATGCCTCGGGCGTGATGGTGGAGCCTTACATGATCACGCTGACAGAGGAATCGGACATCTTCCCCACCTTCCAGCACGACGGGATCGAGATGCTCTACATGCTGGAGGGCGAAGTGGACTACCGGCACGGCGACAAGGTGTTCAAGCTGAAGCCGGGCGATACGCTGTTCTTCGATGCCGACGCCCCGCACGGTCCGGAAGGCCTGGTGAAACTTCCCGCCCGCTACCTGTCGGTCATCTCCTACCCGCAGTCGAACTGACCCGTTCCTCCCGCCCGGGCCGGAACATTCTAAGAATGCCCCTCTCCGGTTGGGCCGCGCGCCGCGCTGCGCGCGACGCGCTTGCGTTCTGCGGCAGGGGTTCGGGCGGGCGGCCACAGTGCGCGCAAGCGCGCTGCCCGGCCCAACCCGGCACAGGGGGCAGGCGCAGCCTGGCGTCTGCCGCCGGGGCGGGAGCCGTTCCCTCACCCTGTACCCCGCGGCAAAAAGCTGCCGGTGGCGGAATGCGCACCGGCAGGTCAGAGGTCCCGGCCGGGGAAAAGGGGCCGGGGCTGGCAAGGGCGGCCGGCTTCAATCGTCGGGCCAGATGCCGTCCGAGGTCGGGCTGCCGTCGTCATATTGCGACAGCCATTCCACCATCAGCGGCCGGTTTGCGATGAAACCCTTATAGGTCGCGAGCTCTTCGGGCAGATCGCGGATCACCCGGTGCAGGCGGCGGCCCCATTTCGGCACCTTGACCAGATCGTTGAAGCTGATCAGGTAGCAGCGGATCGGGAACACCAGCGCGTTCGACCGCGGCAGCCGGAAGAAGGTCTGCAGTTCGACCCGCAGGTGCTGTTTGGCGCCGATGTTCTCCATCGTGAGCCCCTGCTTCATCTCGCCCCATTTGTGATAGTTCTCAGGCGAGGTGTCGAGCAGCGGGTTGACCGTCATTGTCCAGTTCAGGCGCCGCGCGGGCTGGCCCTGCTGGATGTTCAAGAGGAATTTCAGCGCGCGCACGAAGATGCCCATCTCATGCGCCTTCGGCACCGGGGCGTGCCATTCGAAGAAGTTCATGCCGATGTCGAAATCCAGCGACCAGTCCGCCTGGGTGGTGACCATGCCGGCGTCCATCCACAGGTTGTCGTCGCGCTGGTCGAGCAGCGCAAAGTCGCCTTGGGTCTGGCGGGTGATGTATTCCATCGGCCCGTAGGGCAGGGTGCTGTCATCAAGGAAGGTGAAGGTGTCGTCGATGCCCAGCGGCTTGTTGATCCAGCGCCAGCGGTTTCCGTCCTTGTGCAGTTCGAACAGGTCCGGGTATTCGGCGGCCTTGGCCTCCATGATCAGCTCGACCAGGTCCCAGCCCGCCAGGGTCATGTGCGGCAGCGACTGGCACCGCAGCGGATCATCGGCCAGCACCCGGGCGCGGTCCTTCATTTCCGAGACATAGTGCTCGTCCACGTCGAAGGTCCGTTCGAACACCGAGCCGGGCCGGTAGGACTTATGCGGCTCCATGTTGACGGAGTACATGTAGCTGTCTTCGTGGAACGGGAAGGGGAAGCGTTTGATCGCCCAGTCCGAGTTCCTGAAGGTGAAGTCGCCGTAGAAGGTTTCGTCGTTGAATTGAATGGTCATGTCGTTCTTCCTCAGCGGTCCAGAACCAGTGTCTTGCCTTCGAAGCGCGACACGCAGGGCATGATGTGCTTGCCGCTGGCCTTCTGCTCGTCTGTCAGCCAGTGGTCGTTATGCAGGAACTTGCCGTCATAGCCGATGACATTGGTCTCACACTGGCCGCAGGCACCGCCGCGGCAGAGGTAGGGGGCGTCGATGCCGGCCGCTTCCAGCGCTTCCAGCAGCGATTGGTGCTCGCCGACCTGGACGATCTTGTTGGACACCGCGCATTTCACCTCGAAGGGCTTGCCGGAGGCCGGCGCGAGAAATTCCTCGGAATGCACGGTCTCGCGCGGCCAGCCCATTTCTGAGGCAGTGCCATGCACCCAGTTGATCATGCCCTTGGGCCCGCAGACGTAGACATGGGTGCCCAGCGGCTGGTTGGCGAGCAGGGTCTTGAGGCCGATCGCCTCATTCTGGTCGTCGTGGTAGACGTGGACTTTGCCCGGATAACGCTCGGAGAGCTCGTTGGCGTAGGTGCCCAGAGAGGCTGTTCGGACCGAGTAATGCAGCTCGAAATGCCCGCCCATCATCGAAAGCTGATGCATCTGCGCCATGAAGGGGGTGATGCCGATGCCGCCGGCCAGCATCAGGTGCTTCTTGGCGCGCAGATCCAGCGAGAACAGGTTCACCGGGTTGGAGATCACCATCTCCATGCCCTCTTTCACCTTTGTGTGCATGAATTTGGAGCCGCCGCGGCCTTGGTCGTCGCGGCGCACCGAAATGGTGTAGGCGCCGCGGTCCGCGGGGTTGGACATCAGCGAATAGGCGTTGAGCCGGGTGATATCGCCGTCCTGCATCTCCACCACGGTATGGGCGCCGCCCGAGAAGGTGGGCAGGACGCCGCCGCCGGTGCGGACGAATTTGAAGCGGGTGACCAGATCGTTGACCGGTTTGACCTCGGCCACGGTGACATTCAGTTTCGCGGTGCCAGCACTCATTTGAACAGCTCCACTTTCTCGGGGATGTTGCCCGGGTCCTCGGCGTCCACCCGCACCCCCTGGAAGGCGGCGAGGCGGCGCGAGTAGTGATCGCGCACGAACAGGCTGAGGCCGCAGTGGCTGCATTCAAACGGGTCGGTGGTGACGTCCTCGGTGATGCCCTTGCAGTGCACGCATTGCATGCGCCGCGCGGTGGAGCCGCGGTGTTCGGTCTGGATTGCGGTATGGGGGATACCGGCCGCGGTGGCTTCTGCCATGGCCTGGCCCATCAGGCTTTCGGTGCCCGCGAGGTAGACCTGGGTGCCCATGTGGCAGTCCTGCAAAGCGCGGCGGATGCGGCTCTGCGCAGCCTCGTAGGAGGGCCCGCTGTAGAACTGGCCTGCGCCGAGTTCCTGCAGCTGGCTGCAGTAGGTGCTGCCAGTGGATTTGGGGATGTAAATGATGTGGGCCTTGGCCCAGAACTCCGGGACGTTAGAGCTCGCCAGCGCGAGAATGGCTTCGGCGCCTTCGGCATCGGCGATCATCAGATGGCCGCTGCCGGCGCGTGCTTCCAGCTCACCGTAGACGGGGCGGCTGAGGATCGAGGGTGGGAATTCGGTCTTGGGCATTGGGTCGCTTTTCCTGCCGTCGGTGAACGAAAACGGACGCCCCCGGTCAGGGGCGCCCGGGCGCAGGCTCAGCCTTTTGCGGTGCGGCGCTTCTTTTCCGGATCGTGGAAGGGCATTTCCGCGGCCACGCAGGGAATTTCGCCGCTGGCGTTCTTCACGGTCAGCTTCACGCCCGGCTCGGCGCAGTCGACCGGCATGCGGGCGATGCCGACATTGTGTTCGTTCAGGGGGGAGTACATGCCGATGGTGACGACGCCGACCTGCTTGCCGTCCTTAAGGAGCGGCGCGCCTTCTTCGGCCGGCTCGGTGCCTTCCAGCTTCACGCCGTAGATCTTGAACCGCTCCTTGCCCTTCAGCCGGTAATGCTCCTCGGCGCCGCGGAAGCCGGTCTTGCCGGGGGAGACAGTGAAGTCGAGGCCCAGTTCCCACAAGGTGTCGCCGCACTTCTCATCCGGAAAGGGGTAGGTTTCGGAATTGTCATAGGGGAAGAACAGCAGGTAGCTTTCGGCGCGCAGGAGGTCGAGCGTGGTGAAGCGCGTCGGGATGATGCCCCAGGGCGCGCCCTTCTCCTCCAGGCTGTCCCAGATGTGCGGCGCGTCCTGGCCGCGGCAGAAGATCTCGTAGCCGCGCTCGCCGGTATAGCCGGTGCGGGAGATGGTCACCGGCTTGTCGAACAGCGTGGTGTGGATATGGCTGAAATAGGCTACATCGCGGATGCCCGGCACGCCCTGCTCCTGCAGGAAATCCACCGCCAGCGGCCCTTGCAGCGAGATGTCGTGCAGATTGTCGTCGAAGCGGATGTCGACGTCGCGGCCCTGTGCTGCCATGGTAAGCTGCTCGTGGCCCTGGCCCGAGCCATGCACCACCATCCAGCTGTTCGGCCCCATCCGGTAGATCACGCAGTCGTCGACGAACTTGCCCTCGTCGTTCAGCATGCAGGCATAGGTGCTGCGGCCGGGCTTGATCTTTTCCACGTTTCGGGTGGTGGCGCGGTCGATCACGTGGCTAGCGTGCGGCCCGACGATATGGACCTTTTTCAGGCCCGAAACATCCATGAAGCCCGCCTTGGTCCGGATCGCCATGTATTCCTCGGTCTGGTCCTTGTCGTAAGACCAGGCGGTGCCCATGCCGCTCCAGTCTTCGAGAGCCGAGCCCAGGGCCCGGTGGCGGTCGGCAAGGGTCGAAAAGCGCCAGGATGCAGTCATTTTGCGAAGTCTCCCTATTGGTGCGGACCAAAACTCTTGATTTGGTTCCTTTGGTCTGGTCCAGTTAGCCAAGTGGAGCGCCTCTCTGTCAATCTTTTTTCCTGTTAGTGAAATGATTTTGCTGAAAGGGCTGGCGCTGCTTAGTTTTTTTGTGGGGAAATTCGCCGGTTCGGCGCGGGCCCAGTCGCGAAGCATAGGAAAGGACGCGCGCGGGGAGAGAGAATCACTCTGGTCCGGACCAGTTTCACACGGCCCGGGGGCACCGGTGGGTCCGGTTCCGGCAATTGGCGTTTCCCGGCAGGTTTGCGGGCCGCTGCGCCGGAGCGGCTGCTGCTGCGGCGGTTCCTCGTTGCAGGATATGGGGTTAGTGCCCGTCGTCCGGGGTACAGCGGTATCCGGGACGGCGGGAGCATGCCGGCAAGAATTGCCTGACGGTGAAGTTATTTTCACATCATTATTGACAGCATGGGGCCTGCGTCCGCAGTATCACCGTAAAATAATATTCCCTAGAGGCAATAAATGCCCGGGAAATAGCCAACAGGAGGGCTTTAGACGTGGATGGCAACCTGAATGCTCTGACCACGGTGTTCACCGAGTTCTATTACTGGGTGACCGTCGTGTTCATGTTTCTCATACATGTGGGCTTCTGCATGTATGAAGTCGGCGCCAGCCGGCACCGCAACCATATGCACACGCTGATGAAGAACATCATGATCATTCCCCTGGTCACGGTGACCTTCTTCTTCTTCGGCTGGTGGATCTACTGGTCGTTCCCGAACTTCCCGTTTTTCGGCGGGCTGAACCTCGACGCGGGCAGCGCCAACCTGCCCTGGTCGGAGAACATGGCGACCAATCTGTCGGACCGGATCACCGGGGTGTTCTGGGCCGCCTTCCTGCTGTTTTCCTGGACCGCCGCCTCGATCGTCTCGGGCGCGGTGATCGAGCGCATCCGCTCCTCCGCCCTCTGGGTGCATGCGGTAATGATCGGCTCGGTGTTCTGGATCATCGACGCCGCCTGGGGCTGGCACGCCGAAGGCTGGATGGTGAAGTACCTCGGCTATCACGACGCCTATGCTTCCGGCGTGATCCATGCGATCGCGGGCGGCTATGCACTGGGCGTGATCATGGTGCTGGGGCCGCGGATCGGAAAGTTTGCTGCCGACGGCACGCCGCGCGATATCCCGCCGCATAACCCCTGGATGCTGACCATCGGCATCTTCCTGATCTACTCGGGCTTCTGGGGTTTCTACGCCGCCTGCAACATCCCCGCGATCTCGCCCGAGGCCATCGGCGGGGTGATCACTGGCGACACCTGGACCGCCACCAACATCTACCTGGCCCCGACCTCGCTGTCGGCGATCACCTTCAACTTCCTGATGTCGATGTCGGGCGGGCTGATGGCGGCCTATCTGGTCTCCAAAGGCGATGCTTTCTGGACCTTCTCCGGCGGCCTCGCCGGGATCATCACCGCTTCGGCGGGCAATGACCTCTACCACCCGATCCAGGCCATGCTGGTCGGCGCAGTGGGCGTCGTCATCGTCTACAAGCTGCACTACTGGGTGGAGCGCCGCTTCAAGCTGGACGATGCGGTTGGCGCCGTCGCGGTGCACGGCTATTCCGGCATAGTCGGGCTGATCCTCGCGGGCTTCCTGCTGTGGGGCGCGCCGAGCTCGCCGTATGAGGGCTTCGCCACCGTCAACCCGCTGGGACAGACCCTGGGCGCCGTCATCATGTTTGGCGTGCTGGGCTGGCTGCCGGGCTATGTGATCGCCCGCATCCAGGCCGCGGCCGGTGTGCTGCGCATCCCGGTTGAGGTGGAACTCCAGGGCCTCGATTACGCCGAGCACCACGCCTACGAGGACGCCAAGTCGGCGATCATCGAAGCCGACAAGGCTGCCTTGTCCGGCAGAGGCGTTCCCGCAGAATAAGGAGATCGAAATGTCTACGATTGGTTACGACAGCTGGGCCGTCGACCTGGCCGAGGTAGGGGCAGTCTATCCCTTCCAGGGGTACGAAGGGCTGATGGTAGTCCTCGGGGTGATATTCTGGATTGCTTGGCACCGCATCCAGTTCGCCCGCGAAAGTGAACATCTGGAGAAGGCCAGGCGTATGGGAGATCAAAAGAAAATCCATGCCTTGCTGGACAAGTATTAGAGAGTCCGGGGCGCGCCAGTTCGGCGCGCCCTTCCTTCTTAGGAAAATAAGTTTCATGACAGTTGATCGACCCGGCGCAAGCTGCTAGCGTTGATTCGAGACGAAACGCAGGAGGCACACGAATGTGCGGGATTGTTGGTCTTTTCCTGAAAGACAAAACTCTAGAGCCGCGGCTGGGGGATATGCTCACCGACATGCTCATCACCATGACCGATCGCGGCCCGGACAGTGCGGGCATCGCGATCTACGGCGCAGAGGCCCCGGGACGCAGCAAGCTCACGGTGCAGTCGGACACGCCGGAAGCCTTTGAGGGCCTCGCGGCTGCGCTGGCTGAGGTGCTCGGCAGCAGCGTCGAGCTGCGGGTGAACGACACCCACGCAGTGCTCTTTCTGCCTGCAGGCCAGGCGGAGGCGGCCCGCAGCGCCCTGGCGGAACTGCGCACGGGACTGCGCATCATGAGCGCGGGCGACAGCATCGAGATCTACAAGGAGGTCGGCCTGCCGGAGGAGGTCGCGGACCGGTTCGGCCTGCGCGGCATGAGCGGCAGCCACGGCATCGGACATACCCGCATGGCCACCGAATCTGCCGTCACCACAGAGGGCGCGCATCCGTTCTCGACCGGCGCGGACCAGTGCCTGGTGCACAACGGCTCGCTGTCGAACCACAACTCCTGGCGCCGCAAACTGCAGCGTGCGGGCGTGCGCATCGAGTCGATGAACGATACCGAGGTCGGCGCCGCCTACCTCACCTGGAAGATGCAGAACGGAGCCACCCTCGGCGAAGCGCTGGAAAGCTCGATCGACGATCTCGACGGGTTCTTCAACTTCGTTGTCGGCACCAAGGACGGCTTTGGCGTCGTGCGCGACCCGATCGCCTGCAAACCCGCGGTGATGGCGGAAACCGAGCAGTATGTGGCCTTCGGCTCGGAATACCGCGCGCTGGTGAACCTGCCGGGCATCGAGGACGCCCGCGTCTGGGAGCCCGAACCCGCAACCGTTTACTTCTGGAACCACTGACATGCAGACATACAATCTCGAAGCAGATGGCCTGCGCGGTCTGAACGCGGCCCTGCAAGCCCAAAGCGAAACCCTGACCGAGGAAAGCTGGGAAGTCACAAACCCCAAGGGCAGCCACGCGGTGGCGGTGGGGCTTAATGCGCCGATCAAGGTCACCGTGAACGGCTCTACCGGCTATTACTGCGCGGGCATGAATCAGCAGGCGCATGTCCATGTGAAGGGCTCGGCCGGGCCGGGCGTTGCGGAAAACATGATGTCCGGCCAGGTCGTTGTCGAGGGCGACGCCAGCCAGTACGCGGGCGCGACCGGGCACGGCGGTCTCCTCGTCATCAAGGGGAATGCCAGCTCCCGCTGCGGCATCTCGATGAAGGGCATCGATATCGTCGTGCATGGCAACATCGGCCATATGTGCGCCTTTATGGCCCAGGCCGGCAATCTGGTGGTCTGCGGTGACGCCGGCGATGCGCTGGGTGACTCGCTCTATGAGGCGCGCTTGTTCGTGCGCGGTTCGGTGAAGAGCCTCGGGGCCGACTGCATCGAAAAGGAAATGCGCCCCGAGCACATCGACATTCTGAAGGACCTGCTGGCGCGGGCTGGAAGCGATGCCAGGCCGGAGGAGTTCAAGCGCTACGGGTCTGCCCGCAAGCTCTACAACTTCGACGTCGACAACGCGCAGGCCTACTAAGGACAGGGACCCAGAAAAATGGACAACAAAAACATTCCGCGCACGGCCCCGATCCAGTCGGCGACCTTTTCGAACCCCATTAACGCCGAAATCCGCCGCGCCGCGGCCACCGGCATCTACGACATCCGCGGCGGCGGGGCCAAACGCCGGGTGCCGCATTTCGACGACCTTCTGTTCCTCGGTGCCTCTGTCTCGCGCTACCCGCTCGAAGGCTACCGCGAAAAATGCGACACCAAGGTGACCCTCGGCACCCGCTTTGCCAAGAAGCCGATCGAGCTCGATATTCCGATCACCATTGCGGGCATGAGCTTCGGCGCGCTGTCAGGTCCGGCGAAGGAGGCCCTGGGGCGCGGCGCCTCGGCAGCGGGCACCTCCACCACCACCGGCGATGGCGGCATGACACCGGAGGAGCGCGGCCATTCCTCCAAGCTGGTCTACCAGTACCTGCCCTCGCGCTACGGCATGAACCCCGACGACCTGCGCAAGGCCGACGCAATCGAGATCGTGGTGGGCCAGGGCGCGAAGCCGGGCGGCGGCGGCATGCTGCTGGGCCAGAAGATTTCCGACCGCGTCGCGCAGATGCGCTGCCTCCCCAAAGGGATCGACCAGCGCTCCGCCTGCCGTCATCCGGACTGGACCGGCCCGGACGATCTGGAGATCAAGATCCTGGAGCTGCGCGAGATCACCGGCTGGCAGGTGCCGATTTACGTGAAAGTGGGCGCGACCCGGCCCTATTTCGACACTGCCCTGGCGGTGAAAGCGGGTGCCGATGTAGTGGTGATGGACGGCATGCAGGGCGGCACCGCCGCCACCCAGGACGTTTTCATCGAGCATGTCGGGCTGCCGACTCTGGCCTGCATCCGCCCCGCGGTGCAGGCGCTGCAGGACCTCGGCGTGCACCGAGAGGTGCAGCTGGTGGTCTCCGGCGGCATCCGTACCGGCGCGGACGTGGCCAAGGCGCTAGCACTGGGTGCGGATGCTGTGGCAATCGGCACCGCGGCGCTGGTAGCGCTGGGAGACAACGATCCGAAGTGGGAGGACGAGTACCGGAAGCTCGGCACCACCACTGGCGCCTATGACGACTGGCACGAGGGCCAGGACCCCGCGGGCATCACCACCCAGGATCCGGAGCTGATGAAGCGGCTCGATCCGGTCGATGCCGGCCGGCGCCTGCGCAATTATCTCAAGGTGATGACGCTGGAAGCGCAGACCATCGCCCGCGCCTGCGGCCACAATCACCTGCACAACCTCGAGCCCGAGGACCTCTGCGCGCTGACGATGGAGGCCGCCGCGATGGCGCGGGTGCCGCTTGCGGGCACCGATTGGTACCCCGGCAAGGCGGGTTTCTAAGGTAACATACCGGGGCGCGGGCCAGTCACGGCCCGCGCCCTTGGGCGAACAAGACCAACACAACAGGGAAGGGAAGTAGGACCATGACGACGAATCTGGCCGCTTTCGCGAAGGAAAAAGGCGTCAAATACTTCATGATCTCCTTCACCGATCTGTTTGGCGGCCAGCGCGCCAAACTGGTCCCGGCGGAGGCGATCGCGGACATGCAGGAGGATGGCGCCGGCTTTGCCGGCTTTGCCACCTGGCTCGATCTCACGCCCGCGCATCCGGACATGCTGGCGGTGCCGGACCCGTCTTCGGTGATCCAGCTGCCCTGGAAGCCGGAGGTCGCCTGGGTAGCGGCCGACTGTGTGATGGAGGGAAAGGATGTAGCCCAGGCGCCCCGCAACGTGCTGCGCCGTCTCATCAAGGAGGCCGCCGACGAGGGCCTGCACGTCAAGACCGGCATCGAGGCCGAGTTCTTCCTGCTGAGCCCGGACGGAGAGCAGATCTCCGATCCCTACGATACCGCCGAGAAGCCCTGCTACGATCAGCAGGCGGTGATGCGCCGTTACGACGTCGTGCGCGAGATCTGCGATTACATGCTGGCGCTGGGCTGGGGGCCGTACCAGAACGACCACGAGGACGCCAATGGCCAGTTCGAGATGAACTGGGAGTATGACGACGCGCTGGCCACTGCCGACAAGCACAGTTTTTTCAAGTTCATGACTAAATCGGTGGCAGAGAAGCACGGCTACCGCGCCACCTTCATGCCGAAGCCGGTCGAAGGGCTCACCGGGAACGGCTGCCACGCGCATATCTCGGTCTGGGACGCCCTGGGCAGCGATGCCCGCACCAACGTCTTCGCGGCCGAAAAGGGCGCGGGCCAGATCGCCGAGCTGGGCCTGTCCGAACAGGGCGGCTGGTTTCTCGGCGGCATAATGAAACACGCCTCTGCCCTGGCGGCGATCACCAACCCCACGGTGAACTCCTACAAGCGCATCAACGCGCCGCGCACCATGTCCGGCGCCACCTGGGCGCCCAACACGGTGACCTGGACGGGCAACAACCGCACCCACATGGTGCGCGTGCCCGGCCCCGGCCGTTTCGAGCTGCGCCTGCCGGACGGCGCGGTGAACCCCTACCTGCTGCAGGCGGTGATCATTGCGGCCGGCCTTTCCGGCGTGCGCAGCAAGGCCGACCCCGGGCCGCGCCGCGACATCGACATGTACGCCCAGGGCCACAGCATCACAGATGCCCCCAAGCTGCCGCTCAACATGCTCGACGCGCTGCGGTTCTACGACAAGGACGACGGGCTGAAGGCGATGATGGGCGAGGAATTCTCCGCCGCCTACCTGAAGATGAAGCAGCAGGAGTGGAACTCCTTCGTCAACCATTTCTCGCGCTGGGAAAAGGACAACACGCTGGACATCTGAACCGCTTCCCACCTGGTCCGGGCGTGTCCCGGACCTTTTTAAGGCCCGGGCATGTCCCGGGCCCTTTTTTGCCGCCGGCTGGGAACGGCCTCCGGCGGCGGCGTGTGGGACTCCGGGAGGATGCCTCCGGCGGGAGTATTTGGGGAAGGTGACAGAAGGGGGGGCTTAGCCGGGCCGCCGCGCGCCTCAGAGACCGAGGCATGCGATACCCGCAAAGGTGACGGTGACTGCAAGCCACTGGCCGCGGGTCATGCCCTCGCGCAGGAACAGCCAGGCGAGGATCACGGTGATCAGCCCGAACAGCGAGGAGCTCACGGCGGCAAACTCGGGCCGCGGGAGCCCGCCGGAGACAATCACCAGCCCCAGCGCCAGTGCGTCCAGCGCTCCCATCAGGCAGAGCAGCGGCAGCACCTGCCGCGGCGGCCGGGGCAGCGCGCCGCGCGGCAGTGCCATCGCCAGCACCGCCAGGATCGCCGCCATGCGGGTGAGCGCCAGAACCGGCAGCTCGGCGCCTGCGCGGGTGGCCGCCTGCCCCGAGGCAAAGGTGAGCGCAAAGCCTGCGGCGGCGGCAAGGCCCCAGAGCAGGGTGCCGGTCCTGGACGCTACCTGGTCTTCCCCCTCCTGCGGGGCTTCACCGGGGGCCAGCACCGCAACGCCGCCGACACCGCAGACCACCACCGTCACCGCCAGCCAGTGCCAGGCCCCGAGCGGCTGGCCCTGCAATACTGCGAGCCCAAGCGACAGCACGGGATAGGCGCCAATCAGCGGCGCCGCCAGCTTCACCGGCCCCAGCGCAAAGGCGCGGTAGAGCGCGTAGGTTGCGAGCGCAAAGAAGCCGCCCGACAGAGTGGCAAGCCCAGCGGCGCCGGCTGTCATCGCGTTCCAGTCGCCCCAGAGCGCCGCCGCTGCGCCGACCAGAATCGCCCCTGCCGCAAGCACCGTTAGAATCGCTCCCAGGATGCAGGTGCGCTGTGCCACGAAGCGCACGCAGAGGTCGTGAATGCCCCAGGCCAGGGCCGCGGCGAGGCCGAAAAACAGTGATTGCATGCCTGTCATCCTCTCGTTTGCGGCATTCCTCCGCATGTATATGCCGCATCCCGGGCATCCGCGGTTTTTTCGCCGGAAATCAACAAGTTTGTTGCTCAGGGTGGGGGATGTTATTATTCTTTTCAATAAATATATATTCCGGTCGTGCAATTCTGGCGCCGGATGCTGCGGGAGGACATGCGATGACCGGAAGCGGTTTTGCCGAAGTGGTCACTGGGCCGCCGAAACCCTCGAGCTTCTATCAGCCCTCGGTGTTTTCGCTGCCCCGGGGGACCGAGCGCTACTCCGTGCAGGGCTGCGGCGCGATCCTGATCCCGGTGGAAACGGGCGACCGGCTGACCGTGATCAACGACGAGGGCGGCCAGCCCTGCGAGATCGTGGCGGCAACAGAGCGCGGCGTGATCGAGCCCGCGGTGCTCGGCGTGCAGGCGAACTCGGATGCCGGCGGCCTGAAGGCTCTGCTGACTTCCTCGGACCAGTCCCTGCGCGGCCTCCGCATGGGAATGGAAGCGCGCGGCATCGACCTCGCGAAGGCCGGGGCGCTGCGGTTGTTTTCCGCTGCCGCGCCAGCCAAGAGCGAGGAGAGCTTCACCGCCCAACAGACGGGCGCGGTGATCATCGCGGCTCCCGGCGGCCTCATGGATTTTGAGGCGCAGGACACCGCCACGCCGCTCACTGTCATGGTGCAGCGCGCGGTGATCAGGCAGGTGGCGCGCTTCGAGCTGCCCGACCCGCTGGCCGATCCGGTGAGCGAAGTGCGGGTGCACAGCGCCACGGCGGAAAGCTATTTCGTGAAGGCGGGCGACTATATCCAGATCATTGACGTGGATGGCCGCCAGTGCACCGACTTCCAGTGTTTTGCCGCGCGGAAGCTGGACAAGGGGATCGAACACGCGCTGGATGTGACCACCACGCGGACCCTGATGGGCCATGCCTATCCGATGCCTGGGCTGCACGCGAAATATTATGATCAGGATATGCTGCCGCTGGTCGAGGTGGTGCAGGACACCGTGGGCCGCCACGATGCCTTTGCCTTGGCCTGCGCCGCGAAATATTATGACGATATCGGCTATCCCGGCCATGTGAATTGCTCGGACAACTTCAACGGCGCGCTGGCGCCGCACGGGGTCACCGGCCGCGCCGGCTGGATGGCGATCAACTTCTTTTTTAACACCGGGCTCGACGATCATGGTGTGATGTATGCTGACGAGCCCTGGACCCGGCCCGGCGATTACGTGCTGCTCAGGGCGCTCACCGATCTGGTCTGTGTCAGCTCCGCCTGCCCGGACGACACCAGCGCCGCGAATGGCTGGAACCCCACCGACATCCACATCCGCACCTACAGCGGACAAGAGACCTTCAAGCGGGCAATCGCGTTCCGCGCGACCCCGGAAGCGGAGCCCAAGATGACCAAGGAAACCGGTTTTCACGACCGCCTGAGCAAGCTCACCCGCAATTTCGTCGAGTACAACGGCTATTGGCTGGCCAATTGCTACGCCGCTTCCGGGCCGCTGGAGGAATATTGGGCCTGCCGCGAGAAATGCGTGCTGCTGGACCTCTCCGCCCTGCGCAAGTTCGAGATTACCGGCCCCGATGCCGAGGCGCTGTGCCAGTATATCTTCACCCGCAATATCAAGAAGCTGGCGGTGGGGCAGGTGGTCTATACCGCAATGTGCTACCCGCATGGCGGCATGATCGACGACGGCACCGTGTTCCGCCTCGGCAAGGACAACTTCCGCTGGATCGGCGGCTCGGACTATGGCGGCGAGTGGATCCGCGAGCAGGCGGAAAAGCTGGGGCTGAAGGTGCTGGTGCGCTCTTCGACCGACATGCAGCATAATATCGCGGTGCAGGGCCCGGAAAGCCGGGAGCTGCTGAAGAAGGTGATCTGGACCGCGCCGCACAATCCGACGCTGGAGGAACTGGGCTGGTTCCGCTTCACCCCTGCGCGCATCGGCGATGACCAGGGCGTGCCGGTTGTGGTCTCCCGCACAGGCTACACCGGCGAGTTGGGGTACGAGATCTTCTGCCACCCGAAACATGCAGGCGAAGTGTTCGATGCAGTCTGGGAGGCCGGTCAGGCGCATGGCATCCGCCCGATGGGGCTGGAGGCGCTGGATATGGTGCGGATAGAAGCCGGGCTGATATTTGCGGGCTATGATTTCTCTGACCAGACTGATCCGTTCGAGGCGGGCATTGGCTTCACCGTGCCGCTGAAGTCGAAGGAGGATGATTTTATCGGCCGCGACGCGCTGATCCGCCGCAAGACCACGCCTGCCCGCAAGCTCGTCGGGCTGGACATCGATGCCGCCATCGACGTGGGCCATGGCGATTGCGTGCGCATTGGCCGGGCGCAGGTAGGCGAGGTGACCTCGGCCATGCGCTCGCCGCTCCTGGGCAAGACCATCGCGCTGGCGCGTGTGGACGTGGCGCATTCAGAGTTTGGCACTGCGGTGGAGATCGGCAAACTCGACGGGCACCAGAAACGCCTGCCTGCCACGATCGTGCCTTTTGCCCATTACGACCCAAAGAAGACCCGGCCGCAGTCCTGAGGCAGGTCCGGGAGGTTCCGTCATGGCAGAGAGGCTGATCGACCAAATCGGCGGTGAGGCGGTGCTGCGCGCACTGGTGGAGCGGTTCTACGATATTGTCGAGGAGAGCGCGGCCGGCGCCCGGATCGCCCGGCTGCACCAGCGCGGCCACGGGCTGGCGCATGCGCGGATCGAGCAGTTCAACTTTCTCTCGGGCTTCCTGGGCGGGCGGCGCTACTACGCAGAGAAGCACGGCCATATGGACGTGAAGAGCATGCACGCGCATGTGCCGGTCACTGCCGAGGACGCCGAGAACTGGCTCAAGTGCATGGATCAGGCACTCACGGATATTGCGCTGCAGGGGCCGCATGCGGAGCGGCTGCGCCAGGTATTCCGGCGGGTGGCGCTGTTGCTGGTGAATGATCTTGGGGAGTGGGGCGAGGCGCGCGTGTCCTCCTGAACGCGCGGCCTGCCGCCGCCTTGGGGAGCCTCCGGCGGGAGTATTTCCGGCAAGATGACAGGAGCCTGTTCCGGCGCGGACGGCCGGTGCGCCGTGGGCGGCGGAAGCCATCGGCGGGAGGACCCGTTCAAAGAGGAAGCAGCCCGGCCCTAGCCTCAGCCGGGCCGTCTCAGGAAGACCTGCACATCTGCTACATTGGTGCCGGTACCGCCGGTCATGAGCAGCGCATCCGCGGCATTCAGGGCGGCGTGGCTGTCGTTGTTGGCCAGCAGGGCCTCGGGGTCCTGGCCCGCGGCGCGGATCGCCGCCCAGGTCGCGGCGCCGACGACGCCGCCCGCGGCGTCTGTCGGGCCGTCGCGCCCGTCGGTGCCGCCGGAGAGGAACAGCCAATCGCCGGTGAGCCGCCCGGCACCCAGTTTAGCAACCCGCAGGGCCAGTTCCTGGTTGCGCCCGCCAAGCCCTGTACCCTTGAGCTGCACGGTGGTTTCGCCGCCGAAGACTAGCGCCACGGGCCGGTCCCTGGGCGCGGCTTCGGCCGCGGCCACAACGGTTTCCGCCGCCGCGGCGACGTCACCGGTCAGCCGGTGGGTGATCAGCCGCGGCTGCCACTCCGGGGCGGCGGCGATCATGGCTTTAAGGCTGTGGCGGTTGGAGCCGATCAGCGAGTTGGTCGCCTGGGGCGTGGTGGCCTGAGCCGCGCCCGAGGCGCTCAAATGGCGCTGCACGGCTTCCGGCAGGCGCTCCCAAACACCGGCCCGCTGCAGGATCTCCCGTGCCTCGCTGCGGGTGCCGATCGGCGCCACGGTTGGGCCCGAAGCTATCGCGCGCAGGTCGTCGCCGATCACGTCTGACAGAATATAGGCCTGCACCTGGGCAGGTGCCGCGTGGCGCAGCAGGCCGCCGCCTTTCACGTCCGAAAGCTGCTGGCGGACCAGGTTCATGTCGTTGATCTCAAGGCCCGAGGCGAGCAGAAGCTGGTTCACCGCCGCCTTGTCCGCAAGCGTCAGCCCCGGTGCAGGCGCCACCATCAGGGCGGAGCCGCCGCCGGAAATCAGCGCGACCAGGCGGTCTCTGGGGCCGAGTGATTGCGCCAGATCTATGGCGGCCCGGCCCGCTGCCGCGCTGGTTTCATCCGGCACAGGGTGTGCGCCGCAGAGCACCGTGGCGCCGGGGATTTCGGTGTAGTTTTCGGGGTTTGTGATGGCCAGGGCCGCCGCCGCGCCGGGCCGCAAGCGGAGCGCCTCGCGCAGCATCGGCACCGCCGCCTTGCCTACGGCCAGCAGTACTTCGCGACCGCCCGCGGGCAGGGGCTGCAGCGGCGCCGCCTCAAGCTGCGCCCGCAGCGCACGGGCCGGGTCGGCGCGCGCGACTGCCGCCTCGAACATGGCGATAGCGGTGTCTTTCAATGTTTCCATCTGCGCCTCCCTGCCGCACCGGGCAGCGGCCGCCCCGGACCCGGGCGGCCGCCTGTCTTGCCGTGGCGGACCGGCGGGGCTCAGCGCCCGGCGATCTGCTTGGCTTTTTCCACCAGCACTTCTGCCTGACGGATCGAGGCGTAGTCAATGAGCCGCCCGTCGAGCGAGACCGCGCCCTTGCCCGCGGCTTCGGCCTCCGCCATGGCCTGAAGGATGCGGTGCGCCTTGGTCACCTCGGCGTCCGAGGGCGACATCACCTCGTTGGCAAGCGCGATCTGGCTGGGGTGGATAGCCCATTTGCCCTCGCACCCCAGCACCGCGGCGCGTTTGGCGGCGGCCTTGTAGCCTTCCGGGTCCTGGAAATCGCCGAAGGGGCCGTCGATCGGACGCAGGCCGTTGGCCCGCGCCGCCACCACCATCCGGGCGAGCGCATAGTGCCACATGTCGCCCCAATGCACCGCCCGCGCGCCGTCGGCATCGGGGTCGGTCAGCACCGAATAGTCCGGGTTCACACCGCCGATGATGGTGGTGCGCGCCCGGGTCGAGGCGGCGTAGTCGGCGACCCCGAAATGCAGCGATTCATTGCGCCTGGAGGCTGCGGCAATTTCACTCACGTTCTGCATGCCGAGCGCGGTCTCGATGATGTGCTCGAAGCCGATCCGCTTCTTCAAACCCTTCGCGTCCTCGATCTGCGTCACCATCATGTCGACGGCATAAACGTCGGCCGCGGTGCCGACCTTGGGAATCATGATCAGGTCCAGCCGCTCGCCGGCCTGCTCCACCACGTCGACCACGTCGCGGTACATGTAATGGGTGTCCAAGCCATTGATACGGATGGACATTGTCTTCTTGCCCCAGTCGATCTCGTTCAGGGCCTTGATGATGTTCCTGCGGGCCTGTTCCTTCTCGTCCGGGGCAACTGCGTCCTCGAGGTCGAGGAAGATCACGTCGACGTCGGATTGGGCAGCCTTTTCAAACATTTGCGGCTGCGATCCGGGCACGGCGAGCTCGCTGCGGTTGAGCCGGGCGGGGGCCTGTTCGATGGGATGAAACGACATTGATTCGCTCCTGTTGGCAGAGGGAAAGCGGAAGTGCTCCCTCCAGCAATTCCGCAAGCGGGGGTTTCCTGTCAAGAAAAATTGTTGCTTAAAAATACATTCGCGCGGGCGGGCGCATACGCGCGCGCGAGCACGCGCATACGCGCGCGAGGCATCGGCTCAGCAAGGGCGGGCGCGGATCACTCCGCGCGCCCGAGGTCGCCCTTTGCGGCCCGCTGGGCGTAGTAGAACGCAATCGCCTGGGCGCGGTTCTTGACCGAGAGCTTTTCGTAGAGGTTCGACAGGTGGAACTTCACCGTGTTGGTTGTGATGCCAAGCTCCTTGCTCAGCTCCTTGTTGGTCAGCCCTTTGGACAGCGCTTCCAGCATCGCGCGCTCGCGGCGCGACAGCTGTTCGATCGGGTCGGTCTGCAATTCGCGCACATCGAGGAAGGGGAACACCATCTTGCCCGCCGCCACCGCCAGGCAGGTCTCCAGGAGATTCTCCACCGGGCTGGAGCGCGGCGCAAAGCCCGCCGCGCCCGCGCTCATCGCCTTGCGCGGCACGCCGGAGGCCTCGTCGGCATAGACCACAAGCCGGGGTGCGTTCGCCTGGTCGCGCAGCACCTCGATCAGCTTGGCGCCGCCGAGGGCGGGCAGAGACCAGTCGATGATGCCGACCTGCACCGGCACCCGCATCACCGTGCCGAGGAACCCCTCGGCAGTGGCGGAGGTGGCCACGAGAGAGAATCGCGGGTCGCGGTCGAAGATTTCGGACATCGCCGACAGCACCAGAGGGTTGGCATCCGCCAGCATGACGGAAATCGGGGATGTCATGCCGCTTATCGGTGCCATTTGATGCCCTTCTCCGGAAAACTACCCGTATGGGTAGGGTATGTTTCGGTATGCCACGGTATTTCAAGACTTATGGGTAGGAAATTCTCTACCCAATTGGATGCCCAAAAGCAGGATATAGGAATGTTGCGGGATTTGTCGAGGTAAGCTTTCCTTGGGTTAACAGATGTTGCCCCTCGGTGAACAAAGCTTCCTCTGACCCCGATGCGGGGGCGAAGCTGGTCCATCCCCGGCGCATCGCGAACCCGACAGCAGCGAGGTATCACCCCGATGAGCGACCCCCTGATCTTCCCCGGCCTGGACATCCCGGAAACCCTGGCTGCAGGCCCCGGGCCGGGCAACACCGATCCGCGTGTGCTGCGGGCCTTTGCCAACACGGGCCTGGCCGACCACATGCAGGCCGACGTGCTGCGCGGCATGATCGAGTGCAAGCAGATGCTGCGCAGCCTCTGGGGCACCGCGAATACCTACACCTACGGGGTCGGCGGCACCGGCTTCTCCGGCCTCGACTGCATGCTGAACGCGATCCTGCCCGGCGACAGCGTAGTAGTCTTCCAAAACGGCACCTTCTCGGGGATCGACGCGCTGACCATCCGCATGAAGGCCGCCACCCGCGCGGAGCTCGCCGCCGATCCGCTGAGCCCGCAGCCCGCCTCTGTCACCGTCATCGACGTGCCGCACGGCGAGTCCGTATCGGGCCAGCTGGTGGAGCAGGTGCTGGCGGAGAAGAAGCCGAAATGGGCCTTCATGGCGCATTGGGAAACCGGGTCGGGGCGGATCAACGACCTTCGCGGCTTCTCCGATGCCTGCGGGAAGCACGGCGTGATGGGGCTGATCGATGCGGTCTCTTCGCTGGGGATCGAGGACTTCTCGATCGACGACTACCCGGGCGTAGCCGGCTGGGCCTCCTGTCCGCAGAAGGGCGTGCTTTGCCTGCCGCTGACCTATGCGCCGGTCTCCTTCTCCGACCGCTACATCGAGACCGTGCGCGAGAACGGCTGCCATTCCTACGTCCACAATCCGATCCTCGAAGCCCGCCATTGGGGTGTGGTTGACGGGAAGGACGTGGCTGCCGGCACCTATCACCGCACGCATTCCGGCTATGCGGTCGCCGCCTTCCACGAGGCGCTGCGTATCACGCTGCAGCACGGCCGGGCCCAGAAGGCCCGCGACTATGCCTTCCACGAGAAAGCGCTGCGCGAAGCCGTCACCGCGATGGGTTGCAAGGTCACCTCGAACATGACGAGCCTGGTGGTGCTGAACCTGCCCGGGGCGCTGGCGGGCCGCGAGAAGGAGCTGGTGCAGAACTGCCGCGCCAAGGGCTTCGGCATCTGGCCGACCCTGTCCGAGCCGGTGCAGGTCCGTATCGGCATCCTCAACCAAATCACCCCCGCCGCCATCACCGACATCGTCAACCGCTTTGGCAGTGCGATGAACGACATCGGCGCAAACGTCGACCTCGACGCCATCAGCCGGCTGCTCGACCGCCATTACGACGCTGCCGTGGCCGCGGAATAGGCCAAACAGCGGAACAAGATGCATCCATAGGGAGGAAACCATGGATATTCACGAGTATCAGGCCAAGGAAGTCCTGAGCAACTTCGGCGTCACCGTGCCCCCCGGCGCGCTGGCCTACAGCCCCGAGCAAGCCGCCTACCGCGCCCGCGAACTGGGCGGCGACCGCTGGATCGTCAAGGCGCAGGTGCATGCGGGCGGCCGTGGCAAGGCGGGCGGCGTCAAGCTGTGCAACTCGGAGGCCGAGATATATGAGGCGACCGAGAACATGTTCGGCAAGAAGCTGGTGACCCATCAGACCGGTCCCGAGGGCAAGGGCATCTACCGGGTCTATGTCGAGGCCGCGGTGCCGATTGCGCGGGAGATCTACCTGGGCTTCGTGCTCGACCGCTCCAGCCAGCGGGTGATGATCGTGGCCTCCTCTGAAGGCGGCATGGAGATTGAAGACATCTCCGCCGAGCGCCCCGAATCCATCGTCCGCTCCACCGTCGAGCCGGCCGTAGGCCTGCAGGATTTCCAGGCCCGCGAAATCGCGTTCAAGCTCGGCATTGAACCGGCGCTGACCCAGCAGATGGTGCGCACGCTCAAGGGCTGCTACCAGGCGTTTTCGGAACTCGACGCCACCATGGTGGAGATCAACCCGCTGGTGGTCACCGGCGACAGCCGGGTGATTGCGCTCGACGCGAAGATGACCTTCGACGGCAACGCCCTGTTCCGTCACCCCCAGATCGCCGAGCTGCGCGACAAGAGCCAGGAAGACCCGCGCGAAGCCCGCGCTGCCGACCGCGGCCTCTCCTACGTCGGGCTCGACGGCAACATCGGCTGCATCGTGAATGGCGCAGGCCTTGCGATGGCAACGATGGACACCATCAAGCTCGCGGGCGGCGAGCCTGCCAACTTCCTCGACATCGGCGGCGGCGCCACGCCCGAACGGGTGGCCAAGGCCTTCCGCCTGGTGATGTCGGACAGCAACGTGCAGGCGGTGCTGGTCAACATCTTCGCCGGCATCAACCGCTGCGACTGGGTGGCGGAAGGCGTGGTGCAGGCGCTGCGCGAGGTGCAGGTGGACGTGCCCGTGGTGGTGCGGCTCGCAGGCACCAACGTGGAGGAAGGCCAGAAGATCCTGGCCCGCTCCGGCCTGCCCTTGATCCGCGCCACATCGCTGATGGAAGCCGCCGAGCGCGCCGTCGGCGCCTGGAAGAACGATCTCTCTCAAAACACCCGCGTGAGGGCCATCCAATGAGCATTCTTCTCGACCGCGACAGCAAGGTCATCGTCCAGGGCATCACCGGCAAGATGGCGCGCTTCCACACCAAGGACATGATCGACTACGGCACCAATGTCGTTGGCGGCGTGGTGCCCGGCAAGGGCGGCGAGACCGTCGAGGGCGTGCCGGTCTTCAACACCGTAAAGGAAGCGGTGGAGGCCACCGGCGCCAATGCCTCGCTGGTCTTCGTGCCGCCGCCGTTTGCTGCCGACTCCATCATGGAAGCGGCGGATGCGGGCATCAAATACTGCGTCTGCATCACCGACGGCATTCCGGCGCAGGACATGATCCGGGTGAAGCGCTACATGTACCGCTATCCCAAGGAAAAGCGGATGATCCTGACGGGCCCGAACTGCGCGGGCACGATCTCGCCCGGCAACGCGCTTCTGGGCATCATGCCCGGCCACATCTACTTGCAGGGCTCTGTCGGCATCATCGGCCGCTCGGGCACCCTGGGCTACGAGGCCGCGGCACAGCTCAAGGAGCTTGGCTTGGGCGTCTCCACCTCGGTCGGAATCGGCGGCGATCCGATCAACGGCTCCTCTTTCAAGGACATCCTGGAGTGGTTCGAGAACGACCCCGAAACCGAGGTCATCGCGATGATCGGCGAAATCGGCGGCCCGCAGGAGGCTGAGGCCGCGGAATACATCCGCGATCACGTCACCAAGCCGGTGGTCGCCTATGTGGCGGGCCTGACCGCGCCGAAGGGGCGCACCATGGGCCACGCGGGCGCGATCATCTCGGCCTTTGGTGAATCCGCCTCGGAAAAGGTGGAAATCCTCTCCGCGGCCGGCGTCACGGTGGCCGAAAACCCCGCTGTGATCGGCGAGACGATCGCCAGCGTGATGAAGCAGACGGCCGCCTGATCCGCTTCGCGGGCAGGCGCCGCGCTCCGCCCCGGCTGGGGCAATAGCGGGGGCGGAGCGCCTTTTGGACAAAAAGAATGCACTTCGGGGAGATAAGAGAATGGCAAAGCCCAAGGTTCTGGTGACCCGCCGCTGGCCCGCCGCTGTCGAGGCCCGCTTGGCCGAGCGTTTCGATACGGTGCTGAACTCCGGCGATGTGCCGTTGAGCGAAGCGGAGCTGCGCGCGGCGGTGCAAAGCTTCGACGCGGTGCTGCCCACGGTGACCGACAAGCTTTCGGCCAAGGCACTGGATGTCGCCCGGCCGCAGGCCCGCATCATTGCCAACTACGGGGTCGGATATTCCCATATCGACATGCGCTGCGCCGCCGGGCATGGCATGACGGTGACCAACACTCCCGACGTGCTCAGCGAATGCACTGCCGATATCGCGATGACGCTGCTGCTGATGGCGGCGCGGCGCGCGGGCGAGGGCGAACGCGAGCTGCGCGCGGGTAAGTGGACCGGCTGGCGCCCGACGCATCTCATCGGCACCAAGGTCTCGGGCAAGACGCTCGGCATCGTCGGCTTCGGCCGCATCGGCCAGGAGATGGCGCGGCGCGCGCATCATGGGTTCGGTATGAGGATTATCGTGCAGAACCGCTCCCGCGTGTGCCCCGATGTGCTTGCCCGCTACAACGCCACCCAGGCGGACAGCCTCGAGGATCTGATGCCGCAGTGCGATTTCGTCTCGCTGCACTGCCCCGGTGGGGCGGAGAACCGGCACCTGATCAACACCCGGATGCTGAATCTGATGAAGCCGGAGGCCTTCCTCATCAACACCGCCCGCGGCGAGGTGGTGGATGAACTGGCTCTGTCCCGTGCGCTGTGGTTCCAGACTATCGCTGGCGCCGGGCTCGACGTGTTCGACGGCGAGCCGCGCATCAACCCGGACCTGATGGGCTGCGACAACCTGGTAATGCTGCCGCATCTGGGCAGCGCCACCCGTGAGGCGCGCGAGGCGATGGGGTTCCGCGTACTCGACAACTTGCAGGACTTTTTCGAGGGACGCGCGCCGCGCGACCGGGTGAACTGATGGTTCGAGGGACG
Organism: Cribrihabitans neustonicus; assembly: GCF_048820895.1. Taxonomy (NCBI): domain Bacteria; kingdom Pseudomonadati; phylum Pseudomonadota; class Alphaproteobacteria; order Rhodobacterales; family Paracoccaceae; genus Cribrihabitans; species Cribrihabitans neustonicus. Next base: position 551,281 of record NZ_JBMERQ010000002.1, read on the forward strand.
CGCGCCGCGCGACCGGGTGAACTGATGGCCGAGCCCGCCGAAGCCCCCGCTGCCGATCCTGCTGACGGCGCCTATGCTGCAGCTCTGCGCGCCGAGTTGAAGGCGCTCTGGCTCGACGTGCTGCGCCAGCGCGCCCCCGGGGTCGCCGCGCGGCTCAGTGCCGCCGCCCCGGTGCGCCTGCCCGCGGACGCCCCTGCTACGCCCTATCTTCAGGCTTTCAACATCTGGTTCCAGCTTCTGAAGATCGCGGAGGAAAACGCTGCCATGCGCGGCCGCCGCCAGGCCGAGACCCAGGACGGGCCGGAGGGGGTGGAGGGCAGTTTCGCCCGCGCGCTGGACCTCGCGGGAGGCCTCGCCACCCCCGAGCGGCTGCGGCAGGTGGCCGGCCGGTTTTCGGCGGGGCCGACGCTCACGGCACATCCGACCGAGGCCAAGCGCGTCACCGTGCTGGAAATCCACCGCCGCATCTACCGCGGGCTGGTTGCGCTGGAAACCGGGCGCTGGACCCCGCGCGAGCGCGCCTTGCTGCTGGACGATCTGCGGTCGGAAATCGACCTGCTGTGGATGACCGGCGATCTGCGCCGCGACCGCCCATCGCTGCGCGACGAAATCCAATGGGGCCTGCAATTCTTCCGCGACAGCCTCTATGATGCGGTGCCGCAGCTTTTCGAGCGCTACATCGCCGCAGCCGCGCCGCGGCTGGGCCATGAAGCTGCGGACACGCCCTGCCTCAAGTTCCACTCCTGGATCGGCGGCGACCGCGACGGCAACCCCAATGTCACAGTAGAGGCCACGGCCGAGGCGCTCGCCGCCAACCGCGCCGCGATCCTCAACCGCTACATGGAGGCGCTGGCTACCGGCGCCGCGCGCATCTCGATCTCGGCCGCGGTCCATGCCCTGCCGGAGAGCGCCGCCGCGCGTCTGCAAAGCGTGATCGACGGCGCTCCCAGCAGCGCGGAGCTGGCCGCGCGCAACCCCGGCGAGGTGTTCCGGCAAGCGCTGAGCGCGATGCTGGCCCGGATCTCGGCCACTGCCGCAGAGCTCCCGGGCGCCTACCGCCACGCCGATGACTTCACCGCTGACCTGCTCCGCACGGAACAGGCGCTGGAGGAAACCGGCGCCGCCCGGCTGGCGGCCCGCTATCTGCGCCCGCTGCGCTGGCAGTCGGAAGTTTTCGGTTTCCGCACCATGACGCTCGACATCCGCCAGAACTCCACCGTGACCACCGCGGTCCTGGCGGAGATCTGGGGCCGCAGCGGCGCAGGTGCGGACAGCGTGCCGGATTATGGCAGCGCCGAATGGTCGGCCCGGCTGCGCCGCGACCTGGGCAGCGCTGCGCTGGACTACGTGACCCCGGACGAGCTCAGCCCGCAAGGTGCTGAGCTCCTGAAGCTCCTCCGGCTGATGCGCGATGCCGGAGCGGGCGAGGACCCGCAGGCGATCGGCCCCTTCATTCTGTCGATGACCCGCTCCACCGATGACCTGCTCGGCGTCTACCTTCTCGCACGCCATGCTGGCTTCGGGGCGGAAAAGGCGGCGCTGAAAGTGGTGCCCTTGTTCGAAACTATTGCCGATCTGCGCGCCGCTCCCGCCATTCTGGACAGGCTGCTGGAAGTCCCCTTTGCCCGCCGCTCGCTGAAATCCGGCGACGGCCGGATCGAAGTGATGCTGGGCTATTCCGACAGCAACAAGGACGGCGGCTTCCTCTGCTCCACCTGGGAGCTCGACAAGGCGCAGCGGCGGATCAGCCGCACGCTCGCCGCGCACCGGCTGCAGGTCGTGTTCTTCCACGGCCGCGGCGGCTCGGTCTCGCGCGGCGGCGCTCCGGCGGAGCGCGCCATCGCGGCGCAGCCCGCGGGCACCATTGCCGGGCGGATGCGGATCACCGAGCAAGGCGAGGTGGTGAGCGCGAAATACGCCAACCGCGGCACCGCGCTGCACCAGCTCGAACTGATCGCTTCTTCGGTGCTGCAGCATTCCCTGCAGGAGGACGTGCCGCCCGCAGACCCCGAGCATGACGACGCGTTCGAGGCGCTATCGGGCATGTCGCAGGCGGCTTACGCCAACCTGCTGAATGCGCCGGGGTTCCTGGACTATTTCCAGCAGGCCAGCCCGGTGGCCGAGCTCGCCATGCTGAAGATCGGCTCCCGCCCCGCGCGCCGCTTCGGGGCCGCGTCGCTGCAGGATCTGCGGGCGATACCCTGGGTCTTCGCCTGGTCGCAGAACCGCCATATGATCACCGGCTGGTACGGCTTCGGCTCCGCCGTCGCGAGCTTCCGCCGCTTCCGCGGTGCCCGCGGTGAGACGGTGCTGCAGGAGATGTTCGCGGACGCTCCGCTGTTCCGGCTGGCGGTGGACGAGGTGGAAAAGGCGCTGCTGCACAGCGACATGGAGATCGCCGCTGACTACGCGACGCTGGTGCAGGACACCGCGGTGCGCGAGCGTATCTTTGGGGCGGTCCGGCGCGAGTATCTGCTGGCCTGTGAAGCCGTCGCCTTCCTCACCGGCACGCCGGACCTGGCCAGCCGCTTCCCGCGTCTGAGCGCGCGTCTTGGCCGGGTGGAACCCATGCTGCGCGAGATTCATGGATTGCAGGTGCGGCTCCTGCGCGAAGAGCGCGAACGCCCTCCGGGCGCCGTGCCGGTCCCGCTGATGCAGTCGATGAGCTGCATCGCCGCCGGCCTGGGCTGGACCGGCTGACTGCAAGCCCCGCGCCTTGCGCGGCGCGTGGCCCCACGCTTTTTCCCCGGTCATTAGCGGGCGGGGACGGGGCGGGAGCGCAAAGGTTGGCGGCAGGCGCAATGGGCTGCGCGGAGACGCGGATCAGCGGTGGCGTCGCTGGCGGCGCGGGCCGTCCGGTGTGATCGTGTCGAGGGACAGCGTGTGGTCCATGTTGCGCATCCGGTGCTTCAGCATCTGCCGGGTCAGCCGGAGAAGGTCCGCGGCAAAGGCCGGATCGCCCGCCACGTTTGCCATCTCCCCGGCGCCAGCGTGGTCGAACAGCAGCGGCGGCAGGTCGGCGGCGAACTCGACCAGCGTGAAGCGGCCGTCACGCAGGATCGCCAAGGATGACTCGCTCACCCCCGTGCCCAGCATCTGCTGCCACAGGCTCGGGCCCTCCGGCTCGCCGAAATCAAGCTCCGAGAAACTGTACAGCCGCCAGTCCGCAGGCACCTCTCCACGCAGGAGCGGGAGCAGCGAGCGGCCGTCCATCGCGTTGGGGATCTCCTGGCCCGCCCATTCCAGCATCGTCGGCGCCAGGTCAATCGACTCGGTGAAAGCCTGCACCCGCCGCCCCGCCTGACCCTGGTTGCCCGGCATCCGGATGATCAGTGGCGTGTGGTAGGCCGCGTCATAGACCGAGAACTTGCCCCAGCTATGCCGGTCGCCCAGCATCTCGCCATGATCGGCGCTCACGACCAGCAGCGTGTCATCAGCCTGGCCGCTCTCTTCGAGAAAGGTGAGCACCCTGCCGATATGGGCGTCGACCTCGGAGGCGAGGCCGAGATAGAGCGCCCGCAAAGTCTGGATGGTCTCATCCGTTGGCGCGAGGTCGGGGAACCCCTTCACGCAGTCCGCAGGCCCGGTTGCCAGGGTGGCCGGCCCGAAGAACGGGTGCAGCGCGCATTCCGCCTCCCGGCTCTCCAGCCGCGCAGGCAGGGGCAGGCGGGCCGGATCGTACATCAGGTTGTAAGGCGCGGGCGCCACCAGCGGCGGGTGCGGGCGGATGTAGGTCAGATGCGCAAACCAGCTCTCATCGCGGTACCCGGGCATCAGCGCGAGGAACCGGTTGGTGAGGAAGGCGGTGTCGCTGTCCTCGGCCCGGTAGGGCGCCGGATCGTTCAGCCGCGGCGTGCCGCCATCCGGGGAGACCGGCTTGTGGAGGTCCCAGTAGTCGTCGAACGCATAGCCCTTGTTCAACAGGTCGGCGCGCCAGGGATAGGACGTCTCCAGCCGCATCTCGACCATCTCCTGGAAGCCGGCCATCGGGTATTCGTAACTGCGCACCGACGGGTCGTTGGGGTGAAACACCCGCGGGTCCTGCGCCGTGTCGGTATAGCCGAACAGCATCGGCAGGTAGCCCGCCTTGCGCATCTCGGAAGCCAGCGTCGGCGTGTCGTGCCTGAGCGGCGTGCCGTTGCGGACCGAGCGGTGGTTCATCGCGTATTGCCCGGTCAGGATCGAGGCGCGCGAGGGGCCGCAGGGGTTCACCACGGTATAATTCTGCTCGAAGGTGACGCTCTCGTCCATCAGCCGGCGCAGGTTGGGCAGCGCCACATGCTCTGCCAGCGCGCCGAACAGGCAGTCCGCCCGCAATTGGTCGATCAGGATGAACAGGATGTTCCTGCGTCCGCTGTGCTGCCCGCCCATGCCGCGCCCCCTTTTCTGGCGGGGTCAGATAACCGCTGTTCTGCGGGTTTGCCTAGGCCGAAACGTGCAGGACCGGAGTAGTTCGGTCACATCTGTGGGATTTTGTGGGTTTTTACCTTGCGCTTGCGGTGCCTCAAGCAGATAGTCGCAAGAAACCATTGCCAAAAAGCTGCGAAAAAACGCGTGCCCGGAACCCACACTCTATCCCACCGCGAACTGGAGCTTGTCGACGCGCTGCGCCGGCTGGGCGGTTCTGGGCGCAATGCCGAGCTCGCGCGGATGCTGGAGGTTTCCGAAGAAACCGTGCGCCGCACGCTGAAGGCGCTGGACAAGGCCGGCGCGGTGCGGCGGGTGCATGGCGGCGCCTATCTGGACGGGCCGCAGGGGGCGTCCGGCTTCGTGCGGCGGATCTCCGAGCACCGGGCCGAGAAGGAGCGCATCGCCGCCGCGGTGGCGGGGCATGTGCGCGACGGCATGGCGGTGTTTCTGGACGCAGGCTCCACCACCGCCTTTGCCGCCGAGGCGCTGCGCCAGCGCTCGCATCTGACGGTGGTGACCAATTCCATTGGCGTCGCGCAGACGCTCGCGGCCTATAACGGCAACCGGGTTCATCTTCTGGGCGGCGAGATGCAGGGGGATGAGCGCGGCACCTTCGGCCATGTGGCCGAGCAGCAGGCCCGCCGCTTTGCGCTGGATCTGGCGGTGCTGTCGGCGGATGCGCTTTCAGCCCGGCACGGGGTGCTCTACCACAATGCCGCTGAGGCGCAGCTCGCGGCCGTCGTGGCCGAATGCGCCGCGGTCAATCTGGTGGCGATGGCGCATCCAAAGTTCGGCGAGACTGCGCCGCACCGCGGCCCGGCACCGCGGCTGCTGGACCGGATCGTGAGCGGACGGGCACCGGGCAAAAAACTGGCAGCCGCGCTGGCGGACTGGGGCGTGCGGGCCGAAGTTGCGGGAGTTGGCGATGCGTGAGGTGATGCTTTTCAACGCCTTGGCGGTCGCGGGAAGAATCCCCAGTAGCGGCGAGGCATACGGAGACTGACATGGCCATTCTCACCTTCCTCATCAGCCTGGCCGGCGCCACCATGCTGCTGCTCTACGCAGTGCGCATGGTGCGCACGGGCATCGAACGCAGCTATGGCGCCTCCTTCCAGCGCCTGCTGACCGCGCGGCAGAGCCACGTGAGCGCCGGTGCCATGGGGTTGCTTCTGGCGCTGGTGCTGCAAAGCTCCGCCGCGGTGGCGCTTCTTGCGTCGGGCTTTGCCGCCAGCGGATATCTGGCCTTTCCGGCCGGGCTCGCTATCGTGCTGGGGGGCGATCTGGGCTCGGCGCTGATCATCCAGATCCTGTCGTTCAAGCTCGACTGGCTGGTGCCGGTGCTCCTCGCCGTGGGCGGTTATCTGTTCGTCAAGACCGAGGCCAAGAAGGCGCGCCAGCTGGGCCGCATCCTGATGGGGGTGGCCTTCATCCTGATCTCCTTGCGCTTCCTGCGCGAGGCGATGGACCCGATCCGCGACAGCGCCTTTCTGCCCGCCATCGCAGGCTATCTCGCGCGCGACTACATCACCGCGTTCCTGGTAGGCGGCGCGCTGGCCTTCGTGATGCATTCTTCGGTGGCGGCGATCCTGATGTGCGTGACTCTGGTGCAGATCGGCGCGATCCCCTTTGCCGCTGGGCTCTCGCTGGTGCTGGGGGCCAACTTCGGTTCCGCCTTCATTCCGGTCTGGCTCAGCCGCGGCATGAATCTGAAGGCGCGGCGCATCCCCTTTGCCAACCTCGCCCTGCGCGGAACCTGGGCAGTGATTTGCCTGTTTGCGGCAAATACTGCGCTGCGGGCAGGCGCGCTGGGCGATCCGCAAGGCGGGCAGATGCTGGTCTACGCGCATCTCGCCTTCAACGCCTCTCTGCTGGTGCTGGCGCTGCCCCTCTGCACGCCGCTGGAGGGGATGTTCGCCCGGCTCCTCCCCGAGCCGCGGCTGGCACACGCCCCGCTGCCGGGCCGTCCAGTCAGCGTACTGGAGCAGGGCAACTACGGCTCGCCTGCGCAGGCGCTCTCCAGCCTCAAGCGCGAGCTCCTGCGCATGTCGGATTTTGTCGGTGCAATGTTCCGCCCGGTGCTGGACCTTTACCGCACAGGCGACCACGCGCAGATCAAGGCGGTGCAGGCCATGGACGAGGAGGTGAATGCCTGCCTCTCCGGTATCCGAAAATACGTCGCTGCAATGCCGGCCGATAGCTTTTCCAAGGAGGAGGGCAAGACCGCCCGCAGCCTGATGGAATACGCCATCCGGCTGGAAACCGCGGGTGACGTGGTGGCCCGGCGCCTCAGCGTGCTGGCGGCGAGCCTGCACAAGAAACACCTCAGCTTCTCCAAGGAGGGCTGGAGCGAGATCACCCGCATGCACGAGTCCATCGCCGCCAACATGCAGCTGGCTTCCAACGTGCTGATCTCGGATGATCTGGAGAGCGCGCGGCTCCTGAGCCTGGAGAAGACCGAGCTGAAGAGGATGGAACGCGACAGCCGCAAGCGCCACCTGAGGCGCCTGCAGGAAGGCGCGCCCGGCAGTTTCGAGACCTCGGATATCCACCTTGAGACGCTGCGTGCGCTGCGCGAATTCAACAGCCATATCGCCGCGGTGGCCTACCCGGTTCTCTACCGCAACGGCCAGCTGCTGGAGACCCGCCTGATCGAGGACATGCCGCGGGAAGAGGCCGAATGAAGGCCGCAGCCGCGCCTGCCTTCCAAGGCCACGCCCGCGCATGACCGCCGCTGTCACGGCCATTATCCTGACGGCGGCGGTGCTGCACGCGGTGTGGAACGCAATCGTCAAGACCGCCGCCGACCGCACCACGACGCTGGGGCTGGTGGCGCTGGGCCACGTGCTGCCCGGGGCCGTCATGGCGGCGCTGCTGCCGCTGCCCGCGGTGGAGAGCTTCCCCTACATCGGTCTCTCGACGCTGGTGCATTTCGCCTATTACTTCATGCTGGGGCAAGCCTACCGGCACGGCGATCTGAGCGTGGTCTACCCGATTGCCCGCGGCATCGTGCCTGCGCTTGCAGCCCTTTGGGCGCTGCTTTTTGCGGGCGAATGGCTGCCGGTGCAGGCCTGGGGCGGCATCGCGCTGATTGCCTTCGGCATCCAGCTCAGCAGCTGGCGGGCGCTCAGCACCGGGGTCAGCCGGGCGGCCCTGGGCTTTGCCATTGGCACCGGCGTCTGCATCTCGGTCTACACGGTGGTCGATGGGCTGGGGGTGCGGCTTTCGGGCAATACGCTCAGCTACTGGGCCTGGGGCGCGCTCCTGCATGTCTTCATCGCGGGTTTCGTGGGGATGATCCGCCGCGATACGCTCGCCACCCTGCCGCCGCGGGTTTGGCTCATGGGACTTGCGGGCGGGCTGGTGTCGATGACGGCCTACGGGCTGGTGCTCTATGCCAAGACGCTCGCGCCCATCGGCGCGGTGTCTGCCTTGCGCGAAACCTCGGTGATCTTTGCCGCCCTCATTGGCTTTGTTTTCCTGCGCGAGGGCTACTGGCTGCGCCGCCTCGGCGCGGCGGTGCTGATGGCGGCGGGGGTTGCGCTGATCGGCACTGCGGTGTGAACGCCCGCCTGCCACAGTCACGGACAGGCGGGAAAATCGCTGCCCGATCCAGAAACGCCAGCGGCGGCCCCACTGGAGCCGCCGCCTTTTTTCCTTGAGAATAAGGAGCCCGCCCGCGCCGCAAGGCGCGGGCCCCGGATGGGGTTCAAGCGTCCTCGTACTCCGACATCGGCGGGCAGGTGCAGATCAGGTGACGGTCGCCATAGGCGTTGTCGACCCGGTTGACCGGCGCCCAGTACTTGTCCACGCCGAGCGAGCCCGCCGGAAAACAGGCTGCCTCGCGGCTGTAGGGCCGGTCCCAGTCGCCCACCAGGTCGCGCACCGTGTGCGGCGCGTTCTTCAGCGGGTTGTTCTCGGGGTCGATCTTGCCGTCGATCACGTGCTGCGCTTCGTCCCGGATCGACAGCATCGCGTCGCAGAACCGGTCCAGCTCAGCCTTGGGCTCGGATTCGGTCGGCTCCACCATCAGGGTGCCCGCAACCGGCCAGGACATGGTGGGCGCGTGGAAGCCCGAGTCCACCAGCCGCTTGGCCACGTCATCCACAGTGATGTGCCCCTCTTCGTTCAGCGGGCGGGTGTCGAGGATGCATTCATGCGCAACCCGGCCCGTTTCCGAGGTGTAGAGGATCTTGTAGGCATCCTTCAGCCGTGCCGCGATGTAGTTGGCGTTGAGGATCGCCACCTTGGTCGCCTGCGTCAGACCCGCGCCGCCCATCAGCAGCACATAAGCCCAGCTCACCGGCAGGATCGAGGGTGAGCCGAAGGGCGCGGCCGAGACCGGGCCCACGGCCGTGCCGTATTCCGGATGCCCCGGCAGGTGCTCGGCCAGATGCGCCTTCACACCGATCGGACCCATGCCGGGGCCGCCGCCGCCGTGCGGGATGCAGAAGGTCTTGTGCAGGTTCAGGTGGCTCACGTCGCCGCCGATGTCGCCGGGGCGGGACAGGCCCACCATGGCGTTCATGTTGGCGCCGTCGATGTAGACCTGGCCGCCGTGCTCATGGGTGATCGCGCAGACCTCCTGCACGGTGGTCTCGAAGACGCCGTGGGTGGAGGGGTAGGTGATCATGCAGCCCGCCAATTCGCCCGAGTGCTTCTCCGCCTTGGCCCGGAAGTCGGCGAGGTCGATGTCGCCGTTCTCGTCCGCCTTCACCGGCACCACTTTATAGCCCACCATCTGCGCCGACGCCGGATTGGTGCCATGCGCCGAGGTCGGGATCAGGCAGATGTTGCGGTGCCCCTCGCCGCGGGCGATGTGGTAGTTGCGGATGGTCAGCAGCCCTGCGTACTCGCCCTGCGCGCCGGAGTTCGGCTGCTGCGATATCGCGTCATAGCCGGTGATCTGGCAGAGCTTGTCATTCAGATCCGCGATCATCTCGTGATAACCCTGCGCCTGATCCTCGGGCGCGAAGGGGTGCAGGTTGGAGAACTCCGGCCAGGTAACCGGGATCATCTCGATGGTCGCATTGAGCTTCATGGTGCAGGAGCCGAGCGGGATCATCGCGCGGTCCAGTGCCAGGTCGCGGTCGGCGAGCCGGCGCATGTAGCGCGTCATCTCGGCCTCGGCCCGGTTCTTGTGGAAGATCGGGTGCGTCATGTAGGCGCTTTCGCGCAGCGCGTAGTCGGGCAGGCGGTAGGCGCGGTTCTTGACGCTGTCGTCCTTCTTGTCGATGCCAAACGCGCCCCAGACCGCTTCGATGGTCTCCGGCCGGGTCTGCTCGTCGAGCGAGATGCCGACGCGGGTTTCGCCCACCTTGCGCAGGTTGATGCCGCGCGCGACGGCCGCTTCCATCACGGTCTTCTGCAGCGGGCCGACCTCGACGGTGATGGTGTCGAAGAACACCTCCGGCTCCACCTTGAAGCCATGTTCCTCCAGCCCGGCGGCGAGGCGCGAGGTCTTGCGGTGCACCGACTGAGCAATCGCCTTGATGCCGTCGGGGCCGTGGTAGACCGCATACATCGAGGCCATCACCGCCAAAAGCGCCTGCGCGGTGCAGACGTTGGAGTTCGCCTTCTCGCGGCGGATGTGCTGCTCGCGGGTCTGCAGAGCGAGGCGGTAGGCCTTGTTGCCGCGGGCATCGATGGAGACGCCGATGATGCGGCCGGGCATCGCCCGCTTCAACTTGTCGGTGGTCGCCATATAAGCGGCGTGCGGGCCGCCGTATCCCATCGGCACGCCAAAGCGCTGGGTCGAGCCGACGGCGATGTCGGCGCCCATCTCGCCCGGGGATTTCAACAGCGCCAGCGCCAGGATGTCGGCTGCCACGATGGCAAGCGCGTTATGCTCGTGTAGTGCCTCGATCTCCTTGGTGAAGTCGCGCACGTGGCCGAAGGTGCCGGGGTACTGGAAGATCGCGCCAAAGACCGCGCCCGCGTCCAGCTCGTCCGGATCGCCGACCTTGACGTCGATGCCCAGCGGCTCGGCGCGGGTCTTGATCACCGCGATGGTCTGCGGGTGGCAGTTCTTGTCGACGAAGAAGGCCGCGTTGTTCGCCTTGGAGCGCGCGCCACGCTGTGCCATCGCCATCGCTTCCGCCGCGGCGGTGGCCTCATCGAGGAGCGAGGCGTTGGCGATGTCGAGGCCGGTAAGGTCACTCACCATGGTCTGGTAGTTCAGCAGTGCCTCCAGCCGGCCCTGGGAGATTTCCGGCTGGTAGGGCGTATAGGCTGTATACCAGGCCGGGTTTTCCAGGATGTTGCGCAGGATCGGCGCGGGCGTGGTGGTGCCGTAATAGCCCTGGCCGATCAGCGAAGTCAGCACCTTGTTCTTGCCGGCCACTTCGCGCATGTGGAACAGCGCGTCGCGCTCGGTCATCGCCGGGCCCCAGTCCAGCGGCTCTTCCTGGCGGATGGCGGGCGGCACGGTGGCGTCGATCAGCTCGTCCAGAGTCTTGAAGCCGATCACCTTCAGCATCTCGGCCATCTCCTTGGGGGAGGGGCCGATGTGACGCCGGTTGGCGAAGTCGTAGGCTTCGTAGTCGGTCAGTTTGAAGGCCATTTGCAGCGCTCCTTTGGAAAGGTCACGTCCAGCCGGGCTTCAGGGAGCCTCCGGCGGGAGTATTTGAAGCAAGGTGAAAGGGCGGGTCTGCAAAGACCCCCCCCGCTGGCCGCTGAGGCTCAGCCGATCAGGGCCTTGTAGCCGTCCAGGTCCATCAGCTCCTCGAGCTGGCCTGCGTCGCTTAGTTTGATCTTGCAGATCCAGGCGTCGCCCTCGGGGCTTTCGTTCAGCGCGCCGGGGTTGTCGGCCAGGGCTTCGTTGATCTCGATGATCTCGCCATCGACGGGGGCGTAGATCTCCGACGCCGCCTTCACCGACTCGATCACGCCCAGCTCGTCGCCCTTGGCAAACTCCTCGCCGACTTCCTTCTGCTCGACGAAGACAACCTCGCCCAGCTGCTCGGCCGCGTGCTGCGTGATGCCGAGGGTGGCGGTATCGCCCTCGACGGTGATCCATTCATGCTCTTCGGAAAAATAGGTGGCCATCTTCGCTCTCCTGATGATGGTTTAGCGTTTGTAATTCTGGGTGACGAAGGGCAGGGCGACCACTTCGGCGGGCTGCGCCTTGCCACGGATGATGAGGTTCACCTTGCTGCCTGGCGCGCTGTGGCTGGCGGCAACATAGCCCATCGCAACCGGGCCGCCGACGGTGGGGCCGAAGCCGCCCGAGGTGATGCTGCCGAGGCTTTCGCCCTCCAGCGATTGCACCTCGACGCCCTGGCGGGCAGGGGCGCGGCCTTCAGGCTTGATGCCGACAAGCTTGCGCGCGGCGCCTTCGGCAAGTTCCTTCTGGATGCGCGCAGCACCGGGAAAGCCGCCCTCTTCCCTGCGGCGTTTCTGGATCGCCCAGCCAAGTGACGCCTCGATGGGCGAGGTCGTCTGATCGATGTCGTTGCCGTAGAGGCAGAGGCCCGCTTCCAGCCGCAGGCTGTCGCGCGCGCCGAGGCCCGCCGGTTCGCAATCCTCGTGGGCGAGGAAGGCGCGGGCGATTTCCACCGCCTTGTCCTCGGGGATGGAGATCTCGTAGCCGTCCTCGCCGGTGTAGCCGAGGCGGGAGATCCGGCATTCGGTGCCGTTGATCTCACCCAGGGTGGTTTCCATGAACTTCAGATCGCGCGCCGCGGGGCACAGGGAGCCGACCACGTCCTCGGCCTTCGGCCCTTGAACGGCGACCAGCGCGCGGTCGAAGATCTCGGTCACCTCGACGCCGTCCAGCTTGGCCTGCATGTGCGGGATGTCCTGGTGCCGGAGAGCCGCGTTCACCACCACGAAGTAGTGATCGCCCGCGTTGGAGACGATCAGGTCGTCCATGATGCCGCCGGCCTCGTTGGTGAAGAAGCCGTAGCGCGCCTTGCCTTCCTTCAGGGTGGCATAGGCCTGCGGGCAGAGCGCCTCCAGTTTTTCGCCGACGTTGTCGCCGCGCAGGATCACCTGGCCCATGTGGGACACGTCGAACAGCGCCGCCTTCTCGCGGCACTGCTTGTGCTCGCCCATGATTCCCATCGGGTATTGCACCGGCATTTCCCAGCCGGCGAAATCGACCATCTTGCCGCCAAGCTCGACGTGCAGGTCATAAAGCGGAGTGCGTTTGGGTGCGTCGGTCATGAGGAATGCCTCCTGTTCGGGGTGTGCCGGGTCAGCCGGGCGGCCATCACGATGCAATCGCGCGGCCGCTTGGGTTCAGGTGTCGTGGTGCGCCGGGCAGGCAGGACAGGGACCGGTGCCCGCCGCCGGGGAGCATAGCCCGCCCGGCGCTGCGGCGGCGCGTAAAAAGGCGCGTTCCCTTGGTCCATCGCTCCCCTCCCGGCAGCGTCACTGCCGTTTGCCCTGCGTCAAGGCCTGCTCGCGGGCCTGCTTCAGGGCGGCAAAATCCTCATCCGCATGGAAGGACGAGCGCGTGAGCGGGGTCGCCGAGACGCCAAGGAAGCCCTTGGCGCGGGCGATCCGCTCCAGTTGCCCGAACTCCTCCGGCGTCCAGAAACGGACCACCGGGTGATGCTGCGGTGTGGGCTGCAGATACTGGCCCACGGTCAGAAAGTCGACCGCTGCGGCGCGCAGGTCGTCCATCACCTGCCGGATGTCCTCCAGCGTTTCGCCCAGGCCCACCATCAGCCCGGATTTGGTGAAGATCTGCGGGTTGGCGCGCTTGGCATCGTCCAAGAGCCGCAGGGAGGTGTAGTAACGCGCCCCGGGGCGCACCTGCGGGTAAAGCCGCGGCACGGTCTCCAAGTTATGGTTGAAGACGTCCGGTGCGGCGGCAAACACCGCTTCCGCCGCCGCGCCCTTGCCGAGGAAATCCGGCGTCAGCACCTCGATCGTGGTGTCCGGGTTCTGGTGCCGGGTGGCGCGGATAGTCTGGGCAATATGGGCCGCGCCGCCGTCTTCCAGGTCATCTCGGTCGACCGAGGTGATCACCACGTGGCGCAGACCCAGCTTCTTCACCGCCGCCGCGACCTTGCCCGGCTCGAAGGCATCGAGCGCATCGGGGCGGCCGGTGGCGACATTGCAGAAGGAGCAGCCGCGGGTGCAGACCTCGCCCATGATCATCATCGTGGCGTGGCGCTGCGACCAGCATTCGCCGATGTTGGGGCAGGCGGCCTCTTCGCAGACCGTGGCGAGCCCGTGTTCCCGCATCAGGCGGCGGGTCTCGTAATACTCTGCGCTTTCGATCTTCTTCCGGCGGATCCAGCGCGGCTTGCGCGCGATCTCGCTGGCGGGCCTGTGGGCTTTCTCCGGATGCCGGGGGCGCAGTGCGACGGTCATTTAGAGGCCCCTGCCGCTGCGGCAGAGCCGCCGGGCCTGCCGCCGCTGAGGATCGGATCAATTGCGTTCATCGGCTCCTCCCTTTGCCTCGACGGCCCGGAAACGGCATGCATGCATTCGTATACGGCATGCGTGCGTTCCCTATAGGAAACTTTTTCCCTATGATCAACTCATGAAGTGCATCCGGAATTTTTTTGACCTAAACCACCCCCGCGGCTAAGCTGTTCACGCAACAGGAAAATAAAGCGCATGGACCCCATACAGCCAGATGATGAAGGCCTGCCGCCCGGCATGGCGGATGCCCCGGATGGCGAAATCCTCGGCAAGATGATTCGCGACGCCCGCAAGGAAAAGGGTTTGACGCTGGAAGAAGCGGCCAAGGCGGCGGCGATTGGGCGCTCTACTTTGTCCAAGATCGAGAACAACCAGACGCGGCCGAGCTTCGACATCATCCGCCGCCTGATGCAGACGCTGGAGCTGGAGACGCCGCAGCTGTTCCTGCAGTCCGGCCAAAGCGACATTTCAGGCCGCCGCGATTTCACCCGCACCGGTCAGGGGGAGCACAAGGAAACCGCGACCTACGACCACGAACTGTTGTGCAACGAGCTGACCAGCAAGCGGATGGTGCCCTACATCAGCACGATCAAGGCGCGTGACGTCAGTGACTTCGACAGCTGGGTCCGCCACCGCGGCGAGGAGTTCATGTTCGTCCTCAGCGGCGAGCTGATCCTCTACACAGAACACTACCGGCCCCTGCGCATGGCCGCGGGGGACTCGGTTTATTACGACAGCGGCATGGGCCATGGCTGCGTCTCGGTCAGCGAGGAGGATGCCAGGGTGCTCTGGGTTTCTCTGGAAGTCTGATTTCAGCTGTCCGGCGGGGGCCGGGCCGGGACGGGCACCGCGTCCCGGCAACAAGCGTTTGACAACAGATCGCTTTTCCGCACGGCCGGGAAAATTTTCGTACAGTAAAAAATTTTTGAATCCGCCGGAACCAACTTCATCCGGGGCACGTTGTCACGGTGTAGCTCAAGCGCGCTGCGGTGCGCACCTGAAGGAGAACGAACCGATGAAGAATCTTTTGCTTTCTACCTCGCTGCTGATCATTACTTCTGCCGTTCCCGCCTTTGCGGCCGGCACGGACACCGATGCATCCGGCGACGCGTCGGCGGAAATCAAGATTCCGGCCACCGAGGGCGATGCCGCGGCAGGCGCCGAAGTTGAAGGCTCCGTCGAAACCGAGATGGAAACCGAGACCGAACAGGCTCTGGAGGAAACTGGCGAAGCCGTTGAGGACGCTGCTGAGAGCGCCGAGACTGCCGCTGAAGAGGCCGCCGAGAGCGCTGAAGCCGGTGCCGAAAAGGCCATGGACGAAGCTGAGGCTGCCACCGATGAAATGGTAGGCGAGACCTCCGAAGCCATGGACGAAGCCGCCACTGAAACCGGTGAGGCCATGGATGAAACCGCGGCCGAGACCGAGGAGATGATGGATGACGCCGGAGCCTCCGCGGAAGCGTCTGCCAAGGTTATTGCCATCGAAGATCTGACTGCTGAAGAGCTGACGGGCACCCGCGCCTATGACGCGAACGACGAGCACGTGGGCGAAGTATCCGAAGTGATCCTGACCGCCGACGGCAAGGTCGAAGGCGTGGTCGTTGATCTCGGCGGTTTCCTGGGCATCGGCGAAAAACCCGTGAAGCTGACCATGGACGATATCGAGATCAATGAGGTCGAGGGCGACCTGCGCGTCCGCATCATGATGACAGAAGAGCAAATGGAAGCTCTGCCTGAGTACGAGGGCACGTAAGCCCCGCATTTGCAAAGGTTTGAAGGGGTCCGTTCCGTCCCCTTCAAAAGCCGCCCCGTTTGCCATTGCCTGACGCCGGGTTCCTGCCTCGTACCGGCCGAATAATCTGCCAAACGTTCTGCCAGGGCGGCGCTAGGGCCGGGTTTCCTTCGGGATACCCGGCCTTTTTACGTCTGTCTCCAGCCGCGCAAATTGGCCAAGATCTTTATTTTTATGATTAATTTCAGATTTCGCAGGGAACTGCCGCGGTTCTGGAGACGTTTCCTTTGCAGATCCCTGGGAGGGACTGGATTAGTGGAAAAGGAGAAACAAATGCCGTATCTGATGCGTACTACCGTTCTTGCCGCTGCCCTGGCCACCGCCGCTGCAGCCGGACCTAAAGTCGCGGAGATCGATGTCGAGGCCGACCTCACTGCCATCAGCGGCTTCCAGTCGGCAAGCATCTGGGGCAGCCTGGAAGCCGACCTCGAAACCGCCCTTGCCAAGGAGCTTGCGGCCCAGATCGCCGAGGAAGGCTCTGAAGAGGGCGCCGAGATCAAGATCCAGATCGACTCGGTCACGCTGGCGGACAACTTCGAACAGTCCGTGGGTATGGGTGAGTGGAAGCTGAAGGGCGATGTCGACATCGACATGCCGGATGCTTCGCAGGACCTGCGCTATGACCTGACGGTGACCGCCGACCAAGTCAACGCATACTTCCCGGCAGGTACCGATGTCACGACCGTTACGGTGGACAGCGATATCTTCTACCACGCGATGATTGACGCGTTTGCCGAGAACGTCGCTTCGAAGCTCAAGTAAGAAGGTACGCTAGTCGTACCTCTGCTTCCCTGCTGATCCTCGCAGGCCTGGCGGCCTGCGAGACCGCCGAAGGTTCCAGGCGTGACGTAGCCCACCCCGGCAACGAAGTCCTGGATAGGTCCCGGGAGGCACATAGGTTTGAACGCCATTCTTAGCGCTTCTCTAAAAGGTTTGGCAGGCCGGGCGGCTGCCAGGCCTTTTCTGTATTGCAGGACCTAGAGAGCCCGGCGGGCGGGAACGGGCTTCGGACTGCCATTGCGCTGGGAACCAAACGCCACGGCTGTGCGTTCTTTCCCGGGGCGCCCGGCTTGCAAGCCACACCGCCTCTACAACCCGCGCAGCTTGGAAAAGGGGTGTCTTCATGTCCGAATATGCAGGAATTGGCGGTTTCATTGTCCTGGTACTGTCAATCTGGGCAATTGTATCAATCGTCGGCTCGCAGGCCAGCACTGGCGCCAAAGTGCTTTGGGTGCTGTTCGTGCTGCTCCTGCCGATCATCGGCTTCATCTGCTGGCTGCTGTTCGGTCCGAAGTCCGCCCGCGGCCGGGCCTGAAGCGCGGGCCCTTTAAGTCTCCCTGTCAACTGACGGCATCCCTTGGGGTGCCGTTTTTTTTTTGTTGGCATTGCCCTAGCGACGAGTATTTGCCCGCAGGCGCCTGCACTCGGCGCGGCACAGGGCCGCACGGCCGCGCCCTTTCTGCGAGGTAATTTGCAGGCCCTCTACCTGCCCGGCTGGCCCACGCTCTTCCTGGCGGGACGCGCCCTTGCGCTCGGGGCCGTGTCTTGTGCAATCGCGAAGGCATAAAAAAACCGCGCCGGAAGCCCGGCGCGGGTCACGTGCGTGGGGTCAGGCAGTCAGCCGTTGTTCATCTGCAAAACGTGATGGACCCCCACGTCGGGATTGCTCTCGCCCTCTTTAAGCCCTGCGCGCAGCAGTTTCAGGCCGACCAGCACGGCGCTGCTTTCGTTTGCCCAGACCGCGGCCTCAGCTGGGGTGAACTTCAGCAGCGTGACCTTCGGGTCCTCACGGCCCTGCTCAAACCAGGCGGCGGCTGCCACGCTCCAGTACTCGTCAAGCTTCGCATTATTCTGACTCACTTCCAGCGCGCCTTCGATGCTTGCGAAGTAGTCCTCGTTCTTCGACATGAAGCACAACTGGCCGCGCCCGCCGGTGCCGATGGCACGGGCCAGGTCGGTGTCAGATGAGGTAATGAACCAGATCGCCCCGCCGTCTTCGTCTGCGAAATGCGTCATCGGCTGCGGGTGCTGGCCGCTTCCGGCCACCGCCAGCATCGACGTTCGGCCGCGCGACAACTGGGTCCACAACTGCTGCTTGGCGTCTTCAAGGGTTTCGGTTTGGCGGGCCATGTCTCACCTCTTTGATCTGAGAAATCCGGGTTCGCCGCCGCGGTATCGCGCGCGGCAATGAGGCGCCGCGCGTGCGGAGCCTCCCACCGTCTCAACGCGTAAAGGGGGTGGCAGTTCCCCGCCGAACGCCCGGCGGGGTCAGGAACCAAAGGCCCTCCGCCCGCGTTTTTAAGGCATCCACCCTTTAACCGGGAGACAGAGAAATGAAACCCACCGCGCCCGCCCAGTTCCCCGCCCGTTCCAGCGTTCATCAGCGCATGCCGGGCGCCACCCACCGCCCCGGCCAGCCGCAACCGCGCGCCGTGGCCGTGGCCCTGCCGCAGGCAGCACACCCCTTGGCAGCCGCCCGCGAAATGCCGGAGCGCCTCGGCGAAGCTGCCCGCGCCGCGCTGGAGGCAGTGCGGATCTTCTGGCAGCATCAGACGGCATACCGCCGGACGGGCGCGAAGTCCCGGAAGTGACAAGGCAGGGGGCAGGCTGCGGGCGGGCTATGGGCTCGTTGCGCACCCGGTTCTCAAGGCCACGGCGCGGCAGAACATTCTGCCGCATTTTCGGCGGGCAGGCGCCAGAGCGCGCGGCCCGCTCATCGACGTCTGGAGGGGTGTGAATGCAGAAAATGGCCAGGCCCGGTGCCGCTGGTTCCGCCCCCGGCGCCGCTGTGGAAGAAACGGCCCATCCTGCGCTGATGTCCGTATTCCTGAGCGGCCGGGCGATGCGGGCAATGATCCTCATACTCACCCTCATCGCCGTCACCGCCGCGCTGCACTTTGCCAAGCCGGTCCTGGCCCCGGTGGTTTTCGCCGCGGTCATGGGCATCGTCATCTCGCCGCTGGCCGACCGGCTTGACCGGCTGGGGGTCGCCCGGGTTGCGACCGCGGCCGGGCTTTTGGTGCTGTCTGTGTTGCTGCTCGTACTGCTGGTGCTGTCGCTTGACCCGCTGATCTCGGCGCTTGTGGCGCAGCTGCCGGTGATAAAGGCTGAGATCCGCGGCTGGGTGGAGATGCTTTCAGAAGTGCTCCGCGGCATTGAAGCGATCAGCAGCGAGCTGGAGGAAACCGTGGGCCAGTCCGGCTCTGGCGTTGCCCGCGAGGAGGAGACAGCCTTGCCGACGCTGGTGGATGCGCTCTGGCTGGCGCCGAACTTCGGGGCGCAAATGCTGATTTTCGTGGGCACGCTGTTTTTCTTCGTGCTGACCCGAAACGAGCTCTATGCCGCAGCCGGCCCTTACGCCAGCCGCCTATTCCGGGCCGAGCGCGCGGTGGCGCGCTATTTTACCGCGATCTCCATGGTGAATGCCGGGCTCGGGCTGACGGCGGCGGCGGGGCTTGCGGCGCTGGGCGTGGCAGGCGCCTGGGCCTGGGGGCTGGCGGCGGCACTGTTGAATTTTATCCCCTATCTCGGGCCGTTTCTGATCATGGGCGGGTTGGCGGTGGCAGGCATTACCCAGTTCAACGGGGTGCAGGCGGTGCTGCCGCTTGGGCTTTTTATTCTCTTGAACCTCACGGAATCGCAGTTCGTCACCCCCGCCTTCGTCGGCCGCCAATTGCACCTCAACCCGCTCTGGGTGTTCCTCGCGATCATTTTCGGCTTGTGGATTTGGGGGCCGGTGGGGGCCATCGTGGCGCTGCCGGTTCTGCTGTGGAGCGGAAGGATGCTGACTCCGCCGCCCCCGCAAGGTCCGCAGCAGCCGCCTGCCAAGGCCTGACCGCGCCGCCTTAGACGATATCCTCCGGCGCGCCGGGCACGCTCTGGCGCAGATCCGCCAGCTGCTCGGGGTCATGCGGCACCAGAAGACCGCGGCGCGCCTCGGGGCGGCGCACGCCATTGCGGCGCACTTCCTGCCGCCACCAAGCTGCCGCACTGGCAGGACCGAGCGCTTCGGGCGGCAGATCCTCGCGCCACCAGTGCCGGGCCAGCCGGTGCCACAAGAGCGAGACCCGCTCCGGCTGGGTCAGCCGCAGCGCCGATTCAGTGTCCCAGCGCATCGAGCGCCCGTTCAGATTGGCCGAGCCGACCACCCCGAAACTGCCGTCGATGATCAGTACCTTGCTGTGCAGATAGATGACGGGCGAGCCCGCCAGCACCGCGGGTGTCTCCCGCGCCGCCATGCGCGGCTGTACCGGACTCGCGATGCAGGCGCGCTCCCCAAAGGCCGCCGTCACCTTCTCCAGCGCCTCGGCCTGCAGCGCCATGCCATAGCGTGCGTCGAGATCGCGGTTGCCTTCGAAGGCGACATCCTCGGGCAGGGCGGGCAGGATCAGGATCAGCGACAGGTCCGGGTTGCGGCGCGCTGCCCGCGCCAGCCCGCGGGCAATCTTGCTGGAGCGCAGGAACTGGGTCTCCAGATAGATCAGCTTCTCGGCGCGCTGGAACGCGGCGAGGTGATCCTCTTCTATCTCCTTCAGGAGCGTGCGCGGCGACAGCGCCCAGGGCGTCTTCCGTGGGCCCGACAGGGTACGCCGCACGGCGCCGCCCTTTTCGGCCTGCCGCTTCAGCGCGATCTCGTCGAGGAACTGGTCGAGGTGGCGCGCCGCCTCTTCGGCTTCGGGCCCGCGCACCAGCAGCTGAACATCAGCCCAAGTCTCGTGCGCGGGCAGGTCATGCGCCGGCGTGTCATAGCGGCGCCGGTTCAAGTCCAGCCCGCCGAGGTAGAGCACCTTGCGGTCAATCACAGCCACCTTCTGGTGGTGGGACGCGGGGTAAAGGTTGGGCGGCCCGTAGGTCACCCCGCGCGGCCGCAGCCGCCGCGGCAAGCTGCGTAATTTCTTCAGCACAAATGGTGAGAAAACCAGCCGCGTCAGCATCCCCGCCCGCGCCGGGTGCAGAGAAGCGGACACCGACAGCCGCGCGGCAGCATCGGGGTGCAGATCTGCAGTCAGCGCCGCCGCCTGAGCCAGTGTCTTCATTGCCGCGGCATGCAGGGGCGAGGCCATTACCGGGTCGAAATCGCTGACCACCAAGCGCACCCGCACACCCCGGACGAGCGCATCCGTGATCAGGTCGGCCCATGTATCGCCTATCTGACGCGCCTCAGGGCTGAGCAGCTTGGTAGCGAAGTTGAACAGGCGGAAGCTGGCGGAGATTTCCCGCTCAGCGCCCAGCACCGCGCGCTCGAACGCGGGCCAGGCCTCTTCGGCGGTGATCAGAACCTCAAAGTCTGTTGCCGATTTGTCTTCAGGCTGCGGGTTCTGATGCATTTTCTCCCTGCCCCGGCTGCGAGGCCGTGATCGGAGCTTCGGTGCCCGGCGGTGCCGGGAAGCGGAGCTGGTAGCAGTAGTAGTCTTCGTTATCGAGGATGCTGGCCACGCCGTCCAGCTGCGTCGTGAAGGCTTGCATCAGCCGCGTGCCCACTCCGGTGCCCATTTCATCATCCGGGGTTTCAAAGACGCGCTCCCCCTTGGTGTTGCAGATTTCGAGTTCCAGCGTGCCTTCCTCGGCGAGGTGCAGGCTGACGGTAATCCGGGCCGGGCCATTCTTAGGTTTGCCTGCGTATTTGACGGCGTTGGTCATCGCCTCTGAAAACAGCATCGACAGGGTCACGGCCTGGTCCTGCGACAAATGCGCCTCGATCACGTCACGGCCGATTTCCACTCCGGGGCCGTGGCTCGGGTTGATCGAGCCGATCTCGTCCACCAGCCCGTTGAGCAGCTGACGGCTGTCTACCGTGGTGACATCAGGATTGGTGTTCAGGCTGCGGTGGATGGTGGCCAGCCCGCGCACCCGGCGCTGCAGCTGCGACAACATGCTGCGCGCCTCCATCGAGTGGGCGCTGCGGCTCTGCATGTTCATGATCGAGGCGATCATTTGCAAGTTGTTCTTCACCCGGTGATGCACCTCCCGCAGGAGTACCGTTTTCTCTGCCAGGTCCTGTTCGCGGCGGCGCTCCGCCTCGCTCAGGATCGTCACCATGCGGTTGAACGACTGCTGCGCCTCTTCGAATTCGCGCGGCGGATGGCTGAGCTCCAGCCGCGGATCCTCGCGTTCCCCCAGCGCATAGCGCCGCATCGCGGTGCGCAGCGCGCTCAGGTGGCGGATGACCGAGCGCTGAAGGCCAAAGACCGCAACGGTGATCCCTGCCAGCCACATCAGCACCGGAAAGGCCATCGTCATCAGGGAGGCAGGGTTGCCGGTCATCGACATCGCCTTCTCCACTGGCCAGCTGCCGACCACCGCGACCTGGCCGGGGATAATCGCGCTGACTGCAAAGAACCGCGGGTTGCCAGAGTGGGAATCGCCAAAAAACGTCTCGCCAGTGCGGTCCAGCAGCTCGCGCCGCGGCACCGAGGAGGGCAGCGTCAAATTGGCTTCCTCCGGCGGAGCGCTGGAAAACAGGATGTCGCCCTGGCTGTCGACGGTGGAGAACTGGATGCCGCTGGCCGCACCGGGCTGGCCGGGCATTGTGCTGGCCATCCTGTGAGGCACCCCGATCGAGACATAGCCCGCGACGGTGCCGGACTGGCGCACCGGGCTGGTCGCCAGAAGCTGCGGGGTGGAGCTGCCGGAAATGTTGTCATCCACGGCGAAACTCGGCCCATCCACGGTTTGCGCCTTCAGGAAGGACCATTCCTGGGACACATCCCGCGTTACCCCGGTGGATGTGCAGTTCATTTGCCCGTCGGGACCGATGAAGGCGGCAAATGTGAAGGGATTCGCCTTCTCGGTGAATGCCCGCAGGAATTCCGAACAGGCCTCCTGATCGCCGGTGAACGGCAGGATCAGGGCCGCCAGTCCCTCGGTCACGCCGCCCGCCCTCTGCAGCAGCTCGCGCTCCCGCGCTGCGGCGCGCTGGGTGCGGTCGAGGAGCGAGGCATGCGACAGGCGGCTGGCTTCGGTAACCACAGCGTTGGTCTGATATATCGCAATCAGGCCGAGCGGCAGCAGGGCAAGCGTCATCAGCCCTGCAAGCCGTACCAGCAGACTGCCTGCGAAGGAGCGGCGGAATTGAATCATGCGGCGCTTGAATTACTGACGATCCCGGCGGTCACACTATCTGTGAGTTCCATCTGGCCGGTTTCGTCCAGGTGCATCAGTTCTGCGAGGCGGGCACGGGCTCGGTTCACACGGCTCTTGATGGTGCCGGTCTTCACTCCGCACATCTCGGCCGCCTCCTCGTAAGAGAAGCCGCCGGCGCCGACCAGCGTCAGCGCTTCGCGCTGCTCGTCGTTGAGCTGGCGGAAGGCGGTATGGAAATCGCGCATGTTGAGGCGGCCGTCATGGTCGGGCTTTTGCGACAGCGCGGCGGCCAGCGAGCCGTCTGCATCCTCGACCTCGCGCTTGCGCTTGCGGCGCAGCGAATAATAGGTGTTGCGCAGGATGGTGAACAGCCAGGCGCGGATGTTGGAGCCGGGTTCGAACTTGTCGATGTTTGTCCAGGCCTTGACCAGCGTGTCCTGCACGAGGTCATCAGCCGTGGCGCTGTTGCGGGTCAGGCTGATGGCGAAGGCGCGCAGAGCACCTAGGTGGTTGGCAAGATCGTCGCGCGGGTCAAGCGGCTGGTCACCCATTCGGTTTGCCCTCCTCATCGGGCTGCTGCGCGGCCCCATTGGCGGTTGCAGCAGGCCCTTTTTCCTTCAGCTGCTTCAGAAGCTCGGTAAACCTGTCGGGTACCGGCTCGCTGGCAAGCTGATCGAAGGCCTTCTTCAGGTTCTCGTCGATCTCTCTATCCAGCGCTTTGTCGCGCGCGTGGGCGCGTAGTTGAGATGATTGTTTCATGTGATGCATCAGTTTATTTTTGAGGTTTCTGGAACCAAACGCCAAACGGCGCGTATAGTTCCATGTGTATGCCAAAAAAAGGAACAACGACAAATGACCGTTCAGACGGGAGAAGTGATTGCCAGCCAGATCGCGGCAAACCTGCCATACCTGCGCCGGTACGCTCGGGCGCTGACCGGCAGCCAGAGCAGCGGCGACCAATATGCAATTGCCTCGTTGGAGGCGATCCTCTCGGGGGAGGGGGAATATGACAGCGAGCTGGCTCCGAAGGCGGCACTCTTCCGGGTGTTCCATGCGATCTGGACTTCCGCGGGGGCGCATGTCAGCGACGACGCGGACGAAGCCGGCCTGGCGGCAAGGGCGCAGGCACACCTGCGGCGGCTGACCCCGAACACCCGCGAGGCACTGCTATTGCACACGATCGAGGAATTCAGCGCCGCCGACACCGGCGCGATCATGGGCGTGAGCGAGCAGGAAGCGTCGGAGCTGATCTCCATCGCCTACGAGGAAATGGCGCGCGCCACCGTAGGCAAGGTGATGATCATCGAGGACGAGGCCGTGATCGCAATGGATTTGGAAGCGATCGTAACTGAGATGGGCCACCAGATCACCGGCATCGCCCGCACCGAGGAACAGGCCCGCAAGCTGGCCGCCGAGGCACCCGCCAATCTGATCCTCTCGGATATCCAGCTTGCCGACAATTCCAGCGGTATCGATGCGGTGAACGGTATCCTGGCGGAGCAAGGCGACCGCCCGGTGATTTTCATTACCGCATACCCGGAGCGGCTGCTGACCGGCGAAGGCCCGGAGCCGGCCTTCCTGATTTCGAAGCCCTATACTGAAGAGCAAGTGCGCTCGGCGGTGAGCCAGGCGATGTTCTTCTCTTCGACAGAGACGCTGAAGGCTGTGGGCTGACGCCCAGGGTGGCGGCCGCACAGCGGCCCGCTATAGCATCTGATCACGCCGGCCCTCCGGGGCCGGCGTGTAAGATTCCGCCTCAAGCCTCAATTCAGAGCCTGCCCCCGGGTGCCCCCGGAGCAAAGTAGGGCCGCTCAACGGCGGCGCGAACGCGCACATCGGCCATTTGGCGGATACGGCGGCCGGCCGAACCGCGGGCCGGGCGCCGTAAAACGCCGCCTTCCACCGTGAAACGATCTCCGGCAGCCGGAGTGCGCATGGCAGCTCGATGCTGTGCGTACGCCAGACGAGCTGAATACCTAGAAAAATAGACCCGGTCCGTGGACCAATACGCGGACCGGGTCAGTTGCCAGCCTGCAAGACGGGAGGAGGAGGGCAGGCCGGCAGAAGTGGCAGCCGGTTTAGGCCTTCTTTATGGACCTCAGCATCCAGGCCGCCTGCTCATGGAAGGCGGAGCGTGCGACCGCGAGGTCTTCGGTTACTACGTCCCTATGCTTAGCCGCCAGCTCAGCCAGGGCGTGCAGCCGGCGCGCGACGCGCTCATGGCTGTTGACCAAATCCTGCGCCATCTGGGCGGCGTCCAATTCGCCCTGAGCGTCCTCGATTTTCGAGCGGTTCAGGATCTCGTCCATCCGCGACGGCGCCAGGTGGCCCAAGGCGCGGATGCGCTCGGCCAGTGTATCGGCGGCGGTGAACATGTTCTCGTACTGCTCTTCGGTCAGTTTATGCATCGAGTAGAACACCGGACCTTCCACATTCCAGTGGTAGGCGTGGGTCTTGAATACCAGACGGTAGGTATCGGCGAGCACATCAGCCAGCCCGCTGGCAACCGCGCCGGTATCGCGGACGCCCGTATTGACATCGCTGTCGCTCGGTACGGTGGAAAGTGCGTCGGTCATTACGGGCTCCTTTCAGTATTTCGTTCGCAGAGTTGCAGAGGTAACGCAGTGTCCTTTGGACTGGTTCCCGCCCGTCCGCGGTTATGTTTCCAGGCATCGCACCACAGCAGTTGGGACAAGGCGGGAGGACGCGGCGGCGGCATCCGGCCGCCGCCTTTCTTCGCTACTGCCGCGGGCCGCCACGCATGAGACGGAGCAGAAGGGCGATGGCAAACAGCACCAGGAACACGAAGAACAGGATTTGCGCGATCCCGGCCGAGGCCGTCGCAACTCCACCGAATCCGAAGATCCCCGAGACGATGGCGATGGCAAGAAAAACGAGCGCCCAGTAAAGCATGCCATGTCCTTTCGTCAGTGGTTGCGTGTTGTACCCAACCAACCGGGCTGCCGCGGGAAAAGTTCCGCCTATTTCCTCCACTTCGGGACACACGCTGGCCAACGCCTTCGTGATGCGGGGGAACCGGCGGAACTTCGCCAGCGTTTCTCTTCTGTGATCACAGCGGGCAAGGGGACAGCGCATGGCAAACGCGGCAGAGTTATTGGTCCGGTGCCTGGAGGCCGATGGAGTCACACGTATCTTTGGCGTGCCGGGCGAGGAAAACGCCGCGGTTATGTTGGCGCTGGAAAGCTCCCCCATCGAATTTGTCCTGACACGCCATGAACAGGGCGCGGCCTTTATGGCGGCGCTGCACGGACGGCTGACGGGCACCGTGGGCGTCTGCCTCGGAACCCTGGGGCCCGGAGCCTCGAACCTGCTGACAGGGGTGGCGGACGGAGACCTGGACCACGCGCCGATGCTGGTCATCACCGGGCAGGGCGCGACCTCCCGCCTGCACAAAGAAAGCCACCAGATCATTGATGTTGTGGCGATGTTCCGCCCGGTGACCAAGTGGTCCCAGGCAATCCTGGCACCGGATGCGGTGCCCGAGATTGTCCGCAAGGCGGTGAAGCTGGCCGAAGCCGAGGTGCCCGGGGCGGTACTGCTCGAACTGCCCGAGGACGTGGCCGCGATGGAGACCTCCGCCGCTCCGCTGCCGCGCGTCCCCGTGCGCTTGCCCGCGCCCGATCCGGAGGCGCTGGACGAGGCCTGGGATATTCTTGCGAACGCCCGTTCGCCGCTGATCATCGCGGGCAACGGCACCATACGCACCGGTGCCAGCCCGGCGTTGCGGTCGTTTTGCGAAACGACGGGAATCGGCGCGCTGATGACCTTCATGGCGAAGGGTGCGCTGGCGCCCGAAGACCCGCGCTGCCTTTTCACCATCGGCATGGGCCAGCGCGATCACCCGGTGCCAGTGGCAGAGAGCGCAGACGTGATCGTGACAGTGGGCTATGACATGGTGGAATACCCGCCGCAAAGCTGGAACGGCCCCGGCAATGCGAGGATTATTCATATCGATACCCTCCCGGCCGAGGCCGACCGCCACTACAGCCCCGCGGTGGAGGTGATCGGCCATCCGGCGAAGGCGCTGGCCGGGCTGGAGGAGCGCGCCCGCGGCGCCGTGCCGGACTACGACCTCGCGGACCAGCGGCGGCTCCGCGAAACCATGCAAAAAGAATTTGCCGCCTATGCGGACCAGGCTGGCGCAGGCCCGGTAAAGCCGCAGAAACTGATCGCCGACGCGCGCGCCTGCCTCGGCCCGCGTGATATCCTGATCAGCGGTGTGGGCGCTCACAAGATGTGGGTGGCCCGCCATTATCAGGCGCAGGAACCCGGCAGCTGCATCATCTCCAACGGGTTCTGCTCCATGGGCATGCCGCTGCCCGGCGCCATCGGCGCGGCGCTGAGCTGCCCGGACCGCAAGGTGCTGGGCCTCGCCGGAGACGGCGACTTCCTGATGAACCTGCAGGAGATGGAGACCGCGGCACGGCTCAATGCCGATATCACCCTGATGATCTGGGAGGACAAGGGCTACGGCCTCATCGCCTGGAAGCAGGAGCAGGAATTCGGCCATCACACGGACCTGTCGTTCTCCAATCCCGACTGGGTGCAGCTGGGCCGGAGCTTCGGCTGGAAAGCCGATCTCTGCACCCGCGCCGAAGACGTGCAGGACTCTCTGCGCGCGGCGCTTGCCCATGATGGCCCGGCGCTGGTCGCGGTCCCGGTGGACTACAGCGAAAACATGAAACTGACCAAGCGGCTGGGGCAGATGACCTCGCCCTGCAAGTGAAGGAACCTCCCGATGAGCAGCAACAAGATCGACTGCGACAGCTTCCTGTCGGAGCTGAAGGACCGCACCCCGGGACAGGAGGCCTTCCACCAGGCAGTGGGGGAGGTTGTGCCGGACATCCTGCCGGTCATCAACGATACGCCGGAGTACCGCGACGCCGCCTTGCTGCGGCGGCTGGTGGAGCCGGACCGGGTGATCAGCTTCCGGGTGGAGTGGGTGGATGACGACAACTGCGTGCAGGTGAACTGCGGCCACCGGGTGCAGTTCAACTCCGCCATCGGCCCCTATAAGGGCGGGCTTCGCTTTCACCCCAGCGTCGATTTGTCGATCCTCAAGTTCCTCGGCTTCGAGCAGACCTTCAAGAACGCGCTCACCGGCCTGCCGATGGGCGGCGGCAAGGGCGGGGCGGACTTCGACCCCTCGGGCCGCTCACCGGGCGAGATCATGCGGTTCTGCCAGGCCTTCATGGTGGCGCTGCACCACTACATCGGCCCCAACACCGATGTGCCGGCGGGCGACATCAATGTCGGCGCGCGGGAGATCGGCTGGCTGTTCGGCGCCTACCGCCGCATAACCAACGAATTCCAGGGCGCGCTCACCGGCAAGGGTGAGAGCTACGGCGGTTCGGAAATGCGGACCGAAGCGACGGGCGACGGTGTTGTGCAGTTCCTTGGCCACATGCTGGAACGCCACGGCAAGGACCTGGAGGGCAAGCGCGTGGCGGTCTCCGGCGCGGGTAACGTCGCAACGCACGCCGCCGAGCTGGCCCTGCGCCGGGGCGCCAAAGTGCTGACGCTTTCGGACAGCCGCGGCTTCATCCACGACAAGGATGGCTTGGACGAGGAAAAACTTGCCTGGGTGCGCGGCTTCAAGGCGGAGAAGGACGGCAGCCTGGAGGCTTATTCCAAAGAGTTCGGCGCCAGCTGGCAGGAGGGCAGCACGCCATGGGGCGTGGAATGCGATGTGGCTCTGCCTTGCGCCACCCAGAACGAGCTCGACGCCGATGACGCAGAAAAGCTGGTGAGGAACGGCTGTATGGCGCTGGCCGAAGGCGCCAACATGCCGCTGACCCCCGACGCCAAGAAGACGATCGCGGACAGCGGCATTCTCTTTGGCCCGGCAAAAGCCGCCAATGCAGGCGGGGTCGCGGTCTCCGGGCTGGAGATCAGCCAGAACCAGAGCCGCCGGTCGATGAGCTGCGAGCAGCTGGCCGAGGCGCTGCAGGACATTATGGAGCAGATCCATAACCGCTGCGCCGAGGCGGGCGAGGGAAAGGACGGCATCAACTATTCCAAGGGCGCAAATATCGCGGGCTTGCGTAAGGTGGCGGATGCGATGCTGGCGCAGGGGACTTTCTGACAGCGGCCGTCCCGGGCCAGGCGGGCATGGGGCAATCCGGGCAGGGAAGAAGGCGGGCCGCCGCCCGGGCACCGCCGTTCAGGCGAAGGCAGCCCGCAATAACAAAAGGCGCCCGAAGGCGCCTTGTTTTATTGGTCGGAGCGAGAGGATTCGAACCTCCGGCCCCTGCCTCCCGAAGACAGTGCTCTACCAGGCTGAGCTACGCTCCGACCGTGGCGCGTGAAGTATACCGCTGTTTGCGGTTTGGCAAGACCTATTCCACAGGTTTCTCGCCGGAATTCCGTTTCAGGAAAAACGACACATTCATACCGCCGCTGGGCACGGTGCGGGTACGGGTTTGCAGCACGGGCGTGTGGTCGGAGCGGCCGCCGCGGGCCTCGCGCAGAACGATGAAAACGCCGCTCGCAATGATTATCACGGCACCGATCAGCGTGGGCAGATCGACGGCCTCGTCAAACAGAATCACGCCGAAAACCGTGGCCCAGATTATTTGCGAATACTGCATCGGCGCGACAATCGCCGCTTCGCCGATGGAATAGGCGTTGACCACGAGCAGCGTCGCGATGAAGCCGAAGAGCGCGATGATGGCAAGACCCCCGAACGCCTGCGCTTCCATCGGGACATAGACGAAGGGCAGCGCCAGCCCCATGACCACGACGGTGGTCAGCATCGGGAATAGCATCACGACCACGCGCCGTTCGATGCTGCTCAGCTTGCGCAGGATAACCGATTGCGATGCACTGCCGAGGGCCGCGAGCAGGGCCGCCGCGTGGCCAAGGCCAAGCTCGGTCTCGCCCGGCCGAAGCACTACAAGCACTCCGGCAAAGCCCAGAAGCACCGCCGCCATCCGCGGCAGGCCGACCTTTTCACCCAGCACCGGGATCGACAAGAGCGTGATCAGAAGCGGCGTTGCAAACAGCAGCGCATAGGTCTGCGCCAGCGGCAGGACGGAAAATGCGTAAAAGGCGCTAGCGGGCACCACTGACATCGACAGCGACCGGAGCGCCATCCACCACGGGTGAACGGGCCGCAGGGTGCCGGGCGTCGCATCGCGCACCATCAAAAGCGTCAGCAGCGGAAAGGACAGAAGGCTGGAGAAGAAGACGATCTGGAAGGCCGACATTTCCGCGCTGATAAACTTCACCACCACGTCATGGGTGGAAAAAATAGCATAGGCAATGAGGGCGTAGAGCGCTGCCTTGGTATTCATGCCGTCTCCGAACGATCTGAAAAGCTTCCGGACGCAACCGCCCGCCTATAGCGCTAACGCCGCACGGGCGGCGCGCGCAAGAGCGGATTGGCCCGCAGGCGGGGCTTTTTTGCGGGGCGCGGCCCAAAGGCTGTTTCGCGCAGGCACCGCACAAAAAAGGGGCCGGAAGATCATCCTTCCGGCCCCGTTCAATTCACCAGGCGCAGATCAGAGGCTCGCGTCCAGCGCCGCGACGATGGCATCGCCCATCTGGCTGGTCGAGACCGGCTCCACGCCCTCTTCGCCCAGCAGGTCAGCGGTGCGCACGCCGTCGGCCAGCACCTTCTCGACCGCGGCTTCCAGGCGGGCAGCTTCCTCGCCCTGATCGAAGCTATAGCGCAGCGCCATGGCAAAGCTCAGGATGCAGGCAATCGGGTTGGCTTTGCCCTCACCCGCGATATCGGGCGCCGAGCCGTGCACGGGTTCATACAGTGCCTTCGGGCGGCCATTCGCCATCGGCGCGCCGAGCGAGGCGGAGGGCAGCATGCCGAGCGAGCCGGTCAGCATCGCGGCGCAGTCGGACAGGATGTCGCCAAACAGGTTGTCGGTCAGGATCACGTCGAACTGCTTGGGCGCGCGGACCAGCTGCATTGCGCCGTTGTCGGCGTACATGTGCGACAGCTCGACCTCCGGGTATTCCTGGCCGACGCGGGTCACCACCTCGCGCCACAGGATGCCGGATTCCATCACGTTGGCCTTCTCCATCGAGCAGAGCTTCTTGTTGCGGCGCATTGCCAGCTCGAAGGCCGACCGCGCGGCGCGCTCGATCTCGCTCTCGGTATAGCGCTGGGTGTTAATGCCGACGCGTTCGTTGCCTTCCTCGAAGATGCCGCGCGGCTCGCCGAAGTAGACGCCGGAGGTCAGCTCGCGGACGATCATGATGTCGAGGCCCGCGACGATGTCTTTCTTGAGCGAGGAGAAATCGGCAAGCGCATCAAAGCACTGCGCCGGGCGCAGGTTGGAGTAGAGATCCATTTCCTTGCGCAGGCGCAGAAGGCCGCGCTCGGGCTTCACCGAAAAGTCCAGGCCGTCGTATTTCGGCCCGCCCACGGCGCCAAGCAGCACCGCGTCCACTTCCTGCGCCTTGGCCATGGTCTCATCGGCAAGCGGCTTGCCGTGTTTGTCGTAGGCCGCGCCGCCGACCAGGTCCTCGCTCACATCGAACTGCAGGCCGCGCTTGTCGCCGAACCAGGAAATGATCTTGCGCACCTCGGCCATCACCTCGGGGCCAATCCCGTCTCCGGGCAGAATCAGAATCGATGGGTTGGGCATGCGCGTCCTCCTTGAAATCGCTGGCAAAGGGCCTAGCGGCAGAGGCGGGCAGGGTCAACAACGGCCTGCGGACGCACTTGCCGCAGGGGCGGGCAGGGCGGTTCAGGGCAGGGCGAGGTCGACCCAGACCAGCCGGTGGCGGCTTGCCATGGCGGCCGGATCGTCGGGAGTTTGCGGCCAGATCACCCCGGACCCGGAAATTGTAATGCCGGCGGAAGGCAGCACATAGTCGACCCGCATCCGGCCGGCGTTCTGCCACTCGACGGTGGCGGTACCTGCCTTCGGGCTTTCCGGCCGCGGATCCTGCAAACGCGGGTCGGCCAGGAGCGCGCGGATGGCCTCGCGGCGGCCGGCACCGTGCTCCGGGTCCAGATTGGCGCCGCCCGCGATCACGAAGGGCGCCTCGGGCGAAGGCCCCAGTGCGCCATCCAGCAGGTGCTGCCAAAGCCGGATCTCATCCGCGTTGCGGCGGCCATTGCGGTCCTCCGGCCCGTCAAACAGCGGCGTTCCGGCCTGGAAGGCCAGCACGTCGAGCCACCCGCCCCGCGGCAGCTCCACCGGCACCAGCCAATGCGCCACCGACGACAGCCGCTGCACCACCTGCGCCTCGGCTGACGGGTAGGGACGGCCGTCGTCGTGCCGCGGCAGATCCGCCCCGGGCAGATCGCGCCACAACAAGGCAGAGAAATCGCGCGCTTCCGTCTCCAGGAGGGGCAGGCGCGACAGCACCGCAAGCCCGCCATCGCCGCGGAAGCGCCCATAGCCCTGCGCATCGCCTGCATCGCCGATCCGGCCGTCGCCATCCATGTCCAGCGGCGGCTCCACCGGCAGCCCGGCGTTGGGCTGGCGCAGGAAACGGTGCGGATAGACGGCGCCCGCCTCCGCCAGCCGCTGCTGCAGGGCCGCCAGCGTGCGGCCCTCGGCATCCCAGTCGATGCCCTGCAGTACCAGCACATCCGGCCGGGCTTCGGCAATGATCGCCACCACTGCCGCCACTTGCGCATCCTCGCCGCGCAGGATGTCGCGCAGCATCAGCCCGGGGCCGCGGCGGGAAAGTTCGGCGTTGAAAGTGGCAATCCGCAGTGTTTCCGCCCAGCCCGGCGCGCCGGCAAGAGCCGCGGCGGCAATCAGCAGGAGCCGCGCCGCCAGCCGCCTCATGCGGTCTGCAAGGCTTCGGCGGCGCGGTGCGCGGCCCGGCGCTGCTGGGCGATCAGCGCCGCAATCCGCAGCATCGCCATGCCGCGCATGATCATCGAGGCGGGCACCAGCGCCCAGGCGGTGACGCTCCAGACCAGCACATGCGGCGCCGCCAGCAGGGCAGGGTCCACAAACCCCGCCGACAGCGTCACCGCCGCAGGAACCGCGAAGGG
Source organism: Cribrihabitans neustonicus (assembly GCF_048820895.1). NCBI lineage: Bacteria > Pseudomonadati > Pseudomonadota > Alphaproteobacteria > Rhodobacterales > Paracoccaceae > Cribrihabitans > Cribrihabitans neustonicus. The sequence continues at coordinate 583,938 of NZ_JBMERQ010000002.1, forward strand.
CAAAAGGATGCCGGCGATCACGTTGATCCGCCCGTCCCGCTGCAGGCGCTGCACCACATCCGCGCCGGTGGTCGGGTCAAACAGCGGCAGGTTCACCCAGACGTTGAAGGCGCCCTGGCCGACTGGCCACTGGCCGATGCGGATCACCAGCGCAAACAGCGCAATGGCGGCGATGGCCACCATTGAAGCAAGCCCCGAAGCATTGCGCACCGCCAGCACCGTCTCAGCCGCCGCTTGCGGCGGCATCATCAGCGTCGCGAGCTGCACCGGCGAATAGGCGAAATTCATCGCCGCTCCCAGCCGCGCAGCCAATTGCTGTACCAGCGCGGTCAGGCCCGTCGGCGCCAGCGGATGCGCCGCCAGCAGGCTCAACAGCCCCAGGGTCACCGCGCAGGCGGCAAAGCGCATCCGGTTGAACGGCGGCGCCTCGCGGAATTCCACGACGCTGGGGAACCGCGGGAAATATTCGGCGAAGGTCAGCGTCCCGGCCAGGAGCGCGATGAAGACCACGATCTCGGGCGAGGCGGTAGCGCCCGCGGGCAGCAGAAGTGCCGGCGCGGCCAGCATCAGGGCCACCAGCAAGCCGCGCAAGGCCGCGCCTGTAATACGTGCGATCACGTCAATCTGTCCCCTCGAACCGCGCCGGGCCGGCTTGTGCCTGCTCCGCTGCCGGATGTGCCGCCCGCAGGATCCGGGAGGCGCTGCCTCATTTTTGCCCTATTCTTGCCGGTTGGCGGCATCCTGCTCAAGCCGCCGAAGGGGGTGCAGCGGGGGGAAGGTGGCAGGAGTGGTGCGCGATTGCATCAGCGCCGCGCAAGCGCCACTAGATGTAGGGGGGACGTGAAGCTATGGCGCAAGGCGCGCCGCGGAAAGTGCAATTGTGGCAGGAATCTGGCAGCGCTCCCCTTGCCCTCCCGCCGCCACGCAAAAGAGCCGCCCCGGGAGGGACGGCTCGTTCCGGTTGTTCCGCACCCGGTGTCAGACCCAGGGGCGTTCCTGCGCGAGCTTATCCTCGTAAGACTTGATTGCGGGCGCCTTCTCCAGCGTCAGCCCGATGTCATCGAGCCCGTTCAGCAGGCAGTGCTTCTTGAAGGCGTCGACCTCGAACGGAATCGCGATGCCATCCGATGTAGTGATCTCCTGCGCTTCCAGGTCCACGGTCATGCGCGCGTTGGCCCCTTTTTCCGCGTCGGCCATCAGGATGTCGACCTGCTCCTGCGGCAGCACGATCGGCAGGATGCCGTTCTTGAAGCAGTTGTTGAAGAAGATGTCTGCAAAGGAGGTGGAGATCACGCATTTGATCCCGAAGTCCTTGATCGCCCAGGGCGCATGCTCGCGCGAAGAACCGCAGCCGAAGTTGTCGCCCGCCACCAGGATCTCGGCGTTGCGGTACTGCGGTTTGTTGAGCACGAACTCGGGAATTTCGGAGCCGTCGCGGTTATAGCGCATCTCGTCGAACAGGTTGACGCCAAAGCCGGTGCGCTGAATGGACTTCAGGAACACCTTGGGGATGATCATGTCGGTGTCGATGTTTACGAGCGGCATCGGGGCTGCGATGCCCTGCAGTTTGGTGAACTTTTCCATTACTCGTTTCCTTGTTTCTGGTGCTTCAGGCCGCTCAGATCAAATCCGATCTCCTCCGCGAAGCGGGCGATGAAGCTGTTGTGTTCGGGCCGGTGCGACTGGTGGTAGCGCCGCACCATCGAGGCATAGAGGTGAATGGCCAGCGTGTTTTCCGTGATCCAGCCGTCTTCCCGGCAGTGGCCGCTGAAGAGCACGTCGGTCAGCACGCCGCGCAGCGGGTAGAAGACATCCGGCTTGCACAGGTGCTCCGCCTCACCGGTCATCTTAAGCGTGTGCTCCAGCGCCCGCGGGCCAAGCGACGGGCGCTTCAACTCGAAGGCCTTCAACAGCCGCTGACCGGGCGCGGCCCTGCGCACCTCTTTCCGGACCTTCGGGCCAAGCCAGGAGGGGACCCACTCGGGGTCCTCGAACCAGTCCAGCAACTGGTTCAGAGCGGCCGAGCGCTTCGGCAGCCGCAGCACCGCGCCGTTGACCGACCGCGTTGGTTCATAGCCAACGTGATACTCCGCTTCCGGCAGCGGCCGGTAGCAGAGCACGTCGGTGTCGATCCAGATCATGTCTGTCTGCTTCAGCAGGTAAAGCCGGAACAGATCGGACAGCATCGAGGCTGGCGCTTCCCCGTGCCCTGCCGCGGCAGGGTCCCAGATCTCCGCCGCCGGGCAGGTGCGGACACTTGCCGGCACCGGCGGCGGGGCGGGCTGCGTATGGAACAGCACCACCTCGTGGCCGCGCTGCACGAAACTGGCCAGAGACAGTTCGTGCAGCCAGCTGAGGCGGTCGCCGATCCACAGGCTTGCCACCGCGGGAAGGGAAGGGCTGGACGGCATGGGGGCCCCCTCGGCTTAGATCAGCTCGCGCACATCCGTGAGCCTTCCCGTCAGCGCTGCGGCGGCGGCCATGGCCGGGCTTACCAGATGGGTGCGGCCCTTATAGCCCTGCCGGCCCTCGAAGTTGCGGTTCGAGGTAGCCGCACAGCGCTCGCCCGGCGCCAGCTGGTCGGGGTTCATCGCCAGGCACATCGAGCACCCCGCAAGGCGCCACTCGAAACCGGCTTCCTGGAAGATCTCGGCCAGCCCCTCCTCCTCGGCCTGGGCGCGCACGAGGCCCGAGCCCGGCACGATCATCGCGCGCAGGCCTTCCTTGATCTTCTTGCCCTTCACCACGTCGGCGACGGCGCGCAGGTCTTCGATCCGGCCGTTGGTGCAGGAGCCGATGAAGACCGTGTCGATCTCGATATCGGTGAGCTTCTGGCCCGGGGTCAGCCCCATGTATTCGATGGCGCGCTTGGCTGCTTCCACCTTGCCGCCTGAGAAATCCTCGGGGAAGGGCACGGTGCCGGTGATCGGCAGCACGTCCTCGGGCGAGGTGCCCCAGGTCACCACCGGCTCGATCTCCTCGGCGGCGATGGTGATCACCTTGTCGAAATGCGCGCCCTCATCGGTGTAAAGCGTCTTCCACCAGCTCAGCGCGGCTTCCCACTGCGCGCCCTTCGGCGCATGCGGGCGGCCCTTGACGTATTCGAAAGTGGTTTCGTCCGGCGCGATCAGACCTGCGCGGGCGCCGCCTTCGATCGCCATGTTGCAGACCGTCATGCGGCCTTCCATGCTGAGCGAGCGGATCGCCTCGCCGCAGTATTCGATCACGTAACCGGTGCCGCCGGCGGTGCCGGTTTTGCCGATCACAGCCAGGGTGATGTCCTTGGCGGTCACGCCCGGCTTCAGCTGGCCGGTGATCTCCACCTTCATGTTCTTGGACTTCTTCTGGATCAGCGTCTGGGTCGCCAGAACGTGCTCCACTTCCGAGGTGCCGATGCCATGCGCCAGCGCGCCGAAGGCGCCGTGGGTGGCGGTGTGGCTGTCGCCGCAGACCACGGTCATGCCGGGCAGGGTCCAGCCCTGTTCGGGGCCGACGATGTGCACGATGCCCTGGCGGATGTCATCCACCGGGTAATAATGCACGCCGAATTCCTTGGCGTTCTTGTCCAGCGCCTCAACCTGAATGCGGCTTTCCTCGTTCTCGATGCCCTTGGCGCGGTCCAGCGTGGTGGGCACGTTGTGGTCCGGCACCGCGATGGTCTTGTCCGGCGCGTGCACCGTGCGGCCGGCCATGCGCAGGCCTTCGAAGGCCTGCGGGCTGGTCACCTCGTGGACCAGGTGGCGGTCGATGTAGAGCAGGCAGGTGCCGTCCTCTGCTTCATGCGCGACATGCGCATCCCAGATCTTGTCGTAGAGTGTTTTGGGGGACATTGGTCCTCTCCCGTGATGTATTGGGGTATGCTGGCAAATGGCTGGGCATCCGCCTTATAGGCGGGCCAGCACCGTGCGGGCGGCGCCAAAGAACCGCTCGCGCAGGCGGGTGCGGTCTTGCAGTTCGATTTTCTGGGCCAATACGGGGGTCATGCGGGTGGGATACATCCGCCGGGGCCGGCAATCAAGATTCGTTGTCGCACTGCAGGGTGCCGGCCGAGACCGCCCCTTGCCCGCAGACGGCGCCCGGCGCATCCTGCCAGCAGGAGGGTCTTGAATGGACAGTGAAATCCTGCCGGATGGCGTCTTGCCCGGCTCCCTGCAGAGCAGTCTGGAGGGCGCGCTGGCCTGGGCATCCAACCTTGCCACCATCTACCTGATGCCGGGCTGGCGGCTCTATCAGCTGCTGATCGTGCTGGGGCTGGTGGCCGCGGCCTGGGCGCTGAAATTCGCAGCCGAACCGCCGCTGGACCGCTGGGCCCGCTCGCGCGAGGGCTGGCCGAAGTGGCGTCTGCGGCTGGTGGTGCAGATGCTGCGGCGTCTGCGGCTGGTCATTTTCGTGATCCTTTGCTGGGCCACCTTCCTGATCATGCGCGAGGTCACGTGGCCCTCGCGCAGCTACCTGATCGGAGTGGCGGCGACCCTAGCGACGGCCTGGCTGGTGATCGCCTTCCTCGCCCGGCTGGTGCAGAATCCGACGCTGCGCAAACTCTTCACCTGGGCGATGTGGATCTACGCGACGCTGGTTGCGCTCAGCCTCGACGATGACGCGGCGCGCATACTCGACAGCGTTGCGCTCGACATCGGCGAGGTGCATCTGTCGGTTCTGATGGTGCTGAAGGCGCTGGTGCTGGCGGCCGCACTCCTGACGCTGGCCCGGCTCGGCTCCAACACCGCCGCCGGCGGCCTGCGCCGCAACGAGGATATCTCGCCCTCGATGCAAGTGCTGCTGGGCAAGGCGGTGCAGGTGCTGTTCTACAGCCTTGCGGTGGTGATCACCATCCGCACTATCGGCTTTGACCTCACCGGGCTGGCGGTGCTCTCCGGTGCCATCGGTGTGGGCATCGGTTTTGGCTTGCAGAAGGTGGTCTCCAACCTGGTGTCCGGCATCATCATCCTGATGGACCGCTCGATCAAACCGGGCGACGTGATCTCGCTGGGAGAGACCTTCGGCTGGATCAACGCGCTTGGCGCGCGCTATGTTTCGGTGGTCACCCGCGACGGGCGGGAATACCTGATTCCGAACGAGGATTTCATCACCAGCGAGGTGGTGAACTGGTCGCATTCCGACCGCTACGTGCGGCTCGACCTCAAGTTCGGCACCAGCTACGGCGACGATCCCCACCGGGTGCGCGAGGTGGCCATCGACGCGGCGAAGACCTCAAGCCGGGTGCTGGCCGGACCGGGGCGCGACCCGGTCTGCCATATCACCGGCTTTGGCGACAGCAGCGTCGACTATGTGCTGCGGTTCTGGATCAGCGACCCCACCGGCGGGCTCACCAACATCCGCGGCAACGTCTACCTGGCGCTCTGGGACGCTTTTCAGGCTGAGGGCATTTCCATCCCCTTCCCGCAGCGCGAGGTGCGCAATCTCACGGATCCGAAACCGGCGCGGGTTGCGCCTGCGCAGCAGGAAGTGTAAGGGCGCGGGCTTGCAGCGGCGCGGCGTTCATTGAAAATCCACCCCGTGCTTGCTACATTAAAATCGACCCCAGCGCCGGGGGACGGACGGCGCGCAGCAAGGAGGACAATGTCCTGTCATTCGAACCTCACGCGGCAAATGCCGCTGTCAGCGGGGCAGCCGTGATGGCCGCCCGCAGCCAGCCCTCCAGCGAGCAGCTGCTGGAGCGTATCCTCTCCTCTCTCAGCGATGACAAGGCCGAAGATGTCGTGCAGATTGACCTGCGCGGCAAGACCTCGATCGGTGACTATATGGTGCTGGCCTCCGGCCGCTCCACCCGCCAGGTCGCGGCAATGGCCGAGAAGCTGACCGACCGGCTCAAGCAGGAGTACGGGCTCGTCAGCAAGGTCGAGGGCAAGGACACCGGCGATTGGGTGCTGATCGATACCGGTGACGTTGTTGTCCATATCTTCCGCCCGGAAGTGCGCGAGTTCTACCAGCTCGAGAAGATGTGGATGCCTGCAGGCGCCGCCGCCGCTCCGGCCGAGGGCTGAGCCCCCGGCCGGGATGACACCGGCCTGCATCCAGGCCCGTTTCCGGGCCGGATGTCCCGGACTTCGTCCCGGCCCGTGCCGAGGCGCGGGCCCGCCAGCCTTGGAACTGCCATGCGCCTGCATATCTGCGCGGTCGGCCGCTTGCGCGCCGGCCCGGAAAAAACGCTGATCGACGACTACCTCACCCGCTTCGACCGCACCGGCCGCGCGCTTGGCCTGGGGCCTGCGCGGGTGGTCGAGGTTGAGGACAAGAAGAACGCAGGGATGGCGGCCGAGGCGGCGCTCCTGCGCAAGGCGCTGCCCAAGGGCGCTGTGATCTGCACCCTGGACGAGCGCGGCAAGGTGATCTCCTCCCCCTCTTTCGCGGAAAAGCTCGCAGGCTGGCGCGACACCGGCCGCCAGGATCTGGCGCTGATCATTGGCGGCGCCGACGGCATCGACCCGGTCCTGAGGGCCGAGGCCGATTTCTCGCTCTCCTTCGGCAAGATGGTCTGGCCGCACATGCTTGTGCGGCTGATGCTGGCGGAACAGGTCTACCGCGCGGCAACCATCCTCGCCGGAAGCCCCTACCACCGTGAGTGAGCCCGCGGGGAGCTGCGCCTGCGGCGCAGGCCTCCAGCGGGGATATTCTCAGCCAGAAGAAGCGGCGGGTTTTGCCGCTGCCTCACCGCAGCTTTCCGGCGGCACCCGCATCAGAATCCTGCGCGACTGCGAGGCGAACTCGCGCCGGTAGAGCACCGCTAAAGTGATTGCAGCCGCCGCGATTAGCGCCACCGGCCCCGCCAGCCAGGCCACCGCCGCCAGCGCGAAGTAGGTCGACCGCATGCCGCGGTTGAAGCTGCGCGCCGCGGTGATGCTGATCTCCGCCGCCTGTTCCGCACGCTCATAGGCGAGCGCGTGGGTGCGGTCATTGGGCACCGCCGCCATCAGCACCGAGCAATAGCCGAACAGCCGGTGCGACCAGACGTATTTCAGGAAGGAATTGCTCAGGAGCAGCATCACCAGCAGCAGCTTCACCTCCAGCACGAAGGCGGGCACCGTATTCTGGGTCAGATCCTCCGCCACCCCTGCGAGCGGATCGGTATTGCCGATCAGCGCCAGCCCGCCGCCGATCGCGATCATCGCGGCCGAGGCGAAGAAGGCCGTCCCCTGGCGCAGGTTGCCCACCAGCTGCGCGTCGAAGATGCGCGGGTCGCGCTCCACCATGCGCCGCATCCAATCGCGCCGGAAATCCGCCATCAGCCAGGACACCGAAGGCCGCCCGCGCGGCGGGTGCTCGATGCGCCAGCCGATCCACATCCAGCCGCCCATGAGCAGCGCCAGCGCAGCGGCATCAAGGGGTGAAAACAGGGCAAGGCGTTCGGTCCACAGCATGGCGCCACCCTAGCGCGGCAATCTGTGCCTTGCCAGACAGGTGAAATTGGTAATATTATTTTACCAGATTGGAGGTCCCCATGCAGATGCCAGCCCCCGCGCCCGCCATTCTCGCCCGCAAGCCCAGCCTTGCCGCGCGGCTTGCCAAGGTGCTGCCCGCCGACGCGCTGATCACCGAGGAGGCGGAAACCCGCGCCTACGAATGCGACGCGCTCACCGCCTACCGCTGCCCGCCGATGCTGGTAGTTCTGCCGCGCAGTACCCGCGAAGTAGCCGATGTGCTGCGGATCTGCCACGAGGAAGGCGTGCCGGTAGTGCCGCGCGGGGCAGGAACCTCTCTGGCGGGCGGTGCGCTGCCCACCGCCGATTGCGTGCTGCTGGGCGTCGCCCGGATGAACGAGGTGCTGGAGACCGATTATCCGAACCGCGTGATCCGGGTGCAGGCAGGGCGCACCAACCTCTCCGTCACCGGCGCCGTGGCGGAGGAAGGCTTCTTCTACGCCCCCGACCCCTCCTCGCAGCTCGCCTGCGCCATCGCGGGCAATATCGCGATGAACTCGGGCGGGGCGCATTGCCTGAAATACGGCGTCACCACCAACAACCTCCTTGGAGTCACCATGGTGATGATGGACGGCACCGTGGTGGAGATCGGCGGTGCGCATCTGGATGCGGGCGGGCTCGACCTTCTCGGCGTGATCTGCGGCAGCGAGGGCCAGCTTGGAGTGGTCACCGAGGCAACCCTGCGCATCCTTCGCCAGCCCGAGGGCGCACGCCCGGTACTCGCCGCGTTTGACAGCGCCGAGGCCGCGGGCGCCTGCGTGTCGGACATCATCAAGGCGGGCGTGCTGCCGGTGGCGATCGAGTACATGGACCGCCCTTGCATCGAGGCCTGCGAAGCGTTCGCCAAGGCAGGCTACCCGCTCTGCGAGGCGCTGCTGATCATCGAGGTCGAGGGCAGCGAGGCGGAGATCGCCCACCAGCTCGGCCTGATCACTGAGATCGCCCGCGCCCACAACCCGCTGGAGCTGCGCGAAGCCGCCGACGCCGATGAGGCCGCGCGGATCTGGCTCGGCCGCAAATCCGCCTTCGGCGCCATGGGGCAGATCAACGACTATATGTGCCTCGACGGCACTATCCCGGTCTCCGAACTGCCCTTCGTGCTGCGCCGCATCGGCGAGATGAGCAAGGAGTTCGGCCTGCAGGTCGCCAATGTGTTCCACGCGGGCGACGGCAATATGCACCCGCTGATCCTGTTCGACGCCAACAAGCCCGGCGACCTGGAAACCTGCGAGGAATTCGGCGCCGCGATCCTCAAGCTCTGCGTCGAGGCGGGCGGCTGCCTTACCGGCGAGCACGGGGTGGGGATCGAGAAGCGCGACCTGATGCTGGAGCAGTACGGGGCCGCGGACCTGGAGGCGCAGCTGCGGGTCAAGGACGTGTTCGATCCTAAGTGGCTGCTGAACCCGGCCAAGGTGTTCCCGCTCTCGGTCACCGAGGAGCGCCGGAGCGTGGCGCTGGCAGCGCAGTGAGCGGCCCTAATCCCATGGGGGCTTTGCCCCCATACCCCCAGAGTATTTCGGGAAAGATGAAATGATGACACCTGATAGCGAGGCCGCGCTGGCCGAGGGGATCGCCGCGGCGAAAGGGCCCTTGTGCATCCAGGGCGGTGGCAGCCGCGGGCTGGACGTGGAGGGCACGGTGCTGAGCACCCGCGGGCTTTCGGGCGTGACGCTTTATGAGCCCGGCGCGCTGACGCTGGTGGTGCAGGCGGGCACCCCGGTGGCGGAAGTGGAGGCGCTGCTGGAGGAGCAAAACCAGCGCCTGGCGTTCGAGCCGATGGATCACCGCGGGCTTCTGGGCGGCGCGGGCGAGCCGACCATCGGCGGAGTTTTCGCCGCCAACGTCTCCGGCCCCCGGCGCATCCAGGCGGGCGCGGCGCGGGACTACCTGCTTGGGGTGCGCTTCGTAGACGGCTCCGGCCAGATTCTGCGCAACGGCGGCCGGGTTATGAAGAACGTGACCGGCTATGACCTGGTGAAGCTGATGTGCGGCGCCCATGGCACGCTTGGCGTATTGAGCGAGGTGGCGCTGAAGGTGCTGCCGCGGGCCGAGGCCTCTGCCACCCTGCGCCTGCCGAACCTCGGACTGGAAGCCGCGGTGGAGGCGATGTCGGCTGCCCTTGGCGCGCCTTATGACGTGAGCGGTGCCGCCTATGACGCCGAAAGCTTCCAGGTGTACCTGCGGCTCGAAGGCTTTGCCGCCTCGGTCGCCGAACGCAGCGGCAAGCTTGCGGCGTTGCTTGCGCCCTTCGGCGAGGCGGAGATCGTGGAGGGCGAGGACAGCCGCGCCCTCTGGCGCGGCATCAGGGATGTGGAGGCCTTTCATGGCCGGCCGGGCGATGTCTGGCGCATCTCGGTGAAGCCCAGCGACGCGGTGGAGCTTGCCCCGCCGCTGGAAGCGGAGGCGCTGCAGTTCGACTGGGGCGGCGGGCTGATTTGGGCGCTGGTTCCCGAAGGCACCGATCTGCGCCCGCGCCTCACCGTGCCGGGCCATGCGACGCTGGTGCGCGCCTCCCGCGCGACCCGTCAGCAGCTGGGTGTGTTCCAGCCGCAGCCAGGGCCGCTTGCCGCGCTCTCGGAAGGGCTGCGCCGCCAGTTCGACCCGAGAAGCATCCTCAACCTGGGCCTGATGGGGTAGCACATGCAGACCAATTTCACCGAAGAACAGCTCAAGGACCCGGGCATCCGGCGCGCCAACGAGATCCTGAGGTCCTGCGTCCACTGCGGTTTCTGCACCGCCACCTGCCCGACCTACCAGGTGCTCGGCGACGAACTCGACAGCCCGCGGGGGCGCATCTACCTGATCAAAGACATGCTCGAGAATGAGCGCGTGCCGGACGAGAAGACCGTGAAGCACATCGACCGATGCCTCAGCTGCCTCGCCTGCATGACCACCTGCCCCTCGGGCGTCCACTATATGCATCTGGTCGACCAGGCCCGTGCCTATATTGAAAAGCACTACGACCGGCCGTGGAGCGACCGCGCCCTGCGCTGGCTCTTGTCGCGCATCCTGCCCTACCCGGGCCGCTTCCGCCTGGCGCTGTTCGGCGCGCGGCTGGTCAAACCCTTCAAGGGGCTGATGCCGGATGCGCGGCTGCGCGCAATGCTCGACATGGCGCCGCGCCACATCCCGCCCGTCAGCCGCAACGACGACCCGCAGAGCTTCGCGCCGGAGGCGCCGCGCAGAAAACGCGTGGCGCTGATGACCGGCTGCGCGCAGAAGGCGCTCAACACCGACATCAACGACGCCACCATCCGCCTCCTGACCCGGCTCGGCTGCGAGGTGGTGGTGGCTAGGGGCGCGGGCTGCTGCGGCGCGCTCACCCACCACATGGGGCGCGAGGAGGAAAGCCACGCCGCCGCGGCAAAGAACATCCGCGCCTGGGCGGCGGAGATGGACGGGCAGGGGCTAGACGCCATCGTCATCAACACCTCGGGCTGCGGCACCACGGTGAAGGACTACGGCCACATGTTCCGCAACGAACCGCTGGCGGAAGATGCTGCACGGGTCTCTGGCATTGCCATGGATGTCTCCGAACTGCTGATGCAGCTGGACCTGCCCGAGGGCGCGGACAAGGAACTCACCGTCGCCTATCACGCGGCCTGCTCGCTGCAGCACGGCCAGCAGATCAAGACCCACCCCAAGACGCTCCTGAAACGCGCAGGCTTCACCGTGGTGGAGCCCGCCGACAGCCACCTCTGCTGCGGCTCGGCGGGCACCTACAACCTTTTACAGCCGGAAATCTCCGCCGAGCTGAAGGCGCGCAAGGTGAAAACGCTGGAAGCAAAACAGCCCGACCTTATCGCGGCCGGAAATATCGGCTGCATGATGCAGATCGGTTCCGGCACCGCGCTGCCCATCGTGCATACGGTGGAACTTCTCGACTGGGCGACCGGCGGCCCCAAACCCCCGGCACTGAGCGCAGACCCCGTCCGGGAACCAGCGGTGCCGCGCCTGCGCTGAGCCCTGTCTCAGCCACCGCGCAACTTATTCCGCACCCAGCCCCGCAAAATGATTTTGCGGGGCTGTATCTGCCCGCCGCTTGCCGTATTTTTGCCGGACGTGCGCAGTAATCTCCCGCAACGACAAGCACGCCGGGCGGAAAAGAGGAGAGGCAGTTGAGGCATTGGAAACCGGCGCTGGTCTCGGCGCTCCTGGCAGCGCTGCTGCCGTTTGCCGCCGCCGCGCAGGACAGCCGTCTGCAACGGCTCGATACCACCGACGCTGGCCGCCAGTGGGAGGCCGTGGGGCGGCTCGACGTCAACGGCACGGGCTATTGCACTGGCGCGCTGATAGCGCCCGACCTGGTGCTGACTGCCGCGCATTGCCTGTTCGACAGCCGCAGCGGCGCCCCGATCGAGCCGCAAACCATCGAGTTCCTCGCGGGCTGGCGCAACGGCCGCGCCTCCGCCTACCGCAGTGTGCGCCGGGCCGTGGTGCATCCGTCTTACGCTTTCGGCGGCGAGATCTCGACCGACCGGGTGCGCAACGATATCGCTCTGCTGCAGCTGCAGCGGCCGATCCGGAACACCACTGTGGTTCCGTTCGCGACTGACACCCGGCCCCGCAAGGGCGCCCGCATCGGAGTGGTCTCCTACGCGCACGACCGTTCGGAAGCACCCTCGCTGCAGGAGGTTTGCAACGTGGTGGCCCGCCAGCAGGGGGTTCTGGTGATGTCCTGCGACGTCGATTTCGGCTCCTCCGGCGCGCCGGTCTTCTCCTTCGAGGGCGGCACACCGCGGATTGTCTCGGTGGTTTCCGCCAAGGCCGAGGCTGATGGCCAGCGGGTCTCCCTCGGGGCCTCGCTGGCGGAGGATCTGGCGCTTCTGCAGGCGCAGCTCACCGGGGTGCAGACCGGCGGCCGCCTGCCGCCCGGCGTGGGCCGCGTGAGGGTGGGTGAGGGGCGCGGCAGCAGCGGTGCCAAATTCCTCCGTCCCGGCGGCTGAGACCTCTTGAACCGCCTGTCTCAGCGCCTATCTCTGCGGGGTCCGGGCCGCCTCTGACAGGGGCCCGGGAATTTCCACGCCTGTCCCGGACGGGAAGGCACCACCGCAAATCGCTCATGAATGAGGATGAAACATGCGTACGTTTGATTTTGCACCGCTGCACCGTGCAACCATCGGCTTTGACCAGATTGCCGACCTGATGGACCGGGCGCTGAGCGCTGATGTCGCGCAGTCCAGCTACCCCCCCTACAACATCGAGAAGACTGACGCCGACAGCTACCGCATTTCGATTGCCGTGGCCGGCTTCGACGAATCCGACCTGAGCGTCGAGGTCCGCGAAAACGCGCTGATTGTCGCCGCCAAGAAGGCCTCTGAGGAAGAAGAGCGCACCTATCTGCACCGCGGCATCGCCACCCGGGCGTTCGAGCGCCGCTTTACCCTGGCCGACCACGTCCGCGTGACCGGCGCCAGCCACGAAAACGGCATGCTGCACATCGACCTGAAGCGCGAAGTGCCCGAAGCGCTGAAGCCGCGCCGGATCGAGATCGCCTCGGCCCAGCCAAAGCACAAGGAACTGGAAGCCAAGCCGGTCAACTGATCCGGCAGCTTCGCCACCAAGTGTTTCGCGTGAAACAGCCCCCCCCCGGTACCGCCGGGGGGCTTCGTGCTTTCAATGCGGCACATCTCCCCCAGCGCGGGCAAAACCGGCACCAGCCACTTTCTGACCCAAAATACCCCCGCCGGAGGCACCGGTCTTTCCTGTGGTAAAGGCCGGTTATTGCTCCCAGCGCGGAACAAGGCCGCAGGCCGCCGCGCATCGCCGGCGCGCCCCAACGCGGCGGCGATTTGGTTTCGGCTAGGCGGTCCCTCGAGAAGTTGTACGGACTGTCGCAGACATAAACTGCCAACCATGCCTGCCCGGATCGCCACCGCGCGCGCCGGAGATGCGCGGCTCTTGGCAGCGGCGGCCAGCATTGCTCTCGCATCGATCGAACGAAAAAAGCCGCGGTACGGAACCGCGGCCCTTTGTGCCTCTATCGCGTGCGGATCAGACGGCCATGCAGATGTACTTCATCTCCAGATAGTCCTCGATGCCGTGGTGGCTGCCTTCCCGGCCGAGGCCCGACTGCTTGACGCCGCCGAAGGGTGCCACCTCGGTGGAGATAATGCCGGTGTTCACTCCGACGATCCCGTATTCCAGTGCTTCGGCCACTTTGTAGACCCGGCTCAGGTCCTTGGCGTAGAAGTAGGAGGCAAGCCCGAAGATGGTGTCATTCGCCATCGCGATCACCTCGTCCTCGTCCTCGAACTTGAACAGCGGCGCAAGCGGGCCGAAGGTTTCCTCGGTTGCAAAGGCCATCTCCTGCGTCGCGCCGATGACCACTGTGGGCTGGAAGAAGGTGCCGCCAAGCTCGGACGGGTTGCCGCCGAGGATCACGCTGCCGCCCTTGGACTTGGCGTCTGCGATGTGCTCTTCGACCTTCTCCACCGCGTCCTTGGTGATCAGCGGCCCGAAATCGGTGCCTTCGTCCAGCCCGTCGCCCACCTTCATCTTCTCAAGCGCTGCCTTCAGCTTCTCCGCAAAGGCGTCATAGACGCCCGCCTGCACGTAGATCCGGTTGGCGCAGACGCAGGTCTGTCCGTTGTTGCGGAACTTGCACATGATCGCGCCTTCGACCGCAGCATCCAGATCGGCGTCGTCGAACACGATGAAGGGCGCGTTGCCGCCCAGTTCCATCGAGCATTTCATCACCTGCTCGGAGGCCTGCTTCAGCAAGATGCGGCCAACCTCGGTGGAGCCGGTGAAAGTGAGCTTGCGCACCGCAGGGTTCTCGCAAAATTCCTTGCCCACCTCGGACGAGCGCGACGACGGCACCACGTTGAACACGCCCGCGGGGATCCCTGCGCGCTCCGCCAGCACTGCCAGCACGATAGCCGAGAGCGGCGTCTCCGCCGCCGGGCGCGCGACGAAGGAACAGCCCGCCGCCAGGGCCGGGCCGGCCTTGCGGGTGATCATCGCGTTGGGGAAGTTCCACGGCGTGATCGAGGCCGCAACCCCGATCGGCTGCTTGATCACGGTGATGCGCTTGTCGCGCTGATGGCCGGGAATGGTCTCGCCATAGATGCGCTTGGCCTCCTCGGCGAAGAACTCCACGAAGGAGGCCCCATAGGCGACCTCGCCGCGCGATTCCGTCAAGGGCTTGCCCATCTCGGCGGTGAGGATCACCGCCAGGTCCTCCTGGTTCTCCATCATCAGGTCGAACCACTTGCGCAGCACTTGGGCGCGTTCCTTGCCGGTCCACTTGGCCCAGTCTTTCTGCGCCGCCTCTGCCTGGGCGATGGCGCCTGCCACCTGCGCGCGGCTCACGTCAGCCACTTTGGCGATCACATCGCCGCGGGCCGGATTGGTGACATCGAAGGTGCCGTCCCCCTCGGTGAACTTGCCGCCGATGTAGGCGCGCGTCTCCAGCAGGCTGGGATCTTTCAGAAGCGATTTCAGGTCTGTGGTATCGTCAAGCATCGCGGGCCTCCCTCTCGGTTCTGGATGAATGCAAAGCAGCTGTCCTTGCATATGTCCAGCAGGAAGCATGAGTCCAGAATATGATCAAATCCGAGGTGGAGAAAATTGACATCGCCACTGCGACACTGTCTGCTAGCGGCAAAACAGAATGAATGGGGAGACCGGGCATGGAACTGGACGACGCCTACGCCAATGGCGCTTATATCCAAGGGGCCGACAAGTACCCGCCGCGCTGGGCTGCCTCGGCCGAGGATTTCCGAAACAGCCTGCATGACCGCGCCCGGCTGGACATTCCCTATGGCGAGAGCCCGCGGCAGCGCTTTGATCTGTTCATGCCCGAGGGCGCGCCGAAAGGGCTGTTCATCTTCGTGCACGGCGGCTACTGGCTGGCGTTCGACAAGAGCTCCTGGTCGCATCTGGCGCGGGGCGCGATGGCGCATGGCTGGGCGGTTGCGATGCCGTCCTACGATCTCTGCCCCGAGGTGCGGATCGCCGACATCACCCGGCAGATCACCACTGCCGTGACCCGGATCGCGGAAGAGGTCGAGGGGCCGATCGCGCTCGCGGGCCATTCTGCTGGCGGCCACCTGGTGGCGAGGATGCTGGACACGGCGCTCGTGCCTGCCTCGGTGGGGGAGCGCATCAAGACGGTGATCCCGATCTCGCCGCTTGCGGACCTGCGGCCGCTGCTGCGCACTACGATGAACCAGAAGTTCAAGATGGACTCGGCGGCCGCGATAGCCGAAAGCCCGGTAGAGATGACCAGCCGCTACCCGGCTGAGGTCACCGTCTGGGTCGGCGGCGAGGAGCGCCCGGCCTTCCTCGATCAGGCAATCTGGCTGGTCGAGGCCTGGGACGCCGCCCATGTGATTGCCTTCGGCAAGCACCATTTCAACGTCATCGACCCGCTAGCCGACCCGGAAAGCGATCTGGTGGCGCTGATCGTGAATTGATCTCCGGTCCGGCCGGGAGGCCGGGCGGCGGCCGTCCCTCCCCGCGGGAGGGCGCTGGAGCGCGCACCCAAAGTCCACCGCGGCCCAGAGCGGGAGATAGCCTGCCGGCAGCTCCTTTTTTTCTTGCCAGAATCCCGTTTCCGCCGCATCTTCCGCGCAAGGGCCAGGCGATGGCGTCGCCGCATGGGATACATGGTGCCCCCACATTCCAAAATCCGTCCTGAACGCCGGGACCTTTCTTGTAAGAAGGAAGGGTCTGATATGACTGCACGTCCTGACATGTACCGCTTTCACAACGGCGAAAAGGCGCCGCTGCAATTTGCCGTCGCCGAATATGAGGCGCGCATTGCCAACCTGCGCGAGATCATGGCCCGCGAAGGCGCGGAGGCCGCGGTCTTCACCTCGATGCACAACATCTCCTACTACTCGGGCTTCACCTACTGCGCCTTTGGCCGCCCCTACGGCCTGGTGGTGACCGCGGCCGAGACGGTGACCATCTCGGCCGGCATCGACGCAGGCCAGCCCTGGCGGCGGTCGTTCTGCGACAACATCACCTACACCGACTGGCAGCGCGACAACTTCTGGCGCGCGGTGGCCTCGGTCACGGGCGAGGGCGCAGCAGTGGGCTATGAAAGCGACCACTTGACCCTGCTGCAGAAGGCAAAGCTCGAGGCTTTCCTGAAGCCCTCCCGCCTCATCGACCTTTATGAGCCGACGATGCGCCAGCGGATGCACAAGTCGCCTGCCGAGATCGAGCTGATCCGTGCGGGCGCCGCGGTGGCCGACGTTGGCGGCTACGCGATCCGTGACGCCATCAGGGAGGGCGTCCGCGAGATCGACGTGGCGATGGCCGGGCGCGATGCGATGGAGCTGGAGATCGCAAAGCGCTTTCCGGATGCCGAATACCGCGACACCTGGGTCTGGTTCCAGTCCGGCATCAATACCGATGGCGCCCACAACCCGGTGACCGGCCGCCGCCTTGAACGCGGAGACATCCTGTCGCTCAACACCTTCCCGATGATCTCGGGCTATTACACCGCGCTGGAGCGGACCCTGTTCGTGGGCGAGGCGGACCCGGCCTCGCTGGCGATCTGGGAAGCCAACGTGGCGGCCCATGAATATGGCATCTCGCTCTTGCAGCCGGGGGCCAGCTGTGCGGAGATCACCCACAAGATAAACGCCTTCTTCGAAGAGCGGGACCTGCTGCAATACCGCACCTTCGGTTATGGCCACTCCTTCGGGGTGCTGTCGCACTACTACGGCCGCGAGGCCGGGCTGGAGCTGCGCGAGGACATCGATACGGTGCTGGAGCCGGGCATGGTGATCTCGATGGAGCCGATGCTGACCATCGCGGAGGGCAACCCGGGCGCGGGCGGCTACCGGGAGCACGATATCCTGGTGATCCAGGAAGACGGCAACGAGAACATCACCAAGTACCCCTACGGCCCCGGCTTCAACATCGTCGGCTGAGACATTCGCCGGGCGGGGTGCTCCTGCCCGCGCCGGGCCGCCCTGCTGAGCGGCCCTTCCCCGTTGGGCCGCGCAGCGCGCACGCGCGCTGCGCTCCCGCGCGGCCGCGCCGGGAACGTGCGGCTCCTCCGCTGCGGCTGCGGCTGTGCGGCGGCATGCCCCTTGCGCTTGGGCACAAACCTTTTATGTGTGATGGCGAAAGCCTGCCGGAACGGCAGGCGCAACCGGACAGGCATACCGCCGCCGCGCCCTGTCCGCCAAGCGGCAGGCCGCATCCGCAGACGTCATGGCAGCAGCCAGGAAGGACCCCGCCAGAACCATGTACGAAGCCCCGGAAAAGAAGAAGGCCGAGTTCGCCCTGATCCAGCTCCTGCCGAACATGATGACCATCGGCGCGATCTGTGCGGGCTTGTCGGCAATCCGCTTCGGGGTGCATGGCAGCTATACGCTGGCGGTGCTGCTGATCCTCGCGGCGGCGATCCTCGACGGGCTCGACGGCCGCCTGGCGCGCGCCCTCGGCAGCGACAGCAAGATGGGTGCCGAACTGGACTCGCTGGCCGACTTTCTGAACTTCGGCGTGGCGGCGCCGCTGGTGGTCTATTTCTGGGCGCTGCAGGACACCCGCAGCGCCGGCTGGATCTCTGTGCTGGTGTTCTCTGTCTGCTGCGTGGTGCGCCTTGCACGCTTCAACGTCTCCGCCAAATCGGACGAGCCCGCCCCGCGCAGCGGCTATTTCACCGGCATCCCCTCGCCCGCCGGGGCACTGCTGGCGATGCTGCCGATGTTTGTCTCCTTCGCGTTTGGCGATGGCCCGGTGATCCCGGATCTGCTGATCTCGCTCCACATGGTGGTGATCGGCCTGCTGATGATCAGCCGGATCCCGACATGGTCGCCCAAGGCGCTGAAGATCTCGCGCGAGAACGTGAAATATTTCCTGGTCGGTTTCGCCTTTGCAGGGGCGGCCGTGCTGACCTACGCCTGGACCACCCTGGTGGTGCTGTGCCTGGCGTATGTGGTGATGGTAATCTGGGGGCTGATCGCGAAATCGCCCGGCAGGTAGAAGGTAACGAGCAGGGGGGAAACCTTGGATATCAAAGCGGTTGAATCGTCATACGCGCGCTGGGCGCCGGTCTATGACCGGACTTTCGGAGTGGTGACCAGTGCAGGGCGCCGCCGCGCGGCCCGCTACATGAACGCCCGCGAGGGCCGGGTTCTGGAGGTCGGTGTCGGCACCGGGCTTTCGCTGCCTCACTACGCCCCACACTTGCAGGTGAGCGGCATCGACTTCAGCCACGAAATGCTGGCCAAGGCCCGCCGCAAGGTGGCAGAGCTGGAGCTTACACAAGTGGCGGAGCTGCGGCAGATGGATGCCCGCCAGCTCGATTTTCCGGACAATTCCTTCGACATGGTCGCCGCGATGCACGTGCTGTCGGTGGTTCCCGACCCCGAAAGAGTGATGCAGGAAATCGCCCGGGTGCTGAAACCCGGCGGCAAGGTGGTGATCACCAACCACTTCCGCCGCGAAGACGGGGTGATGGCCTCGATCGAGAAGCTTTCCGCGCCCTTGGCCAACGTGATCGGCTGGCATTCCGACTTCGCGCTGGAGACCGTGCTCAAGGAAGACCGGCTTGGCATCGAGGTGCAGGAGAGCCTGCCGCCCTTCGGGCTGATGACCTTCCTGGTGCTGGAAAAGGCCCGCACGATCTGAGCGTCCGCGGGCGCGTGCATCCGCGCGCCTGCTTTCCTTTCCGCGGCACCTCTGCAACAGTGGCTCCGAAGGCGGCGCAATTACCGCGCCCGGGGGGATGTAAATACGTTTTACATCCCCATATCGGTAACAAGCTATTTGCAAGGGAGGGGGCTGCTGGAATGAGCCGTTCGCAATTTGACCGCATGGTGGCAGACAGCCAGGAGAAGGTGCGCGACTCGCAGGCGCGGATCGAGGCGCTGACCAGCCGGATCGAGACCGCGCGCGCCAAGATGGACGCAGGCGAGGACGCCGCCATCGACATCGAGAACGCGACGCTCGACGATGTGCATGCCCATACCGAGGTGATGAACGCCAATATCGCCGAGCTGATCATGGGGCTCGACGACGTGACCGCGGCGTTCTCCCGTGACTTCGACGAGATGCGGGGCAAGACCGGCTGGGAGAGCTTTGTCGGCTTCTTCAGCAAGGGAAAGTCGGACTCGCTGCGCCAGGAGCGGATCCGGACCGCCAATATCGACGACAAGCTGCAGGATCTGATCGCTAAGTCGGACGTGATCGTGACCCTGCTCGAAGGCCAGCTCGCGACGCTGGAGGAGCAGCGCGAACGTGTGCAGGAGAACCTCACCGCGACGCTCGACGACCGCGAGTTCACGGTGCAGGAGCTGGAGGCCTTGCGCGGCGAGATCACCAAGCTCGACCCGGAGATCATCGCGCTCGAGAACAAGATCGCCGTCGAACAGGACGCCGCCGCCCGCACCAAGCTGGAAACCGAGCTGGCGGAGCTTAACACCAAATACAACGCGATGGTGCAGGAGGAGCAGGTCAAGCTCGCCAAGTCCCAGACGCTGGAGCGCTACATCGAGAAGGGCAAGACCTGGGTCGACAGCCTGCAGAACCAGGCCGCGACGCAGATGGTGCTGATCAACAAGCTGAAGACCGACACCGCCCAGCGGGTGGTGCTCTACGATGCGCTCACCAAGTCGCTGAAGACCGCGCAGCAGCAGGACGTGGCGCATAGGATCAACGAGATCGGGGTGGAGACCGACAAGGAAGCCCAGACCGCGATGGCCGCGATCGGCACCGCCACCAACCAGAAGATGGCCGACATGCTGGAAGCCCACGAGGGCCAGATGGTCTTTGCCCGCGACGTGCTGGAGAAGAAGGCCAAGGCCGACGAACGCTTCGCCCGGCGGTTCGCGGCGATTGTCGAGAAGCACGACAAGAACCTGTATGGGGGGTGAGGGTGCGGACGTATGCCAGGTGGGGATTGCCGGTGGGTGCTGGACTGCTTGTCTGGCCTTTCCTCGCGGCGTTCCTTTCTGGAGCAGCTTTCCCGCGGGGTAAGGCCGGTACTTTGGCGGCCCGCCTGGCTCACCACGGTGTCCAGTCGTTCGGAATGCTTAGCATGACGGCAGGTGCCCTGGTTGTCCTTTGGGGGCTGGGAACCTGCATCAGGCTTCAAAGCAGTAGAAATGGACTGAAATGAGATCCTTTAACTACAGAAGGCAGCTCCCGGCCGCGGGTGGGAGCGTAGCGCCCGCCGTTTTGCCGGAGGCAAACCTGCGGTTCGACGGGGGCGGCCGGGCGCTGTCCGTGCCGCAAGCGGCACGTCCGGAAAGGGACGTGCCATGACCGACCCCGCCCAGGACCATACCGGCCTTACCGACACCTTCGCCTCGCGCCGCTACTTCCGCAAGTTCGGCACCATCCTGCGCCATCTCACCCGGGTCGCCGCGGCGATGCAGGCCGAAGGGGAGCTGACGAAATCCGATGTGAAGGTGCTGACCGGCTACCTGATGCGGCTCAACTTCAGCTTCCGCGCGCTGTCGATGAAATACCTGATGGCAGGCCGCGGCCGCTTTGCCGCGCATCTGTCGATGGACCGGCGCGACAGCGGCTTTCCGGTGGCGGCGGAGCTGATGACCATGGCCAACGACGCGCAGCAGGCCGAGCGCCACCTCGCCAACATGCCGGGTGCCGGAGCGCTAAAAGACGACATGGTCCGCAGCATCATCGCCGAGCGCAAGGCACCCGCCCGGCTGCAATTCGCGCTCTCGCAGCGGCTTTATTACGAGGAACTGCTGAGGGGCGATCTGTTCTGGACCCAGAACGACCCCGAGTGCGAATGGCTGGAAAACCTCGGCCCCCGGCGGCGGCGCTTCCTGTTGCACTGGGCGGCCTATGACAGCCAGGTGAACCTGCCGGTGATCTACCTGATGGAGCTGGAGGACAGCGGCAAGGTGGCGCTGCCGAAGGACGAGCGCCGCTGGCCCGAGTGCCAGGCCCACCTGATGGCGCAGGCGCTTGCCGGGCTGAAGCTGCTGACCATCGCCAAGGGGTTCGACGAGGACTTCGATGACCTCCACCCCAAGCGCCTGCGCCGCTTTCACGTCGGGCCGATGTATTCCTCGGCCTATACCGAGCAATCCGGCCCGCTCCACCGCGTGCTGGGCGAGGCGGACGCCCCCGAGGGCCAGGACTGGGCGCTGGCCTGGACGCTGGAGGAGCTGGAAAGCGAAGACGTGCGCGAGGAGCGCGCGGGCTGGTTCGGCACGGTGGAACGCGAGGTCTTCGCGCTCGACCCCTTCGGCGGGCACGGCGCGGAAACCGGCGCCACCCGCACGCAGCGCGCCATCATCCTGCCGCAGCGCCCTTTCCAGGTGCTCGCGGAACTCGACCCGCCGGGTTTTGCCGGGGTGCGGAAATACGTGGTGAGCGCTGCGGGGCAGGTGCTGAGATATTGAAGCGCTCACGGGTTGCGGCGGCAGGAGCCTCCGGCGGGAGTATTTTGGGAAAGATGAAACAAGGGTGCGGCTGAGATGAGCATGACGGGCAATCTGATGGAACTGCGGGATGAGGACATCCGCGGCCACTACCCGGCGGCGGCGGCTTTGCTGGCGGGCTTCGACCACACCCCGCGCATCGCCAAACCCGCGGCCGCGCCGCAGCCCGCGGAACGCTCGCCCGGGATCGGTACCCGCCGCCGCTTCCGCTCCACCACGCCGGGGCTGGTTACGCGCGCCACCGCGCGCCCCGAAGGCGTGCACCTGATTGCCCGCATCGAAGCCTCGGACGGGGACGACCCGCTGACCTCGCCCCTGCAGGCGACCCTGCAGCACGCCCTGCGCCGGGCGCTCGCCGTGTCGCTGGCGATGGCGGAGGCCTATGCCGAGGCCTCGCCGCTTGGGGATCTGAAGCGCGCGAACCTCGCCGGATCGCTGGACGCCGCCCGCAAGGGGGAGTTCACCGAGCTGCTGGCGGCAGAGGCGCTGATTGCCCTGCATGTCTTTGCCAATGCCACAGCCTTCCTTTTGGCCCCCCACGGCAGCGAGGCGCAGGCCGAGGTGGGCGAGGCCGAGGAGATCCTGACCGAGAATGCTCCGCTTGCCCTCCATGGCGCGCTCTGGGAGCTGGACCAGAAGCTTGCCTTGCACGGGGACGATGACGCGCATCTGATCGCCGCCACCGCAGCCTATGCCGAGCAGCTCATGGAGAAGGCCGCCCTTCGCGCGCAGAACGCCCCGCGGCTCGAAGCCTTCACCGGCGCGTCCTGGCGGGTGGAGGCGGACGATCTCACGCTCCGCGGTTTCGAGCCCGCCAGCAAGGCGAAATCCACAACCCTCACCATGGCCTTCAAGAAACCGCATGAGGTGGTCGGCAACCACATCGCCAAGTACCAGGCGATGCGGCTGGCGAAGATGCTGATGGCCTATGACTTCACCCGCCGCCTCAACCCGTTCGCCGAGATGGGCGGCTTCATCTTCACCTTCATGGGCGACGGCAAGCCGGGCACCGGCAAGACCACCCTGATCCAGATGATGGCCGGCCTCATCCACGACTACTGCCAGACCGCGGGCTACCCCTTCCGCTACCAGAACTTCGGCATCGACAATATCGACAGCTACCAGGGCAAATCCGGCCAGAACGCCAAGTCGTTCATCCAGAACGTGCTCGACCCTGGCGTGATCGGCTTCGGCACCATCGACGACATCGACCAGATCGCGGGCAAGCGCGGCGACCGCCAGTCCTCAGCGGGCCAGCAGGAGGTGACCGCGGTGTTCATGGAGGCCTTTGCCGGCGCCAACACCGTGGTGCGCGGCAACTGCACCTTCGGAATGTTCTCCAACTACCCCGAGAACGTCGACGACGCCCTGCGCCAGCGGGCCGGCGCGCGCTTCCTGGTGGACGGACCGCAGACGCGGGAGGATTACATCGACATCCTGACGCTGCTGATGGGCAAGGGCCACGAGATCCCGCTCGGCAATCACGACCTCTACGGCGCGCAGGAGATCCAGCGCGCCGTCGCCCGCTCCTTCGCCGCGCACAACCGCCCGCAGGAGCCCGCGCTTCTGGAGGTCTTCGGGCGGGTCCAGGAGCAGGCAGGTGAGCTCGACAGCCTCGCCAAGCTCGGCACCTACCTCAAGGCAATCCAGGCCGTGGACCCGCGCTTCACCGGCCGCGCGATCAAGAACATCACCGATGCGGTGAAGGTCCGCGCGATGGATTTCGAGCTGCCGGACGAATGGATGGAGAACCCCGAGCTGTTCCTGGCCAAGGGGTACGAGGAGAAATGCGCCATGATCGCCGAGCTGCGCCGCCCGGTGACGGCGGAGATGGTAATCCAGGAGATCAACCGCTACGCCGACAGCGAGTTCCGCTATGCCGAGAAATCCGACGAGGCCGCGATCGAGGCCATGGTGCGCGATTTCGGGCGGCAGGAAGAGGCGAAGCGGCGGTATCTGGAGGGGAAGGGGTGAGTTTCGATTTCCTTCTCGACTGGAACCAGTGGCTGGTCACACACAAAGAGCTCGTAACGATAGTTGCAATCCCCTTGCTTACTGGAGGGGTTACCGTTGCTGTAAATCGATCAGTGGAGGCTAGATCAGCCAAAAGCCGTGAGGCCGCCGAAAACCGAGCTGCAAATGAAAGAAGGCTGCAGCTCGAACTCTCCCGACGCATGAAACTGGCAGACTTCCGTCAGCAATGGATTGATGAACTTAGAAAAGATTTTGCGACGATTCTGGCGGCAGTGCCTGTTCAAAACAAAAGCCAGCAAGCCGCGATATTCGACATAAAAGCGTGTGTCCAAAGAGTATTACTCCGGATGAATCCGCAAGAGGAATTATCTCAAGATATTTTCAACACACTGATTAAACTCATCAACGAGCGTGATGCTGAACAGAAAGAAGATATTGCCTTTGGCCTGACGAACTTGGTCAATCGGTACCTAAAGATGGAGTGGGAAAGACTCAAAGTCGAACTGAGTGAATACGAAAAACTGGAGGAGTTGAGTTGAAACGCCTCATCGACCGCGGCCTGATGTTCGGCAACCTCTTCCACGTGGCCTCGCCCGCGCTGGTGGAGCGCTATAACCGCGCGCTGATGCATCTGACCGGCAAGACCACCGCGCTCAACGATTTCCACGTCGATATCTCCGGCTATTCGCCCGAGGTCGGCGATGAGCTCAATGACATTTTCTACCTCAACCATGCGGGCGTGAACCGGCAGTTCATTTTGCTCTCGACCGAGCAGCAGCGCTGTCCGCTCCTGAATGCGCAGTTCTCCACCAGCCGCGATATATTGCGCCGCTTCATCACTGCGAACGAGCGCCAGCTCTTTGCCCTCACCGCGACGGACGCAGTGGCGGGCGAAATGGTGAACTCGGTCTTCGAGGTCTCGAGCCCCGCCAAGCTCTTCGACATCCGCCAGGTGCGGATCGAGGCCGACACCACCCGCGGCACGCTTAAGCACGCAGACAGGCTGGCCGAACTGGTGGAGCGCTTCAAGAGCGAGGAGGACGGCTGGTTCGACGATGCGCTGATTGCCGAGATGATCGAGACGGCAGAGAAATCCGGCGACGTCACCCGCAACCCGGTGCGGCTCGGCCAGGAGGTCTTCGAGCAGCAGAACTTCTGGACCGCGCATTTCGGCGGGCTCTACCTGTTTCCGGGGCTGGCGCACCCGGCGATGATCGCCAGCGCCGAGCGGCCCGAGGGCAAGCTGCCGCTGAAACATGTCTTCACGCTCGACGACCGCCAGCAGATCGCCGAGTTCCTCAAGCTTAATGGCCTGGCCGAGCCAGTGGCGCAGGCCCGCGGCATCGACGGGGCGGCGGTCTCGCGGCAGAAGATGGACTTCATCGCGGTGAGCGCCTTGGCGGAGCAGGGCGTGGACCTTTCCGACCTGCCGCGCAGCGGCTTGCGGCGGCTCGTGGCGCGCCATGCGCAGGACCTGCCCGCGGAATACGAAGGGCTCGCGGCGCTTCTGCGCTGGGCCGAGGACGGCGGCCCGCGCCCCAGCATGCGCCCGAGCCATCCGGCGTTCTTCTATGCCCTGCGCGCGAGTGACACGCCCGAGGCGGAGCTGGTGAACATGCTGCTGGCTGAGCTCGCCCCGCGCGACTTCCGCCAGCTCTTCATCTGCCACAAACAGGCTTTCTACCGTCTCTACAGCACTTGGCCCGAGGCCAAGAAGACTTACGCGGCAGAGTTCCTCGCCCGTGAATACGCCGTCGACAAGGCGGGCGCCCGGGCTGCGCTTTTTGGCCACGAGCCAGACATGGAGGGCAAGACCCCGGCGCTGCCCTGGGGCCCGCGCGGCCAGAGCGTCCGGTCCGAGCGGCTGGTGGAGCGGGTCGGCCCCTGGGGCGCGGTAAGACGCGGGCGGGGGCGCTGAATGTTCGGCTTCCTGCGGCTGGTGCTGCTCCTCGCGGTCGGGCTCACGGTGGTCTATGCTGCCGTCTCGCTCTACTCGCGCGAGGTGCGGCGCGCCAAGCTCAAGCGCCACTGGAAACACAAGGGCTTGACCGGCGACCGCGCGGCCTTC
This sequence comes from Cribrihabitans neustonicus, assembly GCF_048820895.1. Classification (NCBI taxonomy): domain Bacteria; kingdom Pseudomonadati; phylum Pseudomonadota; class Alphaproteobacteria; order Rhodobacterales; family Paracoccaceae; genus Cribrihabitans; species Cribrihabitans neustonicus. The sequence goes on from NZ_JBMERQ010000002.1 coordinate 609,803, forward strand.
ATCCAGCGGGGGCTGAAACAATACGACCGCTCGTTCCGGCGCCGTCTGATCCTGCTGGTCTACATCATTCCGCTGGGGGCGATCGCGCTCCTGGTCTACGTCATTAACTTCATGTGAGGTGCTGCCGATGCGATACATCAAATGGGGCGTCCTGATCCTGGTCTGGCTGGTGATCGGCGCCTTCCTGCATTACACGCTGCCGCAATATGACGTGGTGCGCATCGTCAACACTTACGAGGAACGTCAGGAGCTTAACGACTGGACCCGGATCTTCTGGTCGACACCGGACGATCAGTCGGCCGAGCTGCAGAACCGCGATGTGCAGTTCATCCAGGCGGTGCGCCCCAACGGCCGCGCCATCGTCTACCGTAACGAAGACACCGGTTGGAACTGGCCGCCCTATTTCAAGTTCGACACCGCGAACCTTTATACCGATGCCAATGATGCGATCTCCACCAAGGCCAACCCCGAGTGGGTGGCGGTGATGCATTACGGCTGGCGCAACGAGTTCCTGTCGGCCTTTCCCAACGCGGTCTCGATCAAGACGGTGGCCGGGCCTGACGACAAGCCCACCAACTGGCCCACGATTATCATCCTGGTACTGCTGGCAGCGCTGTTCTGGGCCATTTACGTGCGCTGGCGCCGCTTCCGCCGCGCCCGGATCGACCCGATGGTGGAGCAGGTGGAGGACAGCTTCTACGCCGCGGGCGATGCGATCTCCGAACGCGGCGGCCGGTTCAGGCGCTGGCTGGACAGCTGGAAGTCGAAGTGACCACGGGCGGCCGTCCCACGGGGCGGCCGCGCAGTCACACGATCCGGTAGGTGTTCTGGACCATTCCGGTGCCAAGCCGGCGCGAAGCCATCAGCTCCAGCCCGATGTCGCTGTCGAGAGGCCCGAACAACGGAATGCCGCTGCCAATCAGCACCGGTACCGTGGTGATGGTGAGATCGGCGATCAGCTCTTGGCGCAGGAACGATTGCACCAGTCTGCCGCCATCAATGTAGGCGCGTCTCCAGCCTTCCTGCTGCAGCTCTTGCATGAGGCCGGCGGGAGACGCGCGGCTCAGCCGGACCTTGTCCTGCAGGTGCCCGGGAACGTCCCCGCTGGTCAGGCTGCTGCTCAGGACGATCACGGGCTTTGAATAGGGCCACTGTCCGAACCCGAGCACGTTGCGGAAAGACCCCGTCCCCATGACAAGGCCGTCGACGCTGTCCATGAAGGCGGCAAAGCCGCTTTCCTCGTCGCTCGTGCCTGGCTGCCGGGTCAGCCAATCGAGCGAATGGTCCTGCCGGGCCACGTATCCGTCCAGGCTGGTTGCAATGAAAACATGGCCAGTCGTCATCTGAAACTCCCTCAACCCCTGCCGCCTCGTGCCGCCAAGTATACCCGGAAAGCGTGTCTGTGTGCAGGCGTGCAGCTGGCCTTTAGCCTGGGCAGCGATTCGGAGGGCGCCGCGCTGGAAAGCGGCGGGTCCTCAGGGCCTTGCCGCAAACAGAGGGCAGAGTGCCGGTTTGATATCCCGCCGCCTGAACCGGCTCCGGGACGCAGAACCCCTATGTCTTTTTCCGGTTTCGGCCGGTCGGATTTGTCGCCGTCAAGACCGTGGAAAGAGGGCAATTTCCGCCGCAGCAAGGTGCCGTCCTTCGGGGCGGAGAATTGGGAAGCTGGTGAAATTCCGGCACTGCCCCCGCAACGGTGAACCCGGGCAAGGCATGGCAGATCACCACTGAGGCGCGCGCTTCGGGAAGGTGCCATGCCCGCCGCAGGCGGCCCCGGGCAAGTCCGGAAACCAGCCTTGCCAGGAAACGTCAACCGCGGGCAGCGGCAGGGCGGTTGCGGGCGCGTGCCAGCGGCCTCTCCCGGCTCATGCCCGCACCCAGCCAACAGGGCCGCGGGGATGCGGCTTCAGGAGAGATGCAGATGCTTCAGGACAGCGAAATCCTGGCCAAGCTGATGGCGCGGCAGCAGAATTATTCCCTCGAACAGGCGTTTTATACTGATCCGGGCGTTTTCGATCTGGACCTGCGCCAGATCTTCTACCGTGAGTGGCTGTTTGCCATCCCCGCCTGCGAAATCCCGAAGCCCGGGAATTACGTCACCCACCAGGTCGGCAGCTACAACGTCATCATCGTGCGCGGCAGCGATGGAGAGGTGCGTGCCTTCCACAACGCCTGCCGCCACCGCGGCTCGGTGGTCTGCAAGGCGAAGAAGGGCAGTTCGCCCAAGCTGGTCTGCCCCTACCACCAGTGGACCTACGAGCTTGACGGCAAGCTCCTCTGGGCGCGCGACATGGGTCCGGATTTCGACGCCTCCAAACACGGGCTGAAACCGGTCCACTGCCGCGACCTTGCCGGGCTGATCTACATCTGCCTCGCCGATCAGGCCCCCGATTTCGACACCTTCGCGGAACTTGCGCGCCCCTACCTGACGCCGCATGACCTCACGAACGCGAAGATCGCGCATGAAAGCACCATCGTCGAGAACGGCAACTGGAAGCTGGTCTGGGAGAACAACCGCGAGTGCTACCACTGCGGCGGCAACCACCCTGCGCTCTGCCGCACCTTCCCCGAGGATCCTTCCGTCACCGGCGTCGAAGGCGGCGAGACCCCGCCGCACCTGCAGAAGCATTTCGACCGGATCGAGGGCGCGGGCTGCCCGGCGCAGTTCCAGATCGACGCCCGCGGCCAGTACCGCCTGGCGCGGATGCCGCTGAACGAAGGCGCCGAGAGCTACACGATGGACGGCAAGGCCGCGGTCGCCAAGCCGCTCGGCCGGGTGCCCTTCGCGGATGCGGGCACGCTGCTGAAGTTCCACTACCCGACCACCTGGAACCACTTCCTGCCGGATCACTCCATCGTGTTCCGCGTGACCCCGATCAGCCCGACCGAGACCGAAGTCGCTACCAAGTGGCTGGTCCACAAGGACGCGGTGGAGGGGCAGGACTATGACCTCAAGCGCCTGACCGAGGTCTGGACCGCCACCAACGACGAGGACCGCATCGTGGTCGAGGACAACCAGCGCGGCATCAACTCGCCCGCCTACGAGCCCGGCCCGTACTCGCCGAGCCAGGAAAGCGGCGTCATCCAGTTCACCAACTGGTACGGTGCGCAGCTCATGCGCGCGCTGACCGGGCGCAACCTGATCGCGGCGGAGTAAGCGCATGGGACTGCTTGCGAATTTCGAGACGCTGGACGAAACGCTGGCGTGGAAGGACGACGAGATGCTGGAATGCGTCACCGTCGTGCCGGAGGCGCCCAACACCGCCACCTTCAGCTTCCGCGCGCCCTCGGGCTGCTGGTTCAAGTACCAGCCCGGCCAGTTCCTCACGCTGGAGCTGCCGGTGCCCGAAGGCACCGTCTGGCGCACCTACACGATCAGCTCCTCGCCCTCGCGGCCCTTGTCGATCTCGGTCACGGTGAAGGCGCAGGCGGACAGTATCGGCACCCGCTGGATGCTCGACCACCTGCGTCCGGGGATGCGGCTCAAGGCCTCCGGACCCGCGGGTCTCTTCACCCTGCCGAAGCGGCCGAACGGCAAGTTCCTGTTCATCTCCGCAGGCTCCGGCATCACGCCCAGCCTGTCGATGACCCAGTACCTGTTCGACCGCGGCCAGTCGCCCGACGTCTGCTTCATAAACTGCGCCAAGCGCCCGAGCGAGATCATCGCCCGCCGCCAGCTTGAAGGCATGGCGGCGCGGGTGCCGGGCATCAAGCTTCATTTCGTGGTGGAGGAGGACGACCCCTACCAGGTCTGGACCGGCTACCGCGGCCAGCTCAACCAGATCATGCTCGGCCTGATGGCCCAGGACTACCTGGAGCGCGAGGTCTACTGCTGCGGCCCGGATGCCTTCATGCAGGCGGTGCGCGACATGCTGAACGGCCTCGGCTTCGACATGGAGAACTACCACCAGGAAAGCTTTGGCGCCCCGGTGGAGACCGAAGCCGACGCGCCCGAGATCGACGATGTGGTGCCCGCCGACACGGCCCCGGCCGTAATCCGCTTCGCCGCCTCCGGGGTCACTGCCGCTTGCGCCGAAACCGATACGGTGCTGGCAGTGGCCAAGGCTTCCGGTCTCAACATCCCCTCGGGCTGCACCTTCGGCATTTGCGGCACCTGCAAGGTGAAGAAGACCGCGGGCGACGTGCACATGGTGCACAACGGCGGCATCTCGGAAGAGGACATCGACGCCGGTTACATCCTCGCCTGCTGCTCCAACCCGATCGGCCAGGTCGAGGTGGAGATCTGAGCCGCGCCTGAAAGCACCCAGGGCCTCCGGGTCCTGGGTTATCCTCGTGCGGTCCTGTTCAGTCCTCAAACAGTCCGGGCGCCTGAACGATGGCCGCCGCCCGCTCCTGGGGCAGGCCCAGGAAAGCGGCGAGCTGGCTCGCATTCTCCTCCGGACTGCCGCCTTCGCTCAAGCGGTAGAGACTGGCAAACCCCGCCTCCTCGATCTGCGCCGCCTCATGCAGGATATCGTTGCGGATCGCGGGCAAGAGGCGCTCCAGCGCTGCCGCCGGGGTCTGCGCGCCGGCCAGCCCGACCCGGCGGGCATGGCCCTTCAGGTACTCATCCGAAAAACGGCACTCAATATGCAGGAGCCGCACCTTGGCCCGGTCCGAAGTGAAATCCCGCATAAGCTCCATGCCGGACGGGTCGAGGCATAGGATAAGGCGCCGCTCTCCGAAGTAGTCGAACAGCATCCGCAGCAGCGCCCGCCGGTGCCGGGTACGCTTTTCCAGCGCCCCTTCGATACCGCCCAGGCTGGGCAGCGGCGTGTCCTCCTCGTCGAAAAGGTACTCCACGGCGGGTGTCTCCGCCGCATCTCGCAACAGCGCCAGCAGGCGTTTGGCTACATGCCACTTCTTGCAGATCACCAGGAGAAGCTCGCGGTCATGGCCAAGCGTGCTTTCCGCCTCCCAGAACCGCGGCGCAAACCGGCGCCCGCGGCGGCCGAGCTGCACCAGGAAGTCATACAGCGCCCGCCCCTCGTTCGAGACCGGGAACTCCACTCCCTCCGCCGCGTAAAGCGCCCCCAGCCGCGCCTTCAGATCCTGCGCGTCGGGGCTGATTTTGCGCGCAAAGAGGAAATCCTGGCTGAGCAGCAGGTTGTAGTGATCATTGTAGAAGGTGACCGGCATCCCGTAGTCGCTGAACATCAGGAAAGTCAGCGTACGGCTCTCGATCTCTTCTTCCGCCACCAGGTGGCGCACAAGCGTCTGGAAGAAGGTTTCGTCCGGGATCCAGGTGCTGCGGAAGAAACGGGTGATGTCCGGGCGCTGTTTCAGGAAATCGAAGATCCGCTCCACCGTGCGCCGCCGGAGGCACCACCATTGGCTGCCGATCTGCATCTGCAGGCCTTCGGGAATGCGCCGCTTCACGCCCAGCCGCTTCTGCAGCGCGTGGCTGGCGTAAAACAGGCGCTTGTTCCTGCGCTCGTTAAAGACATGGCGGTAGATCAGCCGGTCCTCCCGCATGCCGGTCTTGATCCAGCCGCTTTCGAAGAAATCAACGCTCTCGATGAAGTCGCAGTCGCGCGCATCCAGCAGCCGGTGGGCGTATTCGGCGGTCTTGATCGCCATGCAGTCGCCCGACAGCAGGTAAAAGTGGCTCGCGCCGGGGAAAGCCTCGGCAGCGGCCTCCAGCGTCAGCAGCGTTGCCTCGACCAGCGACCACTCGCCCCAGCCGCAGCGGATGCGCCGCGGCGCGAAGGTGACGCGCTGGTTGCCCTCCAGTGCTGCGCGCAGCGTCCGGTAGTCAGCCCGGGGCGCGCGGCCGTCGAAATGGATCGCCACAAGGTCGCCCGCCCTCGTCAGCTGCCTCGCCTGCTGCTCGATTGCGGCCGGATCCTTGTGGCACAGAAGGATATACGCAATCTTAGCCATTTTTTCGGGACATCCGCCTCGGCCTGCCTGGTTTCCACCCTTGATAGGGGCGGGGGCCGGGCGAATAAACCGGATTGTTTCCGGCATGGGAAAGATGTCAACTACTGCGGCAGGCAGGACAAAGGCGGAGGGGCAGCGGATGGGATTTCCCGGCACTTGGATGACCGAAAGCGGAAGCGTGCTCTACCGCGTGGTGCCGAAATGCGCCTGCTCGACTATCGGCCAGATCCTCTATTACTCCGACCACGGCCGCTTCTTCGGCGGCGACATCCACGATTCCACCGAAGGGCTGCACAAATGGGCGCAGGAGGCCAGCCAGGGCCCGATCACCCGCGCGGCAGAGGAGGGCAGCACCTACGCCTTCACCTGCGTGCGCAACCCCTACACCCGCATCCTCTCCTCCTTCTTCGACAAGATCTGCGGCATCCAGCGCAACGGCAGGCGCTACCGCGGCAACCTGGTGCCGCAGCTCGCCTACCAATACGGTGTCGAAGCCGGGGGCGAGGACGGCAAGCAGGACTTCGACCAGATCGCAAGCTTCCGCCGCTTCCTGCTGTTTGCCCGCGACACCATCCGCTGGCGCCGCCCGATGGAGCCCGACATCCACTGGTCCGCGGTCTCGGGCCATGTGTCGACCTTCATCCAGAACGGCGGCCGCTACGACAAGATCTTCTGGACCGAGGAATTTGCCGCCGGCATGCAAGGCGTGCTGGACGCGATCGAAACACCGCACGCCGTCGACCTCGCCTCGATCCCCCGCTTCAACGAAAGCGAGGGCCACGGCCCCAAGCGCGCGCATCCGGTGGAGGACTATTTCGACGACCTCTCGATGCACCTGGTCTACGAAATCTACAAGCGCGACTTCGCGCTGTTCAAATACGACTTCGAAAATCCCGCCAACAAGATGCCGGTGGGCGAGATCGACCTCGACGAGGTCCACGCCAAGCTGGGGGAATAGCGAAAAAGGGGCAGGGGCTCCCGCGCCTTTGACGCAGCATCGAAGATGCAGCGCCAAGCCTTGGGCCAGGCGCCGCTGACGCGGCGCGGGCGGGTGCTGCAATTGGCCGTCCGGCTTCTCCTTTGCCGAAATACTCCCGCCGGAGGCGCGCCGTGCGCCAGCACGGCGCCACGCCCAACGCTGCGTGGCGTGCTGGCGTCAGCCAGCGGGCCAAAGCGGCGGCGGGAGGGCTTGGCTGATGCAGGACGTTTACTGAGAAGCGGTCTCAGGCGCGGGACGCAAAAGAAAACCCGCCGCGTTTGAGCGGCGGGTTTGGAATTTTCCTGGGAGTGTCCTGCCTCAGTCCTCGTCCGGCAGCGCGCGCACGGCGCCCTTGGCGGCGGAAGTGGCCAGCAGCGCATAGGCCTTCAGCGCCGTCGACACCTTGCGCTTGCGCTTCTCAACCGGTTTCCAGCCCTTGGCGTCCTGCTCCTCGCGGCGCGCCGCCAGCTCCTCGTCGGAGACCGCGAGGTGGATCGTGCGGTTGGGGATGTCGATCTCGATGGTATCTCCAGGACGCACCAGGCCGATGGTTCCGCCTTCGGCCGCCTCGGGGGAGACATGGCCGATCGACAGGCCCGAGGTGCCGCCGGAGAAACGCCCGTCGGTCAGCAGCGCGCAGGCTTTGCCCAGACCCTTCGATTTCAGGTAGGAGGTCGGGTAGAGCATCTCCTGCATCCCCGGACCGCCGCGCGGGCCCTCGTAGCGGATCACCACCACGTCGCCCTCCTTGACCTTGCCGGTGAGGATGTCGTTCACCGCCTGGTCCTGGCTTTCGCAGACATAAGCGGAGCCCGTGAACTTCAGGATATGCTCATCCACGCCGGCGGTTTTCACGATGCAGCCGTCGCGGGCGATATTGCCGAACAGCACCGCCAGCCCGCCGTCCTGGCTGAAGGCATGCTCCTTGGCGCGGATCACGCCGCCTTCGCGGTCGGTGTCCAGCTCCTTGTAGCGGTTGGCCTGGGAGAACGCCTGCGTGGTGCGCACGCCGCCGGGCGCGGCCTTGAACAGGTCAAGCGCCTTGGGGTTGTCGGTCACCTTGATGTCCCAGTTGGCAATCGCCTCGCCCATGGTCGGGGTATGCACGGTGTGGCAGTCCTCGTGCAGCAGTCCCGCACGGCTCAGCTCGCCCAGGATCGAGAAGATGCCGCCCGCGCGGTGCACGTCCTCCATGTGGACGTTGTGGATGTTGGGCGCGACCTTGCACAGGCAGGGCACCCGGCGGCTCAGCCGGTCCATGTCCGCCATGGTGAAATCCACCTTGCCCTCGTTGGCGATGGCCAGCAGGTGCAGAACCGTGTTGGTGGAGCCGCCCATGGCGATGTCCAGGCTCATCGCGTTCTCGAAGGCCTCGAATGTGGCGATCTCGCGCGGCAGGAAGCCTTTTTCCTCGTCCTGGTAGTGGCGCTTGGTGATCTCGACGATCTTGCGGCCCGCTTCCAGGAACAGCTCCTTGCGGTCGGCGTGAGTGGCCAGCGTCGAGCCATTGCCCGGCAGCGCCAGACCCAGCGCCTCGGCCAGGCAGTTCATCGAGTTGGCGGTGAACATGCCCGAGCAGGAGCCGCAGGTGGGACAGGCGTTTTCCTCAATGTGCTTCACCTGCTCGTCGGTGAAGCGGTCATCCGCGGCGGCGACCATGGCATCCACCAGGTCGATCTTCTTCATGTCGAGGTCGGCGATGTCGATCTTGCCCGCTTCCATCGGCCCGCCGGAGACAAAAATGGCCGGGATGTTGAGCCGCATCGCCGCCATCAGCATGCCGGGTGTGATCTTGTCGCAGTTGGAGATGCAGACCATCGCGTCCGCGCAATGCGCGTTGACCATGTATTCCACGCTGTCGGCGATCACCTCGCGCGAGGGCAGCGAGTAGAGCATGCCGTCGTGGCCCATGGCGATGCCGTCATCCACCGCGATGGTGTTGAACTCCTTGGCCACGCCGCCCGACGCCTCGACCTCGCGGGCCACCATCTGGCCCAGGTCCTTGAGGTGCACGTGGCCGGGCACGAACTGGGTGAAGGAGTTGACGATGGCAATGATCGGCTTGCCGAAGTCGTCGTCTTTCATGCCGGTCGCGCGCCACAGTCCGCGCGCGCCCGCCATGTTGCGGCCATGGGTGGAGGTTCTGGATCGGTACATCGGCATTGTGCTGGTTCCCTTGTCTTTGCCCCTCAGGGACACGATTTGCGCAATAAAGGCAACACATCGGGACCGGGTTTATACGCTTTCTTTCAAAATGGCGATGGCAGAGAGGGTTGCAAGGCAGTCCGCGCCGATTTCGGACATCAGACGGTGCCAACGGCTCACGCAGGGCGGCGTTCCGCGGGGGGTGCAGGCTCGGGCCGGGCCAGCAGGTGGTTCACGAGGAGGCCCAGCACCAGCGCCCAGAACGGTGCGCCGATGCCCCAGAAACTGATGCCGGAAACCGTGACCATGAAGGTGACCAGTGCAGCCTCGCGCCCGCGCGCCTCCCCCAGCGCCGCCGACAGGCTGTTCGCGATCGTCGGAAGCAGTGCAAGCCCCGCTACCGTGGCTATTAGCGCGCCGGGAGCGATCAGGAACAGCCCGATCACCGCCGCCCCGCCCAGACCAGCGCCGATGTAGACCAGCCCCGTCATCACCCCGGCGAGGTAGCGGGTCGCGGGGTTCTCACCCGCCTCAGGCCCTGCGCAGATCGCCGCGGTGATGGCGGCGAGGTTGAAGGCAAAGCCGCCGAAGGGCGCCAGCAGCAGCGAGGCAATTCCGGTGACCGTCAGGCTCGCGGACACCGGCGGCTGGTAGCCTGCCGCCTTCAGCGCCACCACGCCCGGCATGTTCTGCGAAGACATCGTCACCACGTACAAGGGCAGGCCGATGCCGATCAGCACCGGCAGGGAGAAGGCGGGGGCCACGAACTCCGGGTGCGCGAGGCTCAGCGCCAGGCCTTCGGTGCTGCCGAAACCGCCTGTGGCGGCACTCCAAAGGCACCCCGCCAGCAGAACGCCCGGAATGGCATAGCGCGGAAACCACAGCCGTCCGGCCAGGAAGGTGCAGCCCATCACCGCAACCAGCGCGGTGTCGCTCTCCAGCGCGGCAAAGGCGGAAAGCCCGAACTGGAACAGGATGCCCGCCAGCATCGCGCTTGCCAGACTGTCCGGGATCAGCCGCGCCAGCCCGGCGAACCAGCCGGTCACCCCGGTGAGCGTGAGCAGCACCGCGCAGAACAGGAAGGCGCCGACCGCCTCCGCCATCGGCACGCGCGCAAGGCTCCCCGCCAGAAGCGCCGCGCCCGGTGTCGACCAGGCGGTGAGGATCGGCATCCGGAAGGCCAGCGACAGCCCCAGCGTGGTCAGCCCCATGCCCAGCCCCAAGGCCAGCATCCAGCTGTTGGCCTGCGCCTGCGTCGCCCCTGCCGCCTCGATCGCCTGGAAGATGATCGCGGCCGAGCCGGTATAGCCCACCAGCACCGCCACCAGGCCGGAGACGGCATGGGAGAGTTTCAGGTCCTTCAGCATCGCGGCTTTCCTTTCCCGGCCCGCAGGGTAGAGTGGCGAGCGTTATAGCGTCCACGCCACCCTAGGCGGCGTGCGTTATAACGCACAAGAGATTTCTTGCGGCCCGTTACGGGCCAAAGCGGGGAGGGGCAGGTGGCCGAGGAGAAAATCCGTATCAATCTGCGCAGCTTGCGCCAGAGCGCGGGGCTCAGCCTTGCGCAGGCGGCGGCGCGGACCGGGGTCAGCAAGGCGATGCTCGGCCAGATCGAGCGCGGCGAATCGAGCCCGACGCTGGCGACGCTGTGGAAGCTCGCCAAGGGCTTCCACCTGCCGCTCACCGCCTTCATCGAGGAGCTGGTGCCCCCCGCCGAACAGCCCCCGCTTGTGCCCGGTGCGGCAGCAGGGGCGGAGGCGCGGCAGCCGGAGGCGGTGCAGTTCCCTGGCTCCATCGCGGTGCGCCCGGTCTTCGCCTTCGACCCGCGCCTCGGATCGGAAAGCTTCGAAGTGACGCTTGTCCCTCGGCAGTCCCACGTGTCTCAAGCCCATGACACGGGCGTGGTGGAGGATGTCTTCGTGACCGCAGGCGCGGTCGAGGTGCTCAGCGGCGGCAGCTGGCAGCGGCTGGAACCGGGCGAGGGGCTGCGCTTCGCCGCTGACGCACCACATGGTTACCGCAATACGGGCGGCGCCCCGGCGCGCTTCCTGAACACGCTCTATTACCCGAAGGCCGCAGGTCTAACGCCGCGTGAGTGAATTCTTGCTCTTGCGGCGGGCCCGGGGCGGACCTACCACTTGCCCTATTGGTTCAAGAGATTGAAGGGACGCCGCATGGAGACGATGCGCGGGAGCCTCCTGATGGTGCTGGCGATGGCCGCCTTCGCGCTGGAGGACATGTTCATCAAATCCGCCGCCCGCAGCCTGCCTGTGGGGCAGATCCTGATCCTTTTTGGGCTCGGCGGCATGGCGGTTTTCGCTCTGATGGCGCGTGCGCAAGGCCGCTCCCCTTGGCATCCGGGTTTCGGCACGCGCCCGATGCTGTGGCGCTCCCTGGCAGAGACCGCAGGGCGCCTCTGTTTCACCCTGGCAATTGCGCTCACACCCCTGTCGTCCGCCTCGGCGATCCTGCAGGCAACGCCGCTGGTGGTGGCGGCCGGCGCGGTTGTGTTCTTTGGCGAGCGCGTCGGCTGGCGGCGCTGGCTTGCCATCGGCGCGGGCTTTGCCGGGGTTCTGCTGATCCTGCGGCCCGGCCTCAGCGGCTTCGAGCCGGCCTCGCTGTTTGCGGTTTTGGGCACGCTCGGCTTTGCGGGCCGCGACCTTGCCACCCGCGCGGCCCCCAAGGACATGAGCAACAGCCAGCTCGGCTTCCTCGGCTTTGCCATGCTGGTGGTGGCGGGCGTGATCGCGCTCGGCTGGACCGGCGGCGCCGTCTGGCCGGAGCCGCGCGCCTGGCGCGACATCGCGGCCGCAACCGTGATCGGGGTGATCGCGTACAACGCGCTTTCGGGCGCGATGCGGGCGGGCGAGATTTCGGTCATCGCGCCATTCCGCTATACCCGGCTGGTCTTTGCCATGCTGCTGGGCATCCTGGTCTTCGGCGAGCGGCCAGATGCGCTGACGCTCCTCGGCAGCGCCGTCATTGTCACCAGTGGGGCCTTCACCCTGCTGCGCAGCGGCAAGTCCCGCGCCCGGGCCGTCTAGCGCCGCGGTTCGGGCCACCTTGCGCAAGCCGCGCCGCCGCCTTACATCTGCTGCCCATGGCCCAGAAGCAGAAATCAGACCCGAACTACAAGGTGATTGCCGAGAACCGCCGTGCGCGGTTTGATTACGCGATCGAGGATGACCTCGAATGCGGCATCGTGCTTCATGGCTCCGAGGTGAAATCGCTGCGCGGCAACGGCACCAACATCGCCGACAGCTATGCCGCGGTGGAGAATGGCGAGCTGTGGCTGGTGAACAGCTACATTCCGCCCTACCCGCAGGCCAAGACGTTCCAGCACGAGGAACGCCGCCGCCGCAAGCTTTTGGTGTCGCGCAAGCAGCTGGCTGACCTGTGGAACGCAACCCAGCGCAAGGGGCTGACGCTGGTGCCGCTGGTGATCTACTTCAATCACAAGGGCCTGGCGAAGATGAAGATCGGCATCGCCAAGGGCAAGAAGGCGCATGACAAGCGCGAGGTGCAGGCCAAGCGCGACTGGTCGCGGCAGAAGCAGCGGCTGCTGAAGGACAACGGCTGAGCCGGTAGTGATTGCCACCAGCGCGGGACAAGGCCGCCAGGCCGCCGCGCATCGCCGGCGCGCCCCCACGCGGCGGCGATTTGGCTGAGGCTGGGAGGTCCCTCGATAGGGTCCACGGACTTGGCCGCGATAAACTGCCAGTCAAACCCGTCTGGATCGCCACCGCGCGCGCCGGCAATGCGCGGCTCTTCCCGTTTTTCTGAGTAGTCGCCGCCAGCCAGGTCCTGGCATTTGACGAATGACCTCGCGCATAGCTTTGGATACCATCCCCGGTATTGCCTCCGGCGCCCGGTTGCAATGACTGAGCACTTCAGTCAGATAAGCGGCACCCTAGCGGATTCCTTCCTCGAATCGAGCCCGGCACCCTCCGAACCACCGGCCAAGACGCCAAGGACAGGACACCCGATGCCGCATCCGCTTTCCACCGACTGCCCACTCCCCGCCGCCTCCCGCCCGCTTGCGGACCTCGGCCTTGACGCCTTTGAGACCGCCCTGCTGCCGCTCCTGCGCCATTTCGCGGCCAGCCCGCGCGCGCCCGGAAGCCAGGCTTGGCACCTCGCCTACCAGACCGCGGCAGAGCGCTGGGGCGAAAGCTTCGGCCTGCCGCTGGCCCACGCGCTGGCAGCACTGGTGGGTCGGGCGGATGCGCTCATCGGCGGGCTTACCTGCCACGACGCGCTGGAGCCTGCCACACGGCAGCGCGTGACCGCCGACGAGGCTGCCTTCCTGCGCATGCTGCACCACATGCGCCGCGACCGCACACCGGCGGCGCGGCAGGCGGTGGCCGAACTGGCCCAGGGCCGCATGGACGCCGGGCTGATCCGCTGCGGGCTCTCTCTTGCCCGCCGCTTCCCGGCCGGGATCGAGGCCCCGGCCGCGCCCTCCCGGCCCTGCCTGCGCATCGCGGTCTGAACCCCGCCGCCCGCCGCAATTATCCTCCGCTGCGGCGGCGGGCTTCCCTTGCGCCCCCGCCGCGGCGATAGTACCCATGCGCAAGCGCATGACGGGAGGGCAGCGATGCAGGATGATCCGAAAACCCTTGTTTCCACCGAGTGGCTGGCAGCCCATCTGAAGGACCCCGACCTCAGGGTGCTCGATGCCTCCTGGTACCTGCCGCAGCAGGAGCGCGACGCCAAGGCGGAATACGCCGCCGCGCATATCCCCGGCGCCCGCTTCTTCGACATCGACGAGATTTCGGACCACCGCTCCGACCTGCCGCACATGGTGCCGCCGGTGGAGAAGTTCATGTCCCGCCTGCGCGCGATGGGCGTGGGCGACGGCCACCAGGTGGTGGTCTATGACGGTATGGGCCTGTTCTCCGCCGCCCGCGTCTGGTGGCTGTTCCGCCTGATGGGGCAGGAGAACATCGCGGTGCTCGACGGCGGCTTCCCCAAATGGCAGGCCGAGGGCCGCCCGGTCGAGGACTTGCCGCCGGTGATCCGCGACCGCCACATGACGGTGCGGGTGCAGAACCACCTCGTGCGCGATGTCACCCAAGTCTCCGCCGCGGCCAAGCTGGGCGACCACGAGATCATCGACGCGCGCTCCGCCGAGCGTTTCCGCGGCGACAGCCCCGAGCCGCGCCCGGGCCTGCGCGCGGGCCACATCCCGGGCGCCAAGAACGTGCCCTTCGGCACGCTGTTCAACGAGGACGGAACCATGAAGGATGCAGATGGCATCCGCGCCACCTTCGAGGCCGCCGGTGCCGACCTTTCGAAACCCGTCATCACCACCTGCGGGTCAGGTGTCACCGCCGCCGTCCTCAGCCTTGCCCTGGAGCGCATCGGTAAGACCGACCACGCGCTCTACGATGGCTCCTGGGTGGAATGGGGCGCCTTCCCGACCCTTCCCGTTGCTACCGGAGAGAACTGATGTTCGAGACCCTGAAAGCCCAGCCAGCCGACAAGATCCTGGCGCTCATGCAGATGTACCGCGACGACCCGCGCGCCGGGAAGATCGACCTTGGCGTCGGCGTCTACAAGAACGCCGAGGGCGTCACCCCGGTGATGCGCGCGATCAAGGCCGCCGAGCACAAGCTCTGGGAAGAGCAGACCACCAAGTCCTATGTCGGCCTGGCCGGCGACCCGGCCTATGCGGATGCGATGATCCAGCTGATCCTGGGCGATGCCGCCCCGCGCGACAGCATTGCCGCCGCTGCCACCCCCGGCGGCACCGGCGCCGTGCGCCAGGCCTTCGAGTTGATCCAGATGGCCAACCCCAAGGCCCGCGTATTCGTATCCGACCCGACCTGGCCGAACCATGTTTCGATCCTGAAATACGTCGGCATCGAAACCGTCACCTACCGCTATTTTGACAGCGAAACCCGCGGCGTGAACTTTGACGGCATGATCGAGGACCTGAAGGGCGCAGAGAAGGGCGACGTGGTGCTGCTGCATGGCTGCTGCCACAACCCGACCGGCGCCAACCTCAACGAGGTGCAGTGGAAAGAGGTGATCGCGCTGATGAACGAGCGCGGCCTGATCCCGATGATCGACATCGCTTACCAGGGCTTTGGCGACGGTCTGGAAGAGGACGCCAAGGGCGTGCGCCTGGTGGCCTCCAGCTGCCCTGAGGTGCTGATCGCGGCCAGCTGCTCCAAGAACTTCGGCATCTACCGCGAGCGCACCGGCCTCCTGATGGCGGTGAGCCAGGACAAGGGCGCGCAGGCGCTGAACCAAGGCACGCTCAACTTCCTGAACCGGCAGAACTACTCCTTCCCGCCGGACCACGGTGCCCGCCTTGTGACGATGATCCTGGGTGACGACGCTCTGCGTGCCGACTGGGCGGCCGAGCTCGAGGAAACCCGTCTGGGCATGCTGGCCCTGCGCCAGCAGCTTGCGGACGAGCTGCAGCGGCTCACCGGCTCGGACCGCTTCGGCTTCCTCGCGCAGCACCGCGGCATGTTTTCGCTCCTCGGCACCACGCCCGAGCTGGTGGAGAAGATGCGCAGCGATCACGCCATCTACATGGTGGGCGACAGCCGCATGAACATCGCGGGCCTGAACAGCCGCACCGTACCGCTTCTGGCCAAGGCAATCGTCGACGCCGGCGTCTGAGCCAGACCCCTCGCGAGACCAAAGAAAGCGCGCCCCAAGCGGGCGCGCTTTGTCGTGGCGGGGCCCAAGAGGTACCGGTTTGTGACAGGCGCGGAGCCAGGCCGAAGGCCGCCGCGCATCGCCGGCGCGCGCCCACGCGGCGGCGATTTGGCTGAAGCTTGGCGGTTCCTCGAAAGGGTCAACGGATTTGGCGGGGATAAACCGCCAGTCCCGAACCTTTGGCTCGCCCCCGCGCGCGCCGCCGATGCGCGGCTTGGCACTTGCTGGGCTGGTCCCGCCAGCCTTCAGACTGGCAGATTGCAGGCTTTGCCCAACAAGAAAAACGGCGCCCCGCGGGGCGCCGCCTTCCGTTTCAGAGCTGCTCGAAGGTTCAGCTCGGCGAGAACTCCGGGTAGGCTTCCATGCCCAGTTCGGCCATGTCGAGCCCGTTGACCTCGTCCTCTTCCTCGACCCGGATGCCGATGGTGGCGCGCAGCACCATCCAGACCACGGCGGAGGCCGCGACGGTGAAGACGCCGATCACCGCGATGCCGGTCAGCTGCGTGATCAGGCTGGCCTCCGGGTTCGACAGCACCACCGCGATGGTGCCCCAGATGCCGCAGACCAGATGCACAGGAATGGCGCCGACCACGTCGTCGATGCGCAGCTTGTCCAGCATCGGCACCGCGAAGACCACGATGATGCCGCCCACGGCGCCGATCAGTGTTGCCATGCCAAGGGAGGGCGTCAGCGGTTCGGCGGTGATTGCCACCAACCCGCCCAGGGCGCCGTTCAGGATCATGGTGAGGTCGGGCTTCTTGAACATCACCTGCGTCAGCACCAGCGCTGCCACCGCACCGGCTGCCGCGGCCGCATTGGTGTTGGCGAAGATGCGGGAGATGTCGGCCACGTCGCCCACGGTGCCCATCGCCAGCTGCGAGCCGCCGTTGAAGCCGAACCAGCCCATCCAGAGGATGAAGGTGCCAAGGGTGGCAAGCGCCAGGTTGGAGCCGGGCATCGGGATGGTCTTGCCGTCCTTGTACTTGCCGATGCGCGGGCCGAGGATCAGCGCCCCGGTCAACGCGGCCCAGCCGCCTACCGAATGCACCACGCTGGAGCCTGCGAAATCCAGGAAGCCCATCTGGTCGAGGAAGCCGCCGCCCCATTTCCAGCTCGCCTGCAGCGGGTAGATGAGGCCGGTCAGGATCACGGTGAAGATCAGGAAGGGCCACAGCTTGATGCGCTCGGCGAGCGTGCCCGAGACGATCGAAGCAGTGGCGGCACAGAACATCAGCTGGAAGAAGAAGTCCGAGCCGGTCGAGGCGTAGGAATAATCATCGGCCTGATCCGCGGTGATTCCCACCGCTTCCAGCACACCGGGGCCGAAGACGCCGGACAGGACACCGTCGACCGCCCAGGTGCCGAGCGGGTACATCAGATTGTAGCCGATAAGCCAATAGAACAGCGCCGCCAGCGAGAACAGCGCCATATTCTTGGTCAGCTGCATGGTCACGTTCTTGGACCGCACCAGCCCCGCTTCCAGCATGGCAAAGCCCGCCGCCATCCAGAACACCAGGCAGCCGCCGATCAGGAACAGCAGCGAGTTCAGGATGAACACCGTGTCGGTTGCGGGATTCACACCCGTTGCCGGGGCCTCCTGCGCCAGCGCCAGCCCGGGCAGCGCGCTGAGCGTCAGGGCGGCGAGGGGAAGGGTCAGTTTCTTCATGGGTCTTTCCTCCGGAACGGGCGCTGTCACAGCGCTTCGAGGTTGGTTTCGCCGGTGCGCACCCGCACCGCCTGGTCCACATCAAGGACAAAGATCTTGCCGTCGCCGATTTTGCCGGTGCGGGCGGTCTCGGTGATCACGCGCACGGCCTGATCGGCCTGCTCGGCCGGAACCACCAGCTCAAGCTTCACCTTGGGCACGAAATTCACTTCGTACTCTGCGCCGCGGTAGATTTCGGTATGCCCGGCCTGCGCGCCGAACCCCTTAATTTCGGTAACCATCAGCCCCGAAATCCCGATCCCGGTCAGCGCTTCGCGGACCTCGTCGAGCTTGAAGGGTTTGATGGCGGCTATGATCATCTTCATGTCGGCACCTCTCTGCTGTGGCCTTGGGCCAGGACCGCAGGCCGAGGGGCCCGCGCACTTTGCACCTGCAGCAAAGCCGCAGTCCCGAGTCGGGCCTATCCCGGGCCAGCAGGAATCCGCGCGTCTTTCTGCAAATGCACAATAATTTTGCGCCTTCCTTGCACTCCGCTTAAAAACCGCACAGCTGAGGAAGAGGAGAATGCCCGGATTCCGCCTCTACAAAGCGGGGCGGCCGCGGTATGGTCCCCGGCAAAACGGACTACCGGGCAGGAATTGGCAATGGCTCAAGGATCCGGGCGCAAGCCCTTGGTCGCAGAAAGGCGTTATGGCTCAGGCGGCAAGGGCACGCCGCCGCAGCGGCGCAAACCGGCGCAAAAACCCAAACCCGCGCGTAAGGGGCTGTTCGGCCTGTTTGCGCGCAAAAAGACCCGCCCCCGCACTGCTCCCAAGCGGCGCGGCCTGCTCTATACCCTGCTCGCTCCGGTGCGCTGGGCGCTGCGGCTCACCTGGGGGTTCGCCTGGCGCATCGGCATGGTGGTCTGCCTTCTCGTGGCCGCGGCAGTGGCCTTTCAGTATATGCGCCTGCCCGATGTCGCGGCCTATCTCGACGGGCGCGCGCGCGGCTCGGTTACGCTCCTGGACCGGAACGGTGAAGTCTTCGCCTGGCGCGGCGACCAGTTCGGCGGCGTGGTGCGCGCCGATACCGTCTCGCCGCACCTGAAGAACGCCATTGTCGCCACCGAGGACAAGCGCTTCTACCGCCACTTCGGTATCTCGCCCCGCGGCATCGCCAGCGCCGTGCGCATCAACCTCAGCGAGGGGCGCGGGCCGCTCTCCGGGCACGGCGGCTCCACCATCACCCAGCAGACCGCGAAGCTTTTGTGCCTGGGCCGCCAATACGACCCCGCCGAGTGGAAGAGCGAAAGCGCCTACGAGGCCGACTGCCGCAAGAGCTCGCTCTGGCGCAAGGCGCGGGAGGCCATCTTTGCCCTCGCGATGGAGGCGAAATACAGCAAGGACGAGATCCTCTCGATCTACATGAACCGCGCCTACATGGGCGGCGGCGCCTACGGGGCGGAGGCCGCAGCGCAACGCTACTTCGGCAAGTCGGCGAACCAGCTGAACCCGGCCGAGAGCGCAATGCTGGCGGGCCTGCTGACCGCGCCGTCGACGCTGGCTCCCACCAACAGCCTGCAGCGCTCGCAGGACCGCGCCGCCACCGTGCTGCGGTTGATGCAGGAGCAGGGTTACCTCACCACTGCCGAAATGCGCCGCAACCAGGACAACCCGGCGGAGCTGAGCGAAGCCGCCGCCGCGCGGGCGGGGGGGTATTTCGCGGACTGGGTGATGGACACCATCCCCGATTTCCTCGGCGATCAGACCACCGAGGACGTGGTGATCCGCACCACACTGGACCAGCGCCTGCAGCGCGCCGCCGAGTCGGCGCTGAAGCATGTATTCGAAACCAAGGTGCGCGAGGGTTCCAAGGCGCAGGCCGCCATCGTTGTGATGAGCGCCGACGGCGCGGTGCGCGCCATGGTGGGCGGGCGCAGGACGCGGGTCTCGGGCGTGTTCAACCGGGCGACCCAGGCCAAGCGGCAGACCGGCTCCGCTTTCAAGCCCTTCGTCTATGCCACCGCGCTGGAGCTTGGCTATTCGCCCTATGACCGGCTGCTCGATGCGCAGTACTGCCTGGACATCCCCGGTTCCGGCCAGTGGTGCCCGAAGAACTACACCAACCGGTTCTACGGCGAGGTGACGCTGGCCCGTGCGCTGCGCGACTCGCTGAACGTGCCGGCGGTCAAGCTGTCCGAGGCGGTGGGCCGCGACAAGGTGAGCCGCGTGGCACGCGACTTCGGCATCGACAGCGACCTCGCGGCCGGGCCCGCGCTGGCGCTCGGCGCCTCGGAGAGCTCGCTTCTGGAGATGTCGGGGGCCTATGCGGGCATCCTCAACGGCGGTTCCTCGGTGACCCCCTATGGGGTGACCGAGCTGAAGCTGGTCGAGGACAGTGCCCCGCTGATGGGCGCCAGCGGCGGCATCGGCGAGCGGGTGATCCGCCCCGAAGCGGCGCAGCAGCTGGTCTGGATGATGGAGCAGGTGATCTCCGGCGGTACCGGCCAGCGGGCGCAGATCCCGGGCTGGCAGGCGGCGGGCAAGTCGGGCACGACCTCCGCGGCCAAGGACGCCTGGTTCATCGGCTTCACCGCGGACTACGTGGCGGGCGTCTGGATGGGCTACGACGACAACACCCCGCTTACCGGCGTCACGGGCGGCGGCCTGCCGGCGGAGATCTGGCAGGAGACCATGGTGCGCGTGCACGAGGGCCTGCAGCCGAAACCGCTGCCGATGCTGGCGCCCGAGCCGGTCGCCCAGCCCGAGCCGCAGCCGCAGCGGAAAAAGAAACGCCGGAAGCGCCAGGGCGAGCAGCTCGGCAAAGAGCTGGAGCGCGCGGTGAACGGCATCCTGCGCGACCTGTTCGGCAACTGACCCCGCCTGCTTCCGCCGCCCCGGCGGCCGGCGCGGCTACGGGGCCTCTCCCGCCCCCCCCTCCCTCGCGCGGGCCTGGTGACCAATGCTTGCAGGATCGGCCGTGGCGGGGCCGCTGCCTGGAACGAAAAAAGGCCCCTGGCGCATCCGCCGGGGGCCTTGTCTCTTCATCCGGGCGCGCCGGCCGTATCAGCTCTGCCGCTTTAGCTCGGCCACCAGCGCGTCGATACTGCCCTTGTTGCGGTCCAGGATCGAGCCAACCTCGGTGCGTTCGGTCAGCAGCAGGTTCACGCCTTCGATGTACATGTTGAAGAACAGGTTCTGTCCCGAGCGGTTCGACACCAGGAAGGTCACCTCGAAGGGCGCCTGGCCCTTGAGGTAGGCCACGGTGCTCACCTCGAACCACTTTTTCACCCGCTTGACGCCGGTGACCTCCAGCCGCCCGCCGATGAACTCGCGGAAACGCTGGCCGTATTTGCGCGCGATATAGGCCTGGAAAGCATCCGAGAACGCCCGCTTCTGCGCTGCCGAGGCGCGGCGGGCGTCGGGGCCAAGCGCATAGGCCGAGATATAGGAGGTGTCGCTGTAGCGCTGGAAGATGCGCTCGAAGTCGCGGTACATCGCGCGCTCCGGCTTGCCCGAGCCGATCACCTGGTTGATATCAGTGATCAGGCGGTTGATCAGCTGGCTGGCGTCGTTTTCGTTCAGCGCCCAGAGCGCCTGCGGGGCAGCCAGCAGTGTCGCGCCCAGTCCGGTCAGGAAGGTACGGCGGTCCATCATAATCAGAATCCTTCGGTGCTCAGTTCGAACGGGTCAATTTCCTCGATCTCGGTGCTGGTGCCCAGCTCGAAGCGGCGGTTCTGCAGGTAGATCAGCCGCGACTGCGCGTAGCTGTCGGCGCTTTCGTAGAGGATCGAGTCGATCGTGTCGGAATACCTGCCACGGTCGCCCATCCGGCGCACCACCTGAGCGTAGGCATTGATGTCATCGGCCGGATTGTGCCGGGCGTAGGTGAGCGGGTTGGTGAAGAAATCCACCGCCAGCCCCACCGCGTCGCGCCCGGTCGAGGGGCCGAACAGCGGCAGCTCCACGTAAGGCCCTTCCGCGACTCCCCAGACATGCAGGGTCTCGCCGAAGTCGGTGTCGACCTCGGGGATGCCGAACTCGGTGGCGGGGTCGCCAAGGCCCGCAAGCCCGAGGGTGGTGTTCATCAGGAAGCGCGAAAGCGCGTTGCCGGCGGTCTTCAAATCGCCCTGCAGCACCGCGTTCACCATCTGCCCCGGCATCGAGAGGTTCTCTGCAAAGTCCGAAAACGCCGTCACCATCGGCGCCGGCACGATCGCCACGTAACTCTTGGAGGCAGGGCGGAAGGCGAACCGGTCGACCCCGCGGTTGAAACCGTGCACCGCGCGATTGGCGGGTTCGTAAGGATCATGCACCTCGCCTGCAGAGCGCGATTCGGGGGATTGCGTGGCGCAGCCTGCAGTCAGACCGGCTAGAATCAGCGCACCGGCGGCGAATAGGGGTCGCAACGAAGAGGTCATTCGATTAGATATCCATTCGGTCAGAATCTGCGGCGCGGCGGGACAGCACGTAGTGACCTTACCCCGCCATACCAGATGCGTTGTAAATTTCTTGCCAGCATGTGACATATTGGGAACAGGCCGAAGCGCGCACGCGCCTGAAGAATCCGCCCGATCCCGGCTCTCAGGAACAGATATTGCAGTCCGATCATGAATAAAAGCGTATATAAAGACGGCTATGATGAGCTGCGGGCGGTGCGCCGCCAAAGCCGGGGCCTCTATTGGTTCACCGCCATATTCAGTTTCTTCGTGAACCTGCTGATGCTGACCGGGCCGCTCTACATGATGCAGGTCTACGACCGGGTGCTCGGCAGCCGCTCTGAGGCGACGCTGGTGGCGCTGTCCCTCCTGGTAGTGTTCCTTTACGGCATGATGGGCATCCTCGATTTTGCCCGCGGCCGGATCATGGCGCGCGCGGCCGCCCGCTTCCAGGCGGCGCTGGACAAGCGCGTGTTCGACGCGATGATCCGGCGCTCCGCGGTGGCACAGGATCCGGTGGCGCAGACCGGGCTGGCCGATCTGGAGGCGCAGCAGCGGCTGATCTCCTCTCCGGTGCTGACTGCGGCCTTCGACTTGCCCTGGACGCCGGTGTTCCTCGCCGGCATTGCCCTGTTCCACCCCTGGCTGGGTCTTCTGGCGCTTGGCGGCGGGGCGGTGCTGATCTTTATCGCGGTGCTCAACCAGGTGTTCACCCGGGCGCCGATGCAGAAGGCGCAGGCGACCGGCCACAAAGCCAGCCTGATGTCCGAGGAAATCCGCACCGAGGCGGAGATGATCCAGTCCATGGGTATGCGCGGGGCCGCGTTCCAGCGCTGGAAAGCCGCGCGCAATGAGGCGCTTAAGGACTCCGTGGCTGCCACTGACACCGGCGGCGGATACACCACGCTGACCAAGACGCTGCGGCTGTTCCTGCAGTCGGCGATGCTGGGTCTGGGGGCCTATCTGGTGCTGCAGAACGAAATGACGCCGGGCGCCATGATTGCCGGCTCCATCCTTATGGGCCGGGCGCTGGCCCCGATCGAACTGGCGCTGGGACAGTGGGGCCTGGTGCAGCGGGCGCTGAAGGGCTGGCACAGCCTGGCCGAGCTGCTTTCCAAGGTGCCGCCGGAGAACCTGCGCACCGCCCTCCCCAAGCCCAAGGCGCTTCTCGAGGTGAACGGGCTTGCGGTGGTGCCGCCGGGCGATAGCCGCCCGATGCTGCGCAATGTGAATTTCCGGGTGCAGCCGGGCCAGGCCATCGGCGTGATCGGCCCTTCCGGCTCCGGCAAGTCGACGCTTGCGCGGGCGCTCACCGGCGCCTGGCGCCCGGCCGCGGGCGCGGTGCGCCTCGATGGCGCGGCGCTCGATCAATACGATCCGGACGTGCTTGGCGCCCATATCGGCTACCTGCCGCAGCGGGTGCAGGTGTTCGAGGGCACCATCGCCCAGAACATCGCCCGTCTCGCGGGCGAGCCGGATCCGGAGAAAGTCGTCGCGGCAGCAAGAAAGGCCGCTGCGCATGAGATGATCCTGAAGCTGCCTGATGGATATGACACCAAGGTGAACGCCGGCGGCGGCCGCCTCTCCGGCGGACAGATGCAGCGGGTTGGGCTGGCGCGCGCGCTCTATGACGATCCGGTCATCGTGATCCTGGACGAGCCCAACTCCAACCTCGACAACGAAGGCTCGATCGCGCTCAACACCGCAATCAAGCAGATTAAGGCAGAGGGGCGCTCGGTGCTGATCATGGCGCACCGCCCGGCGGCGATCCAGGAGTGCGACATGCTGCTGGTGATCGACCGCGGCACCCAGACCGCCTTCGGACCGAAAGACAAGGTGCTGCAGGAAATGGTCGTGAACCACCAGAACATCCGCCAGGCGACTGGCACAGGAGGTGTGCGATGAGCGCGGCACAGGAATGGTCCGCCCGGCGGCCGCTGATGATCGGGCTGATAAGCTTGGTGATTCTGGTCGGCGGCTTCGGCACGTGGTCGGTGATGTCCTCGATCGCGGGCGCGGTGGTCGCCACCGGCCGCATCGAGGTCGACCGCAACCGCCAGGTGGTGCAGCATCTCGACGGCGGCGTTGTTGCCGAGATCCTGGTAGACGAGGGCGACACCGTCGAAGAGGGCCAGACCCTGATCCGGCTCGACCCCAACGACCTCCGCTCGCGGCTGGTGATCACCGAAGGCCAGCTGTTCGAGCTGATGGCCCGCCGCGGCCGGCTGGAGGCCGAGCGCGACGAGGCAGAGGAGATCACCTTTGACCCGGTGCTGCTGGAAGCGGCGGAGAACCGCCCCGAAGTGCAGGACCTGATAGAGGGCCAGCGCCGCCTGTTTAAGGCCCGCAAGGAGACCACCGCGCGCGAGATCGAGCAGCTGGAGAAACGCCGCAGCCAGATTGAGGAGCAGATCCGCGGAATCGAGGCGCAGCAGGAGTCGACCGAGGTTCAGCTAGAACTCATCAGCGAGGAACTGAAGAATCAGCAGTCGCTTCTCGACCGCGGCCTTGCTCAGGCCACCACCGTTCTGAACTTGCGCCGCACCCAGGTGAATCTCGACGGCACGCTGGGCGAGCTGGTCGCGAGCGAAGCCCAGGCTGAGGGCCGCATGACCGAGCTCGACATCGAAATCCTGAAGCTCGCCACCAGCCAGCGCGAGGAGGCCATCACCCGCCTCCGCGACCTGCGCTACCAGGAGCTTGAGCTCGCCGAAAACCGCCGCTCGTTGCTGGAACGGCTGGAGCGGCTGCACATCACCGCGCCGGTCTCGGGCGTGGTCTACGGTATGGAGGTGCACACGCCGCGCTCTGTGATCCGGCCGGCGGAGCCGGTGCTCTACCTGGTGCCGCAGGACCGCCCGCTGGTGATCGCGGTGCAGGTGCCGCCCACCGACGTGGACCAGATTTTCCTCGGCCAGGAGGTGACACTGCGCTTCTCCGCGCTTGACCAGCGCAACACGCCGGAGCTGTTCGGCCAGGTCACGCAGGTCTCCGCCGACGCCTTCGAGGACCCCAACACCGGGCAATCTTACTACCGGGCCGAGATCGAGCTGGACGAGGGTGAGCTGGACCGCCTGCCGCCGGACACGGTGCTGATCCCTGGCATGCCGGTGGAAAGCTACATCCGCACCGCCGACCGTTCGCCGCTGGCCTATCTGGTCAAGCCGCTGGCGGACTACTTCAACCGCGCCTTCCGCGAGACCTGAGGCCGCAAAACCGGGGCAGGGCGTTCGCATTTGCTCTTTCGCATCGCGGCGCGCGGGGCTAGCGTCGCGGGCAAATTGGACAGGAGGACCGCGTGTCATGAGCATCGAAGCCAAGCTGAAAGAACTGGGCGTCACCCTGCCCGACGCCCCCGCCCCTGCGGCCAACTATGTGCCCTACGTCGTGGCCGGGGACATGGTATATGTCTCCGGGCAGATCTCCGCCGATGAGTCCGGCGCCCTGATCACTGGCACGCTGGGCGGCGACATGGACGTCGAGGCGGGCCAGGCCGCGGCGAAACGCTGCGCGGTGGCACTTCTGGCCCAGCTCAAGGCGGCGTGCGGCGGCGATCTCGACCGGCTCGTGCGGGTGGTGAAGCTTGGCGCTTTCGTGAACTCCACCGCCGATTTCACCGAGCAGCCCAAAGTGGTGAACGGCGCCTCAGATTTTTTCGTTGCAGCACTCGGCGACGCGGGCCGCCACGCGCGCTCCGCGGTCAGCTCGCCCTCGCTGCCGCTCGGTGTCGCGGTCGAGATCGACGGCGTCTTCCAGATCAGATGAGACCCGCGCTCCCCGCCGCCTTCCTGCGGGCGCCGATCGCGCACCGGGCGCTGCATGATGCGGCGGACCAGAGGCCGGAGAACAGCCGCGCGGCAGTCCGCGCGGCGCTTTCGGCAGGCTATGGCGTGGAGCTTGACCTGCAGCTTTCCGCGGACGGGCAGGCGGTGGTGTTCCATGACACCACGCTGGACCGGATGACCGGTGAGCCGGGGCTGGTGCGGGACCGCAGCCGGGCCGAGCTCGCAGCCATCCCGCTCGCCGGCGGCGCGGGCGAGGGCATCCCGTCGCTGGCCGAGGTGCTCGCGCTGGTCGCCGGCCAGGTGCCTCTGCTGCTCGAGCTGAAGGACCAGGACGGCAGCATGGGCCCCGGCGGCGTGGGCGCGCTTGAAGCAGCGGTCGCGGACGCCCTCAGGGGATACGAGGGCCCGGTGGCGCTGATGTCCTTCAACCCGCATGCGGTGGCGGAGATGGCGCGTGTGGCGCCTGAAGTTCCCCGCGGGCTGGTCACCAGCTCATATGAGCCGCAGGACTGGCCGGATCTGCCCAAGGCGGTCTGCGACGACTTGCGCGGCATTCACGATTTCGAAAGGGTGGATGCGGGCTTCATCAGCCATCAGGCCGACGACCTCGCCCGCCGACGGGTGCAGCAGCTGCGCGACCAGGGGGTGCCGGTGTTGTGCTGGACTGTGAAGAGCCTGGCCGAGGACACCGCCGCCCGCGCCTTTGCCGACAATGTGACCTTCGAAGGATATCTGCCGCCCGCCGCACCTTGATCGCGGGGCCACGCGGCCCACATTAGAACGGCGCCGGAGAATGGCGGCGGAACAGGGGGTTAGCGGATGGATTGCCCGCGCATCGAGATTGAGGCACATACCCGCCTGGCCACGATCCCGGCGGCGGAGTGGGATGCCTGCGCCTGCCCCGAAACCGCGGACGGCACCCGTCCGCGCGATCCTTTCACCACCCACCGCTTCCTGAGGGCATTGGAGGAGAGCCGGTCCGTCGGCCCGGGCACCGGATGGCAGCCGCAGTATCTCACCGCGCGCCAGAACGGGCTGCTGATTGCCTGCGCCCCGCTTTACGCCAAGGGCCACAGCCAGGGCGAGTACATCTTCGACCACAATTGGGCCCATGCCTACGAGCAGGCAGGCGGGCGCTATTACCCCAAACTGCAAATCGCCGTGCCCTTCACCCCGGTGACCGGCCGCCGCTTGCTGGTCCGCCCGGGCTATGAGGCCGCGGGCCAGGCGGCACTCCTGCAGGGTGCGGTGCAGATCGCGGCGGACAACGATCTTTCCTCGCTGCATGTGACATTCTGTACGGAGGAGGAAGCCCGCGCCGGGGAGGAGATGGGGCTGATGCACCGGATGACGCAGCAGTTCCACTGGCTGAACCAAGGCTATTCCAGTTTCGAGGAGTTCCTTGCCGCGCTGTCGTCGCGCAAGCGCAAAGCGATCCGCAAGGAGCGTGCCCGCGCGCGAAGCTTCGGCGGCGATATCCGCACCTATACCGGCGATGATCTGCGCCCCGAACACTGGGATGCCTTCTGGGAGTTCTATCAGGACACCGGCGCGCGCAAGTGGGGCTCGCCCTATCTGACCCGTCAGTTTTTTGACATCGCGCATGAAACGATGCGCGGCGATGCCGCCCTGATTCTGGCCGAACGGGACGGCATTCCCATTGCCGGAGCGCTGAATTTCATTGGCCGCGACACGCTTTACGGGCGCTACTGGGGATGTGTCGAACACCACCCCTGCCTGCATTTCGAACTGTGCTACTATCAGGCCATCGATCTGGCCATCGCCCTCGGGCTCGGCCGGGTAGAGGCGGGCGCGCAGGGGGAGCACAAGCTGGCGCGCGGCTATCTGCCCAGCCAGACCCACAGCCTGCACTGGGCCGCCGACCGCGGCTTTGCCGCCGCCATCGCCCGCTACCTGGAGGCAGAACGCCAGGCGGTCGAGGAGGAAATCGAAGTCCTGACCAGCTATGGCCCTTTCCGCAATCCGCACGTGGAGGAACACGAATGACAGAGAAACTCTCGGACGCCGCCCGCCGCCCGCTGCTGGAACCGCTGTTCGCCACCGGCTGGGAACTGGTGGAAGGCCGCGACGCGATTGAAAAGACCTTCAAGTTCGGCAATTTCACCGATGCCTTCGGCTGGATGACCCGCGCCGCGATCTGGGCGGAGAAGTGGAACCATCACCCCGAGTGGAGCAATGTCTACAATAGGGTGACGGTGGTGCTGACGACCCATGACGTAGGCGGCATCAGCGCGCAGGACGCCAAGCTTGCCCGCAAGATGGACGGGCTTTATGGCGACCCGCACAGCTGAGCGCTTCTGCCGCAATACGGGTCAGCAAGTCTGCCGCAATGTTCCGCGCGCGAAACAACGGTTAAATTTGTAGAGAACCTCCGCACGTTGCGCCGGTCCGCCGCGTGGGCGAAACGGAGACTCATCGCAGCCAGTTTTCAAAGCGTCTTTCGCCCTCAGGGGTGAAACTGATAACGCGCGACGAAGGTATGCGCCGTGCCCAGCCCTCGGCGAGGATGCAGTCCAGCAGGGCCTTGCCGAGCCTGCCTGCGAGATGAGATCTCCGCTGGCTCCAATCAAGGCAGGACCGGCAGAGCGGCCGGTTGCTGGCTGGCAGTTCCTCCTGAGCCAAGCCAATCCCAGCGAACTTCCCCCAGCCCCGGTCTGTGACGTTCAAGTCACCGGTCAGCCAGCCGTCCTGCTGCATCCGGTCAAAAAGCCGGACCCCCATTTCCCCTGCCAAGTGGTCATAGCATATCCGCGCCTTGCGAAGCGCGGGGTCCTTTGGGCCGGTTCGGATCGGGGGCGCGGCATCGCTGGAGAACACCATCAGCGCTTCCAGCAGACCTGCCACATGCGGCCCGGCCAGGCGGAAAAACTTATGCCGCCCCTGCGCCGTGACGGTCAGCACCTCTCCATCCACCAGTTTTGCCAGATGGCTGCTCGCGGTTTGTTTGGTGACGCCGCCAACCTTTGTGAGTTCGGTGGCCGTAAGGGCGCGTCCATCCATCAGGGCAAGCAGGATGCTGCTGCGGACAGGGTCGGCGACCAGGGCGGCGACGCGGGCGATATCGGGGCCTTCTCTCATAGTTCGATGCTAATCGAACCAAAGCTTCGCGGCAATCGGATAGACCCGGCCTATCATAAGAAGGACCACACCATGATCACCTGCGTCATCACCTATGAGATCGATCCGAACCGGCGGGAACTGTTCGAGGAATACGCCCGCAATTGGGGGCATTGCATTCCCCGCTGCGGCGCCAGTCTGACCGGTTACTTCGCGCCGCATGAAGGATCGGCCTCGACCGCCTATGGCATCTATTCCCTGCCCTCTCTGGCGGAGTATGAAGCTTACCGCGCGCGGCTGGCTGCCGATCCTCTTGGGCGCGAGAATTATGAGTTCGCCAAACGCGAGGGCTTTATCCGCCGGGAAGACCGCTTGTTCGTAAAGCTGGCCTCAGAACCGCATGGGGCGCACTCATGATTGCGGTCATTTTCGAAGCATGCGTCCCCGGCAGCGCGCGGGCGGAATACCTTGATCTGGCCTCCGAATTGCGCCCGCTGCTTGATGAGATCGACGGGTTCATTTCCATCGAGCGGTTTCAGAGCCTGACCAGCCCGGAAAAGGTGCTGTCCCTATCATTCTGGCGAGACGAAGCCGCGGTCGCGCAATGGCGCAACCTGCCCGAACACCGCCGCGTTCAAGCCGCCGGCCGCGGTCACGTCTTTGCCAACTACCGTTTGCGCATCGCCGCGGTAGCCCGGGATTACGGCATGTACTCCAGAACGGATGCGCCCGACGACAGTCAGACCATCCACGGAGAGGGGCCGGACTGTGTGGGGCCTCGAGCTTCCCCTTGAGAATCATCCCGGGGCATTGGCCGCGATGCGCAGCAGCGGCCGGCCGCCGCTGCGCCGGGGGCCTCAGCCCATCGCGTCCAGCAGCGCCTCGCCGCCGGAGAGATCGCACTGGCCCGGGTTCTCTTCCTGGTTCAGCACCTTCACCTCACCGTCCTCGACCAGCATGGCATAGCGCTGCGAGCGGCCGATCAGCCCTGCGGGCGGCGCATCGAAGCGCATGCCGATCGATTCGGTGAAGCTGCAATCGGCATCGGCCAGCATGGTGATCCCGGCATCCTTGGCGCCGGTGGCATCGCCCCAGGCCGACATCACAAAGGGGTCGTTACCGGCGATGCAGATGATCTCGTCCACGCCCTTGGCGGCAAGCTGGTCCCTGGTGCGGATGAAGCTCGGCACATGCGCCGAGTGGCAGGTGGGCGTAAAGGCCCCCGGCACTGCGAAGATTGCGACCTTGCGGCCCTTGGTCTTCTCGGCCAGCTTTACCTCTTCGGGGCCGTTTTCGCCCATTTGGGTCAGGGTTGCCTCCGGCAGCCGGTCTCCGACAGAAATCATGGCAAGGTCCTCTCTCTCGTGATTGCGTTTTGGGGTGCCCGGTATATAGGGTCCGTGGAAAGCGTTACGGGTTCTGCTGCGGGAGGCAAGAGGCGGGATGAGCGATATCGTCGTGATCGGGGCGGGGCAGGCCGGCGCCTCGCTGGTGGCCAAGCTGCGCAAAGAAGGTTTCGAGGGAGGGATCACCCTGATCGGCGCCGAAGACGCGCTGCCCTATCAGCGCCCGCCGCTCTCCAAGGCATATCTCCTGGGCGAGATGGAGGCCGAGCGGCTGTTCCTGCGCCCGGCGAGCTTTTACGCCGAGAACGGTATCACCCTGAAGCTCGGCTGCACCGTCACCGCAATTGACCGCCAGGCGAAGACAGTCACCTGCGGCAATGAGGTGATCCCCTACGGCCAGCTCGCGCTCACAACCGGCTCCGATCCGCGCCGCCTGCCCGAGCCGATCGGCGGCGGGCTGGAGAACGTTTTTGTCGTGCGCGGCCTTGCCGACGTGGACGCGATGGCGCCGCATGTGGCGGAAGGCAAGCGCGCGCTGATCGTCGGCGGCGGCTACATCGGGCTGGAGGCCGCCGCGGTCTGCGCCAAGCGGGGCTTGAAGGTCACGCTGGCGGAGATGGCGGACCGCATCCTGCAAAGGGTGGCGGCGCCCGAGACATCGGACTATTTCCGCAAGCTGCACCGTGCGCACGGGGTCGACATCCGCGAATCCACCGGGCTTGAGCGGCTGGAGGGCGAAACCGGCAAGGTGGCGCGCGCGGTACTTTCTTCCGGCGAGGTGCTGGAGGTGGATTTCGTCGTCGTGGGCGTAGGCATCACGCCCTGCACCGGGCTGGCGGAACTGGCCGGGCTCGAGATCGAAAACGGCATCCGCACGGACGCGCAGGGCCGCACTTCGGACCCGTTGGTCTGGGCCGCCGGCGATTGCGCCTCCTTCCCGTTCCAGGGCCGCCGCATCCGGCTGGAAAGCGTGCCCAACGCCATCGACCAGGCCGAGGTCGTGGCGCAGAACATGCTGGGCGCGGGCAAGGACTACGTGGCGCAGCCCTGGTTCTGGTCGGATCAGTACGATGTGAAGCTGCAGATCGCGGGCCTCAACAGCGGCTATGACGAGGTGGTCACCCGCCAGGGCGAGGGCGCGCAGGTGTCCTTCTGGTACTACAAGGGCGATCAGCTGGTGGCGGTGGACGCGATGAACGATCCGCGCGCGTATATGGTCGCGAAACGGCTGATCGACGCAGGGAAAACGGCCGACAAGGCCGTGGTGGCCGATCCGGCGGCAGACCTGAAGCCGCTCCTGAAAGCGTGAGGATCATCGCCGGCAAATTCCGCGGCCGGGCGCTGGCTTCGGTGGGCAAGGGCGATGCGGGCGCGCATCTGCGCCCCACCACCGACCGGGTGCGCGAAAGCCTGTTCAACGTGCTGATGCACACCGGCGCGGTCCCCGGTGCGAAGGTGCTCGACCTCTTTGCCGGCACTGGTGCGCTGGGGCTGGAGGCCCTGTCGCGCGGTGCTGCGGAGGTGGTCTTTGCTGACGACGGCCGCACGGCGCAAGGCCTGATCCGCAGGAACATCGCGCTGTGCCGGGCAGAGGCGGAAACCACCCTGATCCGCCGCGACGCCTTGAAGCTGGGCCCCAACCCGGGCGCGCCCTGCGGGCTGGTCTTCCTCGACCCGCCTTACGGCAAGGGGCTGGGGGAAAAAGCCCTCGCCGCGGCGCTGGCAGGCGGCTGGATCGCCGAGGACGCGCTCGTGGTCTGGGAGGAAAACGCGCCGATGCCGGCGCCCGATGGCTTCACCCTGCACGGCACCCGAAAGTATGGCGACACCCACATCACGCTGATGCGGCGCGGCGCAGACGCTTGAGGCCCCAAGACCCCCAGCTACTTTCTGACCGGAAATACCCCGGGGTCCGGGGCAGAGCCCCGGTCCTTACGTCTCCGTTTTACCCGTAGGTCGGATGGAACTTCCCGGCCGGCGACAGCGTGAAGATCTCCACCCCGTCCGCGGTCACCCCCACCGAATGCTCGAACTGCGCCGAGAGCGACTTGTCGCGGGTGACCGCGGTCCATTCGTCGGCGAGGATCTTGGTCTCCGGGCGGCCAAGGTTCACCATCGGCTCGATGGTGAAGAACATCCCCTCTTCCAGCACCGGGCCGCTGCCCGCGCGGCCATAGTGCAGCACGTTTGGCGGGGCGTGGAACACGCGGCCCAGGCCGTGGCCGCAGAAGTCGCGCACGATGCTCATCCGCTGGGCTTCGGCGTAGGTCTGGATCGCGTGGCCGATGTCGCCGAAGGTGTTGCCGGGCTTCACCGCCTCGATCCCCTTCATCAGCGCATCATGGGTGACCTGGATCAGCCGCTCCGCCTTGCGGCTGAGCTTGCCCGCCACATACATGCGCGAACTGTCGCCGTACCAGCCGTCGACCACCACGGTGACGTCGATGTTGAGGATGTCGCCGTCCTTCAATTTTTTGTCGCCGGGGATGCCGTGGCAGACCACGTGGTTGACCGAGATGCAGCTGGCGTGCTGGTAGCCCTTGTAGCCGATGGTCGCCGAGGTGGCGCCGGCCTCTTCCACCATCTCGGTAATCTTGCGGTCGATCTCGCCGGTGGTCTGGCCGGGGAACACGCAGGCAGCAATATCGTCCAGGATCCGCGCCGTCAGCGCGCCTGCCGCGTGCATGCCTGCAAAGTCCCCAGGCTCGTGAATACGGATGCCGTCCTTGGTCGTGCGGCCGTCTTTCGATCTCATATGGAAGGGCTCCAATCTCTGCCTGTTGCCCCTGTATGTAAGGGGTTTGCCCCGAAAGGGCCAGAGGCAGGCAGTTCCGGGTATCCGGGAACTTTTGCATCGGCAGGGCAATTCCTCTAGGGAGACCGGAAACCGGAACCAGGAGGAATGCGCTGCAATGGAAAGCGTCAATGAGCTGCTCGAGACCGAGATCTACAACGGGACGTCCCTGGCGGATCTGGTGACACTGGAATTCCTGGCGCAAGTGCTCGGCAATGTTGTTGCGGCCATTCTGATCCTGGCGCTCGGCTTTATCATCTCGTCCTGGGTCAAGAACCGGATCGAGAACCTGGGCGACCGGCACGCGCATCTGGACAACACGCTGTTCCACTTCCTTGGCAATATGGCGCGCTACACGATTCTGGCCTTTGCGGCGCTCTTCGTGCTCAACACCTTCGGCATCAAGACCACCTCCATCGTCGCCGCCATCGGTGCAGCGGGCCTGGCGATTGGCCTCGCTATGCAAGGCGCGCTGTCGAACCTCGCCGCGGGGGTGATGATCATCATCTTCCGCCCCTTCAAGCTGGGTGATTTCATCGTGGTCGACGGGGTGATGGGAACTGTGAAGGAGATCACGCTCAACAATACGGTGCTGGCGGACCTGTCGAACGTGAAGACGATCATCCCTAACTCCGAGGTCTGGGGCAATACCATCGTCAACTACTCCGCTTATCCGACCCGCCGCGCCGAGTGGACTTTTGGCGTGGGTTATGGCGCCGATCTCGACGTGGCCGAGCGGGTGATCCGCGAGACCATCATGGGCGATCCGCGCTCGCACAGCGATCCGGCGCCGTTCATCCAGGTGAACGCGCTCAACAGCTCCTCGGTCGATTTCCTGGTGCGGGTCTGGGTCGATGCGGCGGAATACTTTCAGTATCAGGCCGACATGAAGCGCCGCGTGAAAGAGGCGCTGGATGCCGCCGGGGTCGACATTCCCTTCCCGACCCGCACCCTGGTGCAGGCGCCCTCCGCGGCCGAGGGCGAGGGCCGCGCGGAAGCGGCGGAGTAAGCGGTCCAGACGGTGCGGAATTCCGCGCCGATTTCTTTTTGCCACGGGCCTGCAGTCATACGGTGATCAGTTTCCCCTATGCGGGACAGGGCCGAAGGCCGCCGCGCATCGCCGGCGCGCCCCTCCGCGGTGGCGATTTTGCTGATGCTGGGTGGCCCCTCGAGAGGGTTTACGGACTTGGCGGGGATAGACTGCCAGCCACGAGCCGTTGGATCGCCGCCGCGCGCGCCGGCAAAACGCGGCTTGGCGCTATTGCGCGAACGCGCCTGCAATCTCCACGCTTTCGGGTGTGATCCGGGTGCAGAGAACCAGCCGCTCCACCCCCGCCGCGGCAGCCGCTTCAAACCCCGCGGCATAGGCCGGGTCGATGTCGGCGGCGAGCGCGAAGCGGTCACAGTCGGTGCGCTGCACCAGGTAGAGCATCATCGCGCGGTGGCCTGCCCGGGCGACCTCTGCAAGCTCGGCCAAGTGCTTGGTGCCGCGGGCCGTGACGCTGTCGGGAAACTCCGCGAGGCCCTCCTGCCGCGACAGGGTCACGCTTTTCACCTCCACGTAGCAGTCGGGCAGGCCAGGCTCGCTCAGCAGGAAGTCGATGCGGCTGTTCTGCCCGTATTTCACTTCCGCCCGAACGGTCCCGTATTCCGCCAGCTGCGGCACCTCGCGCGCCAGCAGCGCGCCGCGCAGCGCCCGGTTCGGCACCGAAGTGTCGACGCCGGTGAAATGGCCGCCCGGATGCTCGACCAGGCGCCAGCCGTACTTCAGCTTTTTCTTCGGATCGTCGTTCGGCTCCAGCCAGATCCGCGTGCCCGGTTCCGCCAGCCCCATCATCGAGCCGGGGTTAGCGCAATGGGCGGTGATCTCGCGCCCGTCCGGGAGGCGGCAATCGGCGAGGAAGCGTTTGTAGCGGCGGATCAGCACCGCCGGTATCAGAGGGGTTTCAAAGCGCATGGATCTGGGCCTATACCTGCCTTTAGGAGTGTGCAAGGGAGCAACATCATGGCAAATCCAACCGCGGCGATGCTGGTGATCGGGGACGAGATCCTGTCCGGGCGCACCCGCGATGCCAACATGCACTACCTGGCGGGAGAGCTTACCAAGCATGGCATCACCCTTCGGGAAGTTCGCATCGTCAGCGACGACGAACCTGCCATCGTGGAGGCGGTGCAGGCGCTGGCGGCGGGCCATGACCATGTGTTTACCAGCGGCGGCATCGGGCCGACGCATGACGACATCACCGCCGATTGCATCGCCAAGGCCTTTGGCGCCAATCTCGGCGTGCGCGACGATGCGCGTGCCATCCTGCAGGCGCATTATGACACCCAGGGGCTGGAGCTGAACGAGGCCCGCCTTCGGATGGCGCGCATCCCGGAGGGCGCGGCGCTGATCGAGAACCCGGTCTCCGCCGCGCCGGGCTTCACCCTGCAGAACGTGCATGTGATGGCCGGCGTGCCGCTGATTTTCCAGGCAATGGTGGCGAGCGTGCTGCCGACGCTTACCGGCGGTGCCCCGGTCCTGTCGCAGAGCCTGCGGGTGATGCGCGGGGAGGGCGAGATTGCGGCCCCGCTGCGGGCGCTGGCCGAAGCCTACAGTGACCTTTCGGTGGGCTGCTATCCGTTCCAGAAGAACGGTTTTTTTGGCGCCAATGTGGTGATCCGCGGCACCGATGGCGCGCGGGTCGACGCAGCGATGACCGAGCTTGCCCGGGACCTGGGCCAGTGACCGGCGCCGCCCGCTACTATGCCGTTTCCGAAGCAACGTGGCCCGCAGCCTCGACCCGGCGGCTCGGGCCCGTGACCCTGCGCGAAGGGCAGGGCGGCGGCAGCCGGGTCTCGGCGGCGACGGTGGAGGGCGGCAGCGCCAGCGAGGAGGAGATTGCCGCGGCCGAGGCCGCGATGCGCGCAATGGGGCAGGACTGCTTGTTCATGATCCGCGAGGGCGAGGCGGCGCTGGACGCGCAGCTTGCCGCACGGGGGTACGAAGTAAAGGATCCGGTGGCGCTCTGGACCTGCCCGGTGGCGCAGCTCACCGACGTGCCGGTGCCCCGCGTCACTGCCTTCTGCGTCTGGGAGCCGCTGGCGATCCAGCACGAGATCTGGGCCGCGGGCGGTATAGGGCCGGAGCGTTTCGCCGTGATGCAGCGCGCGCCGCAGCCGAAGACCGCGCTCTTGGGGCGGCACAATGACAAGCCGGCCGGGGCGGGATTTGTCGCCATTCACGACGGCATCGCCATGGTCCACGCGCTGGAGGTGGTGCCGCAGCAGCGCCGCTCCGGTATGGGCAAGTGGCTGATGCGGCAGGCTGCCTTCTGGGCCGAACAGCAGGGGGCCAAGGAGCTCGCCGTCCTTTGCACCCGCGCCAACGGCGCCGCCAACCGGCTCTATACCGCGCTGGGCCTGCGCGAGGCGGGCCAGTACCACTACCGTATTCTCAAGGGAGGCACGCAGCCAGAATGACCGACGAAACCCTGCCCACTGCGCTGAACCTGCCGATGGCGGACCCGCTGCCCGAGGCGGTGCAGAAATATTTCGCGATCTGCGAGGAGAAGCTCGGGCTTGTGCCCAACGTGCTGAAGGCCTACGCCTTCGACCCCGAAAAGCTCGACGCCTTCACCCAGATGTACAACGGGCTGATGCTGGCCGACAGCGGGCTGAGCAAGCTGGAGCGGGAGATGATCGCGGTCGTGGTTTCCTCCATCAACCGCTGCTTCTACTGCCTGGTGGCGCATGGCGCGGCAGTGCGGCAGCTCTCCGGCAGCCCGGAGCTGGGCGAGATGCTGGTGATGAACTACCGCGTGGCGCCGCTTGATGCGCGGCAGCGCGCGATGGTGGATTTTGCCGCCAAGCTCACCCGCGCCAGCGCCGAGGTCGGGGAGGCCGACCGGCAGGCGCTGCGGGATGCGGGGTTCAGCGACCGCGACATCTGGGACATCGCCAATGTCGCCGGTTTCTTCAACATGACAAACCGGGTCGCCAGCGCAACTGCGATGGCGCCGAACCCCGAATACCACGCTCAGTGCCGGTAACCTCGCGCTTCGCCGCACTTGTTCTTGCGGCGGCGCTGGCGCTGCCTGCCGCGGCGGCGGAACTGGCGCTGCCCGCGAATGCGGTGGCGCTGGCGGAGCGGGAGACGCCGCTAGGCATCTACCGCCTGCCGGCGGGGCCGGAAGCGGACGGGGTGGTGCCCGAGCGCCGCTTCGAGGGC
The DNA here is from genome assembly GCF_048820895.1 of Cribrihabitans neustonicus. Taxonomy (NCBI): domain Bacteria; kingdom Pseudomonadati; phylum Pseudomonadota; class Alphaproteobacteria; order Rhodobacterales; family Paracoccaceae; genus Cribrihabitans; species Cribrihabitans neustonicus. The sequence continues at coordinate 646,781 of NZ_JBMERQ010000002.1, forward strand.
CGCATCCTGCGCCGCACCTGGCGGTTGCAAAGCAGCGCCACTGTGCTCCAGGTGCTCGCGCCCCTGCGGACGCAGCTGGAGGCGGAGGGCTATGATGTTTTGCTGGATTGCGCGGCACCGGAATGCGGCGGTTTCGGATTCCGGTTTGCCACCGAAGTGGTGCCCGCGCCGGACATGATTGTGGATATCTTCGACTACCACTTCCTGTCCGCAGTGAAGGGTGAGACGGCGGTCTCGCTTCTGGCCTCGCGCTCTGGCGGGTCGGTTTACCTGCAGGTGATCGAGGCCGCGCCCGCCGGTGCCGGTGAAAAAGCCGGTGCCGCACTGCCGGTGGTGCAGGGGCCCGCGGGTGCTGCTCCGGTTGCCGCGCCGGAAGGGGGCGCCGGCCTTGAGGCGCGGCTGATGCAGGAGGGCCGCGCGGTGCTGCGCGATTTGCGGTTCGCCAGCGGCACGGTTGAGCTCAGCGAAGGTGCCTATGAGAGTCTCGCGGCACTGGCCCGGGTGCTGGAGCAGAACCCCGGCTCCCGCATCCTGCTGGTGGGCCACACCGATACGGTGGGCGCGCTGGAGCCGAACCGGGCGCTCTCGCAGGAGCGCGCGGCGGCGGTGCGGGACCGGCTGGTGGCGGCCCACGGTGCCGATGCGGCCCGCATCGAAATTGCCGGCGCCGGCTACATGGCCCCGGTGGCCAGCAACCTCACGCCCGAAGGCCGCCGCCTGAACCGCCGGGTAGAGGCGGTGCTGATTTCGGAATAGGCGCATTTTCTGAACCGGCAAAGCCGGACCCTCCGGGGCCGGGCGGGAGCGGCGCGCCGCCGATATGCGGCGGCCTTGCGGCGCTGTTTCGCGCCAAGGGGGGCGCCAGGGGGTGCGGTGCCGCCCGCATCTCAGGAAAAAACCCCCGCGCTGAGGGCGGGGGAGGAGGGCTTTTGGCAAGCCTGCGAGGAAAAACGGGGCCGGGTCCGGACCGGCGGAATCAGGTCGTCCAGTCCGTGGGGCTGCGGCCGGCAAAGGCGGCGGCGAGGAAATCGATGAAGGCGCGGACCTTGGGCTGGGTGAACTTGCCGGGCGGGTAGACCGCGTAGATGCCTTGTGTCTCCACCGGCAGGTTCGGCATCACGTCCTCGACCAGCCCCTCGGCCATGGCGCCCGCATAGAGATAGCTGGGCAGATAGGCGATGCCGAGCCCGGAGATCGCCGCGTTGAGCAGCGACTGGCCATCATTGACCGAAAGCCAGCCCGAGGTGCGGACCTGGCGCTTCTCGCCCGAGGGAGCGGTGATCTTCCACACGTTGCCGCTGGACTGGCTGGAGTAGTGCAGGAGTTTGTGGCTGTTCAGCTCGTCGATCTTCTGCGGGCGGCCGAATTTCCCGAGATATTCGGGCGAGGCGATCATTCGCTTGGTGGTCTCGGCCAGCTTGCGGGCGCGCAGGGAACTATCCTCCAGCTCACCGATCCGGACCGCCATGTCGAAGCCTTCGGAGATCAGCTCCACGTAGCGGTTGTTCAGCACCATGTTCACGGTGATGTCCGGGAAGTCGCGCAGGAAGTCGGAGAGCACCGGCGACAGGTGGTTGACGCCGAAATCGGTCGCCACCGAGATCCGCAGCAGGCCCGAGGGTGCCGACTGCATCGAGGTTACCAGCGCGTCCGCTTCGCCCGCGTCATTCAGCACCCGGCGGGCGCGGTCGTAATAGGCGAGGCCGATTTCGGTCGGGGAGACGCGGCGGGTGGTTCGGTTCAGCAGCCGCGCGCCGAGGCGGGCCTCCAAACTGGAGACATGTTTGGAGACGGCCGATTTGGAGATGCCCATCTTGCGCGCCGCATCGGTGAAACCGCCCTGGTCCACCACGTTCGCGAAGGCCTCCATCTCGGTCAGTCGATCCATGTTCCGCATCTCCATCTGCCGGCCCTTCGCCGGTGGTTGAGGCCAGACTGGCGGCGGAATCGGGCAAGATCGGGGCGCGGGTGGGATAATTGCGAGGTTTTGCGGAGATCGTCTGCGGTGTGGAAACGGCACGCCCGGGCGGGTGGGCGGGCTCAGAGCAGCCTGAGCCAGCGCAGCACCAAAAGCATGCCCGCGCCGAGCACGAGGAGGCCGAGGCAGAGCGCCGTAAAGCCCCAGGGCGACTGGGCGCCGGGGATGCCTGCAAGGTTCACGCCGAACAGGCCGGTCAGGAAGCTGAGCGGCAGGAACAGCGCCGCCACCAGCGACAGCGCATAGCTGTTGCGCCCCAGCTGACGCGCCAATTCGGCATCAGTGTGGTCGCGCAGCACCGCCAGCCGCTGCGACAGCGAGCTAAGCGTTTCGGCCGAGAGGGTGAAGAGGTTCACCGCCTCGCGCAGGTGCAGCTGCTCGGCGCCGCTGAACAGCCCGGCGCCGCTGTCCTGCAATTGCACCAGCGCGCGTTCCTGCGGGGCGAGGTAGCGATGCAGCTTCAGCACGTCGCGGCGGGGCGTCTTCAGAGCCTCGGCGGCGGGCAGGCTGCCCTCTTCGGTCAGCTCCTCCAGCGCCTCGGTCTCGGCGGTGAGCTCGAGCACCGCATCGCGGCTGTGATGGGCGAGACCGCCGATCAGCCGGTAGAGAAACTCGCCGGGAGAGGCGGGTCCGCGGCCCGCGGCGCATTCGGCACGGATGGCGTCGAAGGCGTAGGTCTTGCGCAGCCGCACGGTGACGATGCTGCGGCTGCTGGCCCAGATCCTGAGCGAGACCATCTCCGCCGTCTCGGCGCCCGGGTTACGGTTCACCGCACGCAGGTTGATGATCAGTCCTTCCCCAAATTGGTCGCAGCGGGGGCGGGTTTCGGTTTGCAGCAGGGCCTGGCCGGGGATGCCGGGCAGGTGAGTGCGGCACCACTCCGGCAGCGCCGGGTCGGCGAGGTCGAAATGCAGCCAGCGGAACTGGCCGGGGCCCGCCGGCGCGAGGTCCGGCGCCGGGCGGGCGGTGCCATCGTTCCAGAGATCATAGGCGGAAATCGGCATGGGGCAGCCTTTGATGCGAAGGTTGCCTCATGGTTAGCGCGCTTGCCGCCCTGCCGCCAGATGCCTTGCGGCGGCTTGCAGCAGGGCGGCAGGTCAGAACGTGGCGGCGAGCCGGGTGCCCTGGTTGATCGCGCGCTTGGCGTCGAGCTCGGCTGCGACGTCGGCGCCGCCCACCACGTGGGCGGTGATGCCGCGTGCGGCCAGCGTATCGGCCAGCGAGCGCTCCGGCACCTGGCCCGCGCAGAGCACGATGGTGTCGGCGGGAATCAGGGTGGGGTTCTCGCGCGCCTCGCCGAAGCTGACGTGCAGGCCATCCGCGTCGATCTTCTCGTAGTTCACGCCGCCGACGAAATTGACGTTCTTCATCTTGAGCGTGGCGCGGTGGATCCAGCCGGTGGTTTTGCCCAGCCGCTTGCCGTGGCGCTCGGCCTTGCGCTGCAGCAGCGTGACCTCGCGTTCGGGCGCGGCGGGCTGCGGGCCTTCCGGGGCGAGGCCGGAACGGTGCTCGGCCGGGTCGGCGACGCCCCATTCCTTCATCCAGGCGGGCAGGTCGGTGGTGGGGCTGTGGCCTTCCTCCAGCAGGAACTCGGAGACATCGAAGCCAATGCCGCCCGCGCCGATCACGGCGACGCGCTTTCCGACCGGCTTCTTGTGGCGCAGCACGTCGATGTAGCTCAGCACGTTGGGGCCGTCCTGGCCCGGGATGCCGGGGTCGCGCGGGCTGACGCCGGTGGCGATCACCACTTCGTCGAAACCGGTGAGGTCATCGGCGGTAACCTCGCGGCCCAGCTCCAGCGTGATGTCGGCATCGGCAACCATGGTGCGGTACCAGTTGACCAGGCCCCAGAACTCCTCCTTGCCGGGGATCTGCTTGGCCATGTTGAGCTGGCCGCCGATCTCCTCGGCCTTGTCGAAGAGGGTCACTTGGTGGCCGCGCTCGGCTGCGGTGAGCGCGGTGGCAAGCCCGCCGGGGCCCGCGCCGACAACGGCGACGCGCTTGGCGGCAGCGGCCTTGCCGATCACCAGCTCGGTCTCGTGGCAGGCGCGCGGGTTCACCAGGCAGGAGGTCAGCTTGCCGCTGAAGGTGTGGTCGAGGCAGGCCTGGTTGCAGGCAATGCAGGGCGCGATGCGGGCGGCGTCGCCGCGCTCCGCCTTGGCGACGAAATCGGCATCCGCCAGCATCGGCCGCGCCATCGAGATCATGTCGGCGCAGCCCTCCGCCAGCACCTCTTCGGCCACTTCCGGTGTGTTGATGCGGTTCGAGGTGATGACCGGAATGCCGACCTTGCCCATCAGCTTCTTGGTGACCCAGGCAAAGGCCGCGCGCGGCACCGAGGTGGCGATGGTCGGGATGCGCGCCTCGTGCCAGCCAATGCCGGTATTGAGGATGGTGGCGCCGGCCTTCTCGATCTCCTGGGCGAGCTGCACCACTTCCTCGTGGGTGGAGCCGTTCGGCACCAGGTCGATCATCGACAGGCGGTAGATGATGATGAAGTCGCGGCCCACGGCCTCGCGGGTGCGGCGCACCACTTCGATCGGCAGGCGCATGCGGTTCTCGTAGGAGCCGCCCCAGCGGTCGGTGCGCTTGTTGGTGTGGGTGACCAGGAACTGGTTGAGGAAGTAGCCCTCGCTCCCCATGATCTCGACCCCGTCATAGCCCGCTTCCTGGGCGAGGCGCGCGGCGTTCACGATGTCGCCGATCTGCTTTTCGATGCCCTCCTCGTCCAGCTCCTGCGGCGGAAAGGGGGAGATCGGCGATTTCACCGGGCTGGGGGCCACGCATTTCGGCCCGTAGGCATAGCGGCCCGCGTGCAGGATCTGCATCGCGATCTTGCCGCCCGCCTCGTGCACGCGCTGGGTCACCACCGAATGGTTGGCCACGTCCTTGGCGCTGGTCATCATCGCGGCGCCGGGCAGGACCGAGCCTTCGAGGTTGGGGCCGATGCCGCCGGTCACCATCAGCGCGACACCGCCGCGGGCGCGGGCGGCGTAGAATTCGGCCACCCGGTTCCAGTCGCCGGTCTCTTCCAGCCCGGTGTGCATCGAGCCCATCAGCACGCGGTTCTTCAGCTCGGTGAAGCCGAGGTCCAGCGGGCGCAGCAGGTTTGGGTACGCAGTCATGTGGCTCTCCCTGATCGTTGGCGCAAGGATTGCGCTGCGCAGGCGCCTTGTCACGGGCAAACGCCGCGTCACCCCCTTGCGTGCCCCTGCGGCAAGAGGTCTAAGGAAGGAAGTCCCGCCAAAGGAGTGCCAGATGACGCCGGAAGACATTGCCAAGCTGCCCTACCGTCCCAACGTGGGTGTGATGCTGATCAATGCGGACGGCGGTGTGTTTGCCGGTCAGCGCAAGGACCGTTTCAAGGACGCGTGGCAGATGCCGCAGGGCGGGATCGACAGGGGCGAGGATCCGCGCGCGGCGGCGCTGCGCGAGCTCGAAGAGGAGACCGGTGTGCGGCCCGATCTGGTCGAGATCATCGCCGAGACGGAAGGCTGGCTTCCTTATGACCTGCCTGCCGAAGTTGTGCCGCATTTCTGGGGCGGCAAGTACCGCGGGCAGGAGCAGAAGTGGTATCTGATGCGGTTCCTTGGCAAGGACAGCGACATCGACCTGGAGGCGCATCACGCCGAGTTCTCGGCCTGGTGCTGGATGCCGGCCGGCAGCTTGGTGGAGAAGATCGTGCCGTTCAAGCGGGAGATCTATTTGCGTGTTTTGGAAGAGTTCAGGGAGTATTTGTGAGATGGGATCTGCAAAGCGGGTCTTGAAACACCCCGCCCGGCCATCCAGCCGGGCAGCGCTGACGGCTGCCATGCTAGTTCTGCAGGCCGGCCCCGCCTTCGCGCTCAGCTGTATGCCCTGGGGTGTGCAGGACGCCTATCTTGAAGCTGCGGAATCCGAGCGTGTCTACAACGTGATTGCGGGCGCATTGGCTTTCGACGAGGACGCGCTGCCGCGGTCCCACTCCGATAATCCCAACGACATGCCCGGACTGACCCGCGTTCCGGCGCAGCTGTCGGGGAAAATGCTCTCGGGCGAGGATTTCTCGGAGGCCGTCGATATACCGGTCACTTTGGAGGTCGAATGCCTCGGCCCCTGGTGCGGCGGCATTGTGCCGGGGGAAGAGCACATCTTCTTTGCCGAACAGCGGGGCGATGAGCTGGTGGTGCGCGCCAATGCCTGCGGCGGACTTGCCTTTGCCGACACGCCGAAGGCCCGCCGCGCGCTGCTGAGCTGCCACAGCGGCGGGCCGTGCGAGCGCAAGATGCCGCGCTAGCGGGGTTTATTCGGCGGGCTGCGCGGTTGCCCGCCGCGGCAGACGCAGCCCGGCCTGGCCGAGCCAGAGGCTGAGCAGCGCCAGACCCGCGCCCAGCATCTGCTGCGGTGTCAGACCTTCGCCGAGGATCAGCCAGCCGAGGATCACTGCGCTGAGCGGGCTGAGCACGCCAAGGAGCGACGCCGCCGAGGGCTCGATCCTCGCAAGGCCGCGGAACCACAGGATATAGGTGAGCGCGCCGCCGATCAGGCTCATGTAGGCCAACCCCGCGATATTGGCAGAGGTGAAGACGGGCATCTCCGGCACCAGCCAGAGCGTCACCGGCAGAAGCAGCAGCCCGCCCGCGGTGAGCTGCCAGGCGGTGAAGGTGAGCGGCGGCACCGGCGGCTGCCACTTGCGGGTAAGCACCACGCCCGCCGCCATCGACAGCGCTCCGCCGAGGCCTGCCAGCACCCCCACCGGATCCAGCCGCGCCGCCGGCGTCAGCACCAGAAGCGCCACGCCCGCAATGCTGAGCAGCGCGGCGGCAACGGCGGCGGCACGGATATGGCTGTTGAGCATCAGCGCCGAGAGGAACACCACGATCAGTGGCTGCACCGCCCCCAAGGTCGCTGCCACCCCGCCCGGCAGCCGGTAGGCCGAGAGGAACAGCAGGCTCCAGAACAGCGCGAAGTTCACCGCCCCGAGCACCATCAGCCGCGGCAGCCAGCCGACTGGCGGCAGCTGGCGCACCAGCAGCATCAGCAGCAGCCCGGCGGGCAACGCTCTCAGCAGCGCCACGGTGAGCGGCGAATGGCCGGGCAGGAAGGCGGTGGTCACGATATAGCTGCTGCCCCAGATCGCGGGGGCAAGTGCTGTGAGCAAAAGGTCTCGGGTCGGCATGGCGGTTCTTCCATTGTCTCGATGTCGAGATAGTAGCCGTCTATCTTGACGTCAAGATAAAATCTGGTAAACCGGGACCATGGACCACGTGGATTTTGTTACCCAGCAATGGGAACGCGAGCGGCCGGACCTCGATGTCACGGCCATGGGAGTGATCGGGCGGGTGGCGCGGCTTTACCTTGCCTATCAGCAGGAGATGCAGAAGACCTTCGCCGCCTTCGGGCTCAACGCGGCGAAGTTCGACGTGCTGGCGACGCTGCGCCGGGCGGGCGCGCCGCATGCGCTGTCGCCGGGGGCCTTGATGCAGGCGACGATGGTGGCCTCGGGCACGATGACCAACCGGATCGACCGGCTGGCCGCCGATGGGCTGGTGCGGCGGGAGGTGAACCCGGAGGACAGCCGCAGTTTCCTGATCGCGCTGACGCCGGAGGGGCGCGAGTTGATCGACCGCGCGGTGACGGAGCATGTCGAAACCCAGGCGCGGCTCATCGCGGGGCTGGCGCCGGAGGAGGTGCAGACGCTGAAGACGCTTCTGTCCAGGGCGCAGGTCTCGGCCGAGGCGGCGGGCGGAAAGGCGTAACCCCTGCGAGGGCGCGCGCCCGCGCAGGGCGGCGGAGCCGCGCTGCGCCCGGCCCAACGGGAGCTGTTGCGCCCAGGGGCGCGGCGGCGACGGGCGGGAGGGTGCCCGCCGCCATCATGTCAGAGCCATTTCAGGGCCATGTCAGGCCCGGATCAGATCAGGCCGTGGGATTGCAGCAGCGCCTTCAGGTCGGTCTGCGGGCGCGGGCCGATGTGGCGGATCACCTCGCCTGCGCAGACGCAGCCGATGCGGGCGCTGGTTTCCAGGTCGCGCCCCGTCGACAGGCCAAACAGGAAGCCCGCGGCAAACTGGTCGCCCGCGCCGGAGGCATCCACGGGTGTGATCTTCTCGACCCCCACCTCGATGCGCTTATCGCCCGACAGCACGATGACGCCATCGCCCGAGCGGGTGCAGACCACCAGCGGGCAGATCGCGGCGGTCCTGGCCAGGGCGTGCTCCAGGTCATCGGTTTCGAACAGGGACAGGATCTCCGCCTCGTTGCCGATTACGTAGTCCAGATCGTGTTCGATCAGCGACAGGAAATCGGCGCGGTGGCGCTCGACGCAGAACGGGTCCGAGATCGAGATGCCGGCCTTGCCGCCGCCGTCGCGGCTGGCGCGGGCTGCTTCGCGGAAGGCGGTCTTGCCCGCGTCATGGTCGAAGAGATAGCCCTCCAGGAACATGATCTCTGCCTTGCCGGAGACCCGTTCGGGCACATCGTCGCTGGTCAGCCCGGTGGAAATCCCGAGGTAGGTGTTCATCGAGCGTTCGCCGTCGGGCGAGACGAAGATCATCGAGCGCGAAGTCGGCAGTTCGCCGCCGGGCACCGGCGGGTTCACGAAGTCGATGCCCTCATCGGTCATCGCCTTGGCATAGAACCGCCCCAGCGCGTCGTCATGCACGCGCCCGATGAAGGCGGACTTCAGCCCCAGAGCGCCGGCTCCGGCGATGGTGTTGGCAACCGAGCCGCCGGGGGTCTGCACCCGCTCCTGCATCGCCGCATAGAGCACTTCGCCGCGCTCGCGCTCGATCAGCTGCATAATGCCCTTCCCGATCCCCATGTGGTCGAGAAAGCTGTCGTCGCAACGGCTGATGACGTCGACGACGGCGTTGCCGATGCCGACCAGCTGGTAGGTGGTCATAGGTTCTTGTCCTCATATTGGCACAGGTCGCGGATCAGACAGGTGCCGCACAGCGGCTTGCGCGCCTTGCAGTGGTAGCGGCCATGCAGGATCAGCCAGTGATGGGCATGCTGCTGGAAATCCACGGGAATGTTGTCTTCGATGGCGCGTTCGACGGCGTCGACGTCCTTGCCCGGGCAGATGCCGGAGCGGTTGCCCACACGGAAAATGTGGGTGTCGACCGCCTGCGCCGGGTAGCGCCACCACATGTTCAGCACCACGTTGGCGGTCTTTCGGCCGACGCCGGGCAGCGACTGCAGGGCGGCACGGGAATTGGGCACCTCGCCGCCGTATTGCTCGACCAGGATGCGCGACAGCTTGATGACGTTCTTGGCCTTGTTGCGGTAGAGGCCGATGGTCCTGATGTGTTCGATCAGCCCCTCTTCGCCCAATTCCAGCATCTTTTGCGGGGTGTCGGCTATTTTGAAAAGCTCGCGGGTGGCTTTGTTGACGCCCGCGTCGGTGGCCTGCGCGGACAGCGCCACTGCCACCACCAGGGTGTAGGCGTTGACGTGCTCCAGTTCGCCTTTCGGCTCCGGCTCGGCAGCTTGGAACCGCGAGAAGATCTCGCGCAGGGTGTGGTAGTCGAGTTGCTTGGCCATAATATGGCTTAATGCCGCTTTGCCGCGCCCGCCGCAACGGCAAAGCGGCGGGGCGGTGTATGGGCGGTGTATGGGCGGTGTATGGGCGGTATACGGGCGGTTGCCGGGCTCAGCGGGGGCCATGGGGGCGGCGCAAGCCGCAAGTTCCGGGTCGATTGCCGGGCTTGCGCGTATTACCTTGGGGCAAGTCAGAACAGGTTGGGCCGATGAATACCGAAGCGCGCGAAAACACTTATCATTACGGCGTCATGCGCCGCGCGATCGAGCTGATCGACGAAGGCGGCGAGGATCTGACGCTGGAGCAGCTGGCCGCGCGGATGGGCATGAGCCCGGCGCATTTTCAGCGGCTGTTTTCGGCCTGGGTCGGCGTCTCCCCCAAACGCTATCAGCAGTACTTGCGCCTGGGCCATGCCAAGACGCTCCTGCGCGAGCGCTTTACCACCCTGGATGCCGCGTATGCGGTGGGGCTGTCGGGTTCGGGGCGGCTGCACGATCTGTTCCTGCGCTGGGAGGCGATGAGTCCCGGCGAATATGCCCGCAAGGGCGACGGCTTGCGGATCTTCTGGGGCTGGTTCGACAGTCCTTTCGGGGAGGCGCTGGCGATGGGCACCGAAAAAGGACTCTGCGGGCTGGCGTTCGCCGCCGAGACCGGACCGGACGCCGCGATGGCCGACATGCGGGCGCGCTGGCCGCTGGCGGAATTCGTGGAGCAGCCGGCCGCCCTGAGGCCGCTGGTGGAGGCCGCCTTTGCCCAGCGGGGCGAAACAGCGCTGCACCTGATCGGCGCACCGATGCAGATCAAGGTCTGGGAAGCGCTGCTGCGCATCCCTTCGGGCCACGTCACCACGTACTCCGAGATTGCCCAGGCGATCGGCGCACCCAAGGCGGTGCGGGCGGTGGGCACGGCGGTAGGGCGCAACCCGGTAAGCTGGCTGATTCCCTGTCACCGTGCCCTGCGCAAGTCCGGCGCGCTCGGCGGCTACCACTGGGGGCTGCCGGTCAAGCGCGCGATGCTGGCTTTCGAGGCAGCGCAGGACGATGCGGCCGGAGCGGCAACGCCCTCCGCAGCGCGCTGAGGAGCCGGGGCCAGAGCGGCGGGCGGCTGCGCCTGCTCAAGCAGGCGGCGGCGCGGGCTTCTGCCTCGAAGCGTTTCCGGGCTGCCTCCCGTTCGATCTCGTAGGCGCGTGGCGCGCGCTGGCGGGTGTCCCAGCGCTCCAGCCCGAAGGTCATCATCACGATCCAGTCGTTGGACAGCATGGGGTATCTCCTTTCTGCGGTATGCAGAGAAAAGCAGATCGCTGCTGACATGATGCTGTCAGCATTATGTGCTAGAGTGTCAGCAGCCTGTCACTGGAGCCCCGCCCGCTGGGCCCGCCACCGGAGCCCCTGCCATGCCGCGCACCGGCCGCCTGTTTGAAATCATCCAGATCCTGCGCGCCGCCTCCGCGCCGGTGCGGGCCGAGGACCTGGCGGCGCAGCTTGAGGTCTCCAAGCGCACGGTCTACCGCGACATCGCTGCGCTGCAGGCGATGCGCACGCCGGTCGAGGGCGAGGCGGGAATCGGCTACGTGCTGCGCGGCGGCTATGACCTGCCGCCCCTGAACTTCGACGAGGAGGAGCTGGAAGCGCTGCACGTGGGCCTCGCCATGCTGATCCGCACCGGGGACGGCGCCTTGCAGCGCGCCGCCGCCCGGGTCAGCCGCAAGATCAAAGACGTGCATGCCACTGCCGACTGGCTCCAGGTGGCGCCCTGGGGCGCCCCGCCGGACGATCCCGAGAAAGGCTGTGTGCCAAAAGCGCTGCTGCGCCAGGCGGTGCGCGAGAGCCGCAAGCTGGAGCTCACCTATCTGGATGCCGCGGGCGGCCAGACGCACCGCCGGGTGCGGCCGCTGGCGCTGATTTACCACATCGAAGCGACGCTGCTGGCCGCCTGGTGCGAGCTGCGCGGCGGCTTCCGGCATTTCCGCACCGACCGGATGCTGTCGGCGGAACTGCTGGAGGCGGGGTTTGCGGATGAGGCCTGCGCCCTGCGGAAGCTGTGGATGGAACAGGAAAGCTGGGACTATGTTTTCGACCCCTAAGGGGCGCAGGCTGTTCCTTGCGCGGCAATCCGCCGAGGCAGCGCGGCTTTCCCTTGTTATGCGGCGGCCGCCCCCCGATATACTTGGCGGCAAAAATTTGAAGCGCATCAAGCGCCCGAAATGCGAGAAGGCAGTTCTATGATGAAGACGAAACTCACTACCGCCGGCGTGCTGGCCGCCGTCCTGGGCCTGAGCGCCTGTACCGATCCCGCTACCATCGGCACGCCGGGCAGCAATACCCAGTCGGGCGCCATCCTCGGCGGCATCATCGGCGCGGGTGTCGGTGCGATCGCCAATGACTCGGACCCCGGACTTGGCGCTGCAACCGGTGCTCTGGTCGGTGCCGCTGCCGGCAGCGTGATCGGCAACCAGCTGGACGCGCAGGAGCGCGAGCTGCGCCAGAACCTGGCCAATGACGAGATCACCATCGTCAACACCGGCGACCGGCTGATCCTGTCGTTCCCGAACGACCTGACATTCGCAACCGACAGCTACGCGATCTCGCCTGCCGTCCAGGGCGACCTGCGCCGGGTGGCGGGCACCCTGGTGCGCTTCCCCAACAGCACCGTGCAGGTGATCGGCCATACCGACAGCGACGGCGACGCGGGCTACAACCAGCGCCTTTCCGAGCGCCGCGCGCAGGCGGTGGCCGACCAGATCGCGGCCGGCGGCGTGCCTTACAGCCGCCTCCGCATCATCGGCCGCGGCGAGGAGCAGCCGGTGGCCTCGAACCTGAACCCGGCCGGCAAGGCGCAGAACCGCCGGGTCGAGGTGGTGGTGATCCCGCAGCAGCGCTGATCCTGCCGGTTTCCGCAGAGACAGAGGCCCGTCCCGGTTCCGGGGCGGGTTTTTTCTGTTTGATCCCGTGGCGCTGAACAATGCCGCCGCGCCCCTGCCTGAGAGATGAGCCGTGCATTGACGGCGCGCGCGGGGGCGATCCGAACGGCAATTGTTGGCAGTTTATCCCGGCCAAGTCCGTACCTCTTTTCGAAGGCATTCCCAGCCTCCGCCAAATCGCCGCCGCGTGGGGGCGCGCCGGCGATGCGCGGCGGGCTGCGCCCTTGTTCCGCGCTGGGGGCGGTTGAGGCCGCGCCGGGGGCTGGCTCTCTGCACAGGCACTGCGCGGGGATGCCCGGTTCCGGCGGCGGGCGGGCTCGGGCATGATGGTGGAAACCGCCGGCGCTTACCGGTCCCCCTGCGCGAAAGGACTGCCCCCCGATGACCACCCCTGTCTTGCTCACAATCTCCGGCTCCTTGCGCCGCGACTCCTGCAACCGCAAGCTCCTGCGCGAGGCGGCGCGGCTGTTCGGCCCGGCGGATGTGCTGGCGGGCGATTTGAACCTGCCGCTCTACGATGGCGACGCGGAGATGGCAGACGGAATTCCGGAGGCGGCTGAACGGCTTCACAGCCAGATCGCGGCGGCGGATGCGGTTGCGATTTCAACCCCGGAATACAACAAGGGTCCGTCTGGCGTGCTGAAGAACGCGCTCGACTGGGTGAGCCGGATCAAGGGCAACCCCTGGGCCGACAAACCGGTGGCGGTGATGTCGGCCGCGGCGGGCCGGGCGGGCGGCGAGCGCGCCCAGATGGTGCTGCGGGGCTTTCTGGTGGCCTTTCAGCCGAGGCTTTTGACCGGGCCGGAGATGCATCTGGCTGATTGCCGGAACCAGTTCGATGACGATGGGCGGCTGCTGAGCGAGCGCTATGAGAAGACGCTTGCCACGCTGATGGGCAAGCTGCGTGCCGCGCATGAGAGATGAGGTTGCCTCACACGCGGAGGCCGCTAGGGTGGCGCCATGACCAGCCCGGATGACACCGCCCCTGCCTCGCAACCGGAAACCCGCGTGAGCGACGTGATGGACCCGGCCCGCGCCGCTGCCTTCCAGGCCGCGCTGGGGCTGGTGCCGGAGATTGCCGCGGGCAGCACCCTGCCGCCCTTCTTCCACCAGCTCTACTTCTGGACGCCGCTGCCGCCTTCCGACCTGGGCCGCGACGGGCATCCGCGGGTCGGCGGCGGCGGGCTGATCCCGGACCTCGGCCTGCCGCGGCGGATGTGGGCGGGCGGACGGCTGCGGTTCGAGGCGCCCTTGCGCGCGGGTATCGCGGCGGAGAAACGCTCGGTGCTCGAGAAAGCCGGGCGCAAGCAGGGCCGGAGCGGACCGCTCGGATTTGTCACCCTGCGCCACGAGATCCGGCAGGCAGGTGCGCTGTGCCTCACCGAATGGCACGACCTGGTCTACCGCGAGGATCCCGCGCCCGGCGCGCCCGCCCCGGTGCCGCCGGAGGCGCGGGTCGATGAGCATGACGCGCGGGCGGTCTCTTTCTCCTCGACGCTGCTGTTCCGCTATTCGGCGCTGACCTTCAACGGGCACCGCATCCACTATGACCTCGACTACGCCCGGCAGGTGGAGGGCTACGGCGGGCTGGTGGTGCACGGGCCGCTTCTGGCGCAGCATCTGATGCTGATGGCGGAGGAGGCGCTGGGTCCGCTCAGGGAGTTTTCTTTCCGGGCGTCGTCGCCGTTGATGCACACCGAACGTGCCGAGTTGTGCCGCTTGGGCCGGCAGCTCTGGGTGCGCGGGCCGGACGGGCGGGAGTGCATGCGGGCAGAGGCGGTGCCGCACGAGTAAGGGGGAGCGCTCCCGCGCCCCAAGCTGCCCCTTCGCGGGACAGATTAGGGGCTTGGGCCGGGCGCCGCTGCGCGGCGCGATAGGGAAAGTTCCGCCGCTGCGCGGCGCGAAAAGGAAAGTGCCGCCGCTGCGCGGCGGGGAGATTTACTGAGAAGCGCTTGAGGGGGCATTCTGCCCCTCAGGGCGCCTGGCCGACTTTGGGGCGCCCATTGCCGCGTCAAGGGTGGACCGCGCGCGCCGCGCGGCGGCTTCGCCGCCCTTGACCCGGCAAAAGGCTGGAAGGGGGCGCGGGTCAGAGGTTGTCTTCGACGCGGAAGCCTTCGGGGATATTGTCCTGGCCGTCGAGCAGCAGGCCGGCCATCACGTGGGCCACCTTCGGGGCCATGCCGAAGCCGATCTTGAAGCCGCCGTTGGCGATGAAATGGCCCGGGCGGCCGGGCCAGGGGCCGAGCACGGGGGCGCGGGACTTGGCGCGCGGGCGCACGCCGGCCCAGCGTTCGATCACCTCGGCCCCGTGCAGCACCGGCACCGCGGTGCGGGCTTGGTCGATCAGGTCGTCGAGCCGGGCGTCGGTCTCCTGCCCGTCATCAAACTCGCGCTCGCTGGTGGAGCCGATCGCCAGCGTGCCGTCCGCGTGGGGGATGATGTGCAGGCCGTCCGCGTAGAGCTGCGGGACGTTGCCTTCGTGAAAGCGCAGGAGGGCGGCCTGTCCCTTGACGCCGCCGCCCACGGTCTTGCCGAAGGCCCGGTTCAGCTCAAGCAACCCTGCGTGGCCCTTGGCATGTACCACGTGGCCCTGATCCGGCGCCTCGGCCTGCACCTCGATGCCCATCACGCCAAGGGCCGCGACCAGCGCGGCGCAGGCGCGGCGGGGGTGCATGCGGGCGCTGAGCGTGTCGCGGATCACGTAGCCAGTGGCGCTGGGCGGAACCCACGGGCCGAGGCTGTCCGCACGGCAGACCCGCCATTCGGCGGCGTCCTTCCAGAACTCGCGCGCGCTTTCCTCGCGCTGATGGGCGAGTTCGAGCGTGCGGGCGTCGTTGACCGGTTGCAGCCGTCCGGTGCGGCCGTAGCCTGGGGAGACGCCGCCGGTGGATTCGACCTCGGCCCAGAAGCCTTCGGCCATCAGCAGGCTTTCCAGCTGGAACTGCTTCTTGGCGTTCCAGTTCTCCGGCACATGCGGTGCGAGGGCGCCGACCAGCCCGCCGCTGGCCCCGGCACCTGCGCCATAGGGGTCGACTACCTGCACGGCCGCGCCGCGCCGGGCGCAGACCCAGGCCAGCGACAGCCCGAAGATGCCCGCGCCGCGTATCGTCACATCCGCCATTGCCATTTTGCGGTCCTTTCGCCAGTCTCGCGCCGTTCAAGGCATCACTTAGGGGATTATAGCATGGCAGACCAGCAGGCCCGCCTCAGCTGGCGCGATGGCACGGTGCCGGTGTCGGAGCAGTTCGACGATCCCTACTTCTCGGTCCATGACGGGCTGGCGGAGACGGAGCACGTGTTCCTTGCAGGCAACGGGCTGCCGGAACGGTTCGCGCCCGGATTCCATATTGCGGAGCTGGGCTTTGGCACCGGCCTCAACATGCTTGCGGCCTGGCGGGCGTGGGAAGCATCGGGGCTGGAGGGCGCCTTGCGCTTCACCAGCTTTGAGGCCTTCCCGATGGCAACCGAGGACATGGCCCGCGCGCTGGAGGCGTTTCCGGCAGTCGGCCCTTGGGCAGCGCGGTTCCTGGATAAGTGGCAGGGCAGCGGCACTTGCGACTTGGGCAGCCTGCAACTGGAGGTGGTCACAGGCGACGCCCGCGTGTCGCTGCCAGAGTGGACAGGGCAGGCCGATGCCTGGTTTCTGGACGGGTTTTCGCCGGCCAAGAACCCCGAGCTGTGGGAGGAACCCCTGCTGGTGCAAGTGGCCCGCCGCACGCGGCCCGGCGGCACTGCGGCCACTTACGCTGCGGCGGGTTTCGTGCGCCGCGGTCTGCAGGCGGCGGGATTTGAAGTGACCCGCGCGCCCGGGTTCGGGCGCAAGCGGCATATGACGAGGGCAAACCTGACATGACCATGTCCCCCCAGGGCCAGATCCTGACCCAGCCGAAGGTGCAAAGCAACAATGTGCCCGCGGGCATCCTGCTGATGATCGGCGCCACGGTTGTTTTTGCCCTGCAGGACGGTATCTCGCGGCACCTGGCGGGGACTTACAACACCTACATGGTGGTGATGGTGCGCTACTGGTTCTTTGCCCTTTTCGTGATGGCGCTGGCAGCGCGCGCGCCCGGGGGTGTCCGGAAGGTGGCGCAGACGCGGCAGCTGGGCCTGCAGGTGTTCCGCGGGGTGCTGCTGGCGGCGGAGGTCTGCGTTGCGGTCTACGGCTTCACCGTCTTGGGCCTGATCGAGAGCCAGGCGGTGTTCATCTGCTATCCGCTGCTGGTGGCGGCGTTAAGCGGTCCGGTCCTTGGGGAAAGCGTCGGCTGGCGGCGCTGGGCGGCGATTGGCGTGGGGCTGATCGGGGTTCTGGTGATCCTGCAGCCGGGCATGGGCGTGTTCGATCCGGCGGCGGTGATCCCCTTCATCGCGGCGCTGATGTTCGCGCTTTACGGCCTGCTGACCCGCTATGTGGCGCGCGAGGACAGCACGGCGACCAGTTTCTTCTGGACCGGCGTTGCGGGCATGGTCTTCATGACCGCCATCGGCGTCTGGTTCTGGGAGCCGATGGCGCCGGGCGACTGGTTTTGGATGGGGCTGTTGTGCATCACCGGCGCCAGCGGCCACTGGCTGCTGATCAAGTGCTACGAGATGGCCGAGGCCAGCGCGGTGCAGCCATTTGCCTATTTCCACCTGATCTGGGCGGCGATCCTGGGGATGTCGGTATTTGGCGAGGTGCTCCGCACCAATGTCGCCATCGGTGCGGGGATCATCATTGCCGCGGGGCTGTTCACTCTATGGCGCGAACGCGTGAAGGGTTGAGCCGGCAAGCTCGCGCGAGAACGGCTGCGGCAGCGGCGGCTTGCCGAGCCGGGCGCGGTAGGCGGGCAGGCTCTCGGTGACGCGCATCACGTAGTTGCGGGTCTCGTTAAAGGGGATGTGCTCGATCCAGTCGACGATGTCCGGCGTGCCGTCGCGCGGGTCGCCGTAGCGCTCCATCCAGGTTTTGGGGCGGTGCGGCCCGGCGTTGTAGCCCGCTGCCATCATTACCACGTTGCCGCTGAACTTGCCCGCGAGCTGCGCCAGGTAATTGGCGCCGAGCTTGGCGTTGTAGTCCCAGTCCGCAGTCAGCCGGGCAGTGCGGTGGCCTGCCAGGATGCCCAGCTCGCGTGCCACAAGTTCGGCGGTGGCGGGCATCACCTGCATCAGGCCGCGGGCGCCTGCATGGCTCACCACCTGATGATCGAACTCGCTTTCGCGGCGGGCGATGGCGAGGGTCATCTCCTCCGCCATCGGCAGCTTCTCCGAGGCCACCGCATGCAGCGGGTAATAGGCGCTCTCCAGCTCGATGCCGTCACCCGCGGCGCGTTTGGCGATCATAACCGCCAGATGCGGCTCGCCCATGTCGACGGCCATTTGCCCGAGCTGCCGCGCCTGCAGCGGCGGCAGCGATTCGACAAGATGGGTGAGGAAGCGCTCGGCAAGGGCGAGATCGTCCGCTTTCAGCAGCAGCAGCCCCGCCTTCAGCACCGAGGACTGCATGAAAGGTGCCTCGCGCCAGTCCGGCAGCTCGGGCGGATTGGCCAGCGCCGGGTCGAAGGGGCGGCCAAGCTTCTCGGCCGCGAGCAGCCCGTAGAAGGAGGTCTGGTAGTCGGCGGCCTTGGCATAGGCCTCATGCGCCTTGTCTGCCTTGCCCTGCGCGGCATAGGCGCGGCCCAGCCAGTAGCCGCCGCGGCCGACCGAAATCGGCGTCTCAACCGCCTCCAGGAAGCGGG
Organism: Cribrihabitans neustonicus; assembly: GCF_048820895.1. Classification (NCBI taxonomy): domain Bacteria; kingdom Pseudomonadati; phylum Pseudomonadota; class Alphaproteobacteria; order Rhodobacterales; family Paracoccaceae; genus Cribrihabitans; species Cribrihabitans neustonicus. The sequence continues at coordinate 664,909 of NZ_JBMERQ010000002.1, forward strand.
TGAAATGCACCGCCGCCAGCTCCGGGTCGCGCAGCTTCTGAAGCGCGATGTAACCGGCCAGCCACTCGCAGTCGGCATAGCCGTAGCCGTCCTCCGGGTTGGAAAAGTGATAGGCGGCGAGCTGGTAAGCCCGTTCGTTGTCGCCGTCGCGCATCAACTGGCGGGCAAAGTCACGGCGGCGGCGCAGCCACTTGCCGGGCTCGCCGAGGTTCTCGGCCGAAGTGCTGCGGTCCAGCATAAGAGCGATTGCGTCGTCCTGCCGCCGCTTGCCGTCGCGCCAGGCAAAACGGTCATAGGCCAGCCCCGGCGCGTCCTTCAGCGCGTCCGGAACGGCGGCGATGCGGGCATCGACGCCCGGTTCGCGCTCCTGCAGCGCGATGCGTGCCTCCGCGAGCTGGCGCTGCCCGTCGGACACCAGCCCCAGCATGCGGCGGGCGCTGACCAGGTGCTCGTCCCACAACAGCCGGTCCAGCCGCGCTGCGTGATGCGGTTTCAAAAGGTCCGCGAAATCGCGGAGGTAAGCGGCCTGTACGGTGCTGCCCATCGCCATGGTGCGCCAGGCCAGCACGATTTCCGCCTCGCCCTCGCCGCGCTGGCCCGCCTCGATCAAGGCACGCCCCAGGCTCAAGGCGCCCTCGGCGGTCTGCGGCCGGGCGCCGCGGTAGAAGGCCTGCACGGTGTTGCGCCCGGTCTCTGCCATCACCGGCTCGTTCTGCTTGCGCAGGTAGTCGAGCCCGGGCCAGTCGGCGCGCTGTTCCAGGAAAGACATCACGTCGGCGGGTGAGCCCATGCCCGCGCGCAGCCGGTGCCATTCGATCACGCCGCGCGCGGCGCTGTCTTCGGGGCCCGCGGCCCGGGCGGCCTCGTCCCATTTCTCCGCCCGCATCAGATCGAGCGCGGTGCCAAGGCCGTTTGCCAGCGCGGGCAGAGGCGCGGCCGCCAGCAGAATCGGCAGAATGAAGGGCAGGATGCGTGTCATCTCTTGCATTTTCCAGCGGTCCGGGGATAGAGGCATGAAGGTTACTGAATGGCGGGCCGGTATCAACTCGATTCCGCGGGCCCGCACCCCTTGTCGGCGGCGGATTGCCGCTCACACCCGAAGCTTAGGAGCGTGCCCATGTTCAAAGGCTCTATGCCGGCCCTCGTCACCCCGTTTCAGAACGGTGCGCTGGACCTGGAGACGCTCAAACGCCTGGTGGAATGGCAGATTGCCGAAGGATCCAGCGCCCTGGTGCCGGTCGGCACCACCGGCGAAAGCCCGACGCTGACCCATGAAGAGCACGAGACCGTGGTCGAGGAAGTGGTCAAGGCCGCGGCGGGCCGGGTGCCGGTGATCGCGGGCGCGGGCTCCAACAATACGGTAGAAACGATTCGCTTCGTCGAATTCGCTGAAAAAGTCGGCGCGGATGCAGCGCTGGTAGTGACCCCCTATTACAACAAGCCGACCCAGCGCGGCATGGTCGCCCATTTCACCGCCGCGCATGACTGTGCCGGGATCCCGATCATCATCTACAACATCCCGCCGCGCTCGGTGGTGGACATGACCCCCGCCACCATGGGCGAACTGGCCAAGCTGCCGCGCATCATCGGGGTGAAGGACGCCACCGGCAAGCTCGAGCGCGTGAGCCAGCAGCGCGCCGCCTGCGGTGCGGATTTCGTGCAGCTTTCGGGCGAGGACGCGACCGCGCTCGGCTTCAACGCCCATGGCGGGGTGGGGTGCATCTCGGTCACCGCCAACGTGGCGCCGCGGCTCTGCGCCGAGTTCCAGGCAGCCACCCTCGCGGGCGACTACAAGAAAGCGCTGGAATACCAGGACCGGCTGATGCCGCTGCACGAGGCGATCTTCATCGAGCCGGGGCTCGCGGGGGCCAAGTACGGCCTCTCCAAGCTGGGCCTCTGCAGCGAGGAGGTGCGCCTGCCGCTCACCACCCTACAGGACAGCACCAAGGCGGCCATCGACGCCGCAATGACCCACGCGGGCCTGCTCTGACCCAGTCTCGGCTCTGACAAAAGCAAGGGCGGCCTCCCCAACGGGAGCGCCGCCCTTTTCATTACTTTCTGACCCAAAATACCCCGGGGTGAATTGCCCCGAGAGGGGCAAGAGGGGCAGCGCCCCTCCCAAACCGGCTGCTCTACCCCAGAGCCGCCGCGAGGTGCCGGGTCTTGTCCGGATTGCGGGTCACATAGATCCGCCGGATGCGCCCTTCGCGGATCTCCAGCGCCATCGCCTGCACCAGCCCATCCGGCTCCTTGCTGAGGATCGCGGGCAGGCCGTTCAGCGTGCAGAAGCGCCAGCGCTCCGGCAGGGCGGCGCCGGACTTGCGCGCCAGCCCCGCGGCGAGCCGCATGACCTTGTCGCGGCCGCGGATCGGGTTGAAGGCGGCCATCACCTTGCCGCCGCCGTCGCTCACCATTTCGGCGTCCTCGGCCAGCAGCTGCGTGAGCGCGGCGGTGTCGCCGGTCTTGGAAGCGCGGAAGAAGGCCTCCGTCAGGGCGCGGGCGTCCTCGGGCTGAAGGGCCGCGCGGGGGCGATCCGCCTGAACGTGGCGGCGCGCCCGCGCGGCGAGCTGGCGGCAGGCGGCGGGGCTGCGGCCGAGCGCCTGGGCCACCTCGCCGTAACTGCCGCCAAAGACGTCATGCAGCAGGAAAGCCGCGCGCTCTAAGGGCGTTAGCCGCTCCAGCGCCAGCAGCAGCGCGACGGAGACATCGTGGTCCAGCCGTTCGGGCGGGTCCTCGGTCAGGAGCGGTTCGGGCAGCCAGGCGCCGGTGTAACTCTCGCGCTGCGCCTGCGCGGATTTCAGCACATCAAGGCACAGCCGCGTCACCACCCGCATCAAGTAGCCGGTTGCATTGCGCACCTCGCCCCGTGGCGCCGATTGCCAGCGGAGGTAGGCCTCCTGCAGGATGTCCTCGGCGTCGGCCACGCTGCCCAGCATGCGGTAGGCGACCGCGAAAAGCCGCGGCCGCGCCATGAGGAACACCTCGGCGTCCCGTTTCTCTGGAGCCTGATGGTTCACGCGGCAGTTGCCTCCCGGGGCGCAGGATGTGGCGTGCGGAAGCCGATGGCAATGCGGTTCCAGCTGTTGATTGCCCCGATCAGCAGCGTCAGCGCCACCTGCTCGCGCGGGGTGAACTGCTCGGCCACGGGGGCGTAGTCCGCATCCGGTGCGCCGGTCTCTGCCACCTTCGTCAGCGCCTCGGTCCAGGCCAGGGCGGCGCGTTCGCGGGGGCTGTAAAGGGGGCTCTCCCGCCACGCGGGCAGAAGATGCATGCGGTCCTCGCTTTCGCCGTGCTTGCGGGCGTCATGGGTGTGCATATGGATGCAGAGGGCGCAGCCATTGAGCTGCGAGGCGCGCAGCTTCACCAGTTCGATCAGGCTGTACTCGAGCCCTGCGGACTTCAGGAGTTCCTCCTGCTGCAGCATCGGCTGAAAGAGATCGCCCGCGGCGGCAAATTGGTCGAGACGCTGGGTCATCTGTCCGGTTCCTTTTCTTTGTGTGACGGAAACAGGACGAGGCAGGGGCGGGGTTTGTGACATGGAGCGGGCAGTTTTTTCGGCACCGCGTGGATTGGCCACGAGCCGTGCATTGCCAGCGCGCGCGGGGGCGATCCATTGGGGAGTAGATGGCAGTTTATGTCTGCCAAGTCCGTAAACCTTATCAAGGGACCACCTAGCGGCAACCAAATCGCCGCCGCGTGGGGCGGCGGCGGTGATGCGCGGCGGGCTTCGCCCTTGTTCCACGCTGGGTGCAGCCCCGGCTCTTCAGCGCTTGCCGTAGTAAAGGCCGACCACGTGTTCGGCCTCGGCAAAGAACAGCCAGCGGGAGGCGGCGACGCCCGCCATATGCGACAGTACCGCGGCACCCGCCATCAAGTGCTTGACCAGGAGCCCCGACCAGGGTGTCAGCATCAGAACGATCGGCAGGGCAAAGCCAAGGGTGAAGGCGATCACCCGCAGTTTCTGCGCGTGGCGGCGGCCCACCACATGCACGAACTCGCGCAGGAGGTAGTTGCTGCCGGTATGCGGCGGCTCGAAGGCGCGCACCGCGCCGCGCTCGCCCAGCCCGGTGGCGGTGCCGATGGTGGTGCCGGAGCGGGAGAGCGCCGTATCGCCGCGCAGCCAGTAGGCCAGTTGCAAACCGCCCGCGAGCGCCAGCAGCCAGGGCGCCAGCGCCTCGCGCCCGGCCAGGAGCGCGCCGCCGGCCAGCGACAGGCTGAGGAACAGCGCCGGGGTCAGGGACATGTTCCAGCGCGGCACGGCCTTCAGCTGGGTGTAGATCATCGCGGTGGTGAACACGGTGGCGAGGCTCAGAGCGGCACCGGCCCAGCCGATGAGCGTCCAGTGTGTACCGAAGAAGACAGCACCAAGCGCGTAGAGCCCCATCACCAAGAGCGCGGCCACCGCGCAGACGCCCTCGCGGCTGAGCCAGCTCGTGCGCCATTGGGTGAAGGCGCGCCAGGCGCGCTCTGGGCGGCCGAGGTGGAAGGTGGAGGCCAGGAGCCCGCCGCCTGCGAGCGCATAGGCGATGGCGTAGAAGACGAAGGCGACCCCGCCGGTCGCCGCTGGCAGCCCGAGGCCGAGGAAGAACAGCAAACCAAAGCCGAGGCCTGAGAGCGTGGTGAAGAGGATGACGGAGGGCGCGGGAAGCATCAGGTATTGTCTCCAGCAGGGGTTTCACCGGGTTTGCTGTCTCCGGGCAGCATGCCGAGCGCCCTGTCGAGCCAGCCGAGGAAGCTGCCGGGGCTCTCGTCCACCGGCGCCAGCAGCGGTGCGAGCAGGTCCGTCTGCTCCGAAAGATGGTCCTTCGGGCGCGGGGGCAGGTATTTGTTCACGGGCTTGGTGCCCATCTCCGGCATCAGGTCCATGCCGCCGCGCGCCGCCACCAATTGCGACACCTCGCTGTCCGGGTCGCCGAGGTCTCCGAAATGGCGGGCGCCGGCCGGGCAGGTGCGCACGCAGGAGGGGACGCGGTCCTCCTCGGGCAGGTTTTCATTGTAAATGCGGTCGATGCAGAGCGTGCATTTCTTCATCACCCCCGCCGCGAGGTCCAGCTCGCGCGCGCCATAGGGGCAGGACCAGGCGCAGAGGCCGCAGCCGATGCAGTGATCCTCGTTCACCAGCACGATGCCGTCCTCGGCGCGTTTGTAGCTGGCGCCGGTGGGGCAGACGGTGACGCAGGGGGCGTCCTCGCAGTGCAGGCAGGATTTCGGGAAGTGGATGAGCTGGGCCGCGGGGTCGGGGTGGGTTTCGCAGGGTGCGGGCTGCACCTCGTAGGAATGCACGCGGTTGAGGAAGGTGCCGGAGGGATCACCGCCGTAGGGGTCCTGGTCGCTGAGCGGCGCGCCGTAGTTTTCGGTGTTCCAGCCCTTGCAGGAAATCACGCAGGCGTGGCAGCCGACGCAGGTGTCGAGGTCGATCACCAGACCCATCTTGCGGTCGGTGGCGGGGGGGAGTTCGGTCATTGTGTCTGGACTCCGGCCGGGTGGCGGCGGGGGCAGGGGGCCAGCCCCCTCTTGAGCCTGCGGCTCAATTCACCCCCGGAGTATTTTGGGAAAGATGACGGGCGGGGCAGGTTTTGAGTATGGTGTCCGCCAGTGGAGGCACGCCGGGGCGCTGCCCAGGACCCCGGGATATTTCCGGCAAGAGGAACTTGCAGCGTCATTTTTTCACCTGCCATGCGAGCTGGTCCGGACCGGTGCCGACGGGGGACCGGATGGGCGGGCAGGCGGGTTGGCTTTCCTGCAGGCCGTCCGGCGGGGTGGCTTTTTCGAGTTTCACTTTGAGGTCGAACCAGGCGGCCTGGCCGGTGATCGGATCGGAGTTGGCCCAGCGGAGACCGTCGCCCTTGGGCGGCAGGAGCTCGTGGATCAGGTGGTTAAGGAGGAAGCCCTTGGTGGCCTCCGGCGCGTTTTCTTGCAGCGCCCAGGCGCCTTTGCGTTTGCCGATGGCGTTCCAGGTCCACACTGTATTCTCGTTGAGCGCGGCCATCTCCATCACCGGCACGGTGATCTCCCCGTGCGGAGAGGAGACGCGGGCCCAGTCGCCGTCCTGAAGCCCGTGCTGGCGCATCAGCTTTGACGGGACGTAGAGCGGGTTGTGGCCATGCAGCTGCCGCAGCCAGGCGTTCTGGCTGCCCCAGGAATGGTACATCGCCATCGGGCGCTGGGTGAGGGCGTGGATGGTGTAGCCCTCGTTGCCGGTCTGATCGGTTTCGTACCAGATCGGCAGTGGCGCCATTGCCTGTTTGAGCCGGGCGCGCAGGTGGTCGGGGGGCTGGCGGTCTCCCTCGCCTTCGGCAGCGAGCTGGAAGCGGCGCATCGGCTCGGCGTAGAGCTGGAACAGGTATGGCTGCGGGGCGTCGTAGAGGCCGAGGCCCACCGCCCAGTCCTGGTAGGCGCGGTTCCAGGGCTTGTAGTAGAGGGCTTCGTCCGGAATGTGCTCCGCGAAAAAGCCGCCGTTTTCGATGTAGCGGGAGAGCTGTTCCGGGTTCACTTCGCCGCGGCCGGTGTCCGTCCCGTCCTTGCCGCGAAAGCCTGCGAGCGGGCCGATGCCGGGGCGGCGCTCGTGGTTGACGATGTAGTCGGCGTAGTCCTTCCACTTGGGGCTGCCGTCCTCATAGGTGAAGCCCGGCAGGCTCATCCGGTTGGCGAGTTCGACCAGCACCGACTGGAAGCCGCGCACGTCACGGTCGGGCTCCACCACAGGCCAGCGGATCGCGTCGGCGGCGGCGTCGGCTTCGCAGATCGGGCGGTCGAGCAGGCTGATGCAGTCGTGCCGCTCAAGGTAGGTGGTGTCGGGCAGGATCAGGTCGGCATAGGCCACCATTTCCGAGCTGTAGGCGTCGGAGTAGATGATCCGCGGGATCACGTAGCCGCCATCGTCGTTGCGCGCCGTGAGCATCTCCATCACGCCGCCGGTGTTCATCGATGAGTTCCACGACATGTTCGCCATGTACATGAACAGCGTGTCGATCTTGTAGGGATCGCCGGCGTGGGCGTTGGAGATCACCATATGCATGAGCCCGTGCACCGACATCGGGTTTTCCCAGGTAAAGGCTTTGTCGATGCGCAGGGGCTTGCCGTCCTTGCCGATTTGCAGGTCTTCGGGGCCGCGCGGGAAGCCGAGGTGCGGGCCTTCAAGCGGGCGGCCGGGGCGGCCCTGGCCGTGCGGGGTGGGATGAGCGCTGACCGGTTTCGGGTAGGGCGGCTTGAAGCGGAAGCCGCCGGGCACCTCCACCGTGCCGAGCAGGATCTGCAGCACGTGGATGGCGCGGCAGGTCTGGAAGCCGTTGGCATGGGCGGAGATCCCGCGCATCGCGTGTATGGAGACCGGGCGGCCCTTCATCGTCCTGTGGGTCTCGCCGCGGAAATCGGTCCATTCCTGCTCGATCTCGAAGGCCTCGTCGAAGGCGACGCGGGCGATCTCGGCGGCGATGGCGCGGATGCGGGTGGCGGGGATGCCGCAGCGCTCTGCCACCGCTTCGGGGGCGTAGTCCGCGCTGAGGTACTGCTCCGCCATGTGTTGGAACACCGGGCGGTGGGTGACACCGTCTATCTCGTAGGTGGCGGAGAGGTCGGGGCGCACGCCGGGCTGGTCGAAGGGGGTGAGCTGGCCGGTGGTGCGGTCTATGACCAGCTCCTTGCCGTCCGCATCGCGCAAGAGCAGGCCCATTTCCGGGCCGTCGGTGGCGTTCACCAGAACGGGGGCATTAGTGTAGCGGGCGAGGTAGTCGAGGTCGATCTTCCCGGCCTTCATCAGGCAGTGGATCAGCGACAGCACGAACAGCCCGTCGGTGCCCGGCGTGATGCCGACCCATTCATCCGCCACCGCATTGTAGCCCGAGCGGATCGGGTTCACGCCGATCACCCGCGCGCCGCGGGCCTTCAGCTTTCCGAGGCCGATCTTGATCGGGTTGCTGTCGTGGTCCTCGGCCACGCCGAACAGCAGGAACAGTTTGGTGTGGTCCCAGTCGGGCTGGCCGAATTCCCAAAAGGCGCCGCCCATGGTGTAGATGCCCGCCGCCGCCATGTTGACCGAGCAGAAGCCGCCGTGGGCGGCGTAGTTCGGCGTGCCGAAGTTCTGCGCCCAGAAGCTGGTGAAGCTTTGCGACTGGTCGCGGCCGGTGAAGAAGGCGAGCTTGTGCGGCGCGGTTTCGTGCAGCTCGTTGAGCCAGCCGACAGCGGTGCTGAGCGCCTCGTCCCAGCTGATCTCGCGGAACTCGCCGGAGCCTCGGGGGCCGGTGCGTTTCAGGGGTTTCCTGAGCCGCGAGGGGGCGTTGTGCTGCATGATGCCGGCCGAGCCTTTGGCGCAGAGCACGCCCTTGTTCACCGGGTGGTCGCGGTTGCCCTCGATATAGGCGACCTTGCCGTTCTTCATGTGCACGTTGATGCCACAGCGGCAGGCGCACATGTAGCAAGTGGTCTTGCGGACCTCGTCGGATACGGCAGGTGATGTGTTCACCTGGGGTTGCTGGAACGTCATCTGGCCTCCCTTCTGGTCTCCCCCGGTCAGGTCAACAGCTCGATCCCGGCCAGAATCAGCCCGGCGATGAACAGCGTTTCGACAATGATCAGGGCAATGGCCGCGCCGCCGACAGCGAGGACCTGCTTTAAGTTTGTTTTCATGCCCACTGCCGCGATGGCGGTGAGCAGCAGCCAGCGCGACGCCTGGCTGGCGAAATCGGTCAGGACCTGAGGCAGGGCATGGGCCGAGCTGAGCACGGCCAGCACCAGGAAACCGATGACGAAGCCGGGCAGCAGCGGCGGTGTCTTTCCGTCCCTGGGCGCCTCCGCGAACCGCCGGATCAGCAGCGAGGCGGCCAGCACGATGGGGGCCAGCATCGCCACCCGGATCAGCTTGACCAGCGTCGCTGTGTCGCCAGCCTGCTCCGAGACCGAAAAGCCCGCGCCCACCACCTGCGCAACGTCGTGAATGGTGCCGCCCAGGAACACGCCCCCCTGCAGATCGCTCAGGCCCAGAGTGCTGACCAGGATCGGATAGGCAATCATCGCCACGGTGGAGAGCACGGTGACGCCCATCACGGTGAAGATGAGACGCTCCTCCGAGCGGTCGTCGCGGGGAAGGATGGCGCTGATTGCCATCGCCGCAGAGGCGCCGCAGATGGCCACGGAGCCGGCGGTGAGCAGGGCAAACCGCCACTTGTGGCCGAAGAAGCGCGCGACGAACAGGCCGAAACCGATGGTGGCAACGACGCCGGTCACCACAAGGGCGATCAGCTCCGCCCCCAGCCCCATGATCAGGTCGAAAGAAATACGCACCCCGAGCAGCGCCACGCCGAGCCGCAGCAGGCTGCGGGCGGAAAAGGCGATGCCCTCAACCGCCTTGCCTTCTTCCGACAGGAAGCTGAGCGCGATGCCCAGGAGAAGCGCCAGCAGCATGGCCGGTGTCGCATAGTGGTCGGCCAGGAACTGGGCGGTGATCGCCACGACCACGGACAGAACAACGCCGGGGAACAGCATCCGCAGCCTCTGGCCGGGGAAGGCTCTGGGGGAGAAACGCATGTTTGAAGTTGCTTTCATAGGGCTGACGCTGTTCCTGGTTCTGTCCAGAGAGGGTGATATTTGTTCCGCGATCAAGGCGTTCCGGAAGATTTTTTCTTGCGATGCCGACTGGGGCGCTGGCCATGCGTTGCCCCGGGGGTCTCAGATGCTAGGTGCCGGGCAGATCGAGGGTATTGCGGGTGTGCCATGCGATCTGGCGCTCTTCATCCGCCGGGATGACATTTACAGCGCCGTCGGGCAGGCCGGCCCAGGCGAGCCGTTTGGTGATGTCTGCGCGGATTGCGGCGGCGTTCTCGCCGATGCCGCCGGTGAAGGCGATGGCGTCGATGCCCTCCATCGCCGCGATCATCGAGCCTGCGTGGCGGGCCGCCCAGTAGCAGAAGTGCTCAATGGCAAACCGCGCCGCGGGCGTGTCCGCCGCCTCCAGCGCGCGCATGTCGGGGCTGAGGCCGGAGAGGCCCAGGAGCCCGCTTTCGTGGTTGAGCAGCCGGCGGGCGCCGTCCACCCCGAGCGTTTCCGCCAGCGCGAGGACCGCATTGCCGTCGATGCTGCCGGCACGGGTGCCCATGGTGAGGCCCTCAAGCGGGGAGTAGCCCATGGTGGTTGCCACCGAGCGGCCCTCGCGGATAGCGCAGAGCGAGGCGCCGTTGCCGAGGTGCATGGCCAGCAGCCGTTTGGGCAGCGCAGTGCCTGTCACCTCGGGCCAGCGGCGCACCAGTGCGGCGTAGCTGATGCCGTGGAAGCCGTAACGGCGGATGCCTTGCGTCTCGGGGCGGCCGGGCAGGGCGTAGCGCAGGGCGGGTTCGGGGTTGGCCGCGTGGAAGGCGGTATCGAAACAGGCCACCTGCGGCAGCTGCGGCATCAGATCGGCAAGGGCGCGGATGGCGGCCGCGTTGTGCGGGTTGTGCAGCGGCGCAAGGCGGGCGCAGTGCCCGATCTCTGCCAGCACCTCCGGCGTCACCAGTTCCGGGCGGGTGAGGCTTTCGCCGCCATGCACCACCCGGTGTCCCGCCGCCGCAAGGCTGCCGGGTGTGAAGCCCCGTGCAGCGAGCTGTTCCAGCAGCTTGTCAAACGCCAGGGCGTGGGTGGCGAGTGCTGTCTCCTGCCGTGAGTCTCCCACGCGCAACCGGCCGGTGCCGCCGATGCCGGAGGCCTCCGCGCTCAGTTGCATTTCAAGATCGGGGGCAAAGACCGCCAGCTTGATCGAGGAGGAGCCGGCATTGACGACGAGGATGTTCTGCATGGCGGTCTCCTTCAGGCGGCGAGGCGGGCGATGTTGACGAGCGAGAAGGCGGTCAGCATCAGCACAACGGCACGGCGGAACTGGGCTTGGGATACCGCCGGAAAGCTGCGGGTGCCCGCCGCAACTCCAAGCGCGAGGATTGGAAAGGCGAGGAGGATTCCGGTGAGCGTCTGCGGCCCCACCAGCCCGTGTGCGGCCATTACCGGCAGCGCCATCAGGTCGATGCCGGTGAGGAACACGATCATGGTGGCGCGGAACACCGCGGGCGGCACCGGCTGCGCGGCGAGGAAGGCCGCAACCGGCAGCCCGCCGACGCCTGCACTGTTCGCTATGCCCGCAACCGCCCCTGCGCCGATGCTGCCCCGCCGCCCCACCGGACGTTTCAGCTGCCAGCCGCTGAGCAGAAGCAGGCTCAAGACCAGGATCAGTGCAGAGATCGCGAGCCGCGCGTCCTCGGCGGAGAGCCGGGCCATCAGGGCGATGGCGGGCACGGTGGCGAGCGCGGCGCCGGCAAGCAGGCTCAGCGCGCGGGCCCAGTCCACATGCGCCCGGATGCCGCGCGCCTGCAGCCCGGTCATCGCGATCTCGCAGGCAAAGACCACCGGGATCAGCGGCAGCGGGTTGGTGGTGAGGGCCGCGAGAATGATGAAGATTGCGGAGAAGCCGAAGCCGGAAAAGCCGCGCACCATGGCCGCCGCAAACAGCGCGGCGGCCAAGTAGGCCCCTTGGCCCATGGAGAGGTCAAAGGGCAGCTCCACGGCTCAGACCTGCTGCGGGCGCATGTCGGCCTTGTCGATGCCCGCTACCCGGACCGGCTTCTTCATCGCGTCGCGGCGGAAGGGCTCGCCCAGCTCCTGGTTGATCATCGCCTCGATCAGGGTGGTCTTGCCGTTCTTCTGGTCTTCGATCGCCTGGGCCAGCGCTTCGGTCAGCTCGTCCATGGTGCGCGCCACCACGCCCTTCAGCCCGCAGGCCTGGGCTATCCCTGCGTAGGAGACCTGGGTGTCGAGCTCGGTGCCGACGAAGTTGTCATCGAACCAGAGGGTCGAATTGCGCTTCTCCGCGCCCCATTGGTAGTTGCGGAAGACGATCTGGGTGATCGCGGGCCATTCGCTGCGGCCGATGGCGGTCAGCTCGTTCACCGCAATGCCGAAGGCGCCGTCACCCGAGAAGCCGACAACTGGCGTGTCCGGGTTGCCGATCTTGGCGCCGACCACGGCGGGAAGCCCGTAGCCGCAGGGGCCGAAGAGGCCGGGGGCGAGGTACTTTCGGCCTGCCTCGAACGAGGGGTAGGCGTTGCCGATAGCGCAGTTGTTGCCGATGTCGGAGGAGATGATCGCCTCCTTCGGCAGCGCCGCCTGGATCGCGCGCCAGGCCATGCGGGGGCTCATCCAGTCCGGCTTGTCGGCGCGGGCACGCTCGTTCCAGGTGGTGCCGGGGTCGTCGTCCTCATGATCCATAGAGCTCAGTTGCTGCGCCCAGCGGGATTTGGTCTCGGCAATGCGCGCCTTGCGCTCCTCGCGGCCTTTGTCGCCCGCGTCTTCACTCAGCTGCCCGAGGATGCCCCCGGCCACCTTGGCGGCATCGCCGATGATGCCGACGGAGACTTTCTTGGTGAGGCCGATGCGGTCCGGGTTGATGTCGACCTGGATGATCTTCGCCTGCGCCGGCCAGTATTCCATGCCATAGCCGGGCAGGGTGGAAAACGGATTCAGGCGGGTGCCGAGGCAGAGCACCACGTCGGCGTCCTTGATCAGCTCCATGGCCGCCTTGGAGCCGTTGTAGCCTAAGGGGCCCGCAAACAGAGGGTGCGAGCCCGGAAAAGCGTCATTGTGCTGGTAGCCGACGCAAACCGGGGCATCGAGACGCTCGGCCAGATCCTTGGAAGCCTCGATGCCGCCCTTGGACAGAACGACGCCGGCGCCATTGAGAATCACCGGGTTCCTGGCTTCGGAGAGCAGCCGGGCCGCTTCCGCCACCGCGGTCTCGCCGCCGGAGGGGCGCTCGAACTCGATCACGGCCGGCAGCTCGATGTCGATCACTTGGGTCCACATGTCGCGCGGGATGTTGATCTGCGCAGGCGCAGAGGCGCGCTTGGCGTTCAGGATCACCCGGTTCAGCACTTCGGCGACGCGGGAGGGATCGCGGACCTCTTCCTGATAGGCGACGCAATCGGCGAACATGCGCATCTGCTCCATCTCCTGGAAACCGCCCTGGCCGATGGTCTTGTTGGCGGCCTGCGGGGTTACCAGCAGCAGCGGCGTGTGATTCCAGTAGGCGGTCTTCACGGCGGTCACGAAGTTGGTGATACCGGGGCCGTTCTGGGCGATCATCATCGACATCTTGCCTGTGGCGCGGGTGTAGCCGTCCGCCATCATGCCGCCGGAACCCTCATGGGCGCAGTCCCAGAAGGTGATGCCGGCGGCGGGGAAGATGTCGGAGATCGGCATCATAGCCGAGCCGATGATGCCGAACGCATGTTCGATGCCATGCATTTGCAGCGTTTTTACGAACGCTTCCTCGGTGGTCATTTTCATGGCGGGGGTCTCCTCAGAAGGGCGCGGGATGTCCGGGGTTTGGCCGGTGTCAGAACCGGTTTAGGGCGCCGCGCAGGGGCGGGTTAGGGCCAGTTCCTTCGGCGGCTTAAGGCCAGCGGCGTGCTCCCGCCCGGCGCTGCGCATCCGCGGGATGCGCCTTGCCGGTTGGGCCGGGCGCCGCACGTGCCGTGCGGCGCGGGCAGGCGGCTGACCGTGCCGCAGATTCTGCCGGCGAAGCGGCGCGGGGCCGGCCGCGGCGCCGCGCCGGACCCAAGGCCGTCAGCGGGGACCGGCGCAGCCGAGGCACGTGCGGGCGCGGGAGGCACCCGGCCGCGGCGGGCAGGCTCAGCCCTCTTCGAGCGCCCTTGCCAGCAGGGCGAGGCCGGGTTCGATCCGTGGCGCCGGGATCGAAGAGTAGCCGAGGCGGTAGAAATTGCTGCGCCGGCAGGGGGCTGAAAAGAAGGGCGCGCCAGGCTCGATGATGACGCTTTGCTCTTTCAGCCGCTCGGCCACTTCGGCGGTGTCCACGCCCTCGGGCGCCTGCATCCACAGCGCCGAGCCGCCATAGGCGCCGACGCCCGCCACCGTGAGCCCGTGCTTGCGGATTGCGTCCTCGATCACCATGCGGCGGTCGTGCAGCACCTTGGCGGTGCGCCGGATCTGGGCGTCGTAATGGCCAAGCGACAGGAAATAGGCCACCGTGCGCTGGATATGCCCGGGCGGGTGGCGCAGCACGCTCGCACGCAGGGCGCGGGCCTGGCGGATGAACGGTTCGGACCCCACCAAATAGCCCAGCCGCAGCCCCGGAAACAGCGATTTGGAAAAGCTGCCCGCATAGACCACCCGCCCGTCCGCATCGAGCGACTTCAGCGCCGGCGAGGGGGCGGCGAGGAAGGACATCTCGAACTCGTAGTCGTCCTCCACGATGACCGCGTCGATCTCGCGGGCGCGCTGCAACAGCTGCTTGCGGCGTGCCATCGGCATGGTGAAGGTGGTCGGGCTGTGATGGCTGGGGGTGCAGAAGATCACGTCGGTGTCGTCTGCGATGCGCTCCGGCGGCAGGCCGCTTTCGTCAACGGGGATGCAATCCACCGTGCAGCGGGTGTGGGTGAGCTGGTCGCGCAGGGTGTAATAGGCGGGGTCCTCCATCGCCGCCTTGCGGCCGCTGCTGAGGAGGAGCTGACCGACCAGCCAGAGCGCGTTCTGCGCGCCGAGCGTGATCAGGATCTCCTCGGGCCGGGCGGTGATGCCGCGCCGGGGCAGTGTGTGGCGGGCGATGTATTCGATCAGCAGCGGGTCATCCTGGTCGAAGTAGTCATTCGTCAGCGCCGCAAAATCCTTCTGCCCCAGCGCCCGCAGCGCGCAGAGCCGCCAGTTGGCGTGGTCGAATAGCGACGGATCCGCCTGTCCGTAGATGAAAGGGTAGCGGTAGCTGCGCCAGTCCTGCGGCTTGCGCGGGGTGTCGCCGCCGGTGAACTTGCGGGCAAAGGCCCGGCCCCAGTCCACCGTTTCGCCGCTCTTGGGCTGCGGCGTGTACGAGGGCGGCACCGGGGCGTTTTCCGATACGAAATAGCCCGAGCGCCCGCGCGCGGTGAGGTAGTCATTCGCCAGCAGCTCGGTATAGGCCAGCGTCACGGTGATCCGGCTGAGGCCCAGATGCGAAGCGAGCTTGCGCGACGACGGCAGCTTCTCCCCGACCCGGAAACGGCCCGAGAGTATGCCCTCGGCAATCATCTCCTGGATCTGCGCCTGCAGCGTGCCCTGCGCGTCCGGGTTGAGGAAGAAGGTGTCGACGGAGATGCCCATGTGCAGGAGCTTAGGCTGGCCTTAAGTGCCGCGCAATCTGGACTTAGCAGGCGGAGGGAGAAATCTGCGGCTTGCCTCGGTCTCAATATAACCATAAAACTAGTTTTGTAGAATCATAAGGAGGCAGCATCATGTTATGGGAAGAGGCCGCACAGGGTTTTGCCGCAATGGGATCGGAGGCGCGGCTGCAGGTGCTGCGCTGCCTGATACGGGCCGGTGAAACGGGTATTAGTGTGGGAGAGATACAGGAGCGGACCGGGATCGCACCATCCACCCTCGCGCATCACTTAAAGTTCCTCGCAGGCGCCGGGGTAGTGGTGCAGGAGCGGCAGGGCCGCAGCACCCTCAACCGCGCCGATTTCACCCGGCTGGAGGCGCTGGCAGGGTTCATCCTCAGCGAATGCTGCGCCGACGCAAACCAGGGGAAGGCGGTAAACAATGGCTGAGCTGTCACAGAGCCCCCGCCGGGTAACAGCGCTGGCCAGCTGGCTGAAGACACCCTGGACGCTGAGCGCGGCCCTGCTGGCGGCGGCGGCGCTGCTCGATCCCGGGCAATTCGGCTCGGTGCTGGGTTTTGCGCTCACCGCGCTTGCCAGTACCGCTCGCTACATCCTGTTTGCCGTGCTGCTGCTCGCCTATCTGAAGGCATCGGGGGCCGAGGCGATGGTGGCGCGGGCCTTCGTGGGGCGGGAGACGCGGATGATCCTGCTCGCTGCGCTGTTCGGCGGGCTGGCGCCGTTCTGCTCCTGTGAGGTGATCCCCTTCGTCGCTGGGCTGCTGGCGCTCGGTGCGCCCCTGTCGGCGGTGATGGCCTTCTGGCTCTCGTCACCGCTGATCGACCCGCCGACGCTCCTGATTACCGCGGGCGCGCTGGGCTGGCCTTTTGCCATCGGCAAGGCGGTGGCGGCGGTGGCGCTGGGGCTGTTCGGCGGCTTCGCCGTCAAGGCGCTGCGGGGCGGCGGGGTGTTTGCCGAACCGCTGCGGGTGCGGCCTGCCACCGGCCCCTGCGGCTGCGGCGCGCCCAAGCGGGACGCGGCGCCGGTCTGGCGGTTCTGGCAGGAGGAGGCGCGGCGAAAGAAGTTCCGGGCCGAGGTGGTCTCCAACGGGCTGTTCCTGCTCAAATGGCTGGCGCTCGCCTACGTCCTGGAAGCGCTGCTGGTGCATTACGTGCCGGCCGCTGTGATCGCCGGGCTGGTCGGCGGCGAGGGTGTGCAGCCGGTGGTGTTTGCCGCCCTGGTGGGTATGCCTGCCTATCTGAACTCCTACGTGGCGCCGCCGCTGCTGGCCGGTCTGATGGAGCAGGGCATGACCGCGGGCGCGGCGATGGCCTTCATGGTGGCCGGTGCGGTGAGCTCGGTGCCCGCGATGGCGGCGGTCTGGTCGCTGGTGAAGCCGCAGGTCTTTGCCGCCTACCTGGGCCTTGGCGTAAGCGGCGCGGTTCTGGCAGGGCTGCTGTTCCAGCTGGTCTGAGGGGCGCGGGCATTGCGCCCGGGTACGCACCGCCCCCTCTGCGCGAGGAGGCGGTGGTTGGGCGCTGAGGTCTTCGCGAACTGTGCCGGCCCGCCAGAAGGATCTTGCCGCCATTTGGCGCGGCAGCGATCGCGGCTGCAGAAGGCTCCGCAGCTGAGGCGGGGTCTTCGCCGGGCTGCAGCCGCGCGGAGCGGAAAGACTTTCTAGAACAGTTGCAGATCCTTCGCGCCGCTTTGGATTTCGGCGTGGCTCGGCATGTTCTGAATCGTCACGGGTGCCAGTGGCGTGCCCGGCATCGGCACTGTGGGTTTCATCGCGGCCGCCATGCCGAAGGCCGGTTTCTCCAGCTCCCCCCGGATGTCGCGCAGCAGTGTCTTGTGATCCGGCATCGTTTTCAGGATCTGCGCCAGGTCCACTTTCGCGCCCTTCCACCACTGGAACCAAATCGGCTTCTTCAGCGGGCGCAGACGATCCCGGATGCCCGTGCCATAACCGGTGTCATAGACCTGTTTGCCCAAAAGCACCGTCTGATAGACACGAAAGTCGAAGAGCGTGGCGAACTCGATATCGTGGTCCATTGGCAGACGGTGCTGCCACAGCTCCAGGTTCTCGGCCAGGCGGTCCGGTATCTTCATTTCCGTACGTGCGTCGATCCAGTACTGGTCGTCGGTGCGGTTGCCCAAGCGGTAGTGCAGGCAGATGAACTCCAGAACCTCGTCATAGAGCTTGTTCATCTGCCGGTTGTACCTGTTCCGCAGTGACGGCGCGATGTCCCGCGTGGGCAAGTGCTCCGCGAACCAGCGCACCGCGTGATCGATCATATGGATCGCAGTACTCTCCAACGGCTCGATAAACCCGCCGGCCAGGCCGATCGCCACGCAGTTCTTGACCCAGGCATTGCGCACACGCCCGATCCGCATGGGGATCACGCGCGGCGTCGCACCCTTACCGCTGTCACCCAGCCATTCAAGGTATTCATCCGCAGCCTGGTCATCCGTCCGGTGCGCGGAGGAGAACACGTACCCCGTGCCCACCCGGTTGTAGAGCGGCACCCGCCATGTCCAGCCTGCGCCAAGTGCGGTAGCCCGTGTGAGGCTTTCGATCTTCTCCGGGTCCGGATGCTCGATCTGCAGCGCCATGGCACGGTCGTTGGGCAGATAGTCCGAGTAGTCCATGAACGGCTCGCCGAGCGCCTTGTTGATGATCAGCCCGCGGAATCCGGTGCAGTCTATGACCATCTCGATGTCATGGCGCCCTTTGTGCTCCAGCATCAGGTGGCTGACGTTGCCCTGTTCGTCCAGCTCGACCGATTTCACCTCGTCCTGGATATGCTCCACGCCGCGCTTGGTGCAGACCCTGGTGAGCATGCCCGCAAATTTCACGGCGTCCAGATGGTACGCATAGCCGAACCGCTGCTCGAATTCGGGCTGGCCCAGGGGCCGCGCGCCTTTGCACAGGCGGCCGAGATCATCGTGCGGCGAGATGGACTGGGTGAAATCCCGGTCCCCGTTGCCGAAGCGCAGGAAATATTCGGCGGCCTCCAATCCATCCAGCACCTGGCCGTGGGCAAAGGGGTTCACGTAATCGATGCGATTGCCCTTGGCATCGGTGTTCCAATTGCAGAACTTCACGCCCAGCTTGAACGACGCGTTGGTCTCGCGGAAAAAAGCCCGCTCTGAAATGCCCGCCTGACGGAGCGTTCCCGGCATCCGCGGCACTGTGGCCTCGCCGACCCCCACGGTGGAGATATTGGGGCTCTCGATCAGGCAGAGATGCGGACGGTCCTTGGGCGACGAGGTGCGCGAGAACAGCGTGTCCAGGATCAGCGCGGTCATCCAGCCGGCCGTGCCTCCGCCCACGATGGTGATTTTGCGCAAACGATTATTCATGCAGTTCTGTCCCTGTTGGTTTTTTTTAAGATCGTAGCCCAGCTTTCCCGCGTCTGGCTAGGACCAGTGACGCCGAGGAATGCATGCAAGGCCGCGCATCCGCCGCCGCTGCCCGGCGTGGCAGGCATTCCGTTCCAAGCTCCACATAAAGCCATGTCTTTGGGAAATCAAAAGGCGGCGGTCTTACTCGAAATTCCAAGACCTTGTGTGGTCCGGTCAGGCCGGTATCGAGATCAGCCAGCCCATGCGCGCGGAAGGGTGCTTGTCCGGCCAACCCCGCCTGGCCTCCGCCTCGCGCACATGCTGCGCGCGGCAGGATTTACTGCTACTGTTGCAGTTCCTCGGCGGGGCGGCCGGGACGGTCACAGCAATTCCTGCGCGGCGTGCGCCCGCAGAGCAAGTTCCGGTTTCACTGCATGGGCTCAGCGGTGACGGTGGCCGCCGTTGCGCCGGGAGGCGCCTGCCTCCGTTGCCCCCTCTTCAGCCTCAGTCGCGCGGGGTGTCCAGCTGCCAGCGCAGGTTGGCGCGCACCGTGAGCCATTCCGCGGCGGTGATCGAATAGACTGCAGTGTCGCGCAAGGTGCCGTTCGGCATGATCATGTGCGAGCGCAGGATGCCGTCCAGCTTGGCGCCCAGCCGCTCGATCGCCTGGCGGCTCTTGTAGTTCATCACATGGGTCCGCAGCTCCACCGCGATGGCCTCGCGCGCCTCGAAGGCGTGGCGCATCAGCAGCAGCTTGCATTCGCTGTTGATCGCGCTGCGCTGCACCGAGGCGCGGTACCAGGTGGAGCCGATCTCCAGCCGCCGGTTGGGCGCGTCGATGTTCATGTAGGTGGTCATGCCCACCGCCTTGCCCTGCCGGTCCAGGACCGCAAAGGGCACCATGCTGCCGCTGGCTTGAAGCGCGAGCCGGCGGTCGATTTCCTCGGCCATCTGGTCGGGCGCCGGGATCAGCGTGTACCACAGCCGGTGCAGCGCGCCGTCGGCGGTGGCTTCGCATAGGTCGTTCAGATGCTCATGAGTGAGCTGCACCAGAGTAACGTGCCGCCCGTTCAGTGTGACAGGTTCAATCCACATAAAAAAACACTCCCCAGTTGGCGAAAAAGGTCCAGCACCGGGGAGGTGCTGGACCGGGAATTCTGGGGGCCGCCGGAGTGGCGGCCGGGCCGGGCCAACGGGGCGGAACCGGGGTTCTGTTTGCAGGCCCGCCGGGGCTCAGCCGAAGATCTTGGTGAGGGCAGTGTCCACCGCGCCGGTGATTTCGTCAATATCGTCGGCGGTTGCGATCAGCGCCGGGCTGAAGCAAAGCGTGTTGTTGCGGCCCGGGATCGAGCGGTTGGAGGCACCGATGATCACCCCTTGCGCACCGCAGTCCGCGACCACCTGCTGCACCAGCTTCTCGTCCACCGGTTCCTTGGTCTTGCGGTCGGCGACCAGCTCGGCGCCGAGGAACAGCCCCTTGCCGCGCACGTCGCCGATCACCCGGTGCTTCTCCATCAGCGCCTGCAGGTTGCCCTTCATCCGCTCGCCCATGGCCGTGCAGTTGTCGAGGAGGTTCTCGTCTTCGATGATGCGCATGTTCTCCAGCGCCGCGGCGGGACCCGCGGTGCAGCCGCCGAATGTGGAGATGTCGCGGAAGTAGTTCAGCGGATCGCCGGCGTCGTCCTTGAACATGTTGAAGACTTCTTCGGTCGTGGTCATGCAGGCAATCGCCGCGTAGCCCGAGGCGACGCCCTTGGCCATGGTCACGAAGTCGGGTTTCACGCCGTACTGCTGGTAGCCGAACCAGGTGCCGGTGCGCCCGACGCCGCAGACGACCTCGTCGATGTGCAGAAGAATGTCGTATTTCGTGCAGATCTCCTGGACCCGCTCCCAGTAGCCCGCGGGCGGCTCGATCACGCCGCCGCCGGCGGTGACCGGCTCCAGGCAGAGCGCGCCGACGGTGTCGGGGCCCTCGCGCAGGATCACCTCCTCGATGGCGTCCGCCGCGGTCTGGCCGAAGGCTTCACCTTCAAGATCTTCGAGCCCCAGCTCGTGCTTGCGGTATTCCATGCAATGCGGCACGCGGACGAAGTCCGGCGCGAAGGGGCCGTACTGCATGTTGCGCTCGTCCTGGCCGCCCGCCGACATCGCGGCGAGGGTGGAGCCGTGGTAGTCGCGGTCGCGGTAGAGGATCTTGGTCTTCTTGCCGCCGTAACGCTTGTGCGCAATCTGGCGCACCATCTTGAACACCTTCTCGTTCGCTTCGGAGCCGGAGTTGGTGTAGTAGACGCGGCTCATGCCCGGCATTTTGGAGATCAGCTTCTCGGCAAACATCGAGCCGGGGATCGAGCCTGCGGACTGGGCGAAATAGCAGACTTTCATCAGCTGGTCATAGACCGCCTTGCAGATCGACTCGCGGCCGTAGCCGACGTTGACCGTCCAGACCCCGCCGGAAACCGCGTCGAGGAACTCCTTGCCGTTCTGGTCCCAGACCCGCATGCCCTTGCCTTCGATGATGATACGCGGGTCGGCGGTTTCCAGCGCCTTGTGCTGGAGGAGGTGATGCCACAGGTGGGCCTTGTCGGCCTCGACGACGCGGGAGAGATCGTTTTCGTTGAACGTGCCGTCCATGACAGGTCCTTTCGGCGTTAGAAGTGAATCGGAAGCCCCCGGCCTGAAGGCTGCGGGTCTATCCTGCACCAGAAACGCCAGTTTCGCGAAATAGGTTAGGTCCAGCAGGTTTCTATTTTAAGTCCAGCTTGCCGGCGCCCTTGCGGCAAACGCGGGAGGGCGCAGTGACGCGGCGTCATATAAAACAAATGTTTCTGAATGGCTGGGTTGAGAGCGCTTGTGCTGCGCGTCAGGGTGGCGCCGGCGGGCAGGACGAGTCGCCCGTCACCAGCATGGGGAGGCGGCGCAAAACCATGGCGGAGTATTCACTGATGGTGGCCCCGAACGGCGCCCGGCGCGGGCGGCAGGACCATGAAGCACTGCCGGTGACGGCGGCGGAGACGGCGGAGGTTGCAGCGGCCTGCTACGCGGCAGGAGCGCGGGCGCTGCATCTGCATGTGCGCGATGGCGGGGGGCGGCATTCGCTCGACCCGGCGCGCTACCGCGAGGCGATGGCGGCGGTGCAGGAGCGCGCACCGGGCATGGCGGTGCAGATCACCACTGAAAGCGCCGGCATCTACGATGTGGATGCCCAGCTTGCATGCCTGAAGGCACTGCGCCCGGCGGCGGCCTCCATCGCGGTGCGGGAGATCGCGCGCGATGAGGAACTGGCCCCGAAGGTCTATCAACTTTGTGCCGAAGCGGGCACGCGGGTGCAGCATATCCTCTATGGCCCTGAATGCATCGCGCAGCTGCGCGCCTGGTACCGTGACGGTACCGTGCCTGCGGACAGGCGCGAGGCGATCTTCGTGCTGGGCAAGTACAGCCCGGCGGTGGAGGCGCGGCCCGGGGACTTGGACTTGGTCCTGAAATTTGCTGCCGGCATGCACCTCAACTGGACTGCCTGCGCCTTTGGCCGCCAGGAGCACGCCTGCCTGCTGGCCGCGGTGGCCGCCGGAGGGGATGTGCGAATCGGATTTGAGAATAACATCGAGACACCGGTAGGCGGGCTGCTGGACGGCAACGCCGCCTCCGTCGCTGCATTTGTGAAGGCCGCGCGTGAGGCGGGCCATACGCTCAAGGAGGGCCAGTCATGAGCCACGTCTTTCCCCGCCACACCAAGGCCAGCCTGCCCACCGCGGTTGCGGGCGAGGGCTGCTACCTGATCGACGCAGACGGCAAGCGTTACTTCGACGGCTCGGGCGGCGCGGCGGTCTCCTGCCTCGGCCACTCCGACGCCGAGGTGATCGCCGCGGTGCAGAAGCAGGCGGGAAAGCTGGCCTTCGCGCACACCGGCTTCATGACCTCGGACCCGGCGGAGGCGCTGGCGGACCTCCTGATCGAACACGCACCCGGTGATCTGGACCGGGTCTATTTCGTCTCCGGCGGCTCGGAAGCGACCGAAGCCGCGATCAAGCTGGCGCGCCAGTACCACATGGAGCGCGGCGCACCGCAGCGCCGCCACCTGATCGCGCGGCGGCAGAGCTACCACGGCAACACGCTGGGCGCGCTGGCGGCGGGCGGCAATGCCTGGCGGCGGCAGCAGTTCGACCCGCTGCTGATCGGCGTCTCCCATATCGCGCCCTGCTACGAATACGTCGACCGCGCCGAGGGTGAGAGCAGTTTTGAATACGGCCAGCGCGTCGCCAACGAGCTGGAGGCGGAGATCCTGCGGCTGGGTGAGGACACGGTGATGGCCTTCATGGCGGAACCCGTGGTGGGCGCAACCGCGGGCGCGGTGCCGGCGGTCGAGGGCTATTTCAAGCGCATCCGCGAGATCTGCGACCAGTACGGCGTGCTCTTGATCCTCGATGAGGTGATGTGCGGCATGGGCCGCACCGGGCATCTGTTTGCCTGCGAGGCCGATGGCGTGGCGCCCGATATCCTCTGCATCGCCAAGGGGCTGGGCGCGGGTTACCAGCCGATCGGCGCGATGCTCTGCACGAAAGCGATCTACGAGGCGATCGAGCAGGGCTCGGGCTTCTTCCAGCACGGCCACACCTACATCGGCCACCCGGTCGCCACCGCCGCGGGGCTTGCCGTGGTGAAGGCGCTCACCGGCCGCGGGCTGGTCCAGCGCAGCGCCAAGATGGGCGAGAAGCTGCAGGCGGCGCTGGAGGAGCGCTTCGGCCAGCACCCGAACGTGGGCGACATCCGCGGCCGCGGGCTGTTCCGCGGGCTGGAGCTGGTGGCGGACCGCGCCACCAAACAGCCATTCGATCCGAAGCTGGGACTGGCGGGCAAGATCAAGAAAGCGGCGTTTGAGGCCGGGCTGATCTGCTACCCGATGCCGGGCACCCGGGACGGGCGGAACGGCGACCACATCCTGCTGGCGCCGCCCTTCATCATCACCGGGGAGCAGATCGGAGAAGTGGTGGACAAGCTGGAAAGCGCCATCGGCCAGAGGCTGCCCGCCTGAGCCCAGCCCGATAGCGGTTTACGCCCCGCCCCCGCTCCGCCATTCTGGCGGCAAGAGCAGGGGGCGGGGCGCATGACCACGAGCGAAAAAGAAACGGCAGAGGCAAACACGGAGGCAGAGCATCCGGCGGAAGTGGCGCCGCTCCTGCCGCGCGGCGAGCTGGACGCGCTGGCGATTGCGGCGGAGACCGACAAGAGCTCGAAGCGGCATGACTACATGCGGTTCTACGAGCACCTGCTCACGCCCTACCGGACCTGCGCCTTCACCTTCATGGAGCTGGGCGTCGGCCTGCCCAGTCGCCGGGCGCCGTCTCTGCGCACGTGGAAGGCGTTCTTTCCGCAGGCGCGGATCGTGGGCGTGGACATCCGTGCCGTCTCCAAGGAGTTCGAGGAGGACCGCATCCACGTGGAGATCGGCGACGTCTCCAAGCCGCGGTTCCTGAAACGCCTGTTCCGCCAGTACCAGCCCTCGGTGATCCTGGACGATGCATCGCACTTCTGGTCGCACCAGATCACCGGATTTGAGACGCTGTTCCCGCTGCTGCCGCCCGGCGGCGTCTATATCGTGGAGGATGCCCACACCAGTTTCCTTGCGCAGGAAGACGGCTCGCAATACGCCGACCACCCGGAGTCGTTCTGGAGCTATATCAGCCGCTTGCAGGCGGCACTGGTGGCGGCGCAGCGGCACGGGCCGGAACTGAGCGCGCGGGAGAGCCGGCTGGTCGCCTGGATCGACGCGGTCTTCATCACCCGCCGCACCGTCGCCATCGTCAAGCGCGAGCGGATGCGGCGGCGCGAGGTGAAGGCGCCGCCGCGGGAAACTGCGCCGGAGTGAGCGGGATCAAGCCTCGGCCGGGCTCTGTGCGGTGAGCAGCTTCAGGATCGCCGCATAGGTCTCCACCCCTTGCGCGCCGGTCACGAGGTGGCGGCCTTCAAAGACGATGGCCGGCACGCCGGTGATGCCCTGGCGCACCCAGAAGGCCTCGCGCTGGCGCACGGTTTCGGCCTCGTCGCCGCGTTCCAGCGCTTCCCGCGCGGCGGCGGCATCAAGTCCGATGGCAGCGGCGGTTTCCTCCAGCACATCGAGGTCCGAGACATCCCTGCCGTGGGTGAAATAGGCTTCCAGCAGCGCCAGCTTCGCCTCGTGCCCCTTGCCCTGCGCCTCGGCCCAGCCGATCAGCTGGTGGGCGTGGAAGGTGTTGTAGATGCGCATGGCGTCGTGGAAGCGGAAGGCGAAGCCGAGCTCTTCGCCCAATTGGGTGAGCTGCGCCCGGATCTGCGCCGACTGCTCCTCCGTGCTGCCGTATTTGGCGGTGAGATGCTCGCGCAGGTCCTCGCCCTCGGACACCATGTCCGGGTTCAGCTCGAAGGGCTGCCAGTGGATGTCCAGCGCCACCCCGGTCCGCCGCGCGGCCTCGGCCAGCTGGTTGTAGCCCACCGCGCACCAGGGGCAGACCACGTCCGAGACGATATCGGTGCGGAGGGGTTCGTTGGTGGCGGCTGCGTCCATGATGCGGCTCCCTGCGTGCTGCTTCGGTACTTTACGTATCCGCCGCAGATGGGGGCCGCGGGAGGGAAACGCAATGCTTTCCCACCGTTTCGTGAGCCGGAGGTATCCGCAAGCCGCGCATTGCCGGCGCGCGCGGGGGCGATCCGATGGGGCGTGGCCGGCAGTTTATGTAGGCCAAGTCCGTAGACCCTACCGAGGGACCGCTTTGCCTCAGCCAAATCGCCGCCGCGTAGGGGCGCGCCGGCGATGCGCGGCGGCCTGCGGCCTTGCTCCGCGCAGGTGAAGTACGCGCCGCCGGAGGTCAGCCGCGGGAGAGCTGGCTGGCCTCGCGGGCGAGTTTCTCGATCCCGGCCCAGTCGCCGGCCTTCACCAGATCGGCGGGGGCGACCCAGCTGCCGCCGGCGCAGACCACGTTGGCAAGGCTCAGGTAGTCGCCTGCATTCGCCGGGCTGACGCCGCCGGTGGGGCAGAAAGTGATCTGCGGCAGCGGGCCGCCCAGTGATTTCAGCGCCGGCGCGCCGCCCGCGGCCTCGGCCGGGAAGAACTTCTGCATGTCATAGCCGCGCGCCAGCAGCCGCATTGCCTCCGACGCAGTGGCGGCGCCGGGCAGCAGCGGCAGGCCGATTGCCTCGCAGGCGATCAGCAGCTCGTCCGTCGCGCCGGGAGAAACCCCAAACTGCGCGCCCGCGGCCTTGGCTTCCTCGGCGTCCTTGGGAGTGACCAGGGTGCCGGCGCCGACCACGCCGCCTTCGACCTCGGCCATCGCGCGGATCGCATCGAGCGCCGCAGGAGTGCGCAGGGTGACTTCCAGGGCGGGCAGCCCCCCCGCGACCAGCGCCTTGGCCAGCGGTTTGGCATGGGCGGCGTCTTCGACAACCAGCACCGGCATCACCGGCGCCAACCGGCAGATTTCACGGGCGCGCTGACTGGCATCCTTGGGGGTTATCGGCATGGGTCATACTCCAAATACGCTGGCGCCTTGGTCGGCGGAGGCCACCGACCGGCGGAACAGGGAAAACAGCTCGCGGCCGGTGCCGTGCTGATAGGCGGAAAGATCGGCCTGGACAGGCTCGCGCTCCAGCGCGCCCTCGCTCAGCACTTCCAGCGTGCCGGACTTGGCGTCGAGCCTTACGATGTCGCCGTCGCGGATGCGGGCAATCGGGCCGCCGTCGAGCGCCTCGGGCACCACGTGGATCGCCGCGGGCACCTTGCCGGAAGCCCCGGACATGCGCCCGTCGGTGACCAGCGCCACCTTCTGGCCGCGGCCCTGCAGGATGCCGAGGAACGGCGTGAGGCTGTGCAGCTCGGGCATGCCGTTGGCCTTGGGGCCCTGGAAGCGCACCACCACGATAACGTCGCCGGTGAGCTCGCCCGCCTTGAAGGCGTCCTTGGCTTCCTGCTGGTCGTGGAACACGCGGGCCGGGGCTTCGACCACGTGGTGTTCCTCGGCGACGGCGGAGACTTTGATCACCGCGGTGCCAAGGTTGCCGGTCAGCCGTTTGAGCCCGCCGGATTTCTGGAATGGCTCCGCGGCCGGGCGCAGGATCGCCTCGTTCAGCGACTTGTCCGTGCCAGGGCGGAAGGTGAGCCCTTCGTCGGTGAGGAAGGGCTCCATCACGTAGTTCTCCAGCCCTTCGCCCGCAACGGTGGTGGTGTCGGGATGCAGAAGGCCTGCCTTGAGCAGCTCGCCGATCATGTAGCCCAGCCCGCCGGCGGCGTGGAAATGGTTCACGTCGGCAAGCCCGTTGGGATAGACCCGCGCCAGCAGCGGCACCGCGTCGGAGAGCTCCGCGAAGTCCTGCCAGTCAAGCAGGATGCCGCCCGCCCGCGCCATGGCGATCAGGTGGATCAGCAGGTTGGTGGAGCCGCCGGTGGCCATCAGCCCGACGATGCCGTTGGCGTAGGCCTTCTCGTCCAGCACGTCGCAGACCGGGGTGTAGTGGTTGCCGAGCGCGCTGAGCGTAAGCGCGCGCTTGGCGCCCTCGACCGTCAGCGCTTCGCGCAGGGGCGTGCCGGGATTGACGAAGGAGGAGCCGGGCAGGTGCAGCCCCATGAACTCCATCAGCATCTGGTTGGTGTTGGCGGTGCCGTAGAAGGTGCAGGTGCCGGGTCCGTGGTAGGCGGCCATCTCGGCCTTGAGCAGCTCGTCGCGGCCGATCTCGCCCGCCGCGAATTTCTGGCGGATGTGGGCCTTCTCATCGTTTGACAGACCGCTGGTCATCGGGCCCGCGGGCAGGAACACCGCCGGGATATGGCCGAATGCCTGCGCGCCAATAACCAGGCCGGGCACGATCTTGTCGCAGACGCCGAGGTAGACGGCGGCGTCAAAGACGTTGTGGCTCATCGCGACGCCGGTCGCCAGGGCGATGGTATCGCGGGAGAACAGGCTCAGTTCCATGCCTGCTTCACCCTGGGTGACGCCGTCGCACATCGCAGGGACCCCGCCCGCCACTTGCGCGGTGCCGCCGGCGGCGCGCACGGCGTCGCGGATCAGGGCCGGGTAAGTCTCGAACGGCTGATGAGCCGAGAGCATGTCGTTGTAGGCGGTGACGATGCCGAGGTGCCCGGCGCTGCCCTGCGCCAGTTCCTGCTGGTCGGGGCCGGTGGCGGCATAGGCGTGGGCCTGGCCGGAGCAGGACAGATGCGCCCGTGCGGGCCCCTTGCCGCGGGCGGCGCGCATCCGCTCCAGATAGGCGGCGCGGGTGGTCTCGCTGCGGGCGATGATGCGGTCGGTGACGGCGGCGAGGGTGGAGTGCAGTGTCATGGGGTGCCTTTGTCGCAAACTTGGATGCTTCTGGGTACTGTCATGGCTGTCTCGGGGGCGGTTTCAGGTGCCGATACCGCGCCATCGCCGCCCGTCGCGGTGGATCAGCAGGAGCGAATCGTCCGGTCCCGCGCTGCCCGAATCATAGGGCTGCGGGGTGTCGCCCGCGTCCTCCCAGGCGGCGATGATCGGATCGGCCCAGGCCCAGGCGGCCTCCACCTCGTCGCCACGCATGAACAGCGTCTGGTTGCCGCGGATCACGTCCATGATCAGGCGCTCGTAAGCGTCTTGCGGGCGGCCCGATTCGGGCAGCTCGTCGGCGAAAGTCATGTCGAGGTTGGCGCCCGTGAGGCGCATACCGCCGGGTCCCGGGTCCTTGATCGTGGTCTTGAGCGTAATGCCCTCGTCAGGCTGCAGCCGGATCACCAGCACGTTGCCATGCACCTGGCCCGAGCCTTCGAAGATGTTGTGCGGCGGGTCGCGGAAGTAGACCGCGATCTCGCTCACCCGCTCGCGCAGGCGCTTGCCGGTGCGCAGGTAGAAGGGGGTGCCGGCCCATCGCCAGTTCGCTACCTCGACCTTAAGCGCGATATAGCTTTCCGTGCGGCTTGCCGGGTTGTCCGCGTGATCGTGGTAGCCGTCGCCCTTCTCGCCGCCGTTGCGGCCGCGGTACTGGCCGCGGGCGATGCTGGACGGCGGCACCGGGCGCAGCGCCTCGATCACCTTGACCTTCTCGCCGCGCACTGCGTTGGGGGCGAAATGGGCGGGCGGCTCCATCGCGGTGAGGCAAAGAAGCTGCATCAGGTGGTTCTGCACCATGTCCCGCATGGCGCCGGACTTGTCATAATATTCTCCGCGCCCCTCGACGCCGATGCTTTCGGCGACGGTGATCTGCACGTGGTCGATGTGGGAGGAGTTCCAGAGCGGCTCGAACAGCGAGTTCGCAAAACGCAGCGCCATCAGGTTCTGCACGGTTTCCTTGCCGAGGTAGTGGTCGATCCGGTAGATCTGCCGCTCCTCGAAATGGGCGCGCAGCGCCGCATTCAGCTTCTTCGCAGATGCGAGGTCGTGGCCGAAGGGTTTCTCCAGCACGATCCGGCTGTCGGGGGTGGCGATGCCGGTTTCGCTCAGGCGGCTCGCGATGTCGGTGAACAGACCGGGTGCGACTGACAGGTAGAAAGCGCGCACGGCGTCGTCGCGCAGCTTCCCCCTGAGCTCGTCCCAGCCGCCATCGCCGCGGGCATTGACGGGCACGTAGTCCAGAAGCGCGGCAAAGGCTTCCATCTCGGCGGGGGAGACCTTTCCCAGCTGGCCGAATTCGCGGATCGCGCCAATTGCGAGGTCGCGGAACTCCTGCGCGTCGAGCTCGGAGCGGGAGCTGCCGATGATGCGGCAGTTGCTGTCGAACTGGCCGATCTGGAAGCGGTGGAACAGGGCAGGAAGGATCTTGCGCCGGGCCAGATCGCCGGTGGCGCCAAACAGGACAAGGTCGAAGGGCTGGACGGGGATGACGCGAGAAACCATTGGTCTTACATCGCTGTTCCTGTGGGGGGCACGGCGCACTCATTGTGCAGGCTGGCTTGTTGCAATGCAATTCCCTCCGAATTGTCTTCCCCAACCGGGGAAGTTACCGCTAACATTTGTCTGATACGCGGTATAGTCGCCACGGCGCGTCTTGGCTACCCGCTTTTTTGCCGCGGCGCAGCAAAAGAAATCTAAGGGCGGGCGTGGCGGGCGCCTGCGTGTATTTGATCAAATCTTGCCCCGCGTGGTCCCCTTGCGCTATGCATCTGCGAAATGGTGCGACAGGGAGAAGTGCCCATGACCCCGCTTTCCGGCCTCAAGGTGGTTGAACTGGCCCGCATCCTCGCCGGACCCTGGATTGGGCAGTCGCTGGCCGATCTCGGGGCCGAGGTGGTGAAGGTGGAAAGCCCGGATGGCGACGATACCCGCCGCTGGGGGCCGCCCTTTATCGAGCGTGAGGGCGACCGTTCGGCCGCCTATTACTACGCCGCCAACCGCGGCAAGACCTGTGTGACCGCGGATTTCCGCACCGAAGAGGGCCGCCGCAAGGTGCTGGAGCTGGTGCAAGGGGCCGACATCCTGATCGAGAACTTCAAGGTGGGGGGGCTGAAGAAATACGGGCTGGACTACGAAAGCCTCGGCAGGGTGAACCCGCGGCTGATCTACTGCTCGGTCACCGGCTTCGGGCAGGACGGGCCGTATGCCAGCCGTGCGGGCTATGATTTCCTGCTGCAGGGCATGTCGGGGCTGATGTCGGTCACCGGCGATCCGGACGGCCAGCCGCAGAAGGTGGGGGTGGCGATTACCGATATCGTGACCGGACTTTACGGCACCATCGGCATCCTCGCCGCAGTGGAGCAGCGCCACCGCACCGGGCGCGGCCAGCATCTGGACATGTCGCTGCTGGATTGCGCCACTGCACTTCTGGCCAATCAGGCGATGAACTATCTTGCGACGGGGGAAAGCCCGGAGCGGCTGGGCAACGCGCATCCCAATATCGCGCCTTATCAGGTGATGGCCGTCAGGGATGGCCATGTGATCCTCGCGGTTGGCAACGACGGCCAGTTCCAGCGGCTTTGCGATGTGCTGGGGCTGGCGGGGGTGAAGGCGGACGGGCGCTTCCTCACCAACCAGCTGAGGGTCGCCAACCGCGCGGCGCTGACCGCGATCCTGGAGGGCGTGCTGGCGGGATGGCGGCAGGCGGAGCTGCTGGCGGCGCTGGAAGCGGCCACCGTGCCCGCCGGGCCGATCAACACGGTCGCACAGGCCTTTGCCGATCCGCAGATCCGCCATCGCGGGATGCAGATCGCGCCCGAAGGCGTGCCGGGGGTGCGGGGGCCGTGGAAGTTCTCCGACTCGGAGCTGGCGCTGGAGAAGACCGCTCCGAAGCTGCCGAAGTAACAGAGCCGCGGCGGGCGCCAATCGCGGCGGCGGCGGGGCATCCGCCCGGCCGCCGCCGGCGATTTGCCTCGCTTTTGACATACTGCGTGGCGCAAAGCACACAGCCCCTTAACCAATGGCCCGCAAACTCGCCCTCCAGCGGGCTGGCGTTGCCCCGGACGGCCGCGATCGGCCATGGTCCGGGTTAACGGGCGGTTAACTAACAGACGTGGGGGCGTGAAAGTGCATCTTTCCGTTGTCGTGCCCTGCTACAATGAAGAAGAGTCCCTCCCCTTGCTGGTGGAGCGGCTTGTGCAGGCGATCAATCCCTGGGCGCATGAGGCCGAGATCATCCTGGTCGATGACGGCTCCAGCGACCGGACCTGGGCGGCGATCGAGGCCGCCCACGCAGCGCATCCGGTGGTGCGCGGTCTGAGGCTGTCGGCCAACCGCGGCCACCAGGTGGCGCTGACCGCGGGTCTGGCGGCGGCGCAGGGCGCGCGCGTCTTCATGCTGGACGCCGACCTGCAGGACCCGCCGGAGATCCTGCCCGACATGATGATGATGATGGACCGGGGCTATGACGTGGTCTATGGCCGCCGCGCCGAGCGCCAGGGGGAGACGCTGTTCAAGAAGGCCACCGCCTTCCTGTTTTACCGCTTTCTCAACACCCTGTCGGACGTGGATATTCCAAAGGACACCGGCGATTTCCGCCTGGTTAGCCGCCGCGCGCTGGATGCGGTGCTGGCGATGCCCGAACGCGCGCGATTCATCCGCGGCATGTTTGCCTGGGCCGGCTTCCGCCAGATCGGCTTGGAATACGTGCGCGATCCGCGGGTTGCGGGCGTCACCAAGTACCCGTTCAAGGCGATGCTGCGCTTTGCCACCGATGCGCTTACCGGGTTTTCCACCAAGCCGCTGAAGATGGCGACGCGGCTCGCCTTCCTCAGCCTCTACGTGACCTTCCTGATGGCGGTCTACGTGTTCCTGTCGCTGGCGCTTTACCAGACCGCGCCGGGCTGGGCCTCGATGCTGCTGGCGATCTCCTTCTTCTCGGGCATCCAGCTGCTGACGCTGGGCATTCTCGGCGAATACGTCGGCAGGCTCTACATGGAGAGCAAGCAGCGGCCGATGTATTTCCTGTCCGAGGATACCGCCGGGCAGGCGGCCCCGCCCGTGCCTGCATCCGCGTCCGAAACCGCGCAGGAGGCGCCGCCGCAGAGGAAGGCGTCATGAGCACGGCAGAGGCAGGCGGCCAGCGGGACCGGAGCCAGCTTATCCGCTTCTGCATCGCCGGCGGCAGCGTCGCGGTGCTTTATGTCCTGGCCTACGCCGGGCTCCTGGCGGCGGGGGCGCCGCAGGCCGGAGCCAATGCCGCGGCTTTTGTCCTGGCGGTGGCGGTGCAATACGTGCTGCAGACGCGCTGGACCTTCCGGCGCCCGTTGGCGCGGCCCGGCCAGGCTGCGCGCTTCGCCTGCACGATCGCGGCCGGCTTTGCGGTCTCCGCCCTGATCACCGGCGCGCTCGGCCCGGCGCTCGGTCTCGCGCCCTGGCTCGCGGCAGCCGCCGCCGCGATGCTGCTGCCGGTGCAAAATTTCATCATCTTCCGCCTCTGGGTCTACGCCCTGCCCGGCTGACGCAATCCTCGGAGTTCTCATGTCCCACGTCTATTCGAACGAGTTCTACGACTACATCGACCGCGGCGCGCGCAGCTCGGCCGTGGCGCTGATTTCGGTTCTGCAGCCGCACCTGCAAGCGCGCAGCGTGCTGGATCTGGGCAGCGGCCGCGGCGTCTGGCTCAGCGAGTGGCGCCGCGCCGGAGTGATGGAGGTGGCGGGCGTGGACGGCGACTATGTCGACCGGTCCCGCCTGGCCATCCCGGAGGACAGTTTTCATGCCGCAGACCTCACGCAGCCCTTCAGCCTGGGCCGCCGCTTCGATCTGGCGCAGAGCCTGGAGGTCGGCGAGCATTTGCCCAAGGCAGCCGCAGAGCCGCTAGTGGAGAGCCTGACCGCGCATTCGGACCGGGTGCTGTTTTCTGCCGCGGTGCCGGGGCAGGGGGGCGAGTTCCACATTAACGAACAGCCGCTCAGCTTCTGGCAGGAGCTGTTTGCAGCGCGCGGGTATACCGCTTTCGACTGCATCCGCCCGCACCTGCGGGAGCATGCGGAGGTGGAGCCCTGGTACCGCTACAACAGCGTGCTTTACGTTAATGCGGCGGGCCGCGCGGGGCTGCCGGAGACAGTGCTGGAGATGGAAATCCCGCAAGGGCAGACAGTCCCCCCGGCAGGCAGCTTTGCCTGGCGCCTGCGCCGCGGGGTGGTCTCGCTGATGCCGCAGCCGATGGTCACCCGCATTGCCAAGCTGCGCGCCGCCGCGCTGGTGCGCCGCGCCCGCCGCCTGGAGCGGGCGGCTACATGACGCTTGCGCAGACTGACGCTGCTGCCGGCGCGGCGCAGCACCGCTCCGGGCAACTGCCTGCTCTGGTGGTTGCGGTGCTGGCCGGGCTGCTGCTGACCGCCCTGTTCCAGCTGCCCGACCCGTTGGTGCGGCATGACGACTACCCGGCGCTGTGGGCGGACCCTGCGCTGTTCTACTCCAAGACGCTGACCGAGGGGCGCTGGATCAACTACCTCTGGCACCTGCGCGGCATGGTGACCCCGGCCTGGCTCAACTTCCTAGCCTATCAGCTGCTCTGGGCGGTCTACCTCGGCTGCCTGGTGCACAACGCCTTTGGCCCCGGCGTGGAGCTGTGGCGGCGCGCGATGGTGGCGCTGGTGGCCGGGCTGTGCCTGCCCTGGGTGCTGATTTCGCTGTGGTTCAACACGCTGATTCCGGGGCTTGCGATCCTGGCGCTTTATGCCTGGTTCACGACGCGGACAAGCGAGCGGGCAAGCCGCTGGCTGATGGTGGTCTTCGTGCCGGCGGCGCTGATGGCCTACACTACCTATCCCTTCCTGATCCTGGCGCTGAGCCTGACGCGGGCGGGCGTGGCGCGCTCGGCGCGTGATCTGGCGGGGCTGCTGGCGCTGTTTATCGCGAGCTTTGCGCTGGGGATGCTCGCGATCTACACGCTGAACTATGCCGAGCATGGCGTCTTCGGCGTCCCGATGGCCGAATGGCGCCATCCGAGCCCCGCGCACGACCTTGCCTCGGCACTGGAAAACGCGCGGCTGGCCGGGCATTTCCTCACCAGCCTGGCGATGAAAGGTTCCTACAACAACCTGTTCGTGCTGCTCTTGCAGGGGGCGCTGTTTGCCGCCGCGACTGCGGCCGTCCTGCGGCAGGACCGCTGGCGCGGGCTCTACATGCTCGCGGGCGCGGGGCTTGGGGTGGCGCTGATCTGCGTGCAGGTGATCCGTACCGGCATCGATACGCCGGTACGGTCGGGCGGGTTCCTGTGGATCTATCTCGCGGTCTTCCTCGGTCTCTTCACTTTGCACCTGAAGGCAGAAGGGCGAGACCGGCTGGGGCGTAACCTGCTGTTCACCGTGGCGGCGGCCTACGCGATCTTCACCGGGATGCTGCACCATTCCTTCACCGAGTGGCAGCGGCTGAGCCGGGCGATGGCGGCGGAGCTGATGGGCGGCACGGGTCCGGTTTACGTGACCGGCACCTACCTGGGCCTGCCGGAGGCGGTGGAGAGCGACTTACAGAAGGCGCAGGCGGTGGCGTTCCGGCTGGGGCACCTGACCGGGCGGGAGATCGTCATGTGCGAGGAAGCTCCCGAGCGCTGCGAAAGCTTGCCGGAGGAGTTGCGCGCGGGCCATGCGGGCGCCGGGTATGCTGTCCGGGAAATCGAGGGTGTCACAGTGCTGCTGCTGCCGCCGGAGCCGCTGCGCGAAGAGAAACTGGAGGCGGCCCGCAAGCGGCGCGCGGCGGAGTGACCTGCCGCGCCCGCCGGGCGCGGCGGCCCTGAAATCGAGGCCTCAGAAATCGAGGCCGAGGTCCAGCGTGCGCGCCGAATGGGTGAGCGCGCCTGCGGAGATGTAATCGACGCCGGTGGCGGCCACCTCGGCGATTCGCTCCAGCCGCATGTTGCCGGAGGCCTCGGTCGTCAGATGGCCGCGGGCCATCTCCACTGCCCGGGCGAGGGTGGCGGTGTCCATGTTGTCCAAGAGCACCGCATCGGCGCCGCCGGTCTCCAGCACCTCGGAGAGCTGGGCCAGCGTGTCGACCTCGATCTCCACCTTCATCATGTGGCTGACACTGGCCTTGGCGGCCTCCAGCACGGCGCGGATGCCGCCTGCGGCGGCGATGTGGTTGTCCTTGATCAGGATCGCGTCCGACAGGCCGAAGCGGTGGCTGAAGCCGCCGCCGTGCAACACGGCCTGTTTCTCGGCGATGCGCAGGCCCGGGGTGGTCTTGCGGGTGCAGGTGATGCGCGCGTCCGTGCCGCGGGTCTCTGCCGCGAAGGCGGCGGTGAGCGTCGCGATGCCCGAAAGGCGGCCTGCGAAGTTCAGCGCCACCCGCTCCCCTGACAGGATCGAGGCGGCGGAGCCTTCGATGGTCATCAGCGTATCGCCTGCCTTGCAGGGCGAGCCGTCCGGCAGCAGAGTCTCGACTTTCAGCCCGGCATCGACCAGGTGGAAGGCGATGCGGGCGATCTGCATGCCGGAGACCACGCCATCCTCGCGCGCGTTCAGCCGAGCGGAGTAGCGGGCCAAGGCCGGGATCACCGCGCGGGTGGTGATGTCGCCGTTTTGGCCCAGGTCTTCCATCAGCGCGGCGCGCACCATCGGTTCCAGGATCAGGTCGGGGAGGGTGGCGAAGTGGGTGCTCATCTTAGGTCCTCTTGCACCTTGGCGCGCAGGGCCAGGGCGTCGTCCAGGGTGATGCAGGTGCGCCGCGCCCAGGCCGGGTCGGCGGCGGGGAAATCGTCGCGGAAATGGCCGCCGCGGCTTTCCTCGCGCAGAAGCGCGGCGGCGGCGATCAGGGTGGCGGTGGCGCAGATGTTGGCGAAGTTCTCGTCCCGCGCCTGTCCGGCTTCCAGCCGGGAAATGCTGACGAGCGCCTGGCGCAGGCCCCCGGCGGAGCGGCGGACGCCCGCGTGGGCAGTCATCGTTGCGCGCAGCGCTGCGAGCGCCTCCGGATCGAGCGCCTGCCCGCCCGCGGGGAATTCGGGGCGGACCTCCCCCATGCCGCCGGTCTCGGGCAGGGCGGCGATATCATCGGCGGCGTTGCGGGCATAGACCAGCGCTTCCAAGAGGCCGTTGGAGGCGAGCCGGTTGGCGCCGTGCAGCCCGGTGGAGGACGCCTCGCCGCAGACCCAGAGGCGGGCGAGGCTGGCGCGCCCCCGCATGTCCGCCATCACGCCGCCCATATGGTAATGCGCGGCGACGGCGACCGGGATCGGCTCCTTCACCGGGTCGATGCCGGCGCGCGCGCAGGTTTCGGCCACGGTTGGGAAGCGGGTCAGCACCTCGGCGCCCAAAGCCGCGCGGGTGTCGAGCATCGGGCGGCGGCCTGCCTGCGCCTCGGCAAAGATCGCGCGGGCGACGATGTCACGCGGGGCAAGTTCGGCGTCGGGATGCTGGGTTTCCATGAAGCGCGCACCGGCCGCGTTCACCAGCACCGCGCCCTCGCCTCGCAGGGCTTCGGTGGCAAGCGGGGCCGGGTCCTCGCCGATATCGAAGGCGGTGGGGTGGAACTGCACAAACTCCGGGTCGGCGATCATTGCGCCTGCGCGGGCGGCAAGGCCGATCACCTGGCCGCGGATGCGGGGCGGGTTGGTGGTATGGGCGTAGATCCCTCCGGAGCCGCCGCCCGCCAGCAGCACCCCCGGCGTGCGGATCAGCACCGGGGCGGAAGGCATACCGCCCGCGCGCGCGACCCAAAGCCCGGTGACGGTTCCTCCCTCGGTCTCCAGCCGCACTGCCTGGGTGTGCTCCAGCACCTGCACCGAAGGCGCGGCGCGCACCGCGGCGACCAGCGTCTGCATGATGCGCTGGCCCGCCTGGTCGCCCTTCACCCGCACCACGCGGGCGGCGGAATGGGCGGCTTCGCGGTTCAGCACGTAGTTGCCTTCGGCGTCGCGGTCGAACGGCGTGCCAAGCCCGGTGAGGTCGAGGATATGGCGCCGCGCGACGCGCGTGACCATCGCGGCCACCTCCGGGTCGACGGTGCCGGCGCCCGCCACCTCGGTATCCAGCGCGTGGGCGGTGGGGCTGTCGTTTGCCGCCATCGCCGCCGCCACGCCGCCCTGCGCCCAGGCCGAGCTTGCGCCTTCGCCCAAGGCCTCGGGAGAAATCACCAGCACCGGCCGCGGCGCCAGTTCAAGCGCGGCGTAAAGCGCGCCCAAGCCAGCGCCGGCGATGACGATACGGCCGGTCTCGATCACGGTGTCAGAGACCCAGCTTGCGGCTGAGGTCGATCATCCGCTGCACCGCGACGCGGGCCTTCTCGGCCACGCCTGGGTCGACCTCGACCGGCTCGGTCATGGTGTGCAGCGACCACAGGATCTTCTCCAGCGTGATCATCTTCATGTAGGGGCACATGTTGCACGGGCCGACGAATTCGACCTCGGGCAGCTGGTCGGCGATGTTCGAGGCCATCGAGCATTCGGTGATCAGCAGTGCCTTTTCCGGCTTCTCATCCGTCACGTATTTCAGGATGCCGCTGGTCGAGCCGGAGAAATCCGCCTCCGCCACCACGTCCGGCGGGCATTCGGGATGCGCGATCAGCCGGGTGCCGGGGTTCCACTCGCGGAAGTCGCGCAGATCCTGGGCGGTGTACTGCTCGTGCACGATGCAGGAGCCTTCCCACCAGACGATGTTCTTCTCCGGCACCTGCTGGGCGATGTTCTGCGCCAGGTACTGGTCGGGCGTCATGATGATGGTTTCGGCATCGAGCGCGGCGACGATCTGCGCCGCGTTTGACGACGTGCAGCAGATGTCGGAGGCGGCCTTCACCTCGGCCGTGGTGTTCACGTAGGTGACCACCGGCGCGCCGGGGTAGCGGCGGCGCATCTCCTCAACGCCCTCGGCGGTGATCGACTCCGCCAGCGAGCAGCCGGCCGCCATGTCGGGGATCAGCACGGTCTTTTCCGGGCTCAGGATCTTGGAGGTTTCGGCCATGAAGTGCACGCCGCACTGCACGATCACGTCGGCCTCCACCCGGGTGGCCTCCATCGCTAGCTGCAGGCTGTCGCCGACCACGTCCGAGATGCCGTGGTAGATCTCGGGCGTCATGTAGTTATGCGCGAGCACCACCGCGTTGCGCTGCTTCTTCAGCTCGAGGATCGCCTTCACGTAGGGCGCGTGAATGGCCCAGTCCGCGGGGTTCACCACCCGCTCCATGCGGGCATAGACATCGGCCATCTCTGCGGCCAGGGCCGGGTTGGGCGCCAGATCGTAGTGGGCGGCGAGTTGATCCCGCATGGATTGCAGGTCGAACATGGCAATTCCTCAAAGTTGCGTCCGGGGTGGCACTTTGGACGCGGGTTGTTTCACGTTCGCCACGCGCACGCAAGCGCACGGCGGCGCTAACGGCGGCATCTGCGGTGATTTGGCGCCGCTGCGGAGGTGTACGGGACTGTCCAGTGGCGCCCGGTCCCGCGGTGGCGGCTGGAACGCCTCCGGCAGGCGTTCTGGTGGCGTTCAGGAGCGGGGATTTCCGGCACCGGTGCCGTTTTTGATCCCCCCTGCGTCTGCTCCCGCGATTTTGCCTGGCGCAAGGGCGTGTTAGACCCGGCATCGAAGGAAGCCGCGGGAGAGACAAGCGCGCGATGGAAGATCTATGGGCAGGGCTCACCCGGGCCGCCTGGCTGCTGGTCAGCCTGGATGCGGATCTGGTGGAGATCACCCTGCGTTCGCTCCGGGTGACGCTGAGCGCGCTGGCGATTGCCTGCGTCATAGCGCTGCCGCTCGCCGCGCTGCTGGCGGTGCGCCGGTTCCGGCTGCGCCGCGCCACCATCGCGGTGCTGAACGCGCTGATGGGTCTGCCGCCGGTGGTGGTGGGGCTGGTGGTCTATGTGCTCCTGTCGCGCTCCGGCCCTTTGGGCGTATTGGGCCTGCTGTTCACCCCGGCAGCGATGATCGCTGCGCAGGTGGTGATCATCGTGCCGCTCATCGCCTCCATTGCGCATCAGTCCCTGCGTGAATTGTGGAGCGATTACCATGACCTGCTGATCTCGATGAACGCGACCCAGTTCCAGCGCATCCAGGCGCTGCTGTGGGACGGGCGCCGGGCGCTCCTGACCGCGGCGCTGGCGGGGTTCGGCCGCGCCATCGGCGAAGTCGGCGCGATCATGGTGGTGGGCGGCAACATTGACCACGCGACCCGGGTGCTCACAACGGCGATCGCGCTGGAGACCGGCAAGGGCGAATTCGCTATGGCGCTTGGGCTCGGCTTCGTGCTGATCGCGCTGGCCATTGCCGTGAACCTCGCCATCCACTGGCTGGGCCGCACCGAGAGCGAGGGGCGCTGGTGATGCAGATGTTCCCTCTGGTGGCCAATGGCGCTCTGGTGCGCCGCCGCGGCAAGGTGCTTGTCGGGCCGGTTGACCTGGAGCTGAGCGGGCAGGGTACCTCCATCGTGATCGGCCCGAACGGCGCGGGCAAGACCACGCTTCTGAAGATGTTGCACGGCATCGTCCGGCTGGGCGGGGGCGCGCTCGACTGGGCCTGCCCGCTGGCGGAGGCGCAGAAGCACCAGGCCTTCGTGTTCCAGACCCCGGTGATGCTGCGCCGAACTGTGCTGGACAACATCACCTATCCGCTGCGGCTCACCGGCATGTCCCGCAGGCAGGCCCGGGCCCGCGCCGCCGACTGGGCGGGCCGGGTCGGTCTAAGCGATATCCTGGCGCGCCAGGCCACCAACCTCTCGGGCGGGGAGCGGCAGAAGCTGGCACTCGCCCGCGCGCTGGTTCGGGAACCGCAGGTCTTGTTCCTCGACGAGCCCTGCGCCGCGCTCGACGGCCGCGCCACCCGCGAGATCGAGGATATCCTCGCCCGCGCTGCTGCCTCGGGCACGCGTCTGATCATGTCGACCCATAACATGGGACAGGCACGGCGGCTGGCGGATGAGGTGATTTTCGTGCTGGCGGGCCGCATTCACGAGCGCGCCCCGGCGGATGTGTTTTTCGCGGGGC
This sequence comes from Cribrihabitans neustonicus, assembly GCF_048820895.1. Lineage (NCBI taxonomy): Bacteria > Pseudomonadati > Pseudomonadota > Alphaproteobacteria > Rhodobacterales > Paracoccaceae > Cribrihabitans > Cribrihabitans neustonicus. Next base: position 704,655 of record NZ_JBMERQ010000002.1, read on the forward strand.
CCGCAACAGCCGAGGCCCGGGGTTTTCTGAACGGAGATATTGTCGAATGAAACGTTTTCTTGCGGGATTTGCCGCCGCGCTGGCGGTCGGGACGATGGCCGCATCGGTGGCGGTGGCGGAGGAGATCAAGCTGGCGGTGACCACCTCCTTCCACAATTCCGGCCTGGCCGGGGTGCTGCTGCCGGAAATCGCCCTCGACACCGGGCTGGATGTGCAGCTGCTGGTGGTCGGGACCGGCCAGGCGATCCGGCTGGGTGAGGCAGGCGATGTCGATGCCATCCTGGTGCATTCGCGGGCGGCGGAGGAGAAGTTCCTTGCGGCAGGCCACGGCACCCACCGGCGCGAGATCATGTACAACGATTTTGTCCTGATTGGCCCGGCACCGGACCCGGCCGGGATTGGCGGGGCCTCGGATGCGAAGGCGGCGCTGTCCGGCATCGCCACCGCGGAGGCTCCCTTTGTCAGCCGCGGTGACGACAGCGGCACCCACAACAAGGAGCTGAGCCTGTGGCGGGCGGCGGGGCTGGAGCCGGAGAGCTTCGGCGGCTGGTACCGCGCAGTCGGCGCAGGCATGGGGGCGGCGCTCAATACCGCGGCGGGGATGGGGGCCTACATCATGTCGGATCGGGCCAGCTGGCTGAACTTTGGCAACAAGGGCAGCCTCGCGCTGCTATTTGCGGGCGACCCGGTGCTGTTCAATCAATACGCGTACCTGCCGGTGAACCCGGAGAAACACGGCCATGTGAAGCACGATGCCGCGCTGAAGCTGGAGGCCTGGCTGGTCTCTGAAAAGGCGCAAGCGCTCATCGACGGCTACACGATCGGCGGCGAGCAGCTCTTCGTCTTCAACGCGGCGCGCTGAGCGTCGAAGCAGAAAAGGCGGGAGCGCGCCGTGCGCGCGCACGGCGGGGGCGTGTGCCTGCTGCCGGAATGCCGCCGCGCGTCAGCGCGGCGCCCGGCCCGACCGTGCAAGCGGTATCTCCGATACCGCTGAGCAGGCGGGAGCGCCTCTCAAGCGCTACGCCTCAGCTCCCACCGTCAGTGCCACCCGGTCACCGGCAAACCAGGTGCGGCCGAATTCCACCGGCCGGCCCTCGGGATCGGCATTCATACCCGTCGTGCGCAGGATCGGGCTGCCCTCGGAGATCTGCAGATGCAGCGCCTGCGCCGCGGTTGCAAGCTTGGCGGTGATCCGCGTTTCCACCCGCGTGTAGTCCTCCACCCCGCAGGCTTTCAGCGCCGCGGTTACCGAGGATTGCTCCGCCAGCGCCTCCAGCATGCCGCCGAGGCGATCGGCGGGAAAGATGCTCTGGAACAGCGCGAGGGGGCGGCCGTCGGCGAGCGACAGCCCATCATAGACGACGACCTCGGCGCCGGGCTCTAACCCCAGCGCTTCGGCTTCCCGCGTCCCGGCGGTGCGGCGCTCCAGCGCCAGCACCTGCTTGGCCGGAGCGCGCCCGGCCCGCGCGAGGTTCTGGTGGAAGCGCACCCGCTTGCCGATCGGGTAGTCGGCGGGGGCCGCGGTTACGAACACCCCGGCGCCGCGGCGCGCATGCACCAGGCCCTGCTCGGCCATGCCGGCCAGCGCCCGGCGCACGGTGTGGCGGTTGACCCCGAAGCGGGCGGCAAGCTGGCTTTCCGGCGGAAGCTTTCCGCCACTGGCGTAGCGCCCCTGGGCGATGTCGCCCGTCAGCGCAATGGCGATGGATTTCCAAACCGGTGTGCGGGCCATGTCATCAAACTTTCATTCTGGAGGGCTTGCCCCGGTGCGGGCAGGCCGGCTAACATTTGTCTAGTTGTATAGTAAATATAGACAACCCGGCAAGGGGCTTTGATCATGAACGACGAAAACGCCACCGCAGCGCGCAAGGGCTGGATGAGCCTGCTGGCCACTGCCAGCGAGGCGCGTCTGCTGGCGCTTTGGCGGGCCTATGGCGCCGCGCCCGCCTGCGGCTGGCTGCGCCGGCCCGAGACCGGCAGCATCATGCTGCGCGGCCGCATGGGCGGCAGCGGCGCACCTTTCAACGCGGGCGAAATGACGGTGACCCGCTGCGCCCTGCGGCTGCAGGACGGCACGGTTGGCCACGGCTACGTCCAGGGCCGTTCCCATGCGAAAGCCGAAACCGCCGCCAAGATCGACGCACTGATGCAGACCGGCGCGGCGCCAGCCTTGCGCGCCGCCGTGCTGGAGCCGCTCGCGGCAGAGCAACGGAAGGCCAAGGCCACCCGCGCTGCCAAGGCGGCCGCCACCAAGGTGGAGTTCTTCACGATGGCAAGAGGAGAGGACGCATGAGCGCCCCCGTATCGGCCGAGGCTTGCGCCGCGGGTTTCGCCCATCCGCCGGAAGAAGCTGCCTGTGCCTTCCGGGCGGCAATGACCGCCATGGCGCGGCCAGGCAACGTGCAGGAGATCGGCGCCGCACTGAGGGCGCCCGCCGGCATTTCGCAGGCCGCCGCCGCGCTGCTGCTGACTCTGACAGGACCGGAGACAGGCGTGTGTCTTGCCCCCGGTGTGGAAAGTGCCGGGCTGCGCGCCTGGCTGGCGTTCCACACTGGTGCCCCGGTTGTGGCCGCGCCAGAGGCCGGGTTTGCGCTCGGCACCTGGGACGCGCTGCTGCCGCTCACGCAGTACCGCGCGGGCACGCCGGAATATCCCGACCGTTCTGCCACGCTGATCGTCGAGACCGCGGGTTTTGCCCCCGCCAACGCGCGCCTGCGCGGTCCCGGTATCAAGGACAGCATCCGCATGGCGCTGCCCGGCATCGCCGCGCTGCAGGAGAACGCGCGCGGCTACCCGCTGGGGCTCGATTTCTTCTTTACCTGCGGCGCGGAAGTTGCGGCGCTGCCGCGCTCGGCGCAGATCACGGCGGAGGACTGAGCCGATGTATGTCGCAGTGAAAGGCGGCGAGCGGGCGATAGAAAACGCCCACGCCTGGCTCGCCGAGGAGCGCCGCGGCGACACCGGCGTGGCCGAGCTGAGCCTCGCCCAGATCCGCGGGCAGCTGAGCCTCGCGGTGAACAGGGTGATGGCCGAGGGCTCGCTCTACGATCCCGATTTGGCGGCGCTGGCGATCAAGCAGGCGCGCGGCGACCTGATCGAGGCGATCTTCCTGATCCGCGCGTACCGCACCACTCTGCCGCGGCTAGGGAACTCGGAGCCGATCGAGACCGCGGAGATGGTCTGCGACCGGCGCATTTCGGCGATCTTCAAGGACGCGCCGGGCGGTCAGGTGCTGGGGCCGACCTTCGATTACACCCACCGGCTGCTGGATTTCAAACTGGCGGCCGGGGGCCATGTGCCGGAGGCGCCGGTGGCGGACATCCCGGAACCTCCGGCGGGTGCCGCTCCGGGCACCGCCCCGCATGTCACCAGTTTCCTGCAGGATGAGGACGTGATCGAGTGCGAGCCCGCCTCGGACACCGAACCGGGCGATCTCACCCGCGCGCCGATGGAGTATCCGACGGACCGGGCCCTGCGGCTGCAGGCGCTAGCACGCGGCGACGAGGGCTTCCTGCTGGGCATCGCCTATTCGACTCAGCGCGGCTATGCGCGCAGCCACGCTTTTGTGGGCGAGCTGCGCATCGGCACAGTACCGGTGGAGATGGAGATCCCCGAACTCGGCTTCGCCATCGAGGTTGGCGAGGTTGAGCTCACCGAATGCGAGACAGTGAACCAGTTCAAGGGCTCCAAATCGCAGCCGCCGCAGTTCACCCGGGGCTACGGTCTGGTCTTCGGCCAATCGGAGCGCAAGGCTATCGCCATGGCGCTCACTGACCGGGCGCTGCGCTGGAAGGAGCTGGGCGAGGATAACCTGGGCGCGCCCGCGCAGGGTGAGGAATTCGTGCTGAGCCATGCCGACAACATCCAGGCGACCGGCTTTCTCGAGCACATCAAACTGCCGCATTACGTCGATTTCCAGGCCGAGCTGGAGCTGCTGCGCAAGCTGCGCCGCGCGGCCGGGGCCAAAACAAGCGCCGGGGAGGCTGACGCCATGCAGGCGGGGGAGGCAGCGGAATGATTCGCCAGCGTCCCGCCGCACCGGCCTTCGGCGCCCGGCGCGCAGCCGGGCAATCCACTGCAGCAGGCCTCCTGTCCGAAAAAGGGACAACCCATGTCTGACTACAACTTCGCCTACCTCGACGAGCAGACCAAGCGGATGATCCGCCGCGCGATCCTGAAGGGGCTCGCGGTGCCGGGCTATCAGGTGCCATTCGCCAGCCGTGAAATGCCGATGCCCTATGGCTGGGGCACCGGCGGGGTGCAGGTCACCGCCGCCACGCTCACGCCCGAAGACACGCTGAAGGTGATCGACCAGGGCGCAGACGACACGACGAACGCGGTTTCGATCCGCAGGTTCTTCGAGAAAACCGCGGCAATCGCCACGACGGAGGAGACCGCCAGGGCCAGCGTCATCCAGACCCGCCACCGCATCCCCGAGACGCCGCTTCGGGAGGATCAGATTCTGGTATACCAGGTTCCGATCCCGGAGCCCCTGAGGTTCCTGGAACCACGCGAAACCGAGACCCGCAAAATGCACGCTTTGCAGGAATACGGGCTCATGCACGTGAAGCTTTACGAGGACATCAGCCGCCACGGCGCCATCGCCACATCTTACGCATATCCGGTGATGACGGCGGACCGCTACGTGATGGACCCATCGCCGATCCCCAAGTTCGACAACCCCAAGCTGGAAAGTGCCGCGATCCAGCTGTTCGGCGCGGGCCGCGAGCAGCGCATCTACGCGTTGCCGCCCTACACAAAAGTGGTGAGCCTCGATTTCGAGGACTTCCCTTTTGACCCCTCCCGGGCCGGGCACGCTTGCGCGCTTTGCGCGGCGGAGGACAGCTACCTGGACGAGGTGATCCTGGATGACGCGGGCGGGCGGATGTTCGTCTGCTCCGACACCGACTATTGCCGCGGCCGCCGCGCGGAGGGGCACCGCGGCCATCTGGCCGGGGAGGGCGGCTGATGCTGGGCGGGACAAAGAATTTGCAGAAGTTATGCCCGGATCTTCTTAAAAATCCGGGCGCGGGAGGCACGCGATGAGACCTTTGCTGGACGTCAGGAATCTGACGCGGATGTATGGCCCTCGCGTAGGCTGCGCAGATGTGAGTTTTACGCTCTACCCCGGTGAGGTGATGGGGATCGTCGGTGAAAGCGGTTCGGGCAAGTCGACGCTGTTGAACTGCCTCGCGGGTCATCTTGCGCCGGACGGTGGCGAGGTGATCTATGACACCCGCACTGACGGGCCGGTCGACACAGTCACCATGGCCGAGCCTGCACGGCGGATGCTGGGGCGCACCGACTGGGCCTTCGTGCATCAGCACGCCCGCGACGGCTTGCGCATGCAGGTAAGCGCAGGCGGCAACATCGGCGAGCGCCTGATGGCCGCGGGCGCGCGCCACTATGGCGAAATCCGCACCCGGGCCGCGGACTGGCTGGAACGGGTGGAGATCGCGGAGGCCCGCATTGGCGACCGGCCGTCGGAGTATTCCGGCGGCATGCAGCAGCGGCTGCAGATCGCCCGCAACCTGGTGAGCGGCCCTCGGCTGGTGTTCATGGACGAGCCGACCGGCGGGCTGGATGTCTCGGTGCAGGCGCGGCTTCTGGATCTCCTGCGCGGGCTGGTGCGCGGCATGGGGCTTTCGGCCATCATCGTGACCCATGACCTCGCCGTGGTGCGCCTGCTGGCGAGCCGGCTGATGGTGATGAAGGACGGCCGGGTAGTGGAAACCGGTCTCACCGACCAGGTGCTGGACGACCCCCAGCACGCCTATACCCAGCTGCTGGTTTCCAGCGTGCTGCAGGCCTGAGGAGCAGCCCGATGATCGAACTGGAAAACGTCTCCAAAAGCTTCACCTTGCACAACCAGGGCGGCGCGGTGATCCGGGTGCTGGAGGACGCGTCGCTGAGTGTGGCGCCCGGTGAATGCGTGGGCCTCACCGGTGCTTCCGGAGCAGGGAAATCGACGCTGATGCGGCTGATCTACGGCAACTACCTTGCGGCCTCGGGCCGGGTTTCGGTGGGCGGGGTCGATGTGGCCCGCGCCGAGCCGCGCGAGATCCTGGAACTGCGCCGCACCACGCTGGGCTATGTCAGCCAGTTCCTGCGCGTGGTGCCGCGGGTGCCGGCGCTGGAGGTGGTGGCGGAGCCGCTGCTGGCCGCCGGAGCGCCTGCCGCGGAGGCCCGCGACAGGGCGGCGGCGCTTTTGGCCCGGCTCAACGTGCCCGAACGGCTTTGGGGGCTGAGCCCGACCACCTTCTCGGGCGGCGAGCAGCAGCGGGTGAACATCGCGCGCGGCTTTGCCTACGGCTATCCGGCGCTGCTGCTGGACGAACCGACCGCCAGCCTCGACGCCCGGAACCGCGAAGCGGTGCTAGAGCTGATCGGGGCCGCCCGCGAGTGCGGCGCTGCGGTCCTTGGCATCTTTCACGACGCCGGCGCCCGCGAGCGGGTCTGCACCCGCTTTGTGGATGTGCCGGGATTTTCGCCGGGGGCAGCGGCATGAGCCCTCCGCGGGATGCACCCCGGGAAGCCCCGGTGATTGCCGTCGTGGGCCCTTCCGGTGCGGGCAAGGACAGCCTGATGCTGGAGCTCTCCCAGGCGGTGCCGGGGCTGCGCCGGGTGCGCCGGGTGATCACCCGGGCGCCGGAGGCAGGCGGCGAGAATTACCGGGCGGTGAGCGTGGCGGAATTCTCAGCATTGGCGGAAGCAGACGCTTTTGCACTGCACTGGCAGGCGCATGGGCTGCACTATGGCATCCCGCGGGAGATCGGGGACCTGCGCATGGGCGCGGCGGGGGTGCTGGTGAACCTCTCGCGCGGGGTGCTGCCGGAGGCGCAGGCGCGGTTCGGCAATCTCATCGTGCTCTCGGTCAGCGCCGCGCCCGGGGTGCTGGCGGCGCGGCTCGCGGCCAGGGGCCGTGAGGCGGGGGCAGCGCTGGAAGGCCGCCTTGCACGGGCCGCCTGCCGCCTGCCACCGGGCCTCGCCTGCGTGCACGAGATCGACAACAGCGGCCGCCTTGCGGATGCGGTGGCCGCCGCCGTCGCGGCGCTTCAGCCGGAGAGGGGGTAGCGGTGGACCAGGTGGAACCGCCCGTCCGGCGCCTCGCCTGCCAGTGCCAGATCGCGGATTTCCAGCGGCGCGGGCAGGAGCGGCAGGAGCTGCGCCGTGAGCGCGGCCTCCACCGCGGGCAGCTCGGGCTTCGGCAGCTTGCCGGTCAGAGTGATGTGGAAGCGGAACTGGTCCAGCACGTAAGGGTAGCCCCAGCGGGTGAGGTTCGCCTCCTGCGCGGGCGTAAGCCCGGCGGCACGGCGGCGCGCTGCCTCGGCTTCGGACGCGGGAGCGCGGAAGCGGTCGAGCCCGGTGACCCACTCGGCGGCCAGCGCATTCAGCGCCGCTTCGCAGCCCACGGGGCGCAGGGCCAGGAAGCGGCCCATCCGCGCCAGCTGCAAGCCCTCGAGCGTCACCGGCGCCGTGCGTGCGGCGAGCGTGGCGCAAGCGTCTTTCAGCGCGGCAAGGGTTTCTCCTTCGGCGAGGCGCATCGGCGGCTTGACAGTGGCGTGCAGACCGTATCTGCGCGGCACCGCGCTGAGCGCCGGCACATTCAGCCCCGCGGCTTCAGGATGCGGCAGCACCTCCCCCGCCTCCAAATCCCAGCCGAGCCAGGCCGAAGCAAAGCGGCACCATTCCGCCGCCCGGGGCGGCGCGTAATAGATCGCATATCGCGTGAATGTCACAATGGCCTCCTGAGCGCGGCCTTCCATAGCTCGAAAGATGTGTAACCCAGATGACAGAAGAGTTGATCCTTGCCAATGCCACGCTGGTCCTGCCCGAGGGCCTGAGCCGCGGCTGCGTGAAGGTTGCCCATGGACGGATTGCCGCGCTGGACAGCGGGGCCGCGGTGCCTGCGGGCGCGGTGGACTGTGAGGGCGATTTCCTCTGCCCCGGGCTGGTGGAGCTGCATACCGATAATCTGGAGCGCCACATTCAGCCGCGCCCCGGGGTCGGCTGGCCGCATGGCGCGGCGCTGCTGGCGCATGATGCGGAGCTCGCGGGCACCGGCATCACCACGGTGTTCGACGCCATGCGTGTGGGGTCTATCCTCCGCAAGGAAAGCCGCTATGGCGCCTATGCCCGGAAGCTGGCCACCGAGCTGCTGGCGCTGCGCAGCACCGGCGCGCTGAAGATTTCCCACTTCCTGCATCTGCGGGCCGAGGTCTGCTCGGACACCCTGGTGGAGGAGCTGGACGCTTTCGGCCCCGAGGACCGGGTCGGGCTGGTCTCCCTGATGGATCACACGCCGGGGCAGCGGCAGTTCCGCGACCTCTCCAAGCTGGAAGCCTATGTGAAAGGGAAGCACGGCTTTGACGATGCGGGCTTTACCGCGCACGTCGCACATCTGAAGGCCCTGCGCGAGGCGAATGGCGACCGGCACGAAGCCGCGGCGGTGGCGGCGGCGGCGCGGTTCGGCGCGGTGCTGGCGAGCCACGACGACACCACCGCGGAGCAGGTCGCGGTTTCGGCAGGCTATGGCATCCGGCTGGCGGAGTTCCCCACCACGGTGGAAGCGGCGCGGGCGTGCCATGGGGCGGGCATAAAGGTAATGATGGGCGCGCCGAACCTGATCCGCGGCAGCTCGCATTCGGGCAATGTGGCAGCGGCAGAGCTGGCGGGGCTGGAGCTTTTGGACATCCTGTCCTCGGACTATGTGCCCGCCGGGCTCCTGATAGCGGCGGTGCAGCTGGGCGAGCAATGGGGCGACATGGCGCGCGGTCTGGCCACCGTGACCCGGGCGCCGGCCGAGGCGGCCGGCCTTGCGGACCGAGGGCGCATCGCGCCGGGGCTGCGGGCCGACCTGATCCGCTTCCGCTTGTGCGGCGGGGTGCCTGCCCTGCGCGGGGTCTGGAGCCGCGGCGCGCGGGTGGCGTAAGGCGCGCGCGGCGCCGGGCTCAGCCCGCGCGGTAGAACATGTAGCGGCCGGGCTGGATGCCCCCGGGGCCTGCGATTTCCTCGAACCCCGTGAGCGGCTGGCCCGAAACGATGATCCCGCCCGGTGCCATCACCTGCGCAATTGCGGGCGACAGCGCGGCGGCTTCGGCCACGTCCTTTTCCTTCACGCCGAAGCCGAAGTCGTAATGCGCCAGCGCAATCCGGTGGCCGGAGGCGGCAAGGCGTTCGAGCATCGGCCGCGCTTCGCCCTGCAAAAAGTCCTGCTCGGGCGGCACGCAGGAGGGGTGGCATTGCAGCACCCGGTCGATCACCCAGATCCGGCGCTCCGGCAGGATCTGGCGCAGGTGGTCGTAGCTGCGGCCGTTGCCAAGTCCTAGGTCGAGCGCGTCGCCCTGGATGGCGGCGCTTTCCCGTGCGGCCCAGTTAAGCCCGTCGCGCTGGGCGGTGAGCCGCCGCAGCATGGACTCGAGTCGGCTCATGCGCTCATCCTTTCGTCGTAGACCCAAGCCTCGCCCGGCCCGGCCAGAAGCCGGGCGGCCAGGGCTTCGGTGAACTCCCAGACCGCATCGTCCTGCGCCAGGTGGTGGGTGAGGATCCCGTAAGGCTCGCCGCTGTCGGCTTCGCCCAGGCGGCGGTCGCGCAGTTGGCGGGCGGCCTGGCGGATCAGCTCCGCAGGCGGCAGCAGGCTGCGTCCCGCGCGCCAGGCGATGGGGTCGAGATGCGTGTTCACCCGCAAGAGCCCCGGCGCGGGCTTGGCGGCGCTGCGCGGGGTGAAGGCGGAAACCGCGGTATAGCCCGCGCCCGCCAGCCAAGGCAGCATCCGCGCATCCATCCGGTTCCAGGGCGGCACGAACATTGGCCGCAGGCTGGGGCCGAACAGTTCGCGCAGGCAGCCAAGCCCGCGCTCGGCCTCTTCCAGCAGCATATCCAGCGGGCGGTGGGCGCCGAACTCGGCCTTTTTCTCGCCCGCAGGAGCGTGGTTCTGATGCGCCCAGCCGTGCACCACCGGGATCAGCTGCGGGTTTTCACGGGTAAAGCGGGCAAGGTCGGGCGTGGCGCCTTGCGGAATGACCGCCAGATGCACGGGCAGGTCCAGCTTTTCGGACAGCGCGGCGAGCCGGTCCAGCTCCGCCGATTGAGCCATCGCGTCATCGTCCCGCCACCACAGGGGCAGAGTCTTCCCCGCCGCTTGCCAGTGCGCCAGCTCCCTATCCAGCTCGCTCCAGTCTGGTGTCATGCACGCTCCCCCAGAAGTCCCGCAGCAATCTCCACCGTCCAAGCGGCGCCGTCAAACCGGAAACCGCCCGCGGTCCGCTCCGGGGCCCGCATGGCAGCCCTGAGCGCAGCGCATAGGTTCTGCGGGGTCAGGTCCGCGGATTTCAGCACTGCGATCCCGTCCAGCGGCGCGAGGCTTTCGGCGCGCAGGGTCTGCTCGGTCTCGCTGCCGGCATCAAACGGCACCAGCACCGCGGGGGTGCCCGCCTGCAAGAGGTCGAGCGCGGTGTTGTAGCCGCACATGCTGACCGAGGCGGCAGCGCCGCTTAGCATCTGGCGGAAATCGGGTCGCGCGGGCTCCAGGATCGCAGGGGAGGGGTGCTCGCTGAGCGCTGCGATCCGCGCCGCCGCATCGCTGCCGCCGACCAGCAGGCGCCAGCGGTGCTCGGGCATCATCCCGGCAGCTTCCAGCGCGCAGGCAAACAGCGCATCGCCCACGGCGCCGCCGCCGGCGCTGACCAGAATTTCGCCCGTGCCAGCGCCTTCGGGGTGCGGGCCTGCGGGGGCGGAGGCGGCATAGCCGGTGTAGCGCAGCTTCTCCGCCAGCATCGGGGAGACCGGCCAGCTTGTCTCAAGCTTGGTGGCAGCGGGGTCGGAATGCACCAGCACCGCGTCGTAATGGGCGGCGATCACCGCATCGGCGGCCTCGGCTTTCTGCGGCTTTGAGGGCGGCGCCAGGATGTCGCGCACCGAGGCCAGCACCACCGGGCGGCGCGGAAGTCGGCCCGCGGCCTCCAGGAGCGCCAGGAACTCGGATGCGAGGGAGCGGCGGCCGAAAGGGTAGAGCTCGGTGATCAGCACGTCGGGCTGCATGTCCCGGAGTGCGGCGAGAAGCGCTGTGCTGCGCCGGGCGAGATAGTCCCCGTCGGCCAGTTCACCGCTTTCACCGAGAAGCCGGGTGAACGCCACCCCGTCCGAACGCAGCGGCGGCAGCTGGACCAGATCGACGCCGGTGTGGTCAAGCTGCGGCGCCGGGAAACCGCCGGAGGCGACGCGCACCGTATGGCCTTCGGCGGCGAAGGCGCGGCCCAGGGTCAGCGCGCGGGACAGATGCCCGGTGCCAAGGAGGTGAGTGACCGCGATCAGAACTTTCATGCCGCATCTTCCTTGCGCAGCAGCCGCACCGGCACGGCCCACGGCGTGAGACTGCTGCCTTCGATCTCCACTACGAAGAGCCGGTTGCGCTTGATGCGGAACGGCGCGGGGCCGGCGAAGTCCCAGCCGTGAGCGCGGGCGAGTATCATCCGCATAATGCCGATATGACAGACCGCCACAGTATCCCGCGAGAGGCCCGCAAGCCAGGGTTCGATGCGGGTCCAGACCTCCGCTGGACTCTCGCCGCCGGGGGGCCGGTAGTGCCAGCCCCAGTCCTCGATATCGCGGAAGCCGCTGTTCGGGTCGGCCTTCAGGTCTGCGCCGTGCAGGCCCTCCCACCGGCCCCAGTTCATCTCGGTCAGCTCCGGCGCCGTGTGCGGCGGGCGGCCTGCAATCAGCTGCGCGGTTTCCGCCGCACGCAGGAGCGGGCTGGACCAGAGCGCGGCGGTATTCCAGGGGGCGGGGAGGGCGCAGCCCGAAAGCTCCGCCTTTGCGTCCTCGTCCAGCGGGATGTCGCTGCGGCCCTGGATACGGCCCGCGCGGTTCCAGGCGGTGTGGCCATGGCGCAGGAGGGCAAGTCGGATCATCGGGAGGTCTCCAGAACCGGGGTGACAGTCTGCCAAAAGCAGCGGGCCGCAGCCGGGGCGAGATGGCTTCTGGCGATGAATGCGCGGGCGGCGGTACCGCGCTCCCTGCGCTGTTCGCCGCTCGCGAGCAGGGCCGCGGCCATTGCCGCCAGCGCCGCCGGCCCGTCCTCGGGCGCGGGGTACGGGCCGGGCAGCAGCACGTCGCGCACGCCGGGCCGGTCCTGCGCCACCACCGGCAGCCCGTGCGCTTGCGCTTCGAGGTAGACCATGCCGAAAGCTTCGTTCACGCCGGGCCAGAGGAACAGGCTGGCGCGGGTGTAGGCGGCGGCAAGGTCTTCGCGCGAGAGCTGGCCGAGGAAGCGCACCCGCTTCCCGAATGGCGCCATCAGCACCTCAGCATCGGTGCGCGCGGGGCCATCGCCTGCGATCTCCAGCTGCCAGTCTCCCGGGATATGCGCCAGCGTTTCGGCAATCAGCCGGTAGGAGGCCAGCTTGTCCCCCGCCCGCATCATCCCCGCTGCCAGCATCGGGCCGTTGAGGAGCGAGGCTTCGGGCAGAGTGTCCAGCAGCAGGAAAGGCGGCAGATGCGCCACGGCTTGCGCGCCGCAACGGTCGCGTTCCAGCGCGAAGCGGTCCTGTTCGGTGAAGTAGAACACCGCGGCGGCGGCATCGGCGGCATCATGCGCGGCCTTCGCGAACTCCGCCCAGGGGCCGGTCAGCCGCTTCTTCGCGCGGGTCGACTCGATCTGAACATAAGGAATGCCGCGGGCGCGGGCGACGGCGGGGCCGATCAGGTCGGGGGCCTTGTAGTAGTTGTGGTAGGTGACCCAGAGGTCGGTTGCGGGCAGCTCCGCGGTAAGCCGCGCCACCTCTGCCGCGGCTTGATTGCGCAGCTCCTGCTGACGCGCGGCATCGCCCGCCTTGTCGTAAATCCTGAGGTTCGAGGCCAGCATCGCCTCCGTCCCGCTGCTGGCGAGCATGCCCATCAGCGCCCGCGCCATCTCGCGGTCGCCGGAGGGCACCGGGTGATGCGGCGGCTTCATCGGTGCGTAGAAGGCAACCCGCTTTCCCTCCCCGGCAGGCATGGCGTCTCAGCCTTGCCCGATCAGCGCGTTGAGCCGCCGCGAGAGCTGCGCGATGCCGGGGGCCATGCCAAAATCGCGGCGGAGCCGCTCCAGCGCAGCTTCGGCCATCGCGTCCAGATCGCGCGGGTGGCGGGCGGCGTAAAGCAGGCTTTCGGCCAGCGCCTCGGGTGCGTCATCGCTCAGCAGGCCCTGCTCGCCATGGCTGATGAATTCAGGAATTGCGGAAACCGGCGTGGAGAGCACCGGCAGCAGCTGCGAGGCCGCCTCCATCAGGACGTTCGGCAGCCCGTCGCGGTCGCCATCGGAGGCCACCCGGCTGGGCAGTACAAACAGATCGGCGGCGCGCATGGCTTCGATCACCTCGGGCTGGTCGCAAGCGCCGCGCCAGGTGATACGGTCCGCGATGCCTGCATCCTCGGCCATGCCTTCGAGCAAATCGCCCAGCCCGCCGCCGCCGATATGGGTCCAGTGCCAGTCCAGCCCTTGCGGCAGCAGCGCCAGCGCCGCCATCAGCCGGTCGAAGCCCTTCTTCTCCACCAAGCGGCCAACCGACAGGAAATGCATCGCATCCTGCGGCTGCCGGGGCGCACGCGCAGGCGGCGCCGGGAAACGGGAGAGATCGAGCCCGTGGTAGACCAGATCCACCCGGCTTGGATCGCCCGCCATATCCTGCAGATGCTTTGCGCCAAAACCGGTGCAGGTGGCTCCGAAGGCGGCACCCTGATGGGTGGCGGAGAGCTTCTCGCGGATCTCCCAATCTGGCGAGGTCCAGATGTCCTTGGCATGGGCCGAGAAGCTCCAAGGCAGCCCGCGCATGATCGCGGCGTAGCGCGCCACGGAAGATGGCGTGTGCAGGAAATGCGCATAGAGACCCAGCACCTCGGCAGGCATCTCGGCGGCCAGCACACACGCCTGGCCGAAGCGGCGGATGCGGTTCGGGGTCGGATCTCGGCGCAGGTCGGCGCGCCAGATGCGGTAGGCTTCGGGATATCCCGGCAGTTGCTGCGCCGCGGCCCTGGCGCGCCATACGCGCTCGGGCTCCTCAAAGAGATATTCCGGCAAATAATGCACCCGCGCCCGCAAACGGTCGTGCAGCGGGTGGCGCTTGATGTCGGTGGGATGGCGCAGCGACCAGATCTCGAAGGCGTGGCCCGCGGCTTCCAGCGCCACCAGTTCCTGCGCGATGAAGGTCTCCGACAGGCGCGGCCAGCCCTTGACCACCACCGCAAGCGGAGGGCGGGGCGCGCTCATGCCAGCGCCTCGCGCTTCTGTTGCGCTGCCAGCAGCGTCTCCACCCGCCCGGTCACGTAGGCGAGCCCGTCCAGCAGCCCTTGGGAACCGGCAGCCGAGGGCGGCGGCTGATGGGCGAGTGCGCGGATCGCGCGGCCCATCGCGTCCGGCGTCCAGCCGTCGCGGCTTTCGTCCAGCATCGCGCTCAGCCCCAGCTCCTCGGCCCGGCTGGCGCGGATCCACTGCTCCAGCCGCGGTGTGGTGCGCGGCACGATGACCGCGGGCTTGTCGAAGGAAAGCACCTCGCAAAACGTATTGTAGCCACCCATGCAGACCACGCCCTGGGCGCCGGCAAACAGCGTCTCGATCTCGGAGTCGAAGCCCACCGCTGTGACCCGCCCGCCGAGCCGCGCCACACGGGCCTCGAAATCCTCGCGGGTCTCGCCCGACAGGAACGGCCCGTAGACCAGCAGCGCGCGCGGGCTCAGGTCAGGATCCGCCTCGTAGGCCGACAGCGCCAGGTCCACCATCATGGCACCGTCGCCGCCGCCGCCGGGAGTGACGAGGATATAGGGCTGGGCGGGCGGCTCGCCCGCGGGGGCAAGGTCGCGGCGCAGGTAGCCGGTCCAGTGCATCCGCGCCTGCACCTCCTGCGGCAGCCGGAGCCCCGCGGCAGGGTCGTAGATTTCGCGCAGGCCGTAGACCCAGATCTCGTTGTAGAAATCGCGGGTCGCCGCCACCGCGCCTTTGCGCTCCCATTCGGCGGCCAGCACCTCCGGGTCGTCCAGCACGTCGCGCAGCCCCAGCACCGTCTTGCAGTGGCCGCGCGCTTTCAGCCCCTCCAGCGCCGGGATCAGCTCGCCGCGGAAGCCCGTCGGCTCCTTGTCAGCAATCAGCATATCCGGGCTGAACTGTTCCACGGTGGAGCGGATCAGCGCCGCGCGCAGTTCGGTGGTCTCTTCGATGCTCATGCCCATGGTGCGCGAGGCATAGGAGCCGTCGGCGCGCTTGATAACGCCCGGCAAGCGCACGTGGTCGACCCGGTTGGGGAAGGAGAAGCGCCCGGCGACGGGCGAACCGGTCAGGATCAGCGCCGAGGCATGCGGGTTGGCGGCGGTGATCGCGCCTGCCAGCGCCCGCGAGCGGCGCAGGTGGCCCAGCCCGAAGGTGTCGTGGCTGTACAGCAGGATGCGCGGCCCGCGCGCCCGCGGGGCGGCCGCAAGGGGGGTAGTGCCGGTGTCGGTCATCAAGAAACCTGATAGGGTGAGAGGGCTGTGCGGGGCAGCTTACGCACGACGGGACGGGCAAGGGCGCGGGCCTGCGAACGGGCGGGAGGCCTTGTGCCGGCGGTTGCGCCCGGGCGTTTGCTCCTGTGCTCGGCCATGGTCCGCCTCGAAGTCTGCGGGCCCGGGCCGGGCATCGGCGCGGGCGCTGTCGGTGGGTCGTGCTGCTGCCTGCCGCCCCGGTTGGGCCCCAGGCCGCGGGATAAGGCGGCCTGCGCCCGGAAAGCGGCGGTCAGCGTTGTATAGCTTCTGCACCGCGCGCTGGCAATCGCCGGCCCCTGCGCGGCAGCGCACATGAATTTGCGCCCGCGCTATTTGCGCAACGCCCGTGGCGTGGTCTAATTTGGCGCAGGTTTCCAAACGCATAGGCGCCCCATGCTGCATGTTCTCCTCCGGCTTCTGCTTTGCGCCGCGCTTGCCATGAGTGTCGGCGCTCGCGCCAGCGCACAAGAAAATGATCCCGCCGGAGCCGAGGCCCTGGCGCAGGCGATCGAACAGGCGGCGGCACGCGGCACCGGGGTGATCGTGCTGGACACCTCCGGCCGGGTGCTGGCGGCGCCGCCGGAGGCACCCATTGCGGCGCAGCAGCCGGACCCCGCCGCCGCCAGCGCGGAAGCCAGTGCAGGCGGGGGGGCGATGGAGCAGCCCTCGGTGCTGATGCGGGCGCAATCGCAAATCCGCACTTTCCGCAGCGAACTCGCCAGCCGGCTGGAGGCGCTGCCCTATTCTCTGTTCGAGATGCGCTACATCCTGCGCGAGACCAGCCCGGACGGGCGCATCATGACCTACGTCGAGGTGGTCGGCTGGAATGTGCTGTTCCTGCTCATCGGCCGCTGGCTGTCGGTGCAGGTCTACGGCAAACGCATCGCCAAGCGCCATGTGGTCGCGCGGATCAAGGAGGACCCGCAAGGCTACCGCGAGAAGATGCCCTTCCTTGTGTTCCGCTTCCTGATGGGAGTCGGAGCGACGCTGTTTGCGATGATCTTTGCGCTGGCGCTCTCCTACCTGCTGTTCGGCCCCTCCGGCGACAGCTCGGTGGAGCTGACGGTGGCGGCGGTCTATACTGCCTATTTCCTCGCCCGCACGGTGTCGGACCTGTGGCGCATGGTGCTGTCGCCCTATCTGACGCAATACCGCATCCCGGTGTTCTCCGACCGGGACGCGCGGCGGCTCTACCTCTGGGCCTCGGCGCTGGCGGCCTATGACATCTTTGCGGTGCTGTTTGCCACCTGGGTCGGCGATTTCGGGCTGAACTACAACGTCTATGCCCTGCTCTACGGGCTGCTCGCGCTGGTCGGCACACTGGGCAACCTCCTGATGGTGATGGTCAACGGCCGCGCGATCTCCAACGCGATCCGGGCCGGGCGGCCGCCTGCGGAGTGTGCCTGGCTGGTGCGGGTGCTGTCCGTTGCCTGGGCGCCGGTGGTGATGGCCTATATGGTGTTCGGCTGGTTCAAGCTCGCCTTCGACCTGGTGCTGGAAGCCGAGGTCCCGGTGCCGGTAATGGCGGGCAGCTACCTGGTGCTGACCTCGATTCTGGTGGTTTACGGCGTGATCGGCTACGCGATCGAGCGCTACTTCGCCCGCCGCCCTGCCGCCGCCGAGCCGCCGGAAGGGCACACTGGGGAGATCCTGGCGCCGGACGACGGGCTGGAGGAGGTGGAGGACAGCGCGCCGCCGCCCCGGCACCCGATTGCCACCTACGAAGACCTCGCCCGCCGCCTCGCCGGCATCCTCGCCTTTGTCGCCGGCGCCTATGCGCTTCTGGTGGTCTGGAACCCCGAGGCCGTCTGGATGGAAACCGCCGCCGCCGAACGCGCCATCGACGTGACCGTGATCCTGTTCATCGGCTACACGGTCTACCACCTGTTCCGGATCTGGATCGACAGCAAGATCGACGAGGAGGGCGGCGACATGCCCGCGGGCGAGCTCGGCGACGAGGGCGGCGCCGGCGGGGTCAGCCGTCTGGCGACGCTCCTGCCCCTGTTCCGCGGCGCGATCCTCGCCGTGGTGCTGGTGTCGATCGTGCTGATCATTCTCCTGGAGCTGGGCATCAACGTGAGCCCGCTGTTCGCCGGCGCCGGCGTTGTCGGCCTCGCGGTCGGCTTCGGCTCGCAGGCGCTGGTGCGCGACATCTTCTCCGGCGCGTTCTTCCTGATCGACGATGCCTTCCGCAAGGGCGAGTACATCGACATCGGCGACGTCAAGGGCACGGTGGAGAAGATCTCGGTCCGCTCCTTCCAGCTGCGCCACCATCTGGGCGCGCTGCACACCATTCCCTTCGGCGAGATCAAGGTGCTGACCAACTACTCCCGCGATTGGGTGATGATGAAGCTGCCGCTCAGGGTCACCTATGACACCGATGTGGAAAAGGTGCGCAAGCTGATCAAGAAACTGGGGGAGGAGCTGCTGGACGATCCGGTGATCGGCAGCAACTTCATTCAGCCCCTGAAGTCGCAGGGGGTGATCGAGATGCAGGAGTCGGCGATGATCATCCGGGTGAAGTTCATGACCAAGCCGGGCGACCAATGGCTGGTGCGCAAGCGGGTCTACCAGGAGATCCGCGAGCTGTTTGCCCGCGAGGGCATTAAGTTTGCCCACCGCGAGGTCACGGTGCGGCTGGCCGCCGACCAGGCAGAGGACGCGACGCCCGAACAGAAGCGCCTCGCCACCGGGGCGGTGCAGGCGGCGATCGACGAGGACGCGCTCGACCTCGACGGCAACGGCGACCGCGAGGCCTGAGCCGGACAGCTCCCGCCCCCGCGCCAGCGCGTTTGCACGCGCCGTGCGGCGTTGGGCCGGGCGCCGCGCTCACGCGCGGCGGCGCCCGTGGCGCACGGGCCGCGGACCAAAGGACCACGAGTTTCTTCTGGCCGAAAATATCCCGGGGGAATTGGCCGCAGGCGAAGGGGGGCGGCGCCCCTGCCGCGCTGACCGTTCCGGCGCAGTATGATTGCGGGGATGTGCAGCCCAGCCGTCTTCCTCTTGCCGAAAATATCCCGGGGGAATTGGCCGCAGGCCAAGGGGGCAGCGCCCCCGCTACTCTGCCCACTCCGGCGGAGCGCTGCCGCACGCGGTGGCGGGCCGCTCCCAGTGCAAAGCGGTATCTGCCAGCACGAGCGGAGGACGGAGCCGGCGGCCGGGGCCCCAAGAGGTGTGTTCCACGGTGTCCGCATAATCCGCGGGCGCGGCCGGGGAGATCTCCGGGCTTTCATGGCTGCCGTCCAGCGCCGCCAGTTCCTCGGCCGTGCGGGCCAGCGAGAGCTTTGCCACTGGCACCGGCGCGCCGCGGGCGGCAGCGGTCAGGGCCGAGAGCACCGCCGCGGCCATGAGCCAGCCGGTGGCGTGGTCCAGCGCCTGCACCGGCAGAGGCACCGGGCCATCCGTTCCGGCCCAGACGCGGCCCTGATCCGCGATGCCGCAGCTCATCTGCACCAGGCTGTCGAAGCCGCGGCGGCGGGCCCAGGGGCCGGTCCAGCCGTAGGCGTCGAGCGTGACTTCCACCGCGTCCGGCGCGATGCGGCGGCGCGTGTCTTCCCCGTAGCCCAGCCCCTCCAGCGCGCCGGGGCGGTAGCCGTGCACCAGCACGTCGGCCTCTGCCAGAAGCGCCTCGAAGCGGGCGCGGCCGGCGGGCGCGGTGAGGTCCAGCGCGGCCATGCGCTTGCCCAGAGAGGTGTCGGGGATCACGCCGGGCTCGTCCCAGCCGGGCGGGTCGATGCGCAAAACTTCCGCGCCGAAGCCTGCGAGCGTGCGGGTGGAGACCGGGCCTGCCAGCACGCGAGTGAGATCGAGCACCTTAAGACCTGCGAGCGGCCGGGCGGCAGTCGCTTCCGGGCGGTGGCGCAAGCGGATCTGGCGAGGGTTCACCCGGTGGATCAGCGGCTCGGCCGCGACGGCCTTGCCTTGCGGATGAGCCAGCCATTCGGCACGGCTGCGCAGGGCCGCGGCAGCGCCGCCTTGCTCCAAGATGGCGGCCTCTAACGCGTCCGCCTGCCAGCCACGGGCCGCTTCCGTGACGGTGGCCTTTTCAGGAGCGCAGCCCAGCACCCGCAGCGCCGCGGCCCGATGGGCGGGCAGGTTGGTGTGCAGGCGGATCGAGCCATCTGAGGTCCGATACACGCCCGCGAGCGGGTCCCAGGGGCCGGGCATTTGCCAGCCTTCGGGGGCAAAGCTGAAGCCGAACCAGAGCGAGGCAAGGCGGCGGTCCACCGTCACCTCCGGCGCGCGCGGGGCCATGTTCAGCGCCTCGATCAGCCGGGCGAGTTCCAGCCCCACGGCGGCCACCGACCGCTCCGCCAGATCGCTCACCGCAAAGGCGCTGGGCAGATGCCCCTCGCCAGTCACCTCGTAAGCGCCGGGCGCCGGCAAGGCCGGGAGCAGCGTCATTGCTGGTAGGGGTCAAGACTGTCGCGCAGCCCGTCGCCGAGGAAGTTGAACGCCAGTACCACCACCACGATCGGCAGCATCGGGATCGCGGTCCAAGGGTAGATCTCGATTGAGGCGAGGTTCTGGGCATCGTTCAGCATCACCCCCCAGCTCACCGCCGGTGCGCGCAGGCCGAGGCCGAGGAAGGAAAGAGCCGTCTCGCCCAGGATCATCGCCGGGATCGACAGGGTGGCGGAAGCAATCAGGTGGCTCATGAAATTGGGCAGAAGGTGCTTGCGGATCACCCGGCCCGAGGAGGCCCCCATCATCTCCGCCGCGCGCACGAACTCTTCTTCGCGCAGGGACAGGAATTTGGCCCGTACCGCGCGCGCCAGCCCCGGCCAGTCGAGGATGCCAAGGATGATCGAGATGATGAAAAACACCGCCACCGGCGACCAGTTCGAGGGCACCGCGGCCGACAGCGCCAGCCACAGCGGCAGTTCGGGCAGGGAGCGCAGGATCTCGATCACGCGGTTGATCACCCAGTCGGTCTTGCCGCCGAAGTAGCCCGCCAGCGCGCCGAAGAAGATGCCGAGCACGAAGGACACGGTGATGCCTATGAGGCCCACGGTCAGCGACAGCTGCGCGCCGTAGAGAATGCGGCTGAACACGTCGCGGCCCAGGCGGTCAGAGCCCCAGAGGAAGATCGGGCTGCCGTCGGGGGAGCAGAACAGATGGGTGTGCGAGGGGATCAGCCCGGCGAGCTGGTACTCGCTGCCTTCGCAGAAGAACTTGAGCCGCTGCGGGTTCTCCAGGTCAGGTTTGAACACCCACTGGAAGGTCTCCAGATCCGCCTCTGAAGTCATCGGGTAGATGTAGGGGCCGATGAATTCGCCTTCGTGAAAGAAGTTGACCGACTGCGGCGGCGAGAACAGATGCTCGCTGTGGCGCTCGTTCGGGCCGTAAGGCGCGATGAATCCCGCGACCGGCAGCAGCAGGTAGCATGTGAGCAGGAAGATGCCGGAGATCAGGCCAAGCCGGTGGCTGCGGAACTTGCGCCAGACCAGCAGCCAGTTCGGCGCGTCGAGGTCCTTGCGTTCCAGCTCGCGCAGCGACGCCTCTGGATCATAGGGCGCATCGTCCACATAGCGACCGTCGGGCAGATTGCTCATGCGCTGCGCCCCTCATAGCGGATGCGCGGGTCGAGCAGCATCAGCAGAACATCCGACACCATCGTGCCGATCAGCGTCAGCAGCGCCACGAACATCAGCACGAAGCCGGACAGGAACATGTCCTGCGTCTTCAGCGCGGTCAGCAGGGTAGGCCCGATGGTCTGCAGCCCCAGCACCACCGAGACCAGGACCGAGCCGGAGATCATCGCGGGCAGCAGGTTGCCGATGTCGGCCACGAACGGATTGAAAGCCACCCGCAGCGGGTATTTCGTCAGCATCCGCGAGGGGCTCAGGCCCTTGGCGATGGCGGTCTCCACGTAGGGCTTTCCCAGCTCGTCCAGCATGTTGGCCCTCAGCCGCTGCATCATCGCCGAGGCGCCGGCGGTGCCGATCACGAAGGTTGGCACGATCAGGTGGGTGAGGATCGACTTCATCTTTTCCCAGTTCATTGGCATGCCTTCGAACTGCGGGTCCATCAGCCCTCCGATCGGCAGGTCGAACCAGCGGTGGCCGTAGTAGAACAGGATCAGCGCGAGGAGGAAGTTTGGCGTCGCCAGGCCCAGGTAGCCGACGAAGGCGGTGGTGTAATCGACCCAGGTGCGCGAGCGCGCCGCCGCGATCACCCCAAGCGGCAGTGCCACAGCGTAGACAAACAGCACCGCTGCGAGGTTCACCAGCACGGTGAGCCAAAGGCTCTCGCCGACGATTTCCGCGACCGGGCGGTCGAACTCGAAGGACCAGCCGAAGTTGCCCTGGATCATGCCGGAGAAGCCGTTCGGGCCCGGCATGAAGCCCATCCAGATCATGTACTGCTGCCACAGGGGCTTATCGAGCGAGTATTCGCGGCGCAGGAATTCCGCCTTGTCGATGCCCGCGGACTGGCCGGTGGCGCGCAGCTCGGCGATCTGGTTCGAGAGATAGTCGCCGGGCGGCAGGTTGATGATGACGAAGACCAGCACCGACACCGCCAGCAGCGTCAGCAGCATGGTGCCGAAGCGGTAGATGGTGTAGCGCAGGATCTCCATCAGTCCCGGCCGTCCGCGAAGAAAAACTCATCCGGCCGGTAGATGCCGAAATGCGCGCCCGGGTCCCAGGCCCAGAGGCCTTCCTTGGGCACGTTTCGCAGCCGGTTGCTGACCACGACCGGCTGCGGCGCACCGGCGACGATGCCGATGGCGTAGACCTGGTCGGCGTGAATTTGCAGCATTTGACGCCAAACCGCGGCGCGGGTCTCGTCGGTTGTGGCGTTGTTCCACTCATCGAGCAGCCGCATCAGCTCCTGCGCCGGTTCCATGTCGGGCGGCTCACCCGCGGCTCCGCCGGTCTGGTAGTATTGGCCCCATTTCGGCCAGGACAGGAACACCTGGTCGGTGGGCGCCAGGTAGATTGGCGAAGTATAGGCCTGCGGCAGCCCGTTGTCCCAGCCGAACCAGGCCGAGGCCATGGTGGTGCCGGAGAACACCCGGTTGCGCAGGATGTCGCGGTCCAAGGGCCGCATCACCAGCTTGACGCCGACGTCGCGCCAGTCGTCGGTGATGATCTGCAGCGCGTTCTCCACCTCCTCGCGCTCGCCTGCGGTCTCAATGATCAGTTCCATCTTGCGCCCGTCGGGCAGGCGGCGGATGCCGTAGGCGTCGCGTTCGGCGAGGCCGGCCTCGTCCAGCAGGCGGTTGGCCTGCTCCGGGTCGAAGGTGGCCCAGGCGTCGCGCAGGGCCGGGTCGAAGAAGGCGCTTTGCTCCAGCACGGTCATCGCGCCGGGCTTTGCCAAGTCGAAGTAGAGGGCCCGGTTGATGGCCTTGCGGTTGATCGCCAGCGACAGCGCCCGGCGCACCCGCACGTCGCGCAGGATCTCGCGCCAGACCGGGTCTCTGGCATTGAGATTGGGATAAATCGCGATCTGCGAGGCAGCGCCGCTCCGCCACAGGTAGGTGGTGTAACCGGCGCCGTCCGTCTCCCCCTTGCGCAGGATCGGAATGTCGCGGAAGCCGAGGCCGCGCGCCTGAAGGTCGGTCTCGCCCGCGTTGGACTTGGCCGCCACCAGCCCGGGCGCGACGATCTCCATCTCTACAGTGTCGATATAGGGCAGCTGCACGCCGCGGGCGTCGATGCGGTGGAAATAGGGGTTGCGCACGAAGTTGTGGCGGATGCGCTTGCCGGGCGAGGCGTTGATCCAGGGCTGCAGCGTGGGCAGCTCGTGGTTGTCGAACTTGTACATGTTGTCGTACTTGTTGTGCAGCGCCGCCCAGCTCTTGACGCGGGCATAATCGACCTCCTCCGCAAGCGCCTCTGCGTCGGCGTAGTCCGCGTGGAACTGCTTCAGGTAAGCCGCCGGCCGGTAGATGAAGGGCGGTGCGGCCTGCGCCATGCTGTGCAGGAAATTGGGGTTCGGGTCCTCCCACTCATAGATCACTGTGGTTGCGTCCGGGAAGCTCACCTGCGGCAGCTTGCCGTTCACACGCAGGAAGTCGGGAGGGCCGACCGGACTCAGAAGCGGGTGGTTGGCAACGTCCTTCCACCAGTATTCGAAATCGGCCGAGGTGAAGGGCCTGCCGTCGGACCAGCGGTGGCCGGGGCGCAGTTTCAGGGTGAAGCGGCGGTTGTTTTCGTTCTCGTAGTCCAGGAGGATGTCAGGCCTGAGCTGAAAATCCTCGTCATAGCCCGCGAGCCGGGCGTAGCCGTAGACCACCATCTGCCGGATGTCCTTGGAGCGGGTGACCATGGTGTTGAGCGTGCCGCCTTGCACGCCGTACGCCCGGCCTTTGGCCTCCAGGTCGACTACGAGCGGCTCCTCGGGCAGGCGTTTCTCCACCGGCGGCATGTAGCCTGCCTTCACCTCGGTGTTCCAGAAGCTGCTTTCCTGCAGTGTGGGTCCCTCCGCCGCCGCCGCAAGCGGAGTGAGGCAGCAGGCAGCCAGAATGGGCAGAAACCTGGCCAGGAGGGTCTTGGGGAAATCAAGCATGGCTGCGTACCTTGTGGCCGGGTTCCAGATGGCGAAGGTTCACCAGCGGCGGGGCTTTGGCACCGGTGAAACGGAACTGCTCGGGCCAGCATTCGGGCGCGCCTGCGCCTTGCGCGACCAGCTTCAGGTCGATGGGCCGGGCCGGGTCCGGCTCGGGCTGGGCCGCGATCAGCGCCTTGGTGTAGGGGTGCTGGGGATTGTAGAACAGCGTCTCCGGCGGCGCCTGCTCGACGATCAGCCCGCTCCGCATCACCGCCACCTCGTCAGCAATGCGCGCCACCACCGCGAGGTCGTGGCTGATGAAAAGGTAGGAGAGGTTCTGCCGGTCGCGGATCTCCTCCAGGAGCCGCAGGATCTGCTCCTGCACCGATACATCCAGGGCCGAGGTGGGCTCGTCGCACACGATCAGCGAGGGCTCCAGCATCAGCGCCCGCGCAATCGACAGCCGCTGCCGCTGGCCGCCGGAAAAGGCGTGCGGGTAGCGTTTCAGCATGTCGGACGGAAGCCCCACCAGCCGCAGCATTTCGGCCGCCCTGTCGCGCCGTTCGGCGCGGGTTCCGATGCCGTGGATCTCCAGGGGCTCGACCATCGTGTTCTGGATGCGCATCCGCGGCGACAGCGACGAATAGGGATCCTGGAACACCATCTGCGCCTGGCGCTGGAAGGCGGTGCGCTGGGCGCGGTCCATCGCGTGCACCGGCACCGGCTCGGCACCCGGCCGTGGCCGGAACAGGATTTCGCCGCCCGGATCCGGCGGCTCCGCCCCCAGCGCGATGCGCGCTGCGGTGGTCTTGCCCGAGCCGCTTTCGCCGACGATGGCCAGCGTCTCCCCGCGCGACAGGCGCAGGTCGATCCCGCGGCAGGCGTGGATCCGCACGGGCGTCTGCCAGCCCCTGCCGGCTCTCAGCGTATATGTCTTAGAGACCGATTTCATCTCCAGGATCACATCCTCGCGGCCCGGCGGCACGCCGACCACGGCCTCGTCCGGGATCTCCGGTGCGGCGTCGAACAGCGCCTTGGTATAGGGATGCGCAGGCGCGCTCAGCAGCGCATTGGTGCTGCCCGCCTCCATTACCCGGCCCTTGTGCATCACCACCACCTGTTCGGCCATGTTGGCGACGACGCCCAGGTCGTGAGTGACCAGGATCATCGCCATGCCGGTTTCGCGCTGCAGATCCTTCACCAGCCCCAGCACCTGCGCCTGGGTGGTCACGTCGAGCGCGGTGGTCGGCTCGTCCGCGATCAGCAGCGCCGGGCGGGCCACCATCGCCATCGCGATCATGGCGCGCTGCCGCATGCCGCCGGAGAGCTCGAAGGGGTAGGATTTGTAGGTCCGTTCGGGGTCCGGGAAGCCGACTCTCTCGAAACACTCCAGAACTATCTTCCGCGCCGCCTCGCCGCGCTTGCCGCCGTGCAGCCGCAGCACCTCCACCACCTGGTTGCCGATCCGGTGGAGAGGTGAGAGCGAGCGCATCGGCTCCTGGAAGATCATCGAGATGGTGTTGCCGCGGATGTCGCGCAGCTGGCGCTCGTCCACCCGCAGCAGGTCCACGCAGTCGCCATGCCGCTCCAGCAGCGCGCGGCCAGAACGGATCTGCGCCGTGCGCGGCAGGATGCGCAGCACCGCGCGGCAGGAGATCGTCTTGCCCGAGCCGCTCTCGCCCACCAGCGCCAGGGTCTCGCCCGGCTGCACGGCAAAGCTCACATCGCGGACGACCGGGTCGTCCTTGCCGAAGCCGATGCTGAGGTTTTCGACGGACAGCAGCGGGCGCATTCAGCCCCGCCCGCCCGCCGGATGCGCGGCGCACATAATCCGTTGGCTCCCCTGATTTTTGCATCACCTTCGCGCGGGGCGGGTTCATTAGTCAAACCCCAATTGGACAGAGGCCCGTTCGGAAAGGGAAATTTGAGGCCGGAATGCTGGCAGAAGGGGGCGCCCTGCGTCACATTCCTGTGAACTTCCCGGCTCCGCGGGGCGGCGCATTTGCCGGCTTGGCCGGTGCGGCCCGAGGCAGTAGGAAGGACGGGCAACCGATGGCGAGGGGCGGCCGATGGCGCAGAAACCTGTTTTGCACCGGGACAATCCGGAGGCCGAGCCGCTGGTCGGCAACGTCAAAGTGACCCGTGAGGACTGGCTCAACGTCGCGATGGACGTGCTGATCTCGGATGGGGTGGAACGGGTGAAAGTCCTGGCGCTGGCCGAGCGGATGCAGGTCTCGCGGTCCTCCTTCTACTGGTACTTCAAGTCACGGCAAGATTTGCTGGATGCGCTCCTCAAAAGCTGGGAGCAGACCAATACCGCAGGCATGGTGGCCCAGGCCGAGGCGCCGGCCGCGACCATTACCGGCGCGGTGCTCAATGTGTTCCGCTGCATCGCCAACCCAGGCCTGTTCAACACCGCGCTGGATTTCGCGGTGCGCGACTGGTCGCGGCGCTCGGGCAAGGTGCGCAGCCTGATGGACCGCTCCGACGCCCGCCGGGTGGCGGCGCTCACAGCGATGTTCGCCCGCTACGGCTGCCCCGAGCGCGAAGCGGTGACGCGGGCCAAGGTGCTCTACTACATGCAGCTCGGCTACGACATGGCGGAGCCGAACGAGAGCTACACCCACCGGCTGGAGATGACGCCGGAATACCTGAAGGTCTTCACCGGCCAGGCGCCACGGCCCGAAGAGATGGAAGAATTCACCGAGTTCACCCGCCGCTACTGGGACGTCTGAGAGGAGGGCGGACCGGAGAACATGTACTCGCCTGCCGCGAATGACAAGCCGCGCG
The DNA here is from genome assembly GCF_048820895.1 of Cribrihabitans neustonicus. Taxonomy (NCBI): domain Bacteria; kingdom Pseudomonadati; phylum Pseudomonadota; class Alphaproteobacteria; order Rhodobacterales; family Paracoccaceae; genus Cribrihabitans; species Cribrihabitans neustonicus. Next base: position 731,430 of record NZ_JBMERQ010000002.1, read on the forward strand.
TCGCCGCCGCGCGCGGAGGCGATCCAACGGATATGACTGGCAATTTATGCCCGCCAAGTCCGTACGACTTTCCGAGGGCACCGCCCGGCCGAGGCCAAATCGCCACCGCGAGGGGGCGCGCCGGCGATGCGCGGCGGCCTTCGGCCTTGTCCCGCGCCGGAGACATGCTGGGCAGGTATGCAGTCGGGTATTCTCTGGCGGGAGGGCCGCTGCTGCACCACCGTTCCTGCCAAACCGTACATTGACGGCACCCGCGGAGGAGATCGGGAAGGGGAGTTGCTGGCAGTTTATGTCTGCCAAGTCCGTACGACTTCTTTGGGGGCCGCCCAGCCTCAGCCAAATCTCCGCCGCGAGGGGGCGCGCCGGCGATACGCGGCGGGCTTCGCCCTTGTTCCGCGCCGGGGGAATTCCGCAGCGGGTAAAAAAGGGGGCGCGTGCTGCGCCCCCTTGCTTTGTCGTTTCGTCAACCGGCCTCAGATCTCGGAGAGCTGCATGCCGGCTTCCGCCCGCACCTTGCGCGCCGCCTCCAGCCGCACCGGGCCATAGCCGCGAATCTCCATCGGCGCTCTCAGCACTGCGAGGCAGGCGTCGTGTTTCTGTGCGCTGTAGCCCTTGGCGACCTTCTCCAGCACTGTCTCGTACCAGGCCAGCAGGTCGCGGTGCAGACGCGCTTCCTCGTGGTAGCCGAAGATGTTGTAGGCGCTGCCGCGCAGGCGCTTGCCCTTGGCCATCAGGTTCAGCGCGGGGCGCAGCCAGGCGCCGAAGGCGCGCTTCTTCGGCCGCCCGCGGGCGTCCTTCTTCCAGTTGAGCAGCGGCGGCGCGAGGTGGTACTTCACCGTGAAATCGCCCTCGAATTCGCTTTCCAGCTGATGCGCGAAGGCCTCGCTGGTGAGCAGCCGGGCGACCTCGTACTCGTCCTTGTAGGCCATTAGCTTGAACAGCGACCGCGCGGCCGCCGCGGTGAGTTCTTCCTGTGCCGCCCCGGGCAGAGCCTTGCGGAAGCGCTCCAGCGCCGCGGTGTAGCGCTCGGCATAGGCCATGTCCTGATAGCCGGTGAGGAAGGTGGCGCGGCGGCCGATCAGCGCGTCAAGCGTCTCGGTCTTCTCCGGCTCCTCCTCGTAGAATTCCGCCACCAGTTTCGGGTCGGCAGCCATCGCCCGCCCGACGGCAAAGGCCAGCCGGTTCTTTTCGATCGCCACGCCATTGAGCTCGATCGCCTGGTCGAGCGCGCCCGCGCTCACCGGCACCAGTCCCTTCTGCCAGGCAAAGCCAAGCATCATCACGTTGGCGAGCACCGCATCGCCCATCAGCTTCTCCGCCGCCTCGTTGGCGTTGAAGCCCGAGAGGTTCTCAGGCCCCACCGCCCCGGCGATGGTCTTCTCGCGCACGCCCGCCATCAGGTCGGCATCGCGGCGCAGAACCAGGTCGCCGGTGGGCATCTCGGCCCGGTTCAGCACTACCTTGGTGCCGTGGCGGTAATGGACCGAGGCCTTGGGCGCCGAGCTCACCACCACGTCGCAGCCGATGACCGCATCCGCCGCCGCCTCGCCGATGCGCACCTGGTTGAGGCTCTCGGGGCCCGCCGAGAGGCGGATGTAGCTGAGTACGGTGCCGAACTTCTGGGCAAAGCCGGTGAAGTCGAGCACGCTCGACCCCTTGCCCTCAAGGTGCGCCGCCATGGTGATCAGCGCGCCCACGGTGACAACCCCGGTGCCGCCGACGCCGGTGACCAGCAAGTCGAACGGCTCCTTGAGCGGCGGCAGCTCAGGCGCGGGCAGCTTGGCGGTGAGTTTCGCCGCATCCAGCCCTCCCGGCTGCTTCTTGCGCCGCGTGGCGCCCTCGACGGTGACGAAGCTGGGGCAGAAGCCGTTCAGGCAGGAAAAATCCTTGTTGCAGGTCGACAGGTTGATCTTGCGCTTGCGGCCGAACGGCGTCTCCTTCGGTTCCACGCTGAGGCAGTTGGATTCCACCGAGCAATCGCCGCAGCCCTCGCAGACCAGATCGTTGATGAAGGCGAACCTGGCCGGGTCTTCCATCTTGCCGCGCTTGCGGCGGCGGCGCTTCTCGGTGGCGCAGGTCTGCTCGTAGATCAAGACGGAAACGCCCTTCACCTCGCGCAGTTCGCGCTGCACCGCGTCCAGATCGGCGCGGTCGTGGAAGCTGGTGCCGGAGGGGAACTCGCTGCGGCGGAACTTGCCGATCTCGTCGGAGACCAGCGCGATCCGCTCCACGCCCTCGGCGCGGCAGGTCTGGGCGATGCCATGCACGGAGACCGGCCCGTCCACCGGCTGGCCGCCGGTCATCGCTACCGCGTCGTTATACAGGATCTTGTAGGTGATGTTGGTGCCCGCCGCGACCGCCTGGCGGATCGCCAGCGAGCCCGAGTGATACCAGGTGCCTTCGCCCAGGTTCTGGAACACATGCTTGCCGCCGTTGAACTGCGAGGCCACGGTCCAGGGCACGCCCTCGCCGCCCATCTGCGCGTAGCCCGCGGTCTCGCGGTCCATCCAGCTTGCCATCACGTGGCAGCCGATGCCAGAAAACGCCTTGGAGCCCTCGGGCAGCTTGGTTGAAGTGTTGTGCGGGCAGCCCGAGCAGAAATAGGGCGTGCGGGTGGCGCCGGGCACGTTCAGCACCTTCGGCGGCTCGGCTTGGAGGGCCGCCGCCTTGGCGGGCAGGTTTTCCTCAGGGAAGAATTTGTCGAGCCGCGCCGCCACGATCGGCGCGAGCAGAAGCGGGCTCAGCTCGCCGGTCCAGGGGATCAGCGGTTCGCCCTGGCTGTCGTATTTGCCCACCATCTTCTCCGGCTTGCTGCCGGGCCAGTCGTAGAAATTTTCCTTGAACTGGCTCTCGATGATGCCGCGCTTCTCCTCGACGACCAGCACCTCCCGCTTGCCCTTCACGAACTCCAGCGCGTCGGAGCGGTCCAGCGGCCAGACCATGCCGACCTTGTAGATGTCGATGCCAAGGCGGCGGCAGGCGGCCTCATCGAGGCCCAGGAGCCGAAGCGCCTCCATCAGGTCGAGATGCCCCTTGCCGGTGGAGACAAAGCCGAAGCGCGCGTCCTTGATGTCGTAGATGCGCCTGTCGATCGGGTTCGCCTCGGCAAAGGCGCGCACCGCGTCGAGCTTGGCCTGGATGCGGGTCTCGATCTCCGGCGAGGGCAGGTCGGCGCGGCGGATGTGCAGCCCGCCGGGATAGTCGGGCAGCTCGGGGTAGATAAATTCGCGGTCCGGCTGCAGCTCGACCGAGCGCGCGCTTTCCACGGTTTCCGAGACCGCCTTAAAGCCTACCCAGGTGCCCGAGTAGCGCGACAGCGCAAAGCCGTATTCGCCGAAGGCCAGGTATTCCGACACATCGGCCGGGTTCAGCACCGGCATGAACCAGGACATGAAGGCCACGTCCGACTGATGCGGCATCGAGGAGCTGACGCAGCCGTGGTCGTCGCCCGCCACCACCAGCACGCCGCCCTTCTTCGAGGAGCCATAGGCGTTGCCATGCTTCAGCGCGTCGCCGGACCGGTCCACGCCCGGCCCCTTGCCGTACCACATGGAGAAGACGCCCTCGACCTCGCACTGCGGGTCCAGCACCGCCTGCTGCGCGCCGAGCACCGCGGTGGCGCCCAGATCCTCGTTCACCGCGGGCATGAACTTGATCCGGTTTTCCTGCATCCGTTTTTCCGCGCGCCAGAACTCCAGATCGACCCCGCCCAGGGGCGAGCCGCGGTAGCCGGAGACGAAGCCCGCGGTATTGAGCCCCGCCGCGCGGTCGCGGCGGGCCTGGTCCAGCATGATGCGGGCCAAAGCCTGAGTGCCGGTGAGGAACACCCGGCCCTTGGTCATTTCGTAACGGTCGTCCAGCTTGTAGCTGCGGAAATCGTGGCTCAGCTCGGTCATCGCGAGGGACTCCTTGCGTGCTATAACGGTTTGCCGGAAAGATAATCCCCGCGCGCTGGAAATAATTGCCCCATTTTGCTGGCATATCGGGGGTTTGTGGCTAGGTTATCCGCCACACGCCTCTCAATTGGATAAAACACCCGCAAAATGGACCTCGACGACCGCGACCGCCGCATCCTCGCCCTCCTGCAGGAGGACTGCCGCATCACCAATGCCGAGCTGGCCGAAGCCGCGGGCATGTCGCCCTCTGCGCTGTGGCGCCGGGTGCGTGCGCTGGAGGACGCGGGCGTCATCCGGCGGTACAGTGCGGTGGTTGACCCGGCCGAGCTGGGATTGCAGTTCCACGCCATCGTGCATGTGCACCTGACCCGGCACGACCCGGACAAGCTGGTGGAGTTCATCCGCGCGGTGGAAAACAGCCCGCTGGTGCAGGATTGCTACGCCACCACTGGGCAGGCCGACTACCACCTCAGGGTGCTGGCGCCGGATCTCGAAGCCTACAACCGCTTTCTGGAGAGCTTTCTGTTCCGTTTGCCCGCGGTCGCCAGCGCACAAACCAATGTGGTTTTGCGCAGCATCAAGCAGGGCCGCCCGCTGGTTCCCTGGTAATGCGCCTGCGGCGCATGCCTCCGGCGGGAGTATTTCGGGCAAGATGAAAGAGCGGCGCCCGCCTGTCACCTTCCCGAAATACTCCGGGCGTCTGCGGGTTGGACCCCCGGTGCGGGCGGCCAGGTCACATGGCCGCGAATTTCACCCAGGCCGCCGCCATCGCGAGGTAGGTGAACTGGTGCAGCGCCTGGTCGGCGCCCATCGCCTGCCAGAACATCGCCTGCTGCGGGGTGAGTTTCTTCATCTCGGAATAGCGCGCCTTGCCGAAGTCGATGTGAAAATGCGCAACCCATTCCAGCACCGCGAGCACCAGGATGAACACGGCCGGCGCGCTGAAGAGGATAAAGACCAGCGCCGATCCGATCACGTGCACGCCCGCGTGCTGGGCGCGCCCGGCATGGGCATAGCGGCAGCGCCCCGACAGCATCTTCGGGGTTTGCAGAAAGAAGTCGGCAAACATGTGCTTGATCTGCAGCAGGCAGAGCAGGAGCAGAACGGATCCGACGTATTCGGGCAAACCTAGTGACCTCCGAAGCGGCAGTTTTCTGGAACCTTACGGATTTTTCGCGGGCTGGCAAATGCTCCGCCCCGGAGATGCCGCTACGGGACCCGCCGGGCAAAAGGGGGTGGCAGGAGCCATTGCCTGTCATGGCTAAAGCGCGCTACCCATGGGACAGCCCGACCCGCAGCTGCCAGACTGGAGCTTTCCCATAGAACGCTCGCTGTTCCGTTTCATCTGGAAATACTCCAAGCGCGACCAGCTGGTGCTGCTGGTGGTGACCGCCTGCCTGTTTCCGCTTCTGTACCTGACGCTGGAGCTGCCCAAGCGGATTATCAACGATGCGATCGGCGCCGAGACCGACGTGATCACGGTCCTGGGCTACAGCTTTGATCAGCTCACGTTCCTGTGGCTCCTCTGCGGGGCTTTCCTGGTCTCGGTGCTGTGCCACGGTCTGCTGAAGATGCGCATCAACACCATGAAGGGGGTGCTGGCCGAGCGCATGCTGCGCCGTTTCCGCTACCAGCTGATCGGCCGGGTGATCCGCTTCCCTCAGCCCTATTTCCACCGCGTGAGCCAGGGCGAGCTGGTCTCCATGATCACCTCCGAGTCCGAGCCGATGGGCGGGCTCATGGGAGACATGGTCAGCCAGCCGGTGCTGCAGGCGGGACAGATGCTGACCATCCTGTTCTTCCTGTTTGTGCAGAATGTCTGGTTCGGCCTTGCGGCGATTGCTCTGATCCCCCTGCAGGGCTGGCTGATCCCGATGCTGCAGCGGCAGATCAACAAGCTCAACAAGGTGCGCATCAAGGAAGTGCGCGGGCTGGCGACCGAGATCGGCGAAAGCGCCGCCGGCGCCGCCACCCTGCGCACCAACGGCGGCTGGCGTTACCGGATGGCGGTGATTACCGAGCGGCTGGGGAAGCTCTACGATATCCGCTTCCAGATCTACCAGAAAAAGTTTTTTATGAAGTTTCTCAACAACTTCATAACCCAGCTCACGCCCTTTTTCTTCTACGCGGTGGGCGGCTACCTGGTGCTGCAGGGCAAGGTTTCGCTGGGGGCGCTGGTGGCGGCGCTGGCGGCCTACAAGGACCTGGCCGCGCCCTGGAAGGAGCTTCTGACCTACTACAATCAGACCCAGGACATGACGCTGCGCTGGGACGTGATCCTGGAGCGTTTCGCACCGCCCGGCATGGTGGACGAAGAGCACATGATGGGCGAGCCGGAGGAGATGCCGCGCCTTCGGGGCGACATCGAGCTGGAGGAGGTCTCGGTGCGCGATGGCGACGGCAATCTGGTGCTGGAGAATCTCACCGCGACCTTCCCGGCCGGCAAGGTGATCGGCATCGCCGCGCCTTCCGACGAAGACCGCAGGGCGCTGGCCGAACTGCTGACCCGCGAAACCCTGCCCGCCTCCGGCGACATGACGATCGCGGGTTACGATATCCGCAGCCTGCACCAGACTGTGCTGGCGGCCCGCATTGGCCTTGCGAGCTCGCGTCCGGTGCTGTTTCAGGGATCTTTCGGCGACAACGTGATGATGCCGGTGCGCACCAGGCCGCAAGGGGAGGGCAGCGACGCGCCGCGGCTGCAGGCCGCTGTTCAGGCGGGCAATAGCCCCGACCCCTGGGACGCGCCCTGGCTCGACCCCCGGATTGCCGGGTTTGAAAGCGAGGCGGAGCTGCGCGCCTGGTGGCTGAAACTGGTGGAGGGGATCGGTTCCGACACCGCGCTGTTCCGCCGCGCGGTGGAGCAGCGCTTCGACCCCGCCGAACATGAGGAATTGGCCGAGCGTCTGGTCGAGCTGCGTCCCGCCATGCAGAAAGCAGTGCGTGAGGCGGGGCTGGAGGCGCACGTGCATTTTCTCGACCCCGGGCGCTACAACCCGGCTCTGCCGGTGGCGGAGAACCTGTTGTTCGCCGTTTCGCGCACTGCGCTCACGGAGGAGGTGATCCGCGAGCAGGAGGAGTTCCTCGACCGGCTGAAGAAGCTCGGGCTGGACCAGGCATTGATTGCGCTGACCCGCGATGTGTTGGAGATGCTGCGCCAGATCTTCGGCATCGACGGTACCGGCCACCCCTTGTTCCGCAAGCTGGGGCTTGATGTGATCGCCTATGAGAACGCGCTAGCCCTGGTCGACAGGACCGGTTCGGGCGATACCGCCTCGCTCACCCGCGAGGAGCTTGCGCAGCTCCTGGTGGTGCCATTTACGATCTCCGCCGAGCAGATCGGCCCCGCCTTCGAGGACAGCATGAAGGAGCGCATCCTCGAATTCCGCCGCGAGTACGCGCCGGGGCTCTTGAAGACGCTGGGCGGGGTGTTCGAGCCCTTCGACCAGGAGAGTTTCGCGCCCGGTCTGACGGTGCTGGAGAACGCGCTGTTCGGCAAGCTGTCGGATACCGCCGGGGCCAAGGCGGACGATGTCCGCTCGCTGGTGTCCGACCTGATGATCCGCGAGGGGCTGCGCGGCCAGGTGGTGGAGCTGATATTTGAGCTGCCGGTGGCGGTGGGCGGCCAGGGGCTGCCTGCAAGCTTTGCCGAGCCGCTGGCCTTCTCCCGCGCCACCATCAAGCGGCCGGACATCCTGATTCTCGACAATGCGATGGCAAGCTACGATCTGGAGACCCGGATCGCGGTGCACAAGAACCTGCGCAAGCTCTTGCCGGACACCACGCTGATCTACCTTGCCTCCAGCTTCCAGGACCCGGATGTGTTCGACGCCTTCTTCGAGCTTCGCCAGGGCCGGCTGGTGAGCGGCGAGCCGGAGGAGGCAGCGGTTGCGGATGGCGCCGCCAGCCAGGACCTTGCGCGCAAGCTGCGGGCACTGGAGCAGACCGAGCTGTTCTCGGGGCTGAACCGGCGCCAGTTGCGGCTGTTGGCATTTGGTGCGCGCTGGTACAAGGCGGGGGCGGGAAAGGTTGTCTTCCACAAGGACGATGCCGCCACCGACGGCGCCTACATGATCCTGGAGGGAGAGGCCGGGCTTTACCTGCCCCAGGAGGGCCAGGAAGACCGGCTGATCGCCCGGGTCGGCCCGGGGCGGCTGGTGGGGGAACTGGGCCTGATCCGGCAAGAGCCGCGCTCGCTCACCATGGTGGCGGAAACCGGTCTCCGCTGCCTGCGCATCGGCGAGGAGGAGTTCCTCGCGGTGGTCGAGAACGACGCCTCCACCGCTTTCAAGCTGCTGCAGGTGGTGGCGGGCTATGTCTCGACCTGACGGGGATCGGCAGGGAATATGAAAGACCAAGAGAAGGACAGGGAATAGGCACATGAAATTGCTGCGATACCGTACCGGAGATGGGGTCCGCCCCGGGCTTCTGGACGCCTCGGGCACGCTGCGCGATCTCTCCGCGCATGTGCACGACATCACCGGCGCCACGCTGGACAGCCCGACGCTGGCACGGCTGGCGGCGCTGGACCCGGAAGCGCTGCCCCGGGTCGAAGGCACCCCCGGCCTGGCGCCCTGTGTCGGCAATCCGGGCAAGTTTCTCGGTATTGGGCTTAACTACTCCGACCACGCCGCCGAGGCAGGAATGGCGGTGCCGGAGCATCCGATTTTGTTCCTGAAGGCGACGTCCTCCATCGTGGGGCCGGATGACGACGTGATTTTGCCGCGCGGTTCGGTTGCGTCGGACTGGGAAGTCGAACTCGGCGTGGTGATCGGCCGCGCCGCGAAATATGTGACCGATGCGGAAGCGCTCGAGCATGTGGCCGGCTACTGCGTGATCAACGACGTCTCGGAGCGCGACTTTCAGACCAAGCTCACCGGGCAATGGACCAAGGGCAAGAGCTGCGACACCTTCGGGCCCATCGGCCCGTGGCTTGTCACCCGTGACGAGGTGCCGGACCCGCAGGCGCTGTGGCTGACCTGCGACGTGAACGGGGAGCGGCGACAGACCGGCACGACCAGCACCATGGTGTTCTCAGTCGCGCAGATCATTTCCCACCTGAGCCAGCTGATGACGCTGCACCCGGGCGACGTGATTGCCACCGGAACGCCGCCGGGGGTGGGCATGGGGATGAAGCCGGAGCCGGTCTACCTTAAACCCGGCGACGTTATGCGCCTGGAGATCGAGGGCCTGGGCGTTCAGACCCAGAAGGTCCGCGCCGAGGGCTGACCCGTCCCGGGGCGCGGGCAGGGGAAGCCCCCGCCCGCGCCCCGGCAATCTGAGATTGCCCGCTGCGGATGGGCGCGGCGCGAAGCCCAAACCCGCCAGCGGTGCACGGGCAGCCCCAGCGGTTCACGCGGAGGCGGGAGCCTCCCGCTGCTGCATCGCCGCGCCGGGTCAGCCTGCAGCGGCCAGCCCCTCAGCCGGTCTGGATCGGCGCGCCGCCGGTGAAGGCATTACCGTTTGCGTGGTCGCAGGGGGCTTCCTGCATGTTGAGGTGCAGGCCGCTGCCGGTGAACGGATGCGCGCGGGCCAGGTCCTCGTCCACCTCGATGCCAAGTCCTGGGGTTTCCGGCGGGGTGACGAAGCCCCCTTCCACCCGGATCGACCCTTTGATGAGCCGGTCGTGGAAAGGCGTCTCGATGGTTTCCAGCAGCAGGATGTTTGGGATCGAGGCGGCGAGGTGGACGTTCGCCGCCCATTCCACCGGCCCGGCATAGAGATGCGGCGCCATCTGCGCGTTGAACACCTCGGCGATCGCCGCCACCTTCTTCATCTCCCAGATGCCGCCCGCGCGCCCCAGAGCAGGTTGCAGGATCTCTGCAGCACCCGTGCGCAGCACCGTGGCGAATTCGGACTTGGTGGTAAGCCGCTCGCCCGTTGCCACCGGGATGCGCACGCTGCGGGCGACACGGGCCATGTCCTCGATGTTGTCGGGCGGGGTCGGCTCCTCGAACCAGAGCGGCGAATAGGGCTCCAGCGCCTGGCCCAGCCGGATCGCGCCCGCGGTGCTGAACTGGCCATGGGTGCCGAACAGCAGGTCCGCCCTGTCGCCCACCGCTTCGCGGATCGCCTTGCAGAAGGCCACCGACTGGGTGATGTCGGACATCGCTGGCATATGGCCGCCGCGCAGCGTGTAGGGGCCTGCCGGGTCGAACTTCAGCGCGGTGAAGCCTTCGCTCGCCTTCTGCGCCGCCGCCTCTGCCGCCATTTCGGGCGAATTCCAGAAGGCGGTAATATCATGCTGCGGCAGCGGGTAGAGGTAGGTATAGGCGCGGATGCGGCCGTTCATCCGGCCGCCGAGCAGCGCATGCACCGGGCGGCCGCGATCCTTGCCCAGGATGTCCCAGCAGGCGATCTCCAGCCCCGAGAACGCCCCCATCACGGTCAGGTCGGGGCGCTGGGTGAAGCCCGAGGAATAGGCGCGGCGGAACATCAGTTCGATGTTCTCCGGGTTTTCCCCCGCCATGTGGCGCTCGAACACGTCGCGGATCACATGGGTCATCGCTTCGGGGCCGACCGAAGCGGCGTAGCATTCGCCCCAGCCGGTGATGCCGGTGTCGGTGGTCACCTTCACCAGGATCCAGTAGCGCCCGCCCCAGCCCGGCGCGGGCGGTGCGGTGACGATGACGTCGAGGTCTTGCAGTTTCATGCGCTATCGCTCCGATGCCGCGTCGAACACGGCCAGTTCCTTGTTGATTTCATCCACTGCGGCCTGCGGCGCGAAGAAGACGACATCGGCCTCGCCGCCGCTTTCCATCATCACTTCGATGCCGAACTCCGCCGGCGCGCCGTCGAAGGCGCCGTCGATGCGCCAGCGGCGGCTTTCCTGTTCGGCAAGCTCCGGCAGCGCCCCGGCAACCGAGGCCGCGAGGTCTCCGGGCAGGCCAAAGCGGGGATTGTTGGCGAGCCGGGTCAGGAAGGGGCCGATCTCTTCCCCGGCGAAAAGCATCGACGTGTCCGAGGTTGCTTGGGCGGGTTGCACCGCCTCCGGCTTGAAGAGGTCGAGCAGGAAGCGCAGCATGGCTCAGGCCCCCTTCGCGCCGGACCCGCCGAACAGGATCACGTTGCGCCGCGCCGCGCCGGTCTTGGTGTCGGCGATCGCCTCGTTGATCTGCTCCAAAGACCAGCGGCCGGAGATCAGTTCGTCCAGCTTCAGCCGCCCCTGCTGGTAGAGGTCGACCATCCAGGGTATGTCGCGCTGGATCACCACGTCACCCATCTTGGAGCCGATCAGCCCCTGGCCCACGGCCGCCAGCACCACCGGCTCATAGCTGGCCTTGGCGCCGGAATGCGGCATGCCGATCATCACGGCGCGGCCGCCGCGGGCGAGGTAGCGCGGCGCCTGCTCATAGGCCGGGATGGCGCCGACGGTCACCAGCACCGCATCCGCGCCGCGGCCGCCAAGCGCCTGCTGCGCCGCCTTCCAGGGTTTGTCCTCCGAGGCCAGCACGCCATGGGTGGCGCCGAACTCGCGCGCGGCTTCCAGCTTTTCCGCGCTCATGTCGACCGCGACGATGCGGCGGGCTCCGGCAATGCGGGCGCCCTGAATCGCGTTGAGCCCGACGCCGCCCGCGCCGATCACCACCACGTCCTGCCCGGGGCGCACCCCGGCAGCGTTGACCGCGGCGCCGACGCCGGTGATCACCCCGCAGGAGATCAGCGCAGCGGCGTCCTTGGGGATATCGGCAGCGATCTTCACGATCTGGCGCTGGTCCACCACCACCTTCTCGGCAAAGGCGCCGCAGGCCATGGCCTGCTCCAGCGCGCCGCCGTCCGCGGTCTGCAAGGGGCCGTTCACCCCGTCGTAGGGCGTCTCGCAGATCACCGGGCGGCCGGACGCGCAGGAGGGGCAGCTGCCGCAGCTGCGGATCAGGGTGACCACGACGCTGTCGCCCTCGGAGAAGCCATGGACGTTTGCGCCAAGGCCGGTGATAACACCCGCGGCCTCGTGCCCGTAGACGGCTGGCAGATGCCCGCCCCAGGCACCCTCGGCATAGGAAATGTCGCTGTGGCAGATCGCCACCGCGTCCAGCGTCACTTCGACCTCGCCGGGCCCGGGCGGGGCCAGCAATACCTCTTCGATTTCCAGCGGAGCGCCGAACGCGCGGCAGACGGCGGCTTTGATGGTCTGCATGAACACCTCCCTGTTTGGCGGCAGGGTGGCGCGGCGGGCGCGCGGCTGCAAGCAGGAAACCGGCGCATCTGCGGCGCTTTCCTGCGTTTATGCGGTGACTGCGCCAGGGCAGCCCCGGGGCTCAGCCCCCGGCGGACTTGAGCACGCGCGCCTTTGCCGCGAAGTCCTTGGCTTCCTGCGGCGCGAGGCCAAGCTGGCGGGCCGGGTCGAACAGCGCCTCGGTATCAAGACCAGGATGCGCCGCCTGCGCCAGCTCTTTCAGGGATGCGCCGGTTGCGGCGGCCTCCTGGCAGAGGCGCTTGACCTCGGCCTGCGCCTCCGGCCTTGGCATGGCGGCGGCGAGCGCGAAGCTCAGCGCCTCGGCATGGATCAGGCCCTGATGCCCGTCCAGTGCGGCGGCCATCGCCTCGGGGCGCGGTTGCAGGTCTTTGCAAAGCGCGGCCCCGGCGCGCGCGGCGGCAGCGGTGCCGAGCACGATCTGCGGCAGGCACAGCCACTCGGTGAACCAGGCGGCGCCGTCGCGCTGGTGCTGCTGCATCGCCGCAGCCTGCAGGGTCGCCAGCAGCCCCGCCTCCTGCCGCGCCAGCGCCGTGAGCACGGCAGGCGCCACCGGGTTCTGCTTCTGCGGCATGGTGGAGGACGCCCCCGCCCCGCCCAGCGAAACCTCGGCAATTCCCGTCTGGGCCAGCGCGGTGCAATCTTCGCCCAGCTTGCCGAGCGCCAGCCCTGCGCGCACCAGCCAGTCCGCGATACGCAGGATGGGCGTGCGGTCGGTATGCCAGCTGCGGCCGGGATCGCCGAGGTTCAGCCCCTTCGCCAGCGCCGCGCGCAGCTCTGCCGCCTTCGGCCCCAGCGCGTTGCCGGTACCGGCAGCCCCAGAGAGCGACACCAGGAGGCAGGATTCACGCAGGGCAGGCAGCTCTTGGATCAGGGCCAGAAGCGGCGTCCCCCAGCCCGCCGCCACCGCCCCAAAGCTGGTGGGAGTGGCATGCTGGCCGTAGGTGCGCCCGGGCATCGGCAGGCTGGCGTGCAACTCTGCCAGCGCCCCCAGCGACCGCACGGCAGAGGAGAGGTCCGCCTCCACCAGCGCCAGCACCTGACGCAGCCGCAGCATCAGCGCGCTGTCCATGATGTCCTGCGAGGTGGCGCCCCAATGCACGTACTGCGCATGTTCCGGCGCGTTCATCTCGGCGCGCAGGGCGGCGACCAGCCCGGGCACCGGGACGCCGTTCTGCGCCGCGGGCGCCTTCAGCACGCCGGGGTCAATTGCGATCTCCATCACCGCCCGGCCAATCGCCGCGGCGCTCTCCCGCGGGATCACACCGGCGGCCCCCTGCGCCTTCGCCAGCGCGCCCTCGACCAGCAGCATGGCACGCAGCTCCGCCGCGTCCGAGAACAGCCGCCCCGCTTCGCCGCAATCAAAAAGCCCGCCATAGAGCTGGCTGTCGAAAAGTGATCCTGGCATCAGAGGTCCTTCACTATCTGTGTGATCAGTGCCGCCAGCCCCTCCGGGTCCGCGAAGAATGGCGAATGCGACGTGTTGAAATCATGCACCATCGCGGGCGGCAGCCCGGCCGCCATCTGGGCCTGGTATTCCGGCGGGATCACCCGGTCGCCGGTGCAGCGGATGTAGGCCTTGGGCACGCTTGCAGAATTTTTGCCAAGCGCGATGGGCGTGTCCTGAGGCCGGATCGGCTGCGGGCAGATATGCTCCAGCGCGTCGGCCACGGCCTCGGGCAGGCAGTCGTGGTAGAACAGTTCCGGCGCCGTCTCCGCCCGGAAGCTGTAGGCGGTTTCCGCCGCGTTCTTTACCGTCGCGCCGCCCAGGGTCTGCTGCGGGCCCGCCTTGCGCATACCGATCAGCGACATCCCGTCCTTCGGCACATAAGCGCAGAGGTAAATGAGCCCGCGCATCGCGCCCGGGTCCAGCTCGGCCGCGGCGGAGATCGGGAAGCCGCCCCAGGAATGGCCCAGCACGATGGTCCTCGGCGTCGAGGCCGCGCGCACGGCCTCGGCCGTTTCCGCGAGGGTGACGGAGGCCGGATCGCGCCCGTCGCCGTGGCCCGGCAGGTCGATGGCCCGCGCGCCGTGGCCGCGCGCCGCCAGCGCCGGGATCAACTCGCGCCAGCACCAAGCGCCGTGGCAGGAGCCGTGGATCAGAAGGAGGTCAGCCAATGTGCCCGGTCTCCTTCAGGAACCGGGTGAGCCTTGCGGCAAATTCCTCCGGCTGCTCGACGCAAGGCAGATGGCCCGCGCGGCGTATCAGGTGGAACTGGCTGCCCGGGATCAGCTCGGCCGTCTCGCGCACCAGATCGGCGGGCGTTGCGCCATCCTCGCTGCCTGCGATGGCAAGGCAGGGCAGGCGCAAGCCGCTGGTCGGTGTGTAGAAATCGGTGCCCGCAATGGCGGCGCAGCAGCCGGCATAGCCCGCGGGCGGCTGCCGCAGCAGCATATTGCGCCACAAAGCAAGATCGGGCCGTTCCAGGAAGGCGCGGGAGAACCAGCGCTGCATCACCGCATCGGCCAGCGCCTCCATGCCGCCGTCCTGCACTTGCGCGATGCGCTCCTGCCACATCGCGGGCGTGCCGATCTTGGCGGCGGTGTTGGAGAGCACCAGCGCACGCACCTGGTCAAGCCGCTTCACCGCGAGCCCCTGCGCGATCATGCCGCCGATCGAGAGCCCGGCGAACATGCAGTCGCGCACAGAGAGGAAATCGAGCAGCCGCTCGGCATCGCGCACCAGCGCGCCCATGGAATACGGCGCAGGCGGGCAATCCGACAGCCCATGGCCGCGCAGGTCATAGCGGATGATGCGCAGGCCCGGGGGCAGGGCGGCCACCACCGCGTCCCAGATCCGCAGATCGGTGCCGAGGGAGTTGGCAAAGACCAGCGGCGCACCTTCCGGGTCGCCGTCGGTACGGTAGTGGAGCCGGACATCGCCCAGGTCTGCGATCTGCATGAATGGCCTCGCTGATTTGCTTTGGCGCGCACTCTACCCCCACCGCCGGCGGGAGGCAAAGCCTGGGGGTGGCCGCAGGCGGCGGCAATTTTCTTGAAGCAAGAAAATTGGCCGGAAAATTTCTCAATTTTCCGGCGCCGGATCGCGCCCGTTCGTGGATTTGGGGGATCAGAGGAGGCGGGAGAGCGCTTCGGAAAACAACGCAGGATCCACGTTGCCGCCGGTGGCGATGGCAATCACCGCATCGCCCTCGAAGGCGTCTGGACGGAACAGCGCCGCCGCCAGCGCCACGGCGCCGCCCGGTTCCAGCACGATTTTCAGCCGCAGGAAGGCCAGCGCCACCGCGCGCATCGCCTCCCCGTCGCTGACTGCCAGCCCCGGTCCGCAGAGCCGCTGCAGCACCGGAAAGGTCAGATCGCCCGGCGCGGGCGTCAGGATCGCGTCGCAGAGAGACCCGGAGGGCCGGTCATTGTGCTGCACCGCGCCGGCTGCCAGAGAGCGCGCCACGTCGTCGAAACCTTCGGGCTCCACGGTGCGCACCCTGAGCCCCGGCGCATGGGCCTCCAGCGCCAGCGCCACCCCGGCCGAGAGCCCGCCGCCGCCGCAGCAGATGGCAACGTCGCCCGAGGTCACGCCCTCCGCCGCCGCCTGGGCGGCAATCTCCAGCCCGGTGGTGCCCTGGCCCGCGATCACCTGCGGATCGTCATAGGGTTTGATCAGCGTGAGCCCGCGCGCCTCGGCGTGCCTGGCCCCCACCGCCTCGCGGCTCTCTCCGCCGGCGCGGTCGTAAAGCACCACCTCGGCCCCCAGCGCGCGGGTGTTGTCGATCTTCAGGCGCGGCGCGTCCTCCGGCATCACGATCAGCGCGGGCACCCCATGCGCCCGCGCCGCCGCGGCGACGCCCTGGGCATGGTTGCCGCTCGAATAGGCGATCACCCCGCGCGCCCGTGCCTCTTCGCTCAGCGCCGAGACCGCCGACCAGCCGCCGCGGAACTTGAACGAGCCGGTGTGCTGCAGGCATTCCGCCTTCACCAGCACCCGGCGGCCCGCGATCTCGTCGAGGTCGGGCGAGGACAAGAGCGGGGTCTGCCGGGCGTGGCCCTTGAGCCGCTTTGCGGCGGCTTCGATCATGGCAAGCGAGGTCATCGGGCGGTCTCCAGCACGGAAAAGATGAGGGCGAGGGCTTCGGGCTCGTCGAGGAAGGGCACATGGCCGCGGCGCGGCACCTCGGCGGTTTTGAGGCCAGGCAGGCGGCGCTGCATCTCGGCGAAGGTGTCAGCATCGAGGATATCGGAATTGGCCCCGCGCAGCGCGCCGCAGGGCAGACCGTCGAGCGCCTCGAACAGCGGCCAGAGATCCGGCGGCGGCCCGGCTTCGGCCTGGGCCAGCAGCGCGTCGCGCAGCCTCGGGTCGTAGCGAAGGGCAAGCCCATCGGGGGTTTCGTCGTAGAAGGCCTGCGCCTCCTCCAGCCAGCGGGCGGGGGGCACGTCCGGAAAAGCCGGGGACATCAGCGCCTGCAGCGTGGCGGCAGCCTGCGCGTGGGTTCTAGCGGCGGGCCTGCGGCCGACGTAGTCGATGATGCGGGCGATGCCGCCGGGGGCGATCACCGGCCCTACGTCATTCAGCACCACCGCCGAGAGCCGCGCCTTCGCGGTGGCCGCGAGGGTCATCGCCACCAGCCCGCCGCGCGAAGTGCCGAGGACCGCGGCCTGCGCGAGGCCGAGGTGGTCGAGCAGTTCCACAGCATCCTGCGTCTCGCGCAGCACGTTGTAGGTGAGGAAGTCATTTGCGTACTCAGAGCCGCCGCGGCCGCGGGCGTCCAGCGTGATCAGCCGCAGGCCTTGTGCGTGGGGCGCGAAATAGCGGAAGTCGCGGCTATCGCGGGTGAGGCCCGCAAGACAGACGAGCGGCAGGGCCTCCGCGCTGTCGGCGCCGCTGTCGGTGTAGAACAGCCGCAGCCCGTCGGAGCTCTCGAAATACGGCATGCCGCGCTTACCCCTTTGCCAGGTCCGGAATCGCGGTGAGGTCCTCGAGCACATGCGCGGGCCGCCAGGGCAGGCGGTCCACGGGCTCCCCGGCGCGGTTTACCCAGGCGGTGGTGAAGCCGTAGCCAGTGGCCCCCGCCGCGTCCCAGCCGTTCGAGGAAACGAACAGCACCTCGCCGGCTGCGCAGCCAAAGTGCTGGCCGACCAGGTCGTAGACCCGCGAATCGGGCTTGAAGATCCCCACGCTTTCGACCGAAAGCACAGCGTCCAGGAGATCGCCGATCCCCGCCGACTGCACCGCGCCATCGAGCATAGCGGGGGAGCCGTTCGACAGGATCGCGGTGTTCAGGCCCGCCTGCTTCAGAGCCCTAAGCATCTGCGGCACCTCGGGGTAGGCCTCGAGCTGCCAGTAGAGGTCCAGCAGCCGCTGGCGCAGGGCAGCATCGCCATCCAGCCCCTCGGCCTCCAACGCCCAGTCAAGCCCCTCCTGCGTGACCTGCCAGAAATCCGCATGCGCGCCGGTGATCGCGCGCAGCCAGGTATATTGCAGCTGCTTCAGCCGCCAATGCTGCGCCAGCGCCTGCCAGCGTTCCAGTGATGCGGCATACTGCGGCTCTGCGGCCGCCTGCCGTGCGGCGGCGGCGACATCGAACAGCGTGCCGTAGGCGTCGAAGATGCAGGTGGTGATGGGCATGCGCGGTATACTCCCTGTCTGGTGCGTGCTGTTTCTTTGCCGCCCTCCGCTGGCGCGGCTCTCCCTGCGGCAGGCTAAGCGAAAAGCCCGCAGCTGCACCAGCGGCAATCCGCGCCTCCGGGCTCTTCCCGGCAATCGGGTTTACATCCGGGCTATGATCTATAGGCTGCTCTGCTTTGAAACCCGAAGCAAAACCGATTGGAGGTCTTATGACCGGGGTAAAAAACGGCGATACCGTGCGCATCCACTACACGGGCAAACTGACGGACGGCACCGTCTTTGACAGCTCCGAGGGACGCGACCCGCTGGAATTCACCGTAGGCGCAGGCCAGGTGATCGCGGGCATGGACGCCGGGCTGCAGGGCATGGAGCCGGGTGAAAAGAAGACGCTGAACATAGATTGCGCCGACGCCTACGGCCCGGCCGACCCGAACGCGCGCCAGGCCATCCCGCGCGAAGGCATCCCGGCGGAGATCCCGCTGGAGATCGGCACCCAGCTGCAGATGCAGAGCCCCGAGGGCCAGGTGCTGCCGGTCACCGTGGCCGAGGTCACCGAGGAGACCGTGACGCTGGACGCCAACCACTTCCTGGCGGGCAAGGACCTGGTCTTCGACGTCGAGCTGGTCTCGGTCGCTTGAGACAGCGCGCGTCCGGAGCGCGCGGCATGAAATCGGCGGGGCACTCCCGTCCGGCGGACGGCGCCCTCCTGCCGGAGGCCGCCGCCGCCCGTTGGGCCGGGCAGCGCGGCAGACCGCGCTGCGGTCTGGTCCGGATGCAGGCCGCGGGGTGGCCACGCCGGCATTTCCCTGCCGCGGCCGGCGATCAGCGCGGGCGCGGAGGCGCCTCCCTTGTTATTGACCTGATTCCGGAAGTGCCGCAGCTGTCACACCGGGCGGTGTGCGGCTATTTCCGCATTTCCGCCGGGACCGTTGCGGCGGCCGGCCGGTCCTGCGACACTCTGCTGGATGGCGCACCAGATCCTCTCCGCTGAAAGCCTCGCGCGCGACCTCCGGGCCCTGGGCGTCGCGCAGGGGGACGGGCTGTTTGTTCATGCCTCGGCGCGGGCGATCGGTCCGGTGGTCGGAGGCGCGCGCTGTATCGTCGAAGCTCTGCTGGAGACGATTGGGCCAGATGGCCTCCTTGGGATGCCGGCCTTCTCATCCGATGCGTACCTCCCGCCGCACTTCGATTCAGAAACGCTCTCCCGCGGTGAGATCGCCGCCATCGAACTTGCCGTGCCGGGCTTTGACCCGCTGCGGTCTCCGGCCTCCGGCATGGGGATCATTGCAGAGACCTTCCGGACCTGGCCGGGAACCGTGCGCAGCTCACATCCAGCGGTATCCATCTGCCTGCACGGGAAGGATGCCGCGGCGTATGCGGAGCCCCATTCCCCGGCCTGGGCTACTGGTCCGGAGACGCCGCTTGGCCGCCTTGCGCATCGGCGGAAAATGAAGATCCTGCTGATCGGGGTGGGGTGGAACAGGTGCTCTGCGCTGCATACCGCCGAAACCCTTGCCCAGTACCGCCGGACCAAGCTGCGCCGGTTCAAGACCGGCCCCGGCAATGCGGCGTGGATCGAGACACCGGACGTGGCTGACGATCTCGGGCGGTTGTTCCCCGCAGCCGGCGCCGCTTTCGAGGCAGCTGGCCAGGTTGGCCGCGGGACGCTGGGGCATGCGGAGTGCAGGATATGCCCCTATGGCGCTCTGGTGGACTTTGCGTCCGGCTGGATCGGCGAGTCGAACAGGATAAGCGGCGCCCGGCACTGACCGGGTGAAGCCCGGTGCCGGTCTCCATCCCCGCGCGGCTCAAGGCTGGGAGGCCGCCTCCCCGCGGGCAGTTTCCGGCGCGACGGCGGTTTGGTCCGGGATTGGCACCGGATCGGGAAAGCGTGCGCACCGGGCGGGGATAATCCGCCATCTGCATCTGAGCGGATCGCCCTCGCGCGCGGCAAGGCGCGGCGTTTCTCTTATGTCCGTAAATTCCTGCAGTCCCATCGCCTCACGAGGCGAAAAAAAGGGCGCCCGAAGGCGCCCTTTCGAAACCGTCCGCTTTTGGGGCAGCCCCGGCTCAGAGATGCTCCTGCTGCGGCATGCCCAGCACGTGGAAACCGCCGTCGACCCGGATGATCTCCCCCGTGGTGCAGGCGCCGGCGTCGGACGCGAGGTAGACCGCGGTGCCGCCCACGGCCTCGAGCGTGGCGTTCTCCCGCAAGGGTGCGTTCTGGGCGGTGTGCTTGAAGGTCTTGCGCGCGCCGCCAATCGCGGCGCCGGCCAGGGTCTTCATCGGGCCGGGGGAGATCGCGTTCACCCGGATGCCGTCGGGCCCAAGGTCATTCGCCAGGTAGCGGGTCGCCGATTCCAGCGCCGCCTTGGCCACGCCCATCACGTTGTAGTTCGGCACTACCCGGTTCGAGCCCTGGTAGGTGAGCGTGATCAGGCTGCCGCCCTTCTCCTGCATCAGCGGGTAGGCGCGGCGCGCCACGTCGATGAAGGAATAGGCCGAGATGTCCATGGAATTCTTGAAGTTGGCGCGGGAGGTGTTGAGGAACCGCCCGGTCAGCTCGGATTTGTCGGAGTAGGCAATCGCGTGCACCACGAAGTCGATGCTGTCCCAGCGCGCCGCGAGCTGCTCGAATGCTGCATCCAGCGAGGCGTCATCGGTCACGTCCACATCCACCATGAAGTCGGAGCCGACGCTGGCCGCCAGCGGCTCCAGCCGCTTGCCGAAGGCTTCGCCCTGGTAGGTGAAGGCCAGCTCGGCACCCGCCTCATGCATCGCCTTGGCAATGCCCCAGGCGATGGAGCGGTCGTTCGCGACACCCATGATCAGGCCGCGTTTTCCGGTGAGAATTCCTGGCATCCGGCGTTATCCCTTGTACTTGCTCAAAACCATGGAGCCGTTGGTGCCGCCGAAGCCGAAGCTGTTGGTCATCACCGAGTCGAGCCCGGCATTTTCCACCAGCCCGGTTGCAACTTCGCCCGGTTCGATGCCTTCGGCGAGTGTGTCGACGTTGATCGAGGGGGCGATGAAGTCCTGGTCCAGCATCAGGAGGCAGAAGATCGCCTCCAGCGCGCCGGCCGCG
Source organism: Cribrihabitans neustonicus (assembly GCF_048820895.1). Taxonomy (NCBI): domain Bacteria; kingdom Pseudomonadati; phylum Pseudomonadota; class Alphaproteobacteria; order Rhodobacterales; family Paracoccaceae; genus Cribrihabitans; species Cribrihabitans neustonicus. Next base: position 752,186 of record NZ_JBMERQ010000002.1, read on the forward strand.
CCCTGGGCATGGCCGGTCATCGACTTGGTGGAGGAGACCGGGGGCACCTGGCCCGTGCCGAAAACGCGGCGCGCGGCTTCGATCTCGCCGACGTCGCCCACCGGGGTCGAGGTGCCGTGCGCGTTGATGTAGGAGACCTTGCGGCCCTCCGGCACGCTCTGCAGCGCCAGCCGCATCGCGCGCTCGCCGCCTTCGCCCGAGGGCGCCACCATGTCGTGCCCGTCGGAGGTGGCGGCAAAGCCGGTCACCTCGGCATAGATCCTGGCGCCGCGCGCCAGCGCGTGGTCCAGATCTTCCAGCACCACGATGCCGCCGCCGCCGGAGATCACGAAACCGTCGCGGTCCCGGTCGAAGGCACGGGAGGCTTTTTCGGGCGTGTCATTGTACTTCGAGGACATCGCGCCCATGGCGTCGAACAGGCAGGACAGGGTCCAGTCCAGCTCCTCGCCGCCGCCCGCGAACATCACGTCCTGCTTGCCCATCATGATCTGCTCGGCGGCGTTGCCGATGCAGTGCAGCGAGGTCGAGCAGGCCGAGGTGATCGAGTAGTTGATGCCCTTGATCTTGAAGGCCGTCGCAAGGTTCGCGGAAATGGTCGAGGACATGCACTTGGGCACCGCGAAGGGGCCGATGCGCTTGGTGGCGCCGGATTTCAGCACCGTTTGATGCGCCGAGAACATAGCCGAGGTCGACGGCCCGCCGGAGCCTGCCACAAGGCCGGTGCGCTCGTTCACCACCTGATCCTCGGAAAGGCCCGCGTCGGCGATTGCCTGGCTCATCGCGATATGGGCATAGGCCGCGCCCGGGCCCATGAACCGCAGGGTGCGCTTGTCAACGTGCTGGGCCACGTCGATCTTGAGCGTGCCGGCCACCTGGCTGCGGAAGCCGTGCTCCGCCATTTCCGGGCTGGCCTCGATGCCGGATCTGCCGGCCTTCAGAGAGGCGAGAACCTCTTCGGCATTGTTCCCGATGGAGGAGACGATCCCCAATCCGGTGACGACGACGCGACGCATGTGCGCTCTCCTGTTTTCTGTAATGTGAATGCGGCGGCGGCCAGTCAGCATACCGTCAGCTGCCGGTCAGCTCTCCGACAGCGCCACCTTCATGTCCTTGACTTGATAGATCACCTCACCGTCAGCTTCCACGATGCCATCGGCCACGCCCATGGTCAGGCGGCGGGTCTGCACGGCCTTGGTGAAGTTGACCCGGTAAGTCAGCATCTTGCGGTCCGGGCGCACCATGCCGGTGAGCTTCACTTCGCCCACGCCAAGCGCATAGCCGCGGCCCTGCCAGCCGCGCCAGCCCAGGTTGAAGCCGGTGAGCTGCCACAGGCCGTCCAGGCCCAGGCAGCCCGGCATGATCGGGTTGCCGGGGAAGTGGCACTCGAAGAACCACAGGTCCGGCGTGATGTCGAATTCGGCGATCACATGGCCCTTGCCATGCTCGCCGCCGTCGGCGCTGATCTCGGTGATGCGGTCCATCATCAGCATCGGCGGTTCTGGAAGCTGCGCATTGCCGGGTCCGAACAGTTCGCCCCTTGCGCATTTCAGCAAATCGTCTTTGTCAAAGCTGCTGGGGTAGTCGGCCATTCGGGCGCATCTCCTGCTGGGGTCCGGTGCGGATACGGGGATCCGGTTTGAATATCAGGTTCCCTGTAGCACCCGGCCCGAGGGTCCTGCAAGGGCAGCTGGGACAGGTTGGCGCACTGTTGACGCCCCGGGCGTGCGGCAGCTGCAAATGAATTTCATTTGAAAATCCGGGTCCGACGGCCCTATATATACGGTCAGCAACGCGAGGCAGGACCTGCTCATGACGCCAAACAGCGAAGATACGGCAACCCGCTGGCTGACCGAAGCCGGCCTGCGCCCGACCCGGCAGCGGGTGGCGCTGGCCGAACTGCTGGTCGGCGACGGCAAGCACCGCCATATCACCGCCGAAAGCCTGTTCGAGGCCGCCAAGGCCAAGGGCGCCGCGGTCTCCCTGGCCACGGTCTACAACACGCTGCGCGCCTTCTGCGACGCGGGCGTGCTGCAGGAAATCCCGCTCGACGGGTCGAAAAGTTACTTTGACACCAACACCCACGACCATCCGCACTTCTTCTGGGAAGACGAAAACCGGGTGAGCGACGCGCCCGCGCAGGACCTGGTGATCCACAAGCTGCCGGAAGCGCCCGAGGGGATGGAGATCGCCTCAGTCGACGTGGTAATCCGCCTGCGCAAGCGCTGAGCGCAAGCTGGGCAGGCTCCGCTTCAGCACCGCACAGGCCTGCCGCGCCGGAGCAGTGGCGGCCAGATCGGCGTGGGTCGCGAGAATCACCGGCTCCCGCGCAACTTCGTCGCGCACCGGCACCGCCCGCAAGGGCTTCCCGTCATAGCTCGTTCCGCCCGGCGGCAAGCTGTAGCTCAGCCCCGCGCCCTCGCCATTGGCGGCCAGGCTGCGCAACAGCTCCAGCGTCTCCGCCCGGTGGGCGATCTTAGGCACCAGACCTTCGGCCTTGAACAGGCCCAGCATGTGCTGCACCGAAAGCCCCTCCTGCGAGAGCACCAGCGGATGCGCGGCCAGCTCGGCGAGGCTCAAATCTGCCTGCGCCGCCAGGGCATGCCCGGGCGGCACCAGCGCGTGCGGCGCAATACGCTCCAGCTCCACCCGGTCGAATCCCGCATCCAGCCCCAGGTCATAACTCAGCGCCAGATCCGCCTCGCCGCGGGTGAGCGCGCCGATCAGCGCCTCGAACCCGCAGGCGCGCCAGGTGACCTCGGTGCCGGGCAGCGCCTCCCGCAGCGCCTTCAAGGCCGGGGCCAGCAGGAAGGGCGCCAGATCGCTGAAACAGGCAAGCACGAGCTTCTGCGCCCCCTCCGCCGCACCCGCCGGGTCCTCCAGCCGCGCCGCTTCATCCACCAGCGCCTGCGCCCGCGCGGCAAAGGCCCGCCCCTGCGGCGTCAGCGCCAGCGGCGCGCCCTTGCGGCGCAAAAACAGCGCATGGCCCAGCCGCGCCTCGATCCGCGTGAGCGCGGCGGAAAGCGCAGGCTGGCTCACATGCAGCGCATGCGCCGCCGCCGACAGGCTGCCATGGCGCGCAACCGCGCAGACATATTCGTAGTGGCGCAGGGTGAGGTATAACATGGGCAGAAGGGTATATTAGAAAGATATGATTTGAAACTATGCCTGGCGCCGGGGCAGGAAGGACGCATCGCATTCGCAGCAATCGCCATCCGGAGGCCGCCCATGGTTCACCCCCTCATCACCCAAAGCCACGTCGAGGATTACCAGCGCGACGGCGTGGTGCTGATCCGCGGGCTGTTTGCCGGCCAGGTCGAACTGCTGCGCGACGGGGTCGCCGCCAATATGGCGCAGCCGGGGCCCTATGCCTCCAACAACGAAAAGGCAGGCCAGACCGGGCGCTTCTTTGACGATTACTGCAACTGGACCCGCATCCCGGAGTTCGCGCAGGCCATCGAAGCGTCGCCCGCGGCGGAGGTCGCGGCAGACCTGATGCAATCCTCCACCGTGCAGATGTTCCACGACCACGTGCTGGTGAAGGAGCCCGGCACCTCGATGCCGACGCCCTGGCACCAGGACGGGCCCTATTACTTCGTCGAAGGCCAGCAGACCATCAGCTTCTGGTCGCCGCTCGATGCGGTGGAGGAGGCGACGCTGCGCTGCGTCGCGGGCTCGCACCGCTGGGAAAAGGAAGTGCTGCCGACCCGCTGGGTTTCCGAAGAAGGGTTCTTTGCCGACGAGGGCCAATACATGCCGGTCCCCGACCCGGAGGCAGAGGGCATGGAGATCCGCGAATACGCGATGCAGCCGGGCGATGCGGTGGCCTTCAACTTCCGCACCCTGCACGGCGCGCGCGGCAACACAAGCAGCACCCGCCGCCGGGCGTTTTCGTTGCGGCTGGTGGGTGATGATGCGCGCTATGTGGAGCGCCCGGGCCCGACCTCGCCGCCGTTTCCCGGACATGGCATGAGTGCGGGCCAGCGCCTGCGCGAGGACTGGTTCCCGCTGCTGCTGCAACGCTGACAGGCCGGTTCAGGCCGGCTTCGCCGCCTCTCCCAGAAGCGCCCAGAGCGCCGCTGCCCAATCCGCCGCCGCCGGGTCATCGCCCGCATCGCAGACAAACTCCTGCCCGCGGGAAGCGATCTGCAAGCGGTTGCCCTCCAGCCAGCGCTCCGGTTTGCTGTGATAGCTCAGCCCGTGCCGCACCAGCCATTCCGGCACCTGCCAGAGCGAGGGGCTGGCGCCGGGCACGGTGAGCCGCAGGTCAGGGGAGGTATTGCGCGCAAGCCGGCCCTCCCCCAGCCAGAGCGCGTTGTTGGCGAGGCTTCGCGGCCGGTCGGTATGCGGATGCGGGCCGGGAAGGCCGTAGCTGCGCCACCGGCCGGGCGCACCCTCCGCGCCTGGGTGGATGAGTTCTGCGACGCGCATCATGCCGAATATCCGGTGATGCGGGCGGGCGTCCGGATCTTCCCGCGGGGCTGAGAAATCGCGGAACAGCCCGAAAAAGACAAACACGTCCCCCGGCCCCACACCCTGGTTCACCAAATGCGCCTGCGCCGCCCCCTGCTGGCCGAGCACCGCCGGGCCCGGCGTCCAGGGGATCTGCGGGTCGTGATGCGCGGGGTGGCGCGCGGTGAGCCCGCCCTTGCCGTGCTGCTCTGCCAGAGGGGCAAGCGGGCCGCCCGCGGGGTGGCTGAGATCCCCGAAGCAATAGGGCTCCCCCGCCGCACCCGGGATCGGCAGGCTGACCGGCACGCCGCCGATGATGGGCGAGGGGCCGCCGCCGGAGGAGCTGTCGAAACCCTTGCGGGAGAAGATGATTTTCATGCGCGCTCTTGCCGTGGTCCGAGTGTGATTGACCGGAAGCATCGGGGGTGCGGGGCTTCGTGGCAAGGGGAGGGGGCGCTGCCCCCTCGGCCCATTGAGCCTCACCCCCGGGATATTTTGGGCAAGAGGAAGCGGGCAGGCCGGTTCGGGCGCGTGATCAGGTCTTGAGGTCGCGGCGGATGCCCATGTTCTCGGCATTGGAGAAAGAGCAGGTCTTGCAGATGCTGAATTGCTTCAGGAAGCCGCGCTTGCGGGCGCGGGCGGCCTCGTCCGACCGGTAGGCGGCGAGGAAGCCGTCGCGCTCCACGTTCGGGAGCTGGATCACCTGGTCGTAGTCGATGCAGCAGAGGCCCAGGTCGCCGTTCCAGAACACCACCGACTGGAACAGCGGCACCGTGCAGAGCGCGTGGCTGGTGTGGCGGGGGTGGCGGCGCAGCTCCTTCGCGCGCGGCAGGAAATGCGCGAACTCGCGCTTTTGGTCGGCGGAGGTGTAGGAGCCGATCGAGAAGGTCTTGAACCGAACCCGGTCAAAGCCTGCCTCGCGCGCCCAGGCCTCCATTTCTTCCATCTGCGGCTCGGAGTAGCTGGTGAGAAGGGTCTGCAGCACGGTGATGGGCGTCCTGCAGCCCATCTCGCGCTTCAGGCTCAGGAAGGTTTCGATATTGGTTTTGACCTGATCGAAGTCGGAGTTGACCCGGTAGGCCTCCTGCGCCTCCTTGGAGAAGCCATCCATGCAGAGATTCACCCGGCCGAGGCCGGAGCGGATCAGCCGTTCGCTCATCTCCGGCGTAAGGCGGGTGGCGTTGGTCGACAGATACGTGTCGTGGCCGCTGTCATGGGCATAGGCGATGAAGTCCGGCAGATCGCGGTGCAGTGTCGGCTCGCCGGAGAAGCTGAAGTAGATCGCGGGCTTTTCGCGCTGGTCCTTGAAGTCGTCGATGATCTTGCGGAACACATGCGGCTTCATCATTCCGCGCTTGCGCGACATCGCGAAGGTCACCGGGCAGACCGGGCAGCGCAGGTTGCAGCTGTTGGTGGCGTCAATGATGATGATCTTGGGCGGGCGGCGGAAGAAGGCAAGCGGCAGAAAGCGGGCGAAGCGGTGCAGCAGGCGCTCGGCCAAGCGGGGCGGGTGGTCCGGCAGATCGGGCAGCTCCTGCGCGCCGGGCTCTGCATCCGCGGAGCGCAGATGCGGGGCGGGGGAGAGATCTTGCATGCGGGCGTCCTTCCTGGGTTTTTCCGGTCCCGGCTGGGCTTGGCTCGCCGATAAGCCTAGCTTGCGGAAGGGCTGTATCAACCGCGGTGCCGGTCACGATGCGTGAGGAAAGCGTGAAAGCGCCCGGGGCAGAGGGGCGTCAGGCAGACCGCACCGGGCTCAGAACCACTGCCCGGGCTCCATCAGCCCGAGATCCAGGAGCTGGCGGGAGTGCCATTCGAAAGGCGCCGAATTGTGCCAGCGGAAGGTTTCGATCCCGAAGGTGGAACCTGGGTTGCGCTTCAGCGCCTTGGCGGTGCGGAAGGAACAGATCGCAGCCGTCAGGTTGTGGTGCCAGGGGCATTCGTAGGTGTTGTACTCGGGTTCATTGAAGGTGTGGTTCTCCAGAAGCCTGAGGCCCGGCCTGGCCCGGAACAGTGCTACCCGGTCGATCTTGCGGCTGGCCTTCGGGATGTGCTCCTCGAAGCGCCAGCGCACGCCGCCGAAGAAATCCATCTGCCGCGGCAGCGGCCGGCCTGTCTCCGGGTCGGGGCGGGACTGTGCATAATAGCCCGAGCGGTCCAGGCAGGCATCCCCAAGCGACACACCGCTTGGGTTTGCCGTGAGATCGCCCGCGTAGAGGTCGACCACGTAGGTGAGCATCGCATCGCGCCGCTCCTCGCTGTGGAAGGCGAGCATCTCTCCCACGCTGCGGGTCTCGCAGAACGGGTAAAACAGGTATTCCGCATTATAGCAGTAGTAGAGCCAGCAGCCCGGCTTCGCTGCCCGGATCACCGCGTTCACGGCCCGTATCGCCGCCGCAGGCGCGCTGCTGTCGAAGGTGATGCGGTGGACGCGCGCGGCAAGCTCCGCCTCCAGCGCGAAACTCTCTGGCATCAGCACCGCCACCGTCCGAAATCCGCGCTCCAGGTGGTGGCGCAGGGTGGAGGCGGTCTCCACCTCGTCCTCGGCCAGGATCAGCGCTACCGGGCCGCGTTCCAGCAAGGCCTTGCCGCGCTTCAGGAAGTCGCCGAGCGACGGATACCGCATGCCTGCCTGCCCCTGCATTTGCCGGCCTTCGCTGGCCTTTGCAGCCAAAATCGGGTAATCCGGCGCCGATTGCAAGCGGCGCCCTTTGCCTGTATGGCAGGCCGCTGATCCGCACACAGGTGAAGGCAGACCCCCATGAGCGCCCCGAAGAAGCTGTTTATCAAGACCTATGGCTGTCAGATGAATGTCTACGACAGCGAACGCATGGCCGAGGCGCTGGGCGGCGAGGGCTATGTGGAAACGCAGACGCCCGATGACGCCGACATGATCCTGCTCAACACCTGCCACATCCGCGAAAAGGCGGCGGAGAAGGTCTATTCCGAGCTCGGCCGCTTCAAGGGGCTGAAGGCGGAGAAGCCGGACCTGAAGATCGGCGTTGCAGGCTGCGTCGCCCAGGCCGAGGGCGAGGAGATCATGCGGCGCCAGCCGCTGGTCGACCTGGTGGTCGGCCCGCAGAGCTATCACCGTCTGCCGCAGATGGAAGCCAGGGCGCGCGAAGGGGAAAAGGTGCTCGACACCGACTTCCCCGAGGACGACAAGTTCGAAACGCTGAAGGCCCGCGCCAAGGCCAAGCGCGGCCCCACCGCCTTCCTTACCGTGCAGGAAGGCTGCGACAAGTTCTGCGCGTTCTGCGTCGTGCCTTATACCCGCGGCGCTGAGGTCTCGCGGCCCGCGGACCGCATCCTGCGCGAGGCGCAGGAGCTGGTGGAGCGCGGCGTGCGTGAGATCACGCTTTTGGGCCAGAACGTGAACGCTTACCACGGTGCCGGGCCGGATGGCGACGTGACCCTGGCGCAGCTGATCTGGCAGCTCGACAAGATCGACGGGCTGGAGCGCATCCGCTTCACCACCTCGCACCCGAACGACATGATGGACGATCTGATCGAGGCGCATGGCACCTGCTCGAAGCTGATGCCGTACCTGCACCTGCCGGTGCAGTCCGGCTCGGATAAGATCCTGAAGCGGATGAACCGCGCCCACACCGCGGAAAGCTACATCCGCCTGATCGAACGCATCCGCGCGGCCCGTCCCGACATCCTGATCTCGGGCGACTTCATCGTTGGTTTCCCGGAAGAAACCGAAGAGGATTTCCAGGCCACGATGGCACTGGTCGAGGAGGTCAAATACGGCACCGCCTATTCCTTCAAGTACTCCACCCGCCCCGGCACCCCGGCTGCGGAGCGGCCGCAGGTCGACCCGGCCGCGGCGGATGACCGGCTGCAGCGGCTGCAAGCTCTCCTGACCCGCCAGCAGCGCGCGGTGCAGGACAGCATGGTCGGCCGCGAGGTCGGCGTGCTGTTCGAAAAGCCGGGCCGCCTGCCCGGGCAGATGGTCGGCAAATCCGACTACCTGCACGCGGTGCATGTGGCCGATTGCGATGCGGCCGCCGGCGATCTGCGCCGGGTGAGGATTGTCTCCTCGGGCGCCAATTCGCTGGCGGGCGAACTGACCGCCTGAGGCGGCTGCCCGGGGCGCCGCGGCTGGCCCGGGCCGGCCGCGAGCCGCCGCTTTCTCTTCCCGGGGGCGGGCGTGCCACTGGCTCTCGGCAGCCGGGTGGGTCCGTATTGCATCGCTTGCCGCGACAATTGCCGCGGACCTCTCCCTCTGTTCCCGGTCTGCGTCTAATCTGCCCTGAAAATGCGCATTATTTTGCGGGTAAATGCCATCAGATCCAGCTACTTTGGCGCTGATGGCCTAAACGCAAGCAGCTCGATGGCTTGTGCCTACCGGGGAACTTAGGGGAAGGAATTGGGGATTTGTTGACATTCAAAGCGAAACAGGCGGCCGCCGTTTTCGCCGTTGCCGCGGCGGCGCTGAGCATCGCCATCGCACCCGCCGCGGCGCAGGAGCCGGCCGCGCAGCCGCAAAAGCGCGTGATCAAGGGCGAGCGCTACGTGCCTACCATCTGGGTCGATCCCGACGGCTGCGAGCACTGGGTGATGGACGACGGCTCCGAAGGTTTCATGACCCCGCATGTCACCCCGGACGGCAAGCCGGTCTGCCGCCGCGGCAGCATCTGCGGGGTGATGCCCGCGGATCAGTTCTTCGCCACCGACCGGCACCAGATCAACGCCGCAGGCCGCGCCCGCCTGCAGGAGTTCTTCCGCAAGGCGCAGGCCGGCAATGCCCGCGCCTTCGTGATCGCGGGCCACACCGACAGCCGCGCCTCGGATGAATACAACGTCCGCCTGTCGCAGCGCCGCGCCGATGCGGTGGCCGCGGTTGCCCGCACCACCGGCGCCCGGATCGCCGAGGTGCGCGCCTATGGCGAACGCGACCCGCGGGTGCCGAACACCAGTGCCGCCAACATGGCGCAAAACCGCCGCGTCGAAATCTACTGCCTGCGCTGAGAGGGAAGCAAAGATGAACACCGTGAAAGCCGCCGCCGCGCTGGCCGCCGCCACCGTCCTCACTGCTTGCTCGCCAGCGCTGGACAAAACCTTCGACCGCCACCTTGCCGACGGCCAGTCCCAGGATCTCTCGCGGCTGACCGCGGGCATCTGGGTCGATCCGCGCGGCTGCGAGCACTGGATCATCGACGACGGGCTGGAAGGCTACGCCGACCTGCGCCGCACGCCGGATGGCAAGCCGGTCTGCAACAGCAACCTGCCGCGCAACGTGGCCACAGGACCGTTCAAGGCAGGCTCCACCTTCGCCGACCCGATCTGATCCGGCACGGTCCCGCTGCCCGGGCAGCACACTTGGCTGCCCAATGGCTTACGGCCGCCCGCACCCCGGGCGGCCGTTTTGTTTCAGCATCGTGAAAATTGCTCAGGCCCCGCTTGCGCTATCGCCAAGGCGGCGGCAAACTGGAAGCATAACCCCGGACTGAGGAGATCAGCTTGGCCATCGGTGCCCTGAATGACGCGCAAGACCAGACCGCCACCCACGAAGTGCTGCTGGAATTTCCCGACAACCGCTTGCTGATCGACCTCTGCGGCGAATACGACCGCAACCTGGCGGACATCGAACAGAAACTGGACGTGCAGATCGTGCGCCGCGGCAACCAGCTCTCGGTGATGGGGGAGGATGCAGCGCGGGAACAGGCGGCGGGCGTGCTGGCCGCGCTTTACGACCGGCTGGAGTCCGGCCGCAGCGTGGAAACCGGCGACATCGACCGCGAGCTGCGCATGAGCCCGGAAGCGGACAGCGCCGAACCCGACGGCCAGCTGCAGATGTTCCGCGGCGGCCGGGTGGAGATCAAGACCCGCAAGAAGCTGGTGGAGCCGCGTACCGAGGCGCAGAAGGCCTATGTGCAATCGCTTTTCGAGCACGAACTCGCCTTCGGCATTGGCCCCGCGGGCACCGGCAAGACTTATCTCGCCGTCGCCGTCGGCGTCTCGATGTTCATTACCGGCCATGTCGACCGCATCATCCTCTCGCGCCCGGCGGTGGAAGCGGGGGAGAAGCTCGGCTACCTGCCCGGCGACATGAAGGACAAGGTCGACCCCTATATGCAGCCTCTGTACGACGCGCTGAACGACTTCCTGCCCGGCAAGCAGCTGGCCAAGCTGATCGAGGAAAAGCGCATCGAGATCGCCCCCCTGGCCTTCATGCGCGGGCGCACGCTGTCCAATGCCTTCGTGGTGCTGGACGAGGCGCAGAATGCGACCACGATGCAGATGAAGATGTTCCTCACCCGTCTGGGCGAAGGCTCGCGCATGGTGATCACCGGCGACCGCACCCAGATCGACCTGCCGCGCGGCACGCAGTCGGGGCTGGCCGATGCCGAGCGCCTGCTGAAGCCGATCGGCAAGATCAGCTTCAACTATTTCACCGCCCGCGACGTGGTCCGCCACCCGCTTGTCGCCGCCATCATCGAGGCCTATGACGCCGACGCCAAACCGGCCTGACCTGCCGCACCCGCCTGGCCCCGCGTCCGAGCCTGACACCGCCGGTGCGCCGCGCGCCTGTCATCTTGCCGAAAATACTCCGGGGGTGCGGGGGGCGGCCCCCGCTTCCGGAAGCGATCCATGACGATTGACATTACCATCGAAGACGACCGCTGGCTCGATGCCGGCCTTGAGCCGCTGGCCGAGGAAGCCATTGCTGCTGTGCTGACCCACCACGGGCTCGACCCGGAGGCCTGCGAGATCTCGCTGCTGGCCTGCGATGACGCGCGAATCGCCGTGCTCAACGCCGAGTTCCGCGGCAAGCCTGCGCCCACCAACGTGCTGAGCTGGCCCGCGGAGGACTTGGCCGCGGAAGAGGAAGGCGGCGAACCCTTGCCGCCGGAGCCTGATTTCACCGGCGAAATTCCGCTTGGCGACATCGCGCTGGCTTATGAGACCTGCGCCCGCGAAGCGGCCGAAGCGGGCAAGCCGCTGGCCGACCACATCCGCCATCTGACCGTTCACGGGTTGTTGCATCTTCTCGGCTACGATCACATCCGTGACCGGGATGCAGCCCGGATGGAAGGACTTGAGGTTCTGCTACTTGGCAAACTGGGTATCCCTGACCCATATAAGGGATAGGACGCCCCCTGACCGGGGCATTTGGATAGGATCAATGGGCGACATAGAAGGCAGTTCTAACGCGGCGCAAAGCGCGCTGCACAGCATCGACGGCGTGGCAGAGGATGACATGCCGCCCCCTGAAAGGACAGGCATCTGGACGCGGCTGATCGGCGCGCTCAGCCCGGATGCCCCAGAGGAAGCCGCGGAAGACACATCCCCCGCTCCGGCAGGCGACGTGCCGCCGGGCATCGGCAATCTGCGCCGGCTCAGGGTAGAAGATGTGGCCATCCCCTCGGCGGAGATCATTGCCGCGCCGGTCACCGCTGCCAAGGAAGAGCTTGCGGATATCTTCCGTGACAGCGGCTTCACCCGCGTGCCAGTCTACGAGGGCACTCTGGACACACCGCTTGGCTTTGCCCACCTCAAGGACTTCGCGCTGACCCACGGCTTCAACGGCGGCGGCAGCGAGTTTGACCTCGCGCAGATGCTGCGCCCGCTCCTCTTTGTGCCGCCGTCGATGCCGATTGGCGTCCTGCTCACCAAGATGCAGGCCGAACGCCGCCATATGGCCCTGGTGATCGACGAATACGGCGGCGTCGACGGGCTCGTCACCATCGAGGATTTGATCGAACAGGTGGTGGGCGAGATCGAGGATGAGCACGACAGCGGCGAGAACCAGACCTGGTACAAGGAAAAGCCCGGCTGCTACATCGCCCAAGCGCGCACGCCGCTGGCGGAGTTCGAATCCGAAATCGGCCGCTCGCTGACCAGCCACGATGACGTTGACGAGGAAGAGATCGACACGCTCGGCGGGCTGGTCTTCATGCTGTCGGGCCGGGTGCCTGTCCGGGGTGAGGTGATCGAACATCCCGAGGGCCCCGAGTTCGAAGTAATGGATGCCGATGCCCGCCGCATCAAGCGGCTCCGGGTGCGGCTGCCGGACGCCGCTGCATGACCGCAGTGGGGCTGCGGCAGGCCGCCCGCCGGCTTCGCCTGGCGCCGGCTGCGCTAGCCTTTGGGGGCGGCGCGCTCCTGTCGCTGGCCCTGGCGCCCTGGCATTTTCTCTGGGGTGTGCCCCTGGCGCTTGCCGCGGCCGGGCGTCTGGCGCTTGGCGCGACCTCGGCCCGCGCAGCGGCGCTGGCGGGCTGGCTGTTTGGCCTCGGCTATTTCGGTTTCGGCCTCTCCTGGATCATCGAACCTTTCCAGATCGACCCCGAGCGCCACGCCTGGATGGCGCCTTTTGCCCTGGTGCTGCTGGCGGCGGGGCTGGCGCTTTACTGGGGACTCGCGTTTGGCCTCGCGGCGCGCTTTGCCCGCGGCGCCTGGCGGCTGCCGGCGCTGGCGGCGGTCTGGGGGCTGGCGGAGTTTGCCCGCGCCTACCTGCTCACCGGCTTTCCCTGGGCCGCCTTCGGCCAGTTCTGGATCGACACGCCCGCCGCGGGCCTGCTGGCCTGGACCGGCCCGCACGGGCTGGCGCTGCTGACGCTTTTCGCCTGCCTGCCGCTGGCGCTTCTGCCGCAGCGCCCGCTGGCCGCACTGCTGCCCGGCGCCCTTGCGGGCGGGCTGGTGCTGGCGCTGCCCGCGCCCGCGCTGCCGCCCGATACCGCCACCACGGTGCGAATCGTTCAGCCCAACGCGCCGCAGAGCGAGAAGTGGCACCCTGAACAGCGCTGGGACTTCGTGCGCCGGATGATCGCCTTTTCTGCAGAGGGTCCGCGCCCGGACCTCATCCTCTGGCCGGAAACCGCCGTGCCGCAGCTTCTGAACCACGCCGGTGACACTCTTGCGGTGATTGCCGGCGCCGCCCAGGGCAGCCCGGTACTGCTCGGGATCCAGCGCGAGGAGGCGGGGCGCTACTATAATTCCGCAGTGCTGATCGACGAGACTGGCGCGGTGCAGGGCACCTACGACAAGGCGCATCTGGTGCCTTTTGGCGAATACGTGCCCTTCGGTGACATGATGGCGCGCTTCGGCATCCACGGGTTCGCCACCCAGGCGGGCGCCGGCTATGCCGCGGGAGAGGGCGCACAGCTTTTGCCGCTGCCGGGCGGCATGGCGCTGCCGCTGATCTGTTATGAGGCTGTTTTCCCTCAGGATCTGCGCACAGATGCCCGGCCCGCGATGCTGGTGCAGATCACCAATGACGCCTGGTTCGGCACGCGGTCGGGGCCCTATCAGCATTTGGTGCAGGCACGCATGCGCGCGATTGAGCAAGGCCTGCCGATGCTGCGCGCCGCCAATACTGGGGTCTCGGCAATGATCGCCCCGGACGGAATCCTTCGCGAGCATCTTGCGCTGGGCGAGGCCGGGTATTTCGACGCGGCCCTGCCTGCTGCGCTTCCCGCCACACTTTACAGCCGCAGCGGCGACTGGCCGGTCTTCACTCTCTGCCTGGTTATCGGAGTTTTTACGGTGCTCGGGAGCCAGAGGCTTGCACGGCGCTCATAGCGGGTTAACTGTTGGTGGATTATGATTGACCCGCGCGGTGCCTGCGCGTACTGCGTCCTGATCCCTGTCACAACGGCTTCCTGGCGTGACACGGCAGAAACCAATGGAGCACACCTTTCATGACCCGTAAGAACTATACTTTTACCTCGGAATCGGTTTCCGAGGGCCACCCGGACAAGGTCTGCGACCGCATCTCCGATGCGGTGCTGGATGCCTTCCTCGCGGAAGAGCCGGAAGCCCGCGTCGCGGCGGAGACCTTTGCCACCACCAACCGCGTGGTCATCGGGGGAGAGGTGGGCCTGTCCGACCAGGACAAGCTGCATGACTACATGGGCCGGATCGAGGATATCGCCCGCGCCTGCATCAAGGACATCGGCTACGAGCAGGACAAGTTCCACCACGCCACCGTCGAAATCACCAACCTGCTGCACGAGCAGTCGGCCCATATCGCCCAAGGCGTGGATGCTGCCGACGGCAAGGACGAAGGCGCCGGCGACCAGGGCATCATGTTCGGTTTCGCGACTAACGAAACTCCGGCGCTGATGCCCGCGCCGATCCAGTACAGCCACGCGATCCTGCGCCGCCTCGCCGAGGTGCGCAAGAACGGCACCGAGCCGGCGCTGGGCCCGGACGCGAAGTCGCAGCTCTCGGTGGTCTACGAGAACGGCAAGCCGGTGCGGGTGAGCTCGGTGGTGCTGTCGACCCAGCATTTGGACGAGACCCTGACCAGCGCCGACATCCGCGCCCTGGTGGAGCCCTACATCCGCGAATCGCTGCCCGAGGGCTGGCTGACCGCGGCCACCGAGTGGCACGTGAACCCGACCGGCCGCTTCGTGATCGGCGGGCCCGATGGCGACGCGGGCCTGACCGGCCGCAAGATTATCGTGGATACCTATGGCGGCGCGGCTCCGCATGGCGGCGGGGCGTTCTCCGGCAAGGATCCCACAAAGGTGGACCGTTCGGCGGCCTATGCCGCGCGCTATCTCGCCAAGAACGTGGTGGCGGCAGGCATGGCCGAAAAATGCACCATTCAGCTCTCCTACGCGATCGGCGTTTCCAAGCCGCTGTCCATCTACGCCGATACCCACGGCACCGGCGAGGTCGCTCCGGCGGCAATCGAGAAGGCGATCGACCGGGTGATGGACCTCACCCCGCGCGGCATCCGTTCGCATCTTGAGCTGAACAAGCCGATCTACCAGCGCACTGCCGCCTACGGCCACTTCGGCCGCGAGCCTGAGGCCGACGGCGGCTTCAGCTGGGAGCGTACCGACCTGGTCGAGGCGCTGAAAAAGGCGGTCTGAGCCGGCGGTTTCCGGCCCGGATCCACGCAAAGGGGCGGCCCGCCGGGCGCGCCCCTTTTCTATTTGCGCCGCGAAGGCTGTCTGGTCCGCAGTATGCAGGGCAACGGGCGGCACGGCAGGCTTCGGGGCCGGTGTGGAAGGCGTCCCGGGCCTAACCGGCACGGGCGACTCGCCGTATGAGGCAAGGGGCTCCCGCCCGTCTGCCAGTCCGCCCTTGCGGGCGCCCCGCCACCGGTTGGGCCGGGCGCCGCGCCTTGCGGCGCGGCGGAACCGGTCAGCGGTGCTGACCGGTTGTTTCGTGCGCGAAACATTGCGTCGGCACCGCTGACCTGCGGGGCCTTGCCGCCGCTCCCGGCTTGACCCGCCGCCCGTCCTGCGGCACAGGAGCGGCCAGCCTTGCACAGATGACCGGAACAGGAGGCCAGACGCATGTCCGGCGACCAGAAGCCCCGTGGCGCCCAGCCCAGCCCAGATCCCCAGACCGGCACTCGGACCGGCATCCAGTCCGCCCGCGCCAATGCCGCGGGCAAACACGCCAGCGGCGCGCCCTGGCGTAACTTCTATGGCCGCTTCAAAGGCAAGACCCTGAAGGACAGTCAGAAGCGCTATCTGGACGAAGACCTCGCCGAGCTGAGCCCCGGCGCGGTTGGCTGGGACGAGAACCCGGAGCGCACTCCGCTCGACCTTGAAGCGCTGTTTGGCGGCCGGGAGGTCTGGCTTGAGGTGGGCTTTGGAGGCGGCGAGCATCTGGTTCATCAGGCGGCCGGCAACCCGCAGGCGGGCATCATTGGCGCCGAGCCGTTCATCAACGGGGTGGCGATGCTGCTGGGCAAGATCCGCAATTCGGGGGCGGAGAATATTGCGATCCACCCCGGTGATGCGCGCGACCTGATGGATGTTCTGCCGGCAGCCTCGATCTCGCGCGCCTTCCTGCTCTATCCCGATCCCTGGCCGAAAAAGCGCCACCACCGCCGCCGCTTTGTGACCCCGGAGCATCTCGAACCGCTGGCGCGCTGCCTGAAACCGGGGGCGATCTTCCGCGTCGCGACTGACATCCCCGACTACGTGCGCCAGACGCTGGAGGAGGTTCCGAAAGCGGGGTTCGAGTGGCTGGCCGAGGGCCCGCAGGACTGGCGCAAGCCCTGGGGGGACTGGATCTCCACCCGCTACGAGCAGAAGGCGTTGCGCGAGGGCCGCACGCCGCATTACCTGACCTTCCGCCGCCTGGGCTAACCTTCGCAGTGCTGCCGGCCAACGCCGGGGAGCCCGGGTCCGCCTGTGCAGGGAAGGCCGCCGGCCGTATCAGGGGCCGTATCAGGGACCGGCGCGCTGCGCTCCCCGCGCGCGGATAGGGTTCCGGCAGCTTATGCCCCCGCGATCCGCGGAGCGGGGCGTAAAACCTCCACCGCTGGGTGGCTGCACGCGGCCGTCCGATGGCGGAGCGCGCTGCGGCTGCGCTGGGTCTCGGACAAGGCCGTGATCAGTGCGTTGCCGGCCGTCGCTGAGGAAGCCGTGGACGAAGGCGCCGTCATGCGCTAACAGCCTTTCTCGAGCAGACAGAGAGGAGGCCCGCATGTCCGGCCATGGCACCCCGATCCCGATGACCTCGCGCCGCTGCGGCCCGCTGACCGGCGTGGCCGAGGTGCCGGGCGACAAGTCGATCTCGCACCGTTCGCTGATCCTGGGCGCAATGGCGGTGGGCGAGACCAAAATCTCCGGCCTGCTGGAAGGCGAGGATGTGCTCGACACTGCCAAGGCGATGCAGGCCTTCGGCGCAGAAGTGGTGGACCACGGCGGCGGCAGCTGGTCGGTGCATGGCGTCGGCGTCGGTGGTTTTGCCGAACCGGGCAATGTCATTGATTGCGGAAACTCAGGCACCGGGGTGCGGCTGATCATGGGGGCGATGGCAACCTCGCCGATCACTGCGACCTTCACCGGCGATGCGAGCCTCAACAAGCGGCCGATGGCGCGGGTGACCGATCCCCTGGCGCTGTTCGGCGCGCAGGCCGTGGGGCGCACCGGCGGGCGGCTGCCGATGACCATCGTGGGCGCCGCCGACCCGGTGCCGGTGCGCTACACCGTGCCGGTGCCGTCGGCGCAGGTGAAATCGGCGGTGCTGCTTGCGGGCCTCAACGCGCCGGGCCAGACGGTTGTGATCGAGCAGGAAGCCACCCGGGACCATACCGAGCGGATGCTGGCCGGGTTCGGCGCCGAGATCACCGTGGAGGACAGCGACGAGGGCCGGGTCATCACCCTCACCGGCCGGCCCGAGCTGAAGCCGCAGGTGATCGCGGTGCCGCGCGATCCGTCCTCGGCCGCCTTCCCGGTCTGTGCTGCGCTGATCACCCCGGGCTCGGACGTTCTGGTGCCGGGCATCGGCCTCAACCCCACCCGCGCGGGCCTGTTCTACACGCTGCAGGACATGGGTGCGGATCTCACCTTCGAGAACCCGCGCGAGGAAGGCGGCGAGCCGGTGGCGGACCTGCGGGCGAAGTTCTCCCCCGACATGAAGGGCATCGAGGTGCCGCCGGAGCGGGCCGCTTCGATGATCGACGAATACCCGGTGCTGTCGGTGGTCGCGGCCTTCGCGGACGGCAAGACCATGATGGCGGGCGTGAAGGAACTGCGGGTGAAGGAGAGCGACCGCATCGACGCGATGGCCAAGGGGCTGCGCGCCAACGGCGTCACCGTCGAGGAGGGCGAGGACTGGTGGGAAGTCACCGGGCTCGGCATCGACGGCGTGCCGGGCGGGGCAACCTGCGAGAGCTTCCTCGACCACCGGATCGCGATGTCCTTCATGGTGATGGGCATGGGCGCGCAGAACCCGGTTTCGGTCGATGACGGCAGCCCGATTGCAACCTCTTTTCCGATCTTCGAGAGTCTGATGGGCGGCTTGGGCGCCAAGCTAGAGCGGGCATGAGCGAGAGTTTCACCATCGCGGTTGACGGGCCTGCGGCGGCGGGCAAGGGCACGCTGTCGCGGGCGCTCGCAGCGCATTACGGGTTCAGTTACCTCGACACCGGGCTTCTCTACCGTGCGGTCGGCGCGAAGATGCTGGACGGGGTTGCACCGGTGGCGGCGGCCGAGGGGCTCACGCCCGAGGACCTCGAGCGGCCTGACCTGCGCGGCGCGGAGGTGGCGCAGGCGGCCTCCAAGGTGGCGGTGATCGCGGCGGTGCGCGCAGCACTCACCGATTTCCAGCGCGCCTTCGCCCGCCGCGCGGGCGGCGCGGTGCTGGACGGGCGCGACATCGGCACGGTGATCTGCCCCTATGCGCAGGTGAAGCTGTTTGTCACCGCCAGCGCCGAGGTGCGCGCCAAGCGGCGGCATGCAGAGCTGAGCGAGGCGGGCCGGGTAATCTCGCTGGCGGAGGTGCTTGCGGACGTAAAGGCGCGCGACGACCGCGACATGAACCGGGCAGAGGCGCCGCTGAGGCCGGCCGAGGACGCGGTGCTGATCGACACCAGCGAACTCAGCATCGAGGCGGCGCTGGCCAAGGCCAAGGAAGTGGTGGACTCTCGCCGCTAAGCCGGTGATAGCGCCGCCGCCGCGCCCGGCAAGGCGCGAAGGCGGCTGCTTCCCCGGGGCGCCCGTCCCCGGGCTTGCAGGTTGCCGGATACATCGCTATCTCTGCGTCCAGCCAGTGATATGATATAACATTGAGGGTGTGGGGTGAAGAACAGTGGATGGCCGGTCACCGCCTTGCCGGGCCGTACAGGAAAGCGGCGCGATGGCTGACCGCAAGCCCCGGCGCAATCTGAACTCGCGCCTGAAGCGCCGCCGGCGGGAGGGCAGTCCAATGCAAGCCTATGATGCCCTGCCGCCGCCCCTGCGGCGCTGGCTGGCCTCGGCCTGCCTGCCGTGGAGCCCGGCCTCGGCGCTGAGACTCTGGACCCGGGCGGGCGGCAGCCGCGATCCGGAGGCCGCCGCCGCCCGCCTGGATGCGGCGGAGGCGGCGATGCTGGCGCGCGATGCCGGTATCTGGGAGCGCCACCCGCGGCCGCAGGGCTAACGGCGGCGCCGCGCGTCACGCTGTCTCAGCCGCGGCGGCGTCATAGCGGGCGCGGGCGGCGTCGATTTCGGGCAGGTTCTCCAGCGCCCAGAGGCCGAGCGCGCGCACCGGCTCGCGGAAGGATTCGCCGAGCGGCGTCAGCGCATATTCCACCTTGGGCGGGATTGTCGGGTGGTAGGTGCGGCTCACCAGCCCGTCGCGCTCCAGCTCGCGCAGGGTGAGGCTCAGCATCCGCTGGGAGATGCCGAGATGCCGCTTCAGCGCGTTAAAGCGCAAGACGCCGTATTGCGCGAGGGAAATCACCACCAGCACGCTCCAGCGGTCGCCGACGCGGGACAGGACCTCGTTGATGCGGCCGCACTCCGGGCACTGCGCTTCAGACATGATGGTTCCCTCCTTGATACCGGGGGTCAGAAATGTGCCTTCTTGTATCGGCTTCGGTTCTCAATATATCTCCGGTCACAAAACTATACCACCCCCGGAGACAGGCCGCAGAGGGCCGCGAAAGGACCGCAGGATGACCAAGAGCACGCTGATCGAGAAGCTGAACTGGCGCTACGCCACCAAGAAGATGGACCCGTCCAAACCGGTGCCGCAGGCGAAGGTCGATCAGATCATCGAGGCGATCTGCGTGGCGCCGACCTCAAGCGGCACGCAGCCGTTCGAGCTGTTCGTGATCACCAATCCGGAAATCCGCGGCGAGATCCGCAAAGTGGCCTGGAACCAGGCGCAGGTCACCGACGGCTCGCATCTTCTGGTGTTTGCGGCCTGGGACAACTACAGCGAAGAGCGCATCGACGCGGTCACCCGGCAGATGGAAGAAGAGCGCGGCGACAACCCGATGCTGTGGGACTACTACGCCAACCTCAAGGCGATGTACCTGCCGCGTGATGCACGGGTGAACCACGATCACGCCGCCCGCCAGGCCTATATCGCGCTTGGCTTCGCGCTGGCGGCGGCGGCGGAACTGGAGGTGGACAGCACCCCGATGGAGGGCTTCGATCCGGAGAAAGTGGACGAGATCCTGAACCTGCGCGAAAAGGGCCTGCGGTCGGTGCTGCTCCTGCCGCTCGGCCACCGCCAGGAAGAGGGCGACTGGCTGCTGCCGCTGCCCAAGGTCCGCAAACCCCGCGAGAGCTTCGTGACCGAGATCGCGTAAGCCCGCCCAAGCCCGGTGCAGGTCCCGCAAGGGGCTTGCCTCAGGCCCAGAATCCACTTACACAGCGCGCTGTCAGTACATGGGCGGCCAACGTCCGGATGGCGCATCTGAGCAGGGCTGGGGAACACCTCGGCCCTTTGTGTTTGTTTGATCAGATGGGTTCCGGGCCACGCCCTGCACTGCTGAATCGAGACCGGTGGAGACAACCGCCCGGCCAGAAAAACCGTTTGAAAAGGAAACCTGAGACCTCATGGCTCAAAACGCATCGATGGAGGAATTCGAAGCCCTCCTGAACGAAAGCTTCGAAATGGACACTCCGGACGAAGGTTCGGTTGTCAAAGGCAAAGTGCTGGCGATCGAAGCCGGCCAGGCCATCATCGACGTCGGCTACAAGATGGAAGGCCGCGTTGATCTGAAAGAATTCGCAAACCCCGGCGAAGCTGCTGAAATCGCAGTCGGCGACGAAGTGGAAGTCTTCCTGCGCTCGGCAGAAAACGCCCGCGGCGAAGCCGTCATCTCCCGTGAGATGGCCCGCCGCGAAGAAGCCTGGGACCGCCTGGAAAAAGCCTACGCAGACGATCAGCGCGTCGAAGGCGCGATCTTCGGCCGCGTCAAGGGCGGCTTCACTGTCGACCTCGGCGGCGCCGTGGCCTTCCTGCCCGGCTCGCAGGTTGACGTGCGCCCCGTGCGCGACGCAGGCCCGCTGATGGGTCTGAAGCAGCCGTTCCAGATCCTGAAGATGGACCGCCGCCGCGGCAACATCGTGGTGTCGCGCCGTGCGATCCTCGAAGAGTCCCGCGCCGAGCAGCGCGCCGAAGTCATCGGCAACCTGTCCGAAGGCCAGGCGGTCGACGGTGTGGTCAAGAACATCACCGAATACGGTGCGTTTGTTGACCTTGGCGGCGTTGACGGCCTGCTGCACGTCACCGACATGGCCTGGCGCCGTGTGAACCACCCCTCCGAGATCCTGTCGATCGGCGAAACCGTCAAGGTTCAGGTCATCAAGATCAACAAGGAAACCCACCGCATCTCCCTCGGCATGAAGCAGCTGCAGGAAGACCCGTGGGATCTGGTGGGCGCCAAGTACCCGCTCTCCTCGGTCCACAAGGGCCGCGTCACCAACATCACCGATTACGGTGCATTTGTTGAGCTGGAGCCCGGTGTCGAAGGCCTGGTCCACGTCTCCGAGATGTCCTGGACCAAGAAGAACGTGCACCCCGGCAAGATCGTCTCCACCTCGCAGGAAGTGGACGTCATGGTGCTGGAGATCGACAGCGCCAAGCGCCGCGTCTCCCTGGGCCTGAAGCAGACCATGCGCAACCCGTGGGAAGTCTTTGCTGAGACCCACCCGGAAGGCACCCAGGTCGAAGGCGAAGTCAAGAACATCACCGAATTCGGTCTGTTCATCGGCCTCGACGGCGACATCGACGGCATGGTTCACCTCTCCGACCTGTCCTGGGACGAGCGCGGCGAGGATGCGATCCAGAACTACCGCAAGGGCGATGTGGTTCAGGCCGTGGTCTCCGAAGTGGACGTCGAGAAAGAGCGTATCTCGCTGTCGATCAAAGCCCTGGGCGGTGACAAGTTCGCCGAAGCCGTGGGCGGCGTGAAGCGCGGCTCCGTGATCACCGTGAACGTGACCGCCATCGAAGACGGCGGCATCGAGGTGGAATACGAAGGCATGAAGTCCTTCATCCGCCGTTCGGACCTGAGCCGCGACCGTGCCGAGCAGCGTCCCGAGCGGTTCTCGGTTGGCGACAAGGTCGACGTGCGCGTCACCAACGTCGACTCCAAGTCGCGCCGACTGGGCCTGTCGATCAAGGCCCGCGAGATCGCGGAAGAGAAAGAAGCTGTGGAACAGTATGGCTCCTCGGACTCCGGCGCATCGCTGGGCGACATCCTGGGCGCCGCGCTGAAGTCGGGCGACTAAGCTCCCCGGCCTTACGGCTGACAATCGAAAGCCCCGCAGGAAACTGCGGGGCTTTTTTGTGTGGGGGCATTCGTCACGCAGGCGTTCTGCACTGCGCAAAACCCGGACCCTGAGGCGCATGCCGCCCGGCGCGGAACAAGGCCGAAGGCCGCCGCGCATGGCCGGCGCGCCCCCACGCGGCGGCGATTTGGCTGATGCTGGGCGGTTCCTTTAGAGGGTCTGCGGACTTTGCAGACATAAACTGCCAATCACACCCGTCCGCATCGCCCCCGCGCGCGCCGGAGATGCGCGGCCCATGGTGTGGAGGCGGGGAAGGGGGGTGGTTCTGATCCTCCGAATCAAGCGTTCTTTCCCGCGCGGACCC
This sequence comes from Cribrihabitans neustonicus, assembly GCF_048820895.1. Classification (NCBI taxonomy): domain Bacteria; kingdom Pseudomonadati; phylum Pseudomonadota; class Alphaproteobacteria; order Rhodobacterales; family Paracoccaceae; genus Cribrihabitans; species Cribrihabitans neustonicus. The sequence continues at coordinate 774,929 of NZ_JBMERQ010000002.1, forward strand.
CGACTGCCGCCGTCCGGAAAGCCGCGTCTCATGGCGCCCTTGCGGCGAAAAATCCGCCGCGCCCGGGCAAATTGCCGCTGCCCGTGCCGGTTTTCTCTCCCCCTTGCGGGAATTTTCCCTATACTCTCAGAGAACTAGCCAGTGGCAACGGTGTTCCGGAGGAGACAACACATGATCCGCTCTGAGTTGATTCAGAAGATTGCAGATGAAAACCCGCACCTGTATCAGCGCGATGTGGAGAGGATCGTCAACACGGTGTTCGAGGAAGTGACCGATGCCATGGCGCGCGGCGACCGGGTGGAGCTGCGCGGCTTCGGGGCGTTTTCGGTCAAGAAGCGGGATGCCCGGGTGGGCCGCAACCCGCGCACCGGCGAGACGGTTCATGTCGAGGAAAAACACGTGCCGTTCTTCAAGACAGGCAAGCTGTTGCGGGACCGGCTGAACGGGAAGGCCTGATGCGTTACATTCGCTATGCAATTCTGGGGGCGCTCGCCGTGGTGCTGGTGTCGGTGGCGGTAGCCAACCGCGCGATCGTCGAACTGAAACTGATGCCCGCCGCTTTGGCCGAGCTGTTCGGCTTCAATATGACGGTGGCGCTGCCCATCTTCGTGATTGTGCTCGGCGGGGTCGCGGCCGGGCTGGTGCTTGGCTTCCTCTGGGAGTGGATCCGCGAGCACAAGCACCGCCGCGAGGCGGCGCAAAAGGCGCGCGAGGCCAAGAAGCTGTCGCGTGAGGTGAAGAAGCTGAAGCGGCGCCAGCACGAGGGCAAGGACGAGGTTCTGGCGCTCCTGGACGAGACCAGCTGAGCGGCGGACGCTGACGGCCATGGATGCAATCAGGGTCAAAATCTGCGGCTTGCGCACGCAGGCGGATGTCGCGGCCGCCGCCGCGGCCGGAGCCGCCTATGCGGGGTTTGTCTTTTTCCCGAAATCCCCGCGCCATCTGGAGATCGCCGAGGCCGCGGCTCTGGCCTCCGAGGCGCCCGCGGGGCTGTGCAAGGTGGCGCTGACGGTCAATGCCAGCGACGCCGAACTGGACGCGGTCACCGCCGCGGTGCCGCTCGACATGCTGCAGCTTCACGGCAAGGAAAGCCCCGAACGGGTGGCCGAAGTGCGCGCCCGTTACGGGCTGCCGGTGATGAAGGCAGTGGGGATCGCGGATGCGGACGACCTGCAGCAGATCGCGGCTTACGAGGCCGTGGCCGACCAGCTGCTGATCGATGCCAAGCCCCCCAAGGGTGCGGCGCTGCCCGGCGGCAACGGGCTCGCCTTCGACTGGCGGCTGCTGGCCGGGCGCAAATACTGGCAGAAACCCTGGATGCTGGCGGGCGGGCTCACCCCGGACAATGTGGCTGAGGCGGTGCGGATGACCGGCGCGCGGCAGGTCGATGTTTCGTCGGGGGTGGAAAGCGCGCCGGGGCAGAAGGACGCAGGCCTCATTGAAGCCTTCGTGAAATCGGCGCAAGGGCCTGCTCCGGTAATCTCCGTTTAGCCGCGCCGCGGCGGGGGCTGCCCGCCAGGACATCCCGCAATGCCTCGCTTGCCCTTGCCGCCCTTGCGCACTAGGACAGGAGGGAGCGACAGAAGGGCAAGAACCATGGCCGACGATCTTTTCAACAGCTTCATGAACGGGCCGGACGAGAATGGCCGTTTCGGCATCTTTGGCGGACGTTTCGTCTCCGAAACGCTGATGCCGCTGATCCTGAGCCTGGAAGAGGAATACAACCGCGCCAAGGACGATCCGTCCTTCTGGGCCGAGATGGATGACCTCTGGAAGCATTATGTCGGCCGTCCCAGCCCGCTCTACTACGCCGAGCGGCTGACGGAGCATTTGGGCGGTGCCAAGATCTACTTGAAGCGCGACGAGCTCAATCACACCGGCGCGCACAAGGTGAACAACGTGCTGGGTCAGATCCTGCTGGCGCGGCGCATGGGCAAGACCCGCATCATCGCGGAGACCGGCGCGGGTCAGCACGGCGTGGCCACCGCCACCGTCTGCGCCAAGTTCGGCTTGAAATGCGTGGTCTACATGGGCGCGCATGACGTGCGCCGCCAGGCGCCGAACGTGTTCCGCATGCGGCTTCTGGGCGCCGAGGTGATCCCGGTGACCTCTGGCCGCGGCACGCTGAAGGATGCGATGAACGATGCGCTGCGCGACTGGGTGACCAACGTGCGCGACACGTTCTACTGCATCGGCACGGTGGCGGGCCCGCATCCCTACCCGGCGATGGTGCGCGACTTCCAGTCGGTGATCGGCAAGGAGGTACGCTGGCAGCTGGCGGAGCAGGAGGGCGAAGGCCGCCTGCCCGACACGGTGATCGCGGCGATCGGCGGCGGCTCCAACGCGATGGGGCTGTTCTACCCCTTCCTCGACGACAAGTCGGTGAATATCATCGGGGTCGAGGCCGGCGGCAAGGGGGTGGACGAGAAGATGCAGCACTGTGCGTCGCTCACCGGCGGCCGTCCGGGCGTGCTGCATGGCAACCGCACCTATCTGTTGCAGGACGAAGACGGGCAGATCCTCGAGGGCTTCTCGATTTCCGCCGGGCTCGACTATCCGGGCATCGGGCCGGAGCATTCCTGGCTGCATGAGACCGGCCGCGCAAAGTATGTCTCGATCACCGACAAGGAGGCACTGGAAGCGTTCCAGCTCTCCTGCGCGATGGAAGGCATCATCCCGGCGTTGGAGCCCTCTCATGCGCTGGCGCACGTGATGAAGATCGCGCCGGAGCTGCCGAAGGACCATATCATCGTGATGAACATGTGCGGCCGCGGCGACAAGGACGTCTACACAGTGGCAAAGCACCTCGGCTTTGACATGTCCGATACCGAGGAAGGGCGCACCTTCGAGGACTGAGCGGGGGCGGGCGGCCGGGTTGCAAGAGCCTGTGACCCGGCACTGAGTGCGTGAAGCCGCGCGTCGCCGCCGCGAGGGGGAGCGCCGGCGATGCGCGGCGGCCTTCGGCCTTGTTCCGCGCTTGGGGGCAAATCGCGGATCTCGCTGGCGGCAGCCAAGGTTGCTTCCGGCTGCGGAGCCCGTGTCGCGATCTAAAGAATGTGGAGCGGGGCGATAACTGCCCGCAGCCGGTCTCAGGCCGGATTGGCCATAGCGTAACTGCGCAGCACCGAAAGCGGCACAACCTCCAGGGCCCGTGCGTGGGTGGCCTCCAGATGCACCCGCGGCGCGCAGCCTTCGTCCGCGGCCTGCAGGAAGCGCGCGGCGCAGAGGCACCAGCGGTCGCCCGGTTTCAGCCCGGCAAAGCCGAGGTCGGGGCGCGGGGTGGAAAGGTCGTTGCCGACATATTTGGAGAAGGCCAGGAATTCCGCCGTCATTACCGCGCAGATGGTGTGGCTGCCCATGTCCTCGGCGCAGGTGTTGCAATGGCCGTCGCGGAAAAAACCGGTGAGCGGGTCAGCCGAGCAACTGGCCAGCGGTCCGCCGAGGACGTTGATGCTTCTGTCTTTTTCCATCGCGAAGCTGCCTGTTTCTGGGTCCCTGTGCAATGGCCGCACCCAGCGGCCGCCCCTGTGATAGTAGCGCATGCGGCGAATCTGTCGCGGGGAATTTCTGACGCAGGGCAGCGGGGCCGGCGAACAGAGGCAGGGATATCAGACGCAAGCCGCCCGCCGGGGCGGGCCGGCGGGCGGTGATTCATGGCAGATAGCGCTGGCTCAGGTGTTGAAAAGGAAGTGCAGCACGTCGCCGTCCTTCACCACGTAGCTCTTGCCCTCGGCGCGCATCTTGCCGGCTTCCTTGGCGCCCTGCTCACCGTTGCAGGCGATGAAATCGTCATAGGCGATGGTCTCAGCCCGGATGAAGCCCTTCTCGAAGTCGCCGTGGATGACGCCGGCCGCCTGCGGTGCGGCGGTGCCGGTGCGGATGGTCCAAGCGCGGGCCTCTTTCGGTCCGACGGTGAAATATGTCTCCAGGTGCAGCAACTCGTAGCCCGCGCGGATCAGGCGGTCGAGACCGGCTTCGCTGAGGCCCATCTCCTCGAGGAACATCTGCGCTTCTTCGGCGTCGAGCTGGCTGATCTCTTCCTCGATCTGGGCGGAGATAATCACGTGGGAGTTGCCCTCGGCGGCGGCCATTTCCGCGACCTTGGCGGAATGTTCGTTGCCCTCGACCGATTCCGCTTCGCCAACGTTGCAGACGTAAAGCACCGGCTTGGTGGTCAGGAGCTGCAGCATCTTCCAGGCCTTGGCGTCCTCGGCGCCGACCTCGACGAGGCGGGCGGGCTTGCCGTCTTCCAGCATCGCCTGCGCGGCGGCGAGGAGGCGGTCCTGCTGCTGAGCTTCCTTGTCGTTGCCCTTGAGCTTGCGCACGAGGTTGGCGCGGCGCTTCTCGATGCTTTCGAGGTCGGCGAGCATCAGCTCGGTCTCGATCACCTCGGCGTCGGCGACCGGGTCAACCCGGCCCTCCACATGGGTCACGTCCCCATCCTCGAAGCAGCGGAGCACATGGGCGATAGCGTCCACTTCGCGGATGTTGGCGAGGAACTGGTTGCCAAGGCCTTCACCCTTGGAAGCGCCCTTCACCAGCCCCGCGATGTCAACGAAGGTCATCCGGGTCGGGATGATCTGCTTGGACTTGGCGATCTCCGCCAGCTTGTACAGACGCGCATCCGGCACCGCGACCTCGCCCACGTTCGGCTCGATCGTGCAGAACGGAAAATTGGCCGCCTGCGCCGAGGCGGTCTTGGTCAGCGCGTTGAACAGTGTCGACTTACCCACGTTGGGCAGGCCGACGATTCCCATTTTAAAGCCCATTCCGGCCTCCTGATGCCACTTGGGAGCTGCTTCTAGGCAGCATTGGCGCATGGTGCAAGGCGGCTGTGGGGGGGGCGGGAGCGAAGCGCGGGGAGCGGATCTAATCGCCTTGCTGCACCGCCGCCGTAACGGGGAATTTGGCAGGCGTGTCTTGGAAACGCGGAAATTTGGAATAAGTGCAAGTAAAAGAGAGAGTTTTGCGAGGGACGCCGAATGAAACGCACTGCTGTAGCGGCAGCGGTCCTGACTGCCGCATTTGCCGCGCCCGCCGCGGCGCAGGAAGTCATCCTGGGCCTGGGCTATTCCGATTTTTCCCGCGCGGGTGCCGAGGATGGCGCCCTGGCGAGTGTGGAGTACATGCACCGGCCGTTCTATGAGGGGCGGGTGCTGTCGGCGCGGGTGGGGGCCGCCTTTGACGTGCAGGACAGCGGCGATGTGTTCTTCGGGGCTGGGGTGAGCGGCGTCTGGGACCTGCGCCGGGACTGGTTTGTCGAGGCCAGCGTGATGCCGGGCGTTTATTCCGAAAGCGTCGATCTGAATGATCTCGGCTCTACCTTCGAGATCCGCAGCCAGCTGGCGGTGGGCAAGCGGTTCCTGAACGGGCGGGCACTGTCGCTGGCGCTGTCGCACAAATCCAACGCCTCCACCGCAAACGACAATCCTGGCGTCGATACGGTGACCCTGCGTTATCATATTCCGCTCGACGGCTGAGGCGCGGGGCCACGGCGGGCGGGGCGGGATTGATTCCCTGTCCAACATGCGGCACATCTGAGCGGAAACTTCGAAAAGGTCCGGACATGACCCGCATTGACGCCAAATTCGCCGAACTGAACGCCGCCGGCCGGAAAGCCTTTGTCACCTATGTGATGGCGGGCGATCCCGATTTCGACAGCTCGCTGGAGGTGGTGAAGGGGCTGCCCGGCGCCGGCGTGGACATCATCGAGCTGGGCCTGCCCTTCACCGACCCGATGGCGGATGGGCCGACCATCCAGCTGGCGGGGCAGCGGGCGCTGGATGCCGGCATGACGCTGGAGCGGACGCTGGAGCTGGCGCGCAAGTTCCGCGAGGGCGACGACAGCACGCCGATCGTGCTGATGGGGTACTACAACCCGATCTACAACCGCGGCGTCGACAAGTTCCTCGATGACGCGAAGGCCGCAGGCATCGACGGGCTGATCGTCGTCGACCTGCCGCCGGAGGAGGATGCCGAGCTGTGCATCCCGGCGCAGAAGGCGGGGCTGAACTTCATCCGGCTGGCGACGCCGACCACCGACGACAAGCGCCTGCCCAAGGTGCTGCAGAACACCTCGGGCTTTGTCTACTATGTCTCGATCACCGGCATCACCGGTGCCGCGGAAGCCGAGGCCGGCGATGTCGGGCCTGAAGTGGCGCGGATCAAGGCGGCGACGGATCTGCCGATCATCGTGGGCTTCGGCATCAACACGCCGGAGAAGGCGGAGAAGATCGCCTCGGTCGCGGATGGCGCCGTGGTGGGCAGCGCGATCGTGGGCCAGATCGCTCAGGGCAAGTCCACCGAGGAGGTGCTGGCCTTTGTGAAGTCGCTTGCGGATGGGGCGCATCGGGGCTGACTCGTTTTGACCGCGGGTTGGCGGGCAGGTCCCCGCCAGCCCGATCATTTTCCTGATAAATTTGTAACTTATAATTCACGGATCCCACATGTTCAGAATGTATGCTCGCGCCGGGAGGAGTTTTCTTGGAAATTTCCCTCTGTTTGCGCTCTTCGCCGCAATTCTTGCCGCGGCCGATGTGATCTTTGAGCAATTGGAAATGAGCAACAACGGCGCCATCGGCGCCAGCCTGGTCCTCTACGCCATGGCAACGCTTTACAGCCACCGTTTGCTGCTGAGTGGAGAAAAGATCCCCATGGGCGCATTGTTCAGAAAGAGCAAGAATGGCCCGCTCGCGGGGCCGCAGGGACCATTCATGCTGAAGTTGATCGTTTTTTGGCTGCTCGCGGCGGTTGCGTGGGCGCTTTGTTCCTGGGGAATCTACAACACCCTAGAGGCGCCAGACCGTGGTAAAATCTTTGGTGTAGTGATACTGGGGATCCTTCCCGCTGCGCTTCTTGTCTACGTGGTCTTGGCTTTGTTGGGGACCGTTCTTCCGGCTGCTGCTGCTTTGCAGGACTCGGGGTTTTCAAACGCTCTGGCCAGGGGACAGCGGACGTTCTGGGTGACTCTGTTCCGGCTGCTGTCGGGCAACGGACTTTTTAGTCTGGCAGGGTTTGCTGGCATGATGCTCCTGATCTTGAGCATGGGTAATAGTTCGATGATTGTTGTAGAGGCCGGTCTGGGCTTTCTGGGGGAGCTGGTGGGCTTTTTTGGCATTCATCTGACCGCGGCCGCACTGTGCATGGCATATGAAGACAGCTTGCAGACGTCTGGAGAACGGGTCCCCGGTTAATTTCTTGCGGGTGCACTTGTGAGTGCCGCCGCGTCCAAAGCCGCACCCAAGGGTGCGGCTTTTTGCGTTGCGGCGCGCGGAAACAGCAGCGTTGCGGGGGCTTGCCGGAATTGGTAAGGAAACTTTACCAGATTAAGCGGAGGGGGACCCGGTGCCGGTAATCACCAATATCAACGATCTCAAGCGCATCTACGAACGCCGGGTGCCGCGGATGTTCTACGACTATGCCGAAAGCGGCAGCTGGACCGAGCAGACCTTCCGCGAAAACACCTCGGACTTCGAGAAGATCCGCCTGCGCCAGCGGGTGGCGGTGGACATGTCCGGGCGCTCCACGGCCAGCCAGATGATCGGCCAGGATGTGGCGATGCCGGTCGCGCTGGCGCCGGTGGGCCTGACGGGGATGCAGCACGCCGATGGCGAGATCAAGGCGGCGAAGGCTGCGGAAGACTTCGGCGTACCCTTTACGCTTTCCACCATGTCGATCAACTCGATCGAGGAGGTGGCCAAGGCGACCTCGAAACCCTTCTGGTTCCAGCTTTATACCATGAAGGACGAGGATTATATCCGCCGCCTCATCCAGCGCGCCAAGGATGCGAAGTGCTCGGCGCTGGTGATCACGCTGGACCTGCAGATCCTCGGCCAGCGCCACAAGGACCTTAAGAACGGCCTCTCCGCCCCGCCGAAGCTGACACCCAAGACGATTGCCAACCTGATGACGAAATGGGCCTGGGGCATCGAGATGCTGAGCGCCAAGCGGCGCAACTTCGGCAATATCGTAGGCCATGTGCAGGGAGTCTCTGATACCTCGCAGCTCGGCGTCTGGACGGCGGAGCAGTTCGACCCGTCGCTTGACTGGGGCAAGGTCGCAAAGCTGATGGAGATGTGGGGCGGCAAGGTGATCCTGAAAGGCATTCTCGACGCCGAGGATGCGCGCATGGCAGCCAAGCTGGGCGCCGACGCCATCGTGGTCTCCAACCACGGCGGGCGGCAGCTTGACGGCGCGCTCAGCTCAATCCGGATGCTGCCGGAGATCCTGGACGCGGTGGGCAGCGACGTGGAGGTGCATCTCGACAGCGGCATACGCTCCGGCCAGGACGTGCTGAAGGCGCTGGCGCTGGGGGCCAAGGGCACGATGATCGGCCGCGCCTTTGTCTACGGGCTTGGCGCGATGGGGCAGAAGGGGGTGACAACCGCGCTGGAGGTGATTCGCAAGGAGCTCGACACCACGATGGCGCTCTGCGGCGAACGCTCGGTGGAGGCGCTCGGACGCCATAATCTGCTGATCCCGGAGGATTTCGGCGGCCGCTGGCAGGCATAAGTGCTCAAGCCCGGCGGGGCGGGGGCATTTCCGCTTCCCCTGCCGCGCTTTCCGGTCTATAGGCACGGCTTCACGCGGGGTGACAGCCTTGGAGGGACCCCGCCCGAACATGATGGAGAATTAAGATGGCAAAAGAGATTCCTGATCTCGTAGCCCAGGAACGTGCGGGGACGGGCAAGGGCGCCGCTCGCGCAGCACGCCGCGCAGGCATGGTTCCGGGTGTGGTGTACGGTGGCGACGCAGAGCCGCAGGCAATCCAGATCCCGTTCAACGAGCTGCTGAAAAAGCTGAAGGCCGGCCAGTTCAAGTCCACCCTGTGGAACCTGAAGGTCGAAGGCCAGGACGACGTGCGCGTGATCTGCCGCGACGTGCAGCGTGACGTGGTGAAGGACCTGCCGACCCATTTCGACCTGATGCGCCTGCGCCGCACCTCGAAGATCAACCTGTTCATCCCGGTTGAGTTCATCAACGAGGAAGCCGCGCCCGGCATCAAGAAGGGCGGCGTGCTGACCGTTGTGCGCCCCGAAGTGGAACTGGTTGTGACCGCGGGCGACATCCCTGAGAAGATCACCGTGGACCTGACCGGCCTGAATATCGGCGACGTGGTGACCATCTCTGCCATTGAGCTGCCGGGCGGCGCCAAGCCGACCATCGACCGCGACTTCGTGATCGCCAACATCTCCGCGCCGTCGGGCCTGAAGGCTTCTGACGACGAAGGCGAGGAAGAAGGCGAAGAAGGCGAAGCCGAAGCATAAGACATCCGCCTTCGGGCCGGATGCAGGCGGGGTCCCTCGGGGCCCCGCTTTTCTGTTTTTGGGGGGGCGTTTTGCGCCGGAAAGGGCTGGTGAGCACCTGCCTGCCTGTCAGCGGGTAGCCGGGCATTGCCGGCGCGTGCGGGGGCGATCCGGAGGGAAGTGACTGGCAGTTTATCCCGGCCAAATCCGTACGCCCTTTCGAGGGACCGCCCAGCCGCAGCCAAATCGCCCCCGCGTGGGGGCGCGGCGGCGATGCGCGGCGGCCTTCGGCCTTGTTCCGCGCCGGCGTAAATTGCTTTGGCCGCCGATGCGCGGCTTGGGGGTCAGGAGCAAGCCGCAAGCACCTGCCCGCGCCCGGAGGGTGGATTTCCCCGCGGCTTCGGGGCATGTAGCATGATCAAAGCCAAACAAGCACGAGGCGCGCGATGAAACTCTTTGCCGGACTGGGCAACCCGGGACCGAAATACGCGGGCAACCGGCACAACATCGGCTTCATGGCACTGGACCGGATTGCTGCAGACCACGGGTTTTCGCCCTGGCGCAGCAAGTTTCAGGCCGAGATCTGCGAGGGCACCCTGGGCGGCGAAAAGGTGCTGCTGCTGAAGCCGCAGACCTTCATGAACCTCTCGGGCCAGCCGCTGGGCGAGGCGATGCGCTTTTACAAGCTGACCCCCGCCGATGTGGTCGTGCTGCACGACGAGCTGGACCTGGCACCGGGCAAGGCGCGGGTGAAACAGGGCGGCGGCCATGCGGGCCACAACGGGCTGCGCTCCATCCATTCGCATATCGGGCCGGATTATGCCCGGGTGCGGATCGGCATCGGCCACCCCGGCCACAAGGATGCGGTCGCGGGCTACGTGCTGCGCGACTTTGCCAAGGCGGACGAGGCCTGGCTCGACGACCTGCTGCGCGGTATTTCCGACGGCGCGGCGGACCTTGCCCGCGGCGATGGCGGAAAGTTCATGAATGCCGTTGCCCTGAGGGTGGCGCCGCCGCGCAGCTCGGGCGGCAACGGCGATGGCAAGGGGTCAAAGGCTGAGAAGGCGGGACAGGGCGGCGATCCGAAGCCCGGGCCGGAGCCGGACGCGCGCTCGCCGCTGGAAAAGCTGATCGATAAATTCAAGTAAGCGCTGGGAGAACACGCACATGGTGAAGCTGATCATCGACACGGATCCGGGCATCGACGATGCCATGGCGATCTTCTACGCGGCGGCGGCGCCGGACATCGAGCTCTTGGGGCTCACCACCATCTTTGGCAATGTGACCACTGCCACTGCCACCCGAAATGCGCTGCGCCTCCTCGAGGCTGCGGGCGTCGATGCGCCGGTGGCCCAAGGAGCGGCGGCGCCGCTGAAACTGCCGCCCTTCAAGCCCTCCGCCCATGTCCATGGCGAGGAAGGCTTCGGTGACATCCCCGCGGCGGAGCCCAAAGGCGCGCCGCTGGCCGAGGAGGCCGCAGCGTTCCTCTGCCGCATGGCGCGCGAGCACAAGGGCGAGCTGGTGGTCTGCCCGGTCGGCCCGCTCACAAACATCGCCCGCGCGCTGGAGCTGGACCCGGAGTTCGCGCGTAACGTGAAGCAGATCGTCATCATGGGCGGCTCGCTGGAGGAAGGCGGCAACATCACCCCGCATGCCGAGGCCAACATCTACCACGACCCGCACGCGGCGGATGCGGTATTTGCATCGGGTGCCGATGTGGTGATGGTGGGGCTCGACGTCACCCACCGCATCCAGTGCTCGACCGCGGATTTCGACGGTATCGCGGAACGCGCGCCGCGGCTCGGCGGCATGCTCAAGGAGATGTCGGAGTTCTACCTGCGCTTCTATCTTTCGGTCGGCAAGCACGAGGGCTGCTCGCTGCACGACCCGGCGGCGGTGATCGCCTGCACGCATCCGCAGCTCTTCGGCATGCGCGAGGTGCCGCTGAAGGTCTCCTGCGAGGGCGATACCATCGGTGCCACGCTGAGGGACGAAGGCTCCGGCCGCGCGCCGGTCAAGGTCTGCATGACGACGGACTCGGAGGCGGTGAAGACCCTGTTCCTGGAGCGGCTGGCGCAGCTCTCCTGATCCGCCATTCTGCTCGCGGCGGCCTCTTTCCGGCCGCCGCGGACCCCGGCAAAGTCCAAGAAAACCCCGCCCGCGCCGGGCTTTCGCTGGTATCCCCGGCCCCCTGCCGCAAGCCGCGCGCGAAATTTGCCGGTCCGCCCATAAATTTCAAAAAACGCCTTGTTTCCCCTGAGGCTGGCACATATACGGGTCAGCGGAGACGTGGCCGAGTGGTCGAAGGCGCTCCCCTGCTAAGGGAGTAGGCGGGAAACCGTCTCGAGGGTTCGAATCCCTTCGTCTCCGCCATCTTTTCTAACCTGAAACACGTTTGCCAGGCTGGCGGCGATACAAGAGCCGCAGGATCGGCGATTTCCTGTTGCGTCTGGCGCACGGGGACGGATCGTCATAAAAATTTTGCCCACAATCTATTAAACTCCTAGCGATTGGCTGCGGCGCGTGGGCGCTGCGGCCAGGTTGAGCCAGCTGGGAGCGAGCGATGAGCAAGAAAGAGACCACGCAAAAGCGCAGAATGTCGGCGGACGAGTGGGACGAGGTGAATTTCCCGCGGCCCGAGACGCAGGAGTTCGACCGGGTGGTGGAACGGGCGATTTCGCGCCGCGGATTCCTGGGCGGGGCGCTTGCCTTCGGCTCGGGCGCTGCGGTGATGGGCACCGGAATGCTCAAGGGCGGCACCGCCCTGGCGCAGGGCGCCAGCCGGTTCCCCTTCGAGCAGATCGCGATCCAGACCGACGGCACCGTCCACGTCCCCGAGGGCTTTACTTGGGACGTGATGGTGCGCTGGGGCGATCCGCTTTTCTCCGGCGCGCCGGAGTTCGATGCAAAGACCGGCATCCCGACCGAAGGATCGGACCGCGTGTTCGGCGAGAATACCGACGGGATGGAGCTGTTCTCCATCGATGGCCGTGCGGTCCTCGCTGTGAACAGTGAGTACGCCAACACCGATATCAATCTCGGCCGCCCGCCGATGGAGGGGGAAGAGGATATCGCCCCGGCCTCCGCTGACGAAGTGCTGCGGCTGCAGAACTTCCAGGGCGTTTCGGTCATGGAGATCGCGGAGGGCGAAAGCGGCTGGTCGGTCGTGGTGGACAGCCCCCTGAACCGCCGCATCACCCACAACACGCCGATGACGCTCGACGGGCCCGCGGCGGGGCACGCGCTGTTGCAGACCGAGGCCGACCCGTCCGGGACGCAATCGCTCGGCACCTTCAACAACTGCGGCTCGGGCCGCACGCCCTGGGGCACCTATCTGACCTGTGAAGAAAACTTCAACGGCTACTTCGGCGCAACCGAAGGCCTGCCGGGGGACGAACCGCACGCCGCGGGCTACGCGCGCTATGGCATCTCCGAAGATGGCTGGGGCTACAATTACCATATCCACGATGCGCGCTTCGATGTGTCCCGCAACCCGAACGAGCCGCACCGCGCGGGCTATATCGTGGAGATCGACCCTTCGGACCCGGAGAGCACGCCAGTCAAGCACACCGCGCTGGGCCGCTTCAAGCACGAGAACGCGGCCACCGCGCTGGCCGAAGACGGGCGGCTTGTCGTCTACATGGGCGACGATGAGCGCGGCGAGTTCATGTACAAGTGGGTAAGCCGCGACCCCTATGAGGAAGGCGGCGACACCTCCACGCTGATGGTGGAGGGGCAGCTCTATGCCGCGGTGTTCGACGACGACATGACCGGCACCTGGGTTGCGCTGACGCCCGAGGCAACCGGCATGGAGCCTGCGGAGATCGCGGTCTTCACCCGCATGGCAGGCTCGGCCGTGGGGGCGACGACGATGGACCGCCCGGAATGGATCGCGGTCAACTCCACCGCGCCCGAGGCCTATTGCTGCCTCACCAACAACAGCCGCCGCGGCGTGCAGGCTGAGGACGGCACGGTGAAGACCAATGCCGGCGGCGATCCGATGACGGTGAACGCCCCCAACCCGCGGGAGACCAACGAATACGGCCAGATCGTGCGCTGGCGCCCGGAAGGCGGGGACCACGGTGCGGAGGCCTTCGAGTGGGACCTCTACGTGATGGCGGGCAATCCCGAGGTGCACAACGGCACGCTCTATGCGGGGTCGGAGAACGTCAACGCGGGCAACCTGTTCAACTCGCCCGACGGGATGCAGGTGGACAGCACCGGCCTGATCTGGATCCAGACTGACGGGGACGACAGCAACGAGGGCGATTTCGCGGGCATGGGCAACAATCAGATGCTTGCGGGCGACCCCGAAACCGGCGAGATCCGCCGCTTCCTGACCGGGCCGAAAGGTGCGGAGGTGACGGGTCTCACCTGGTCGCCGGACCGGCGGACGATGTTCGTCGGCATCCAGCACCCGGACGCCCCGTTCCCGGATGGCCCGGGCAGCCTGCCGCGCTCGGCGGTCATCTGGGTGAAGCGCGCCGACAATGGACCGGTCGGCTGATACCCGCTTCGGTGCCCCGGGCCGCGCGGCGTGTTCTTGGCCTGCCGCACCAGCTGAGCGGGCCCGCTTGCCCCGTGGCGGGCAGGCGGCTATCACGGTCCAGGCTGGCAAGGCTGCGGCGTGCTGTCCCGCGCCGGGATTACCGCCGCCACTAAGGCAGGGGGAGAGCCGCTTATGGTGCTGTCATCCTTCATGCGGAAGTTTGGAAAGGGTGCCGCCTTTGCAAACCCCGCTCCCGGGGCGCCGCTTTGCGTCATTGGCGATGTGCATGGCTGCCTGCCGCTCTTGGAACGGCTGCTGGCTCAGGTGCCGGCGGATCACCGGGTCATCCTGGCCGGGGATTACATCGACCGCGGCCCGTACAGCGCCGGGGTGCTGCGTTATCTTTCTGCGCGCCCGGAACTGACCTGCCTGATGGGCAACCATGAGGACATGCTGCTGGGGTTCCTCCAAGAGCCCGCCCGCGACGGCCCGCTCTGGATCGGGAACGGGGGGCTGCAGACACTGGCCTCCTTCGGTGTCCGGGGGCCTGGTCCGCGGATGAGCGGGGAAGACCTGGGTCTCTGCCGCGACCGGCTGCGGGAGGCGATGGGGGAGGCGTTGATTGCCTGGCTGGCCGGACTGAAGACCTCGGTGCTGTCGGGCAGCGTGCTGGTGGCCCATGCCGGGGCGGACCCGCGTGCTGCCCCGTCCGAGCAGGAAAGGGAGACGCTTTTGTGGGGGCATCCGGATTTCTGCCGCATTCCCAGAAGCGACGGCATCTGGGTGGTGCACGGCCATACCATCGTTTTCAGAGCGGCGGCGAAACAGGGACGGATCGCGCTCGATACGGGGGCCTTTGCCACGGGCCGGCTCTCTGCCGTCTGCCTGGATGGCGGCGCCCCGCGGTTCCTGACCGCGCAGATGTGAAGGGCCACTATATGGATGCGGCCCGCGCGTGCGGCTTGCAGCGCGGGGCCGGTGGTATGGTCAAAAGCGCCCCGCGGCACTTGGCGGAATATTGCTACAGCTCTTCTGCCCAGGGCGGGTTGGCGCCCGGGCGGGAGACGGTCACCGACGCCACCTTCGCGCCGTACCGCATCGCCTGTTCGAGGGTTTCAGGCGGCAGCGCGGCGAGCGCCGGTTTGGTGAGCTGGCCCAGCTCGGAGAGTTTCGCCAGCACGCCCGCATTGAACGTGTCGCCCGCGCCGACGGTATCGGCGATCTCGGCCCGCACGGCGGGCACCTGCACCTCGGCACCGCCTGCCAGGTAACCGGTGGCGCCCTCGCCGCCGCGGGTCAGGATTACCACAGACGGTCCGCGCTCCAGCAGGGCAAAGACCTTCTCCTGGAGGGAAAGTGGATCGGGCAGCAGCCAGTTCAGATCCTCGTCGGAGACCTTGACGATATCCGCCTGCGCCACCATGCGGTCGAGCCGGGCGCGGTAGCGGGTGATGTCCTTGATAAAGCGGGGGCGGATGTTCGGGTCGATCATCACCGCGCGGCCCTGGCCTTCGCGTTCCAGCAGGACAGCGTAGGCTTCCGCGCAGGGTTCCGAGGCCAGGCTGATGCCGCCGAAGAACAGCGCCGAGATCTCCGCAGGCAGCTTGGGCATGGCGGCAGGCTCCAGCATGCGCCCGGCTGAATTCTCGTCAAAGAAGCAGTAGGTGGCGTGGCCGTCCACCAGCCGCACAAAAGCCAGCGTCGTGGGGCGGCCGGATTGGATCACCTGCGAGGTGTCCACATGGCTTGCCTTCAGCGCTTCGGCCAGCTGGCGGCCGAACATGTCGGTGGAAAGGCCGGTCAGCATGCCGGCCCGCGCGCCAAGGCGGCCAAGCGCGATGGCGGTGTTGAACACCGCGCCGCCGGCATGGGGCACGAAGCCGTCAGGCCCGGCAGCGGTCGGCGCGGGGATCATGTCGATCAGGGCTTCGCCGCAGCAGAGGATCATGGTTTCAGGTTCCTTTAGCGTACTGCGCCCCGTCACGGGGCTGGTCCTGCGCAATATAGGTGCGCAGGGCGGCTTCGCTGCCCTGATCCCAGATCAGGGTGAGCCAGCGGGCGAATTCATCGGCAAAGCGGGTGTCCGCCGCCAGCGTTCCGTAGATATGGCGCTGTTCAAGCCAGGCCTGCGGGCGCAGCCGGGCCGCCTGGGCGGCAGCGTGAAGGCTGTCCCATTGCGGGTCGTTGGGCTCGATGGCGCTGCCGTCCTCCCGGGTGCCTGCGCACATCCGGGCCCAGAGCGCTTCCACCAGACTCAGCCCCGCCACCGGGCCGCCCGCGGCCAGCGCGTCGCGCAGGATCGGCAGCACGAAGCCCGGGTGCCGCGAGGCGCCGTCGAAGGCCACGCGCCGGGTGGTGTCGCGGATCGCGGGGTTAGAGAAGCGCCGCTCGATCAGCTGCACGTAGTCTTCGGGGGGCATCTCCGGAACCGCGTCCACGTAAGGCGCGATCTCCTGCCGCTGGACCTTGCGGAACAGGCCGGAAAGCAGCGGGTGCGTGATGCAATCGGCGATGGTCGCGAGCCCCAGCAGTTCCCCCGCGCCCGCCAGCACCTGATGGCCTGCGTTGAGGATGCGGATTTTCATCGACTCGTAGTCATGCACTGAGGAGGTGAAGACCGCTCCGGCCTTGTCCCAGTCGGGGCGGCCGGCGCAGAAGTCATCTTCGATCACCCACTGGCGGTAGTTTTCATGGGTGACGGGTGCGGCATCGTCGATGCCCAGCTTGCAGACCAGCGCGATTTCGTCCGGTCCGGTGGCGGGGACGATGCAGTCGACCATGGAGTCCGGGAAGCTGCACTCGGTGTCGATCCACTCTGCCAGCGCCGGGTCGGAGAGCCCCGCAAGCGAGACCACCGCCTGCCGGGTGATGCGGCCGTTGCCGCGCAGGTTGTCGCAGCTCTGCACGGTGAAGGGGCCGGTGCCAGAATCGCGGCGCAGTTTCAGCGCGGAGACGATGGCGCCGAAGACGGTGCGCGGATGGTCCGGGTTTGCGGCGTCGTGGCGGATGTCCGGGTGCGCCGCGTCCAGCCCGCCGGTCGCCGGATCGAGGTAGTAGCCGCCCTCGGTCACGGTGAGGGAGACGATGCGGATCGCGGGATCGGCCATCGCGCGGATCAGCGCGCCGTTGCCTTCCTCGATCGGCAGGTAGCCGGTCATGGCGCCGGTGACCTCGGCCGTCACACCATCGGGGGAAAGCTCGATCAGCGTGGTCAGGCAGTCCTGCGCCAGCAGTTTCTGCCGCATGGCGGCATCATAGGGGCGCACGCCCGCGCCGAGGATGGCCCAGTCCTGCGCCAGCCCCTGCTGCATCAGCCGGTGCAGATACCAGGCCTGATGCGCGCGGTGGAAGTTGCCGAGCCCGATGTGGATGATCCCGGGCGTCAGTGCGCCGCGGTCGTACCCTGGGCCCGCAATGCCTGCTGGCAGGCTCTGCAAGGCGGCCTCGCTCAGTTTCACGGGCGCGGGGTTTTCCGTGTGCCGTTCCATCAGCCCCTCCATTGCTCACCTGTCCTGCGGCTCATTGCACGCGGGCTCATACGATCCGCAAGCCTTCGGCGTCGAATTTGTGGACCACATCGGCGCGCGGGGTCATGAAGATACGGTCGCCGTGGCGGAAGCTCACTTCGCCGCTGGCGCGCACGGTGATGGTTTCCGCCAGCCCGGTGCCGTGGACGTGGAGGAAAGTGTCCGAACCCAGATGCTCCGAGACGCTGACAGTGCCCGACCAGGCGCCGTCCTCGGCCGAGACGTCGATATGCTCGGGCCGGATGCCGATGGTATGGGCGCCGTATTTCCTGGCTTCCGCGCCTTCGATGAAGTTCATCTTGGGGGAGCCGATGAAGCCGGCCACAAACTTGTTGCGCGGGGTGTGATAGAGCTCCAGCGGCGAGCCCACCTGCTCGATCACCCCGGCACGAAGCACCACGATCTTGTCAGCCATGGTCATCGCTTCGACCTGGTCGTGGGTCACGTAGACCATCGTGGTTTCCAGCCGTTCGTGCAGTTCGGAGATTTCCAGGCGCATCCCCACCCTGAGCGCCGCGTCGAGGTTCGAGAGCGGCTCGTCGAACAGGAAGGCGGAGGGTTCGCGCACGATGGCGCGGCCGATCGCTACCCGCTGGCGCTGGCCGCCCGACAGCTGGCCGGGACGGCGGTCCAGGTAGTCGGTGAGGTTCAGCGCCCTGGCGGCAGCCTCGATGCGCCGGTCCTGTTCCTCGGCGGGAACCTTGGCCATGCGCATCGGGAAGGCAATGTTCTTGCGCACCGACATATGCGGGTAAAGCGCGTAGGACTGAAACACCATGGCAAGGCCGCGTTTGGCGGGGGGCACATGGGTGGCGTCCTGCTTGTCGATGCGGATCTGGCCGGAGCTTACGTCTTCCAGCCCGGCGATCAGCCGCAGCAGGGTGGACTTGCCGCAGCCCGAGGGGCCGACGAAGACGGTAAACTCGCCATCTTCGATGGTCAGGTCCAGGGGCGGGATGACTTGCACGTCGCCAAAGCTTTTGGAGACTTTGTCCAGAGTGATGCGTCCCATAAGCGTGTCTCCTTATTTCACAGCGCCGAAGGTCAGGCCGCTGACGAGTTGTTTCTGGCTGAACCAGCCGAGGATCAGGATCGGGGCGATGGCCATGGTGGAGGCCGCGCTCAGCTTGGCGTAGAACAGGCCTTCGGGGCTGGAGTAGCTGGCGATGAAGGCAGTGAGCGGGGCTGCCTTGGCCGCGGTGAGGTTCAGCGTCCAGAAGGCTTCGTTCCAGGCCAGGATCACGTTCAGCAGAAGCGTCGAGGCGATGCCGGGAATGGCCATCGGCGTGAGGATATAGAGCACCTCTTCGCGCAAGCTCGCGCCATCCATCCGGGCCGCTTCAAGGATCTCGCCGGGGATCTCCTTGAAGTAGGTGTAGAGCATCCACACGATGATCGGCAGGTTGATGAGCATCAGCACAATGACCAGGCCGGTGCGGGTGTCCAGCAGCCCCATCTTGATGAAGATCAGGTAGATCGGGTAGAGCACGCCAACCGCCGGAAGCATCTTGGTCGACAGCATCCAAAGGAGGATATCCTTGGTCCGTTTCGTCGGCACAAAGGCCATCGACCAGGCGGCGGGCACCGCGATGATGATGCCGAGGATGGTGGAGCCGCCGGCGATGATGATCGAGTTCCACAGGAAGCGGCCATAGTTGGAGCGTTCCTGCACCACGCTATAGTTTTCCAGCGTCCAGTCGAAGAACAGGAAGATCGGCGGGTCGGCGATGGCCTGGGCTTCGGTTTTGAAGCTGGTCAGTGCGGTCCAGAGGATCGGGAAGAAGATCAGGAGGCCCACACCCCATGCGATGGCGGTGTTCAGGGCTTTGCGTTGCGGGGTCGTTGCGCGTGCCATGAGAGCCTCCTTACGCGTCCAGGTTCTTGCCGACGATGCGCATCAGGAAGATGGCAACGATGTTGGCGAGGATGATGGCGTAGACACCGCCTGCCGAGCCGAGCCCGATGTTCTGGCTTTCCAGCACGCGCTGGAAAATCAGGTAGGTGAGGGTCCGGGTGCCGAAGGCGCCTTGGGTGGTGACGAAGATCTCGGCAAAGATCGACAAGAGGAAGATGGTCTGGATCAGCACCACCACGGTGATCGCCCGCGACAGGTGGGGCAGGGTGATGAAGGCAAAGCGTTTCAGCGGCGGCGCGCCGTCCATCTCGGCGGCCTCGAGCTGCTCGCGGTCGAGCGACTGGATCGCGGTGAGCAGGATCAGCGTGGCGAAAGGCAGCCACTGCCAGCTGACGATCAGGATGATCGACTGGGTCGAGGCCTCGGTCAGCCAGACCACAGGATCGGCACCGAAGGCGCGCCACAGGTGCGCCAGAAGGCCGTTCACCGGGTCCATGAAGACGTTCTTCCAGACCAGGGCGGAAACGGTGGGCATCACGAAGAAGGGCGCGATCACCAGCACGCGGACGACGCCCTGGCCCCACATCGGCTGATTGAGCAGCAGCGCCAGCAGCACCCCGAACACCACGGTGATCACCAAAACGCCACCGACGATCAGCAGGGTCGCCTGAACGCTGGGCCAGAAGGCGCTGGAGGAGACGAAGCGGACGTAGTTGTCAAAGCCCACCCAGCCGAGATCGCCGCCGCGCAGCGGCAGGTATTTCTTGAAGGAGAAGTAAAGCGTCATGGTCAGCGGCACCAGCATCCAGCCCAGGAGCAGCACCACGGCGGGGGCCAGCATTAGCCGGGCTGCGGCGCGGGCATGTTTCGTGCCGGCCTGGTGGTCCGCCGCGGGCGGGCTCGCGGCCTCGGGGGCGGAGGCGGCGATGCCGAGCCGGTCCGCGGGGTGGGAGTGTTGGGTTGCCATTGGGTGTTCCTCCTCCGCTGGCGGCAGGGGCCGCCTTGGACGATCATGCGCTTGCAGGGATGCCGGGGGGCGGCGTGGCGCCCCCCGGTCTTTAGCGGGAGCCTCAGCGGTAGCCGGCGGCCTCCATTGCTTCGTTGGTGAGGGCCTGCGCCTTCTCAAGCGCCTCGTCGATCGACTGCTGGCCCGCGTAGACGGCGGAGAACTCCTGGCTCACCTCGGTCGCGATGCCGGCGAACTCCGGAATGGCGACGAACTGGATGCCGACGTAGGGCACGGGCTTCTCTGTCGGGTTCTCCGGATCGGCGGCCTTGATCGACTCCAGCGTCATGCCGGCAAAGGGCACTTTCTGGTATTCGGGGTTCTCATACAGCGAGATGCGGGCGCCGGGCGGAACGTTGGCCCAGCCTTCCTTGGCCGCGACCAGCTCGATGTATTCCTTCGAGGTCGCCCACTCGATGAACTCCTTGGCCACATCAGCCTTCTGGGTGCCCGCAGGAATCCCCAGCGCCCAGGCCCAGAGCCAGTTGGCGCGCTTCTCCACGCCGTCCTTGTTGGGTGCCAGCGCGAAGCCCACCTTGTCGGCAACCTGCGACTCGTTAGGATTGGTCACGAAGGAGGCCGCCACGGTGGCGTCGATCCACATGCCGCACTTGCCCTGCTGGAACAGCGACAGGTTCTCGTTGAAGCCGTTGGTGGCGTAGCCCGCGGGGCCGTAGTCGTTCATCAGGCTGACGTAGAACTCCAGCGCCTCCTTCCACTCGGGCTGGTCGAACTGGGCGTTCCAGTCCTCGTCGAACCAGCGCGCGCCGAAGGAATTGGCGGTCACGGTGATGAAGGCGCCGCCCTCACCCCAGCCGGCCTTGCCGCGCAGGCAGATGCCGTTGATGTCGTTTTCCGGGTCATCCATTGCCGCAGCGGCTTCGCGGATGAACTCCCAGGTCGGCGCCTCCGGCATTTCCAGACCGGCCTTCTCCATCAAGTCGGTGCGGTACATGATCATCGAGCTTTCGCCGTAGAAGGGCGCCGCATAGAGCGTGCCGTCATGGCTCAACCCTGCGCGCATCGCGGGCAGGATGTCGTCGGCTTCGTATTCCTCCGAAAGATCGTCGAGCGGGACCAGCCAGCCGTTCGCGCCCCAGATCGGGGTTTCATACATGCCGATGGTCATGATGTCGAACTGGCCGCCCTTGGTGGTGATGTCGGTGGTCACCCGCTGGCGCAGGACGTTTTCCTCCAGCGTCACCCATTCGACCTCATGGCCGGTTTTGGCGGTGAACTCATCGGTCAGACCCTGCATCCGGATCATGTCGCCGTTGTTCACTGTTGCGATGGTGATGGTTTCGGCCGATGCGCCGCCTGCGGCGATCAGCGAAAGGGCAGTGGCCGCATAAAGGGCCTTTTTGACAAACATCCTCTACCTCCCTGTTGAGATGTCTGCCGAAAGGTTAGCGCCGCGCCTGCACTTGCGTCAATTTAAAAATTTACGCGCGTAAAGTTTTTGCGTTTCCCGGAGAGAATCAGGGTCTTAGGCCGATCCCCGCATCACCAGCCGCCCGTCAAACAGCGTCACCTGCCGCGAATCGGTGCCGGAGCCGGTCTCGATCAGCGCCATCAGGGCCTCTGCGCTTTGGCGGGCGATGGATTCGTAGTCCTGCGACACGGTGGTCAGCCCCGGGCAGGTGTAGCGGGAGAATGGGTGGTCGTCGTGCCCCGCGACGCGCAGGGCACAGTCCGGCTGCAGCCCGACGCGCAGACCGGCCTCATAAGCGGCCGACAGAACCCCGATGGCAAGCCGGTCGTTACTGCACAGAATGGTGTCGGTGGGCAGGTTCCGGTCGCGCACTACCCGGGTGGCCTCCCGGAAACCGATTTCTTCGAACTCCCAGCCATCGCCTTCGGCCTGGATCAGATGCGGCGGGTGGCCCAGCCGTTCCATCGAGGCGAGATAGGCGCTGCGCCGCTTGTGCGCGTTCGGGTTGGTGGGGGTTTTCATCTCGAAAAAGGCCGGCGGCTCGCCCGTGCGACAGAGGTAGTCCACAATGAGCCCAACGCTCTGGCTGTTGTTGGAGCCGACAAACCCCGCGCCCGCGTCTTCGATGCTGGCGTCGAACATGACCGTCGGCACTTCCTCGCAGAAGGCTCTCACGAAATCATGGTCCGAGGTCCGGCCCAGTGGCGCCAGCAGCACGCCCGCGGGCTTCAGGAGCCGCAGGTTCTCCAGATTGGCAATCTCCTGCTCCGGGCTGCCGTGGGAGCCCAGCAATACGGGGCGGTAGCTGGTGCCGAGGATATGATCCTCAATCGTGCCCGCGATCTTGGCAAAGAACGGGTCGGCCAGATTGGGCACCACGATGCCGATGGTTTTGGTCAGCCGCCGGTTCTGGTTCATCGCATAGAGGTTCGGGCGGAAGTCATAGCGCTCCAGTGCCGCCTCAATGCGCTGCCGGGTGGAGGCGCGCACGCTTTCGGGATCATTAAAGAATTTCGACAGAGTCGGGCGTGAGATTCCGCTGATCGCGGCGAACTCCTCCATGTTCCTGATCTTCTTGCCTTCCATGACTCTGAACGCCTTGTCTTTAGTCTGCCGGGCACGGCCGGGGCAGCGATGCCGGTTGTTTCCCTGCCACCTTAATTGACGCGCGAAAACTTTCACAGCCCCATTCAGAACGGCACCGGAGGCGTGCGGCGGCGAGATGGACGGGGAGAGGTATGTGCTGCCGGCAGGGAACCCCCGCCCAGGCCCGATGGTTGTTCTTCCAGTAGCCAGAGGAAGCTCCATGACCGCCTTGATCACCGTGAACCCCGGCGCCGCCGCGCATCTGCAGGGCAGCGTGCCGGCATGATTACTCTCCACGCGCTGAAATACTCCCGCGCCACCCGCGTTCTATGGCTGCTGGCCAATCTGGACCAGCCCTGCGAACGCATCGATTATGACCGCACGGAGGAGTTCCGCGCGCCGCAGGAACTCTCCGGGGTGCACCCCTTGGGCAAGTCGCCGGTGATCGAAGACGAGGGCCAGGTTATCGCGGAATCCGCGGCGATCCTGCGCTACCTGGTTGCCAAGTTCGGCGATACCAGCCATCAGCCGGAGGCCGGCACCGCGGCGTTCTGGCGCCACGAAGCGCTGCTCGATTACGTCGAGTCCTCATTTGCCGGGGCCGCGCTGCCGGTCATCCTGCCCGCCTTCCGCGGCAAGGAGGCGCCCGAGCAGGCGCGTGAGGCACTGAACAAGCACTTGAGTTACCTCAGCCAGGAATTGAGCGAAGGGCCGATGCTGTTTGGCAGCCAGCTGACGCTCGCCGACATCCAGATGTCCTACCTGCTCGCGCTGCTGGATCGTTTCGACCTTCTGGGCGGGCATCCCAAAGTTGCGGCCTACTGGAGGGCGCTGCAGCAGCAGCCCGGGTACTTGGCCGCGATCGAGGTCGCAGGCCCGATGGCGCCGCCGGAATAGCCTGCAGGAGGGCGTCCTTACGGGGGCGAAGGCGCCAAGGACGTGGGCGAAAGGTTCGTTGCTGCCGGGGCAGAGAGGCGCTCTGGCGCGTCCCGCTCAACCACCGCATCGCCACCAGACCGTTTCTGCAGCAGGTGATGCTTGCCGGGCCCGCAGCCGCGCATTGCGCTTTTGTCGAGGCTGGCACATGATCGCGGCGATGAGGCGGGCCGGGCCCGCGGGGAGGGAGACGGTATGACCATCGGCGAGACATTCCGCGCGCTCCATCAGCGCGGCAACCCCTTTATTCTGGCCAACGCCTGGGATGCGGGCAGTGCCAAACTGCTGGCCGCGCTGGGCGCGCAGGCGATCGGCACCACGTCGAGCGGCCATGCTTTCATGCTGGGGCGGGCCGACATGGGCAACGTTACCCGAGACGAGGCGCTGGCCCATGCACAGGACCTGGTGGCGGCGACGCCCTTGCCCGTCTCCGGCGATTTTGAGAACGGCTACGGCGATGCCCCGGAGACCGTGGCTGAAACCGTGCGGCTGGCGGCCGAGGCCGGGCTTGCGGGCTGTTCCATCGAGGACACCGATATGGCGGATGGCAGCGCCTATGGCTTCGACCTGGCAGTGGAGCGCATCCGCGCCGCCGCCGCTGCGGCCCGTGCGCTGCCCGAGGACTTTGTGCTGGTGGCGCGGGCTGACGGCATCATGAACGGCGTCTACGATATCGGCGAGGCCCTGCGCCGCGTCCGTGCCTTCGATGCGGCCGGGGCGGATTGCCTCTATGTGCCGCTGCCGAAGTCAAAGGCCGACTTGCAGAGCGTCTGCGAGGCCACCCTAAAACCGGTTAACGTGCTGGCGGCGGGCCCTTACGCCAATGTGCCACGGGCGGAGTTTGCCGGGATGGGCGCGGCGCGGATCTCGCTTGGCTCGGCGCTGGCGCGGCTCACCCAGACCACGCTGATCGAGGCCGCGCGGGGCATTCTGGGGGAGGGCGATTTTTCCAGCCTGCTGGGCGCGATGCCCGGGGATGCGGTGGACAGGCTGCTGCTGGGAGAGCCGGGCAGCGGCGCAAGCTGAATAGCGGCGGGGCAGGACCGGGGCAGCATCCCGCAGTCCCGCGCCCCGCGACCCGATTGACCGGCGGGGCTCAGAAGTCCTGCCACAGATCCTTGGCGGCATTGCCCTCCACTGCCACCTTGGCGGATCTGGGCGGCAGCGCCCCGGCGTCCCAATCCGCACCATGCGCCGAGGCCGTATGCGGCGCAGCGGCTGGGGCCGGCGCGGACTCGGCGGGTTTGGCGAGGGTGGCGGTGCCGAGGTTGAAGCGGGAGACCAGATCCGCCAGTTTCGATGCATCCGAATTCAGCATGTGGCCGGCCGCGGTCGCCTCCTCCACCATGGCAGCGTTCTCCTGGGTGACCTGATCGAGCTGGCTGACCCCGGTGTTGATCTCGGCCAGGCCGGTGGACTGCTCGGCCGCGCCCTCGGCGATGCCCGAGACCAGTCCGGCGATGTGGCTCACGCGGCTGACGATCCCGCTCAGCGCTTCGCCTGTCTTGCCGACCAGGTCGACCCCGCGTGCCACATGTTTTGAACTGTCCCCGATAAGGGTCTTGATCTCCATTGCCGCGTCCGAAGACCGCTGCGCCAGCGCCCGCACCTCGCTTGCGACCACGGCAAACCCCTTGCCCGCTTCGCCCGCACGTGCGGCCTCGACGCCGGCGTTCAGCGCCAGAAGGTTTGTCTGGAAGGCGATGTCGTCGATTACGCCGATGATCTGCGAAATATGCGAGGAGCTTTGCTCGATCTCGGTCATTGCAGCGACCGCATCGCGGACCACGCCGCTGCTGGCCTCGGCCTCGGTGCGCGCCTCGCCCATGGTGCTTTCCACCGAACGCGCGCCCTCGGCGGCAGATTTGACGCTTGCAGTCAGCTCGTCCAGGGCGGCGGCGGTTTCCTCCAGCGTCGCGGCTTGTGTTTCGGTGCGGCGCGACAGGTCGTCGGAGGACTGGCTGATTTCGCCGGCACCGTTCCGGATGCTGCTGGTGACCTCGATCACCTGGGCGATGGTGTTGTGCAGCGTCTTAACGGTCATGTTGAAGTCGTGCCGCAGCTGCTCGTGGCCGGCTGGGAAAGGTTCCTTGATCGGCTGCGAGAAGTCGCCGCCTGCAAGGCGCACGAGCCCTGCGCTGAGGCTGGCAACCACTGCTTCCTGCTCCTGCTGCTGCTGCGCGCGCTGTTCCTCGGCGGCACGGCCCTCGCGCAGGTCGTCCTGCAGGCTCACCAGCGTTTTTCCGATCTTGCCAATCTCGTCGCCGCGCCGGGCCTCGCGCACGTCGGTGCCGAAATTGCCGCCCGAGACCGCCTCCATGCTGCGGCAGATGCCGTCGAGCGGCCGGGTGATCGAGCGCGCGAAGAGCCAGCCGAAGACCGATAGCAGCGCAGCGCCCGCCAGCGAGATCAGGATCTGGATGTTGCGGTCGCGCGCAACAGGGGCCAGCAGCTCGGCGCGGTCCTGCTCGATCGCGATGGCCCAGGTGGTGTCGAGCATCGGCACCGGCGCCGCATAGGCCGCCACGCTCTGGCCGCGAAGGCCGGTGGTTTCAGCAAAGAAGCCCGCGGTGCCGTCCAGTGCGGCCTGGATGTGGGGGCCACCCGGCAGGACTTCGAGGGCCGCATGCCCGCCGTCAAAGCGCGAATTGGAGCGTGCCCGCAGGTCCTGGCCGATCAGGTAGACCTCGGCGGTTTCCCCGATGCCCTTGGCATCGTTCATGATTGTGTTCATCATGTTCACCGGGACGCGCAGGATCAGAACTCCCGCGGTGGCGCCGGCGTCCGTCCCCACCTTGGTGGCGACGAAGGCGGCCGGCGCGCCGCCATCAGCGGCGTAGGGCGCGATGTCGGAGAACAGGACCGTGCCGTCCTCGGCTTCCAGCGCGGCCTGAAACAGTTTGGCCGCGTCGCTGTCTTTGTATGGACCGTTCACAAGGTTGGTGCCGTATTCATCGCGTTTGAAGACGGTATAGATCACCTCTCCGGGCACGCTCACCAGAAAGGCGTCGGTATAGCCCTTGGCGGTGAGGAGGGTGCGGAAGGAATGGTGGAACTTCGAATGATGGATGTTGTAGGGGATGGTGTTCTTGCCGCGGTCCAGTAGATGGCGTTCGCCCTCGGGGTGAGGGTTGGAGGTGATGAAGGTCTCCCGCATTTGAGTCCCAGCGTCAGCGCCAAGGCTGCCCCAGGCGGCCGATAGGCGCTGCAGCGCTGTGGCGGTCGAGGGGGTGTCGGCCAGCGTCCGCAGATCGGCGTTTATCGCGCCGATCAGCGTCTCCAGCGCGGTCTTGCGGCTGGTCACCATCGCCTCGAATTGCTCGTTGGCCTGTCTGATGGCCTGACTCTGGAAATTCACCGTACTTGTGACCACCATGAAGGCGGTGATCAGCATCCCGAAGCCGACCACGAAGAGCGGCAGTTTGTAGGCAATCTTCAGCGATGAAAGTGCTTTCATGTCTTTCTCCCCAACCACGCGGGCCGGAGGGCCGCGAGAAATCTCGGCAGGCAGAAGACATCGAAGGCGTTAATTTACCGCTAAGCGCCGCATTTGGAGGAAATTGCTGTCGTTTCCGGCATGGGTCGTGCGCGATCCGGTGTGCCATCTGCGGTGGATTTTCCCAGGGTGCAGGCGGCTTCGTGCTGGCTGAGGAAGACTTCGCCGGTCAGCTCGTCCAGGAAATGGCTGCGTTTCAGCCGGTCCATCACCGGGCCCTTCACCTCGCTCAGGTGCAGCCGGATGCCCGCTTCGCGCAGGCGGGTATTGATCGTCTCCAGCGATTCGAGCGCGGAGAGGTCGATCTCGTTCACCGCCGGAAACATCAGCACCACGTCCGTGAGCTCGGCCTTGTCGGCGGCATAGGCAGCAAGCTGGTCCTCCAGATAACGGGCGTTGGGGAAGTAGAGGCTTTCGTCCACCCGGAGCGACAGCACATGCGGCTGGGTTTCCACCCGGTGGCGCAGCACGTTGCGGAAATGCTCGGTGCCTGGCACGCGGCCAACCACCGCCATATGCGGGCGCGAGGTCTTGTAGAGATGCACGAGGATCGAGGTCAGCACACCCGCCGATACCCCGGCCTCGACCCCGGCCAGCAGGGTGAGGGCGATGGTCACGGCGACCGCGGCGAAATCGGCGCGGCTGAAGGTCCAGGCGCGTTTTAAGATGGAGAAGTCCACAAGGCTCAGCACCGCAACAATGATGGTCGCCGCCAGCACCGCCTTCGGCAAGTAGTGGATCAGCGGTGTGAGATAGAGCGCGGCCAGGGCAAGGCCGAGGGCGGTAAAGGCCCCGGCCGCGGGGGTTTCAGCACCGGCGTCGTGGTTCACCACCGAGCGGGAGAAGCCGCCGGTAACAGGGAACCCGCCGCTGAAGGCCGCGCCGAGGTTGGCCGCGCCCAGCCCGATCAGCTCCTGATCAGGGTCGATGCGCTGCCGCTTTTTGGCGGCAAGGGTTTGGGCGACGGAGATGCTTTCGACAAAACCGATGATGGAGATCAGCAGCGCGGGCATCGCCAATTGTGAAATCAGCGCTGGCGAGGAGGACGGGAGGGTCAGCGGAGGCAGGCTCTGCGGCACTTCCCCGACGATGGCTACCCCCTGCTGGTCAAGGCCGAAGGCCCATACCGCCAGCGTTGCGGCAGCGATGGCGAGCACCGGCCCGGCTTTCGAGCCAACATCCGCCAGCTTCGGACCCAGCCCGATCCGGCGCAGCAGCGGCTTCAGACCGCTGCGCACCCAGAACAGGAAAGCGGTGGCCGCCGCGCCGATTATGAGCGTCGCGAGGCTGGTGGAGCCGATGTTCTGCCATAGCCCTTCGAGGATTTCCGGCAGCGTGTGGCCGCCGCCCTCCACGCCGAGGATGTGGCGCAGCTGGCTCGCGGCAATGAGCAGGCCGCTTGCAGTGATGAAGCCCGCGATCACCGGATGTGACAGGAAGTTGGCCAGAAACCCCAGGCGCAGGAACCCCAGCGCCAGCAGCATCGCCCCCGACAGTCCCGCCAGGGTCAGCGCAGCCGTGGCATAGCCCGCAGTACCGCTCTCCGCCACTTGGCCCACGGCCGCCGCCGTCATCAGGGAGACCACTGCCACCGGCCCGACCGCGAGCGAGCGTGAAGTGCCGAGTACCGCATAGAGCAGGATCGGCACGATCGAGGCGTAGATCCCGGCCTCTGGCGGCAGTCCGGCCAGCAGCGCATATGCCAGCGACTGCGGGATCAGCATGATGGTCACGATCACCGCCGCCACCGCATCGCCGGTGAACTCGGCACGCCCGTAGCGGCGGCCCCAGTCGAGGATGGGCAGGTATCGCGTCAGGGGGCGCAGGGGCATTGCTGGGTCCGTTCAATAGGGGAGGGGCACCCGGTCAGGTAAAGCGGTTGGCGGGCAGCTTCAGGTAGTGATGGCCGTCATTCTCGGCCTCGGGCAGACGTCCGGCGCGCAGGTTGACCTGGAGCGCCGCAAGAATGCGGTGGGGCAGCGCCAGTGTGGCGTCGCGTTCCTGCCGCCGCCGGATGAAATCTTCTCGCGTTGTACCGTCCTTCACGTGCTTGTTCTCCGCCTTGTGCCTGGCCACCGTGGCCTCCCACATCGGCTCGTCCCGCCCGGGCGCGCCGTAGTCATGGCCGACGAAAAGACGGGTCTCCGGCGGCAGGGACAGGATGGCTTGGATCGACTCCCACAGTTCCTCGGTCTTGCCGCCAGGGAAGTCCGAGCGTGAGGTGCCCGCGTCCGGCTGCATCAGCGTATCATGCACGAAAGCGGCATCGCCGCAGACGTAAGTGATCGAACCGAGCGTGTGGCCCGGCGAGAGCATGACCTTGACACCGAGATTGCCGATCTCGAAGGTCTCGCCTTCCTCGAACAGGCGGTCAAAGTCGCGCTGGGGATCGAAAGCATTCGGCAGATTATAGAGATCCGCCCAAATCTTCGCGATCTCGGGTACCAGCGCGCCGATGGCGTTGGGCGCTCCGGTGCGTTCCTTCAGCTGGGCCGAGGCCATCACGTGGTCGGCATGCGGGTGGGTGTCCAGCACCCAGACCACCTCCAGCCCGTTCTCCTCGACCAGGCCCAGCACCTGCTCCAGGCTCTCGGTGGAGAACGTGCCGCTGCGATGGTCGAAGTTCCACACCACGTCGATCAGCGCGGCCTTCTTCGTCTCCGGGTCGGCGCAGATGTACTGGATCGAGCCGGTATCCGGTTCGTAGATGCCCCAGACATCCGGGCTGCCCGCGCCGGTGGAAGCGGAAAAGCGCACGACGGGGGTTTCCAGGGGATCGCTCATTGGGTCGCTCCTTTCGAAAACGGGGTGGGGAGGTTGCCGGCATTGCGGGCCAGCCACATGCCGGCCAGCATGAAGGGCACGAAAATCAGCGTGCCGGTGGCACCGATCGGCAGCGCGGTGAGCGCCGGGCCGGGGCAGAAGCCGCCCAGCCCCCAGCCGACGCCGAACAGCGCCGCGCCGGTGAGCAGCTTGGGGTCGAGGTCGGTTCGGGTGGGGATGCGGAACTGACTGTCGAACAAGGGCTTTTGCAGGTTCCGCGTCAGCAGCGCGAAGCCCGGCGCGGTGATAGCGATGGCACCGCCCATTACGAAGGCGAGCGAAGGATCCCAGGTGCCGAAGAGGTCCAGGAAGTTCAGGACCTTGGCCGGGTTCGCCATGCCGGAAAGGATCAGGCCGAGGCCGAAAACGAGGCCGGAAAGCAGCGCGAAGATCTGTTTCATGTCAGCCTCCGAAGCCGTGGCGGATGACAAGCACGGTCACGAAGGCCGTCGCCATGAAAGTCACGGTCGCCAGGATCGACCGCATCGAGCCGCGGGAGATGCCGCAGACACCGTGGCCTGAGGTGCAGCCGCTGCCGACAACCGCGCCGAAGCCGACCAGCAGGCCGGCGGCCGCCATCAGGAGCGGGCTGGAGGGCACCCATTGCTGGGGCCAGCTGCCGGACGCCAGGGCCCAAAGCGGTGCTGCCAGCAATAATCCCAGCACGAACATCGCCGAGACGCCGCGCGCCTCGCCATCGGTGGACCGCGCGAAGATGCGGGAGGTAAGGCCGCTGATCCCGGCGATCCGGCCGTTAGTGGCCATCAAGAGCACCGCGGAGACGCCAATCAGCGCGCCGCCCGCGAGAGAGGCCCAGGGGGTGAACTCTGTTTCCATGTCAGCACTCCGTTATCAGGCGGACAACGCCGCCGTGCTTGTCACTGTTCCATATTATGCATATATTCCTAATCGAGAATATTCAATAGGTCTAATATGCGGGAAGCTGAAGATATCGAGGCCGAAGATTTCCTCCAAGGCGACATCGCGGGGGCGGCCGCACTGATGGGGATGCTGGCATCAGAGGCGCGGCTGCAGATCCTGTGCCGCCTCGCCGGCGGGCAGGAGCGTTCGGTGGGCGAGCTGGCACGGCTCTGCGCGATGCCGCAACCGTCGATGTCGCAGCAGCTGAAGCGGCTGAAGGAAGCCGGGCTGGTGGCGGCCCGGCGCGATGGGCAGACGATTTACTACCGGGTTACCAGCCGTGAGGCTGCTGCTGTGCTGGAAACGCTGCACCGGCTTTATTGCGATCGTGCCGTGCCCCGCGGGTGAGATCCGGACTGGAGCTCTCTTCCGTCATCTGCGCAGGGCTCTCCCTGGGTAGACAAGTCGCATGTATATAGTCGAATGTATAAATTCGAAGTGCGAACAGACACGTGCCGCACCGGCGGAATCCGCAGCCCGGGTGCAATTTGAAAGCAGCTGGGCGGTGCCGTCTGCGGCCAATCACGGGAGGTCAAAAAATGCTTATGAAATGGGTGCGCGGCGCGGTTGCCGCCGGGCTCGCCGCGGTGGCCTTGTTTGCCGCCGGCGCAGCGGCGGCGCAGGACAGCAGCCGCTACGGACCGCAGAAGGTGGTGTATCACATCAACGGCACCGGCGGTGAAGAAGCCAAAGCTTACCGGGGTGCCCTTCGCAACGTGCAAAACCACATCAACGCTGTCGGGCGCGAAAATCTCGAGGTGAAAGTGGTGCTGCACGGCAATGGCGTCGGGCTGCTCCAGGAAGCGCTTTCCAACGAACAGGTGCAAATGGCGGTGACCAGCCTGCGGGGACAGAATGTGGTCTTCCTTGTTTGCAACAACACGCTCACCGGCCGCGGCATCGACTACGAAACCGGGCTGTTTGAGGTCTTCGAGGACCAGATCGTGCCTTCGGGTGTGGCGGAACTAAGCTACCTGCAGGGGCAGGGCTACACATATGTGAAGCCGTAGACGGGCGGCTGAGCCGCCGGGCTTTGGCGCCCGGCGGCTCAGATTCCCTTAACTGCCTGGCGGTTCAGTTCCCTTCAGATACCGTGAGACCCAGAATGCGCCAGAGCTGCATGCCGCCGCGGTAGTAGCTGATCCGTTCCGCCGGGTAGCCGGCCCCGATCATTGCGCGGATCGCGGTGGGCGACTGGCCGCACCACGGGCCGTTGCAGAACAGGGCGACCCGCGGCGCGTCCGCGCAATCCCAGCCGTCGAAATCCGCTTCGCAGCCCAGTTCCCCCAGCCGGTCGCTGATCTCGTCCCAGGGCAGATGGCGGGCGCCGGGAATGGTGCCGCCCTCGTACCAATCGCGGGTGCGGCTGTCGATGACGATGGCTTCCGGATCGTTCAGCATGTCCAGAAGTTCCAGCTCGCCGATCGTCGTTACGCCTTCGGCCGGGCTCATGGGCTGGATGCAGAAGGGCGGGCAGGCGCGGGAGGTCTTGGCAAACTCGCCGGTAATCACGGCGCTGTTGTCCTGCCCGCGCCGGATTTCGACCGGGCCGGACGGCGTTTCCACCGTGACCGACAGGCGTTCGGCGTCAATACCGACGGGCTCCGCCAGGACCGGCAGGGCAAGACAGGACAGGAAAGCGGCGATGCGGAACATAAATGGCCTCCTCAGGCTGCAAGTTGCGGGCGGGCGGCTGCCGGCGTCATTGGCCGGCCGCCTCCTGGGCAATACGGTCGAGCAAGGCCTGAACGTCCTGCATCGGGCCCTCGGGGAGCACCCGGTAGCCGATTTCCACAGTCCCCTCGCGGCCGGTGACGAAGATCCCGTAGGGGCAATGGGCGATATTCGCAGGGTCAGCTTCCATTACCTTGCGCGACAGCACCGCCGAGCAGAACAGGAAAACGTCGGCTTCGTCGAAGATCTTTGCGGTGCTGCCCACATCCTCGCCGGTGCGGTTGAGCATCGCCCCGACGTGGCTCACGTAGTCCACGACCAGCCCTTCGCCGACAATGGCGCTTTCCACGCTGAAGGCGGCGTCTTCGAAGCTGCCGTCGAAGGGGTAGGTGATCACCTCCTGGGCGGCGGCAGCGCCGCCTGCCAGCGCGGCCAGCGCCGCAATCACAAATGTCTTCATGCCTTGGTCCTCCCTTGCTTCCAGACTTGATGCGGGTCAGGCCGGGCAAAGCCCGGCCGTTTCCCTGCCGCTGGCGCGGCGCGATGCGGTGGCCGGATGGGCCGGCCGCCGGAATGGCTCACCCGCCCTGGGCTTCGAGGTAGGCGGTGATCGCTTCGATGTCCTTGTCCTTCTTAAGCCCGGCAAAGGACATTTTGGTGCCTTTCAGAAAGCTCCTCGGCTTGGCCAGGAATGCGGCGAGGTTTTCGTGATCCCAAACCAGTCCGCCGGCAGCGGCCTCGTCAAGGGCCTTAGAGTAGCGGAAGCCCTCCACCGCACCGGCGGCCCGGCCGACGACGCCGTTCAGGTGCGGGCCGCTGCGGTTCTTGGCGTTCTCTCCCACCTGGTGGCAGGCTGCGCATTTCTTGAAGACGCGTTCGCCTGCGGCTACCAGCTCGGGGTCGGGGCCTGCTGCGGCGGCTTCCCCGGCGGTATCCTCCGGGTCAGCCGTCTGCGCGGATGCGTCTTCCGCTGCCGGCTGATCCCCGGCTGCCGCTTCTTCGGCCGGCTCCGCGCCTTCGGGCTGCGCTGCGGCGGTATCTCCGCTGTCATCCGTGCCGGGCGTCACGTCGAGCACCGCAGCCCGCATTGTGATCTCCACCTCTTCCTTGCAGCCTTCCATGCAAGCCTCTCCGGAAAATACCGGGAGCTCGGTTTCCGGGCGGTCGTCGGGCTTGAACCCGTCTTCGTTCGGCATGGTGATTTCGGTGAAGGTCTCCCTCGACAGCTCGAAATCATCGTCGACGACATTGTTGAGATAAAGCAGATACGCGGTGATCGCATAGACCTCGTCGGGCTCCAGAGACTGCGCCTCGCCAAAGGGCATGGCGCGGTTGACGTAGTCCCAGACGGTGGAGAGGTAGGGCCAGTAGGAGCCGATGGTCTTAACCGGATCCTTGCGGTCCAGCGTGCCCTGCCCGCCTGCCAGTACCGGCCAGCGTCCGACTGCTTCGCCGAAGTCCCCGTGGCAGGAAGCGCATTTGGCGACGAAGACTTCCTCGCCGGTCCAGACATCGCCCGAGCCCTCCGGCAGGCCGGTGCCATCGGGGCGGATGTCGATGTCCCAGGCGGCGACCTCCTCCGGCAGCGCAGGGCGGCCGAGCCCGTAGCCGCCCCCGCGCGAGGGCGCGGCGGCCTCGGGGGCGGCAGCCGCTGCGGTTTCCGGCGCGGCTTCGCCTTCCGTTGCTGCCGTGTTGGCCGCGGCGGCTGCCTGAATGCCCCCCGCATTGGCCGGGCTTGCAGGCACGGCGTTTTCCGCCAGCACCCAGGACAGCGCCAGAACCGAGGCGGTGCCGGCCAGCGCAGGGGCAAGAACTTTAAGATACTTCGACATTTTCCGCCTCACCCCGTGCGTTGACATGCCAGGTCTGGATGCCGTTGTTGTGGTAGATCGAATTCTCGCCGCGGAGCTGCCGCAGCGCGTCCTTGGTGGGCTGCACGTAGCCGGTGGAATCATGCGCCCGGCTTTGCAGGAGGAGCGGTTTGCCGTCCCAGTCGAACTCGAAATAGAAGCGGTGCATCGACTTGTCGAAGCTCGGTCCCGACATCCGCGCCTGGTGCCAGGTCTTGCCGCCGTCGAGTGTCACGTCCACCCGCGGGATGGTGCCGCGGCCGGACCAGGCGATGCCGCTGAGCACGGTGGGGCCGGGGCCGTGCAGGATCGGCGCCTGCGGGCTGGGGCTGGTGATCACTGATTTTGCGTCCATCTCCCAGGTAAAGCGGCGGGCGGTGCCGTTGTCCAGAAGGTCGGTGTACTTGGAGGTTTCCTCGCGGTGGTGCCAGGGCTTGTCGCCGACCTCGATCCGGCGCAGCCATTTGATCCACATGTTGCCTTCCCAGCCGGGCACCACCAGGCGCACCGGGTAGCCCTGCTCGGGGCGCAGTGCCTCGCCGTTCATCTTGAAGGCGACAAGGCAATCATCGAGCGCCTTCTCGATCGGTATCGAGCGGGTCATCGCGGAGGCATCGGCGCCTTCGGGCATGATCCATTTGCCGTTGGTCTTGACGCCCGCTTCCTCAAGCAGCAGCCGCAGCGGCACGCCGGTGTAGACCACGTTGTGGATCATGCCGTGGGTGTACTGGCAGCCGTTCAGCTGCGCGCCTGCCCATTCCATGCCGGAATTGGCGGCGCATTCCAGGAAATAGGTGCGGTTCTCCCGCGGGAAGCGCATCAGGTCCTGCATGGTGAAGACAAGGGGCTTGTCCACCAGCCCGTTGATCATCAGCCGGTGCTTGGCCGGATCGACATCGGCTATGCCTGCGTGGTGGCGCTCGAAGCACAGGCCGTTGGGGGTGATGATGCCGTCGAGCTCGTGGATCGGTGTGAAGTTCACCGAGGAGACCGGATCGGCAGTCAGCCACTCGACATTCCGGCGCACCACGTGGGCCTCGTGCCGGGAGGGGGTGCCATAGGGGCGGGCGTCGACGCCTTCGCCCAGCTCCTGCATCCATGGCTGCAGCTCGGTGATCGCGGGGTCGGGGGCCTGGGCAGTGGCCGCACGGGCGGCTGCCAGCGCGCCGCCTGCCGCCAGCGCGCCGCCGAGGAAGCGGCGCCGCGAGGGCGCGGGAGTATTGCTCATGCGCAAAGTCCTTCTGTCGTCTGTGTCGTTCCGGCGGCTCATCCGGCCACCACGTCAACGCTGGTGTTGGGGTCGATGGAGACCGTGCCCTGGCGGCGGATGTGGCTTTCCACCACGTCCCAGATCGGCGGGCCCTCGGTGCCCTCGGTAACGCTGGCCCAGCCGGCCACCGCGTAGGATTTTGCCGCGTCGATGGCCTCACCGGAAGCGAGCAGGGTCATATCCGTGATCCGCGCGCCTTGCGGCTTGGAGATGTCGATGCGGTAGCCCATGCCGCCGACCCGCACCATGTCGCCGCCCTGCTGGTAGTAGGGATCGGGGTTGAACAGGTTGTCGGCCACGTCTTCCAGGATCAGCTTCAGCGTTTCGCCTGTCATCTCCGACCGGTAGGCGGCGGGATAGCTCATCGCAGTCGCGTTGAAGACGTCCTCGCGGGTGATTTTCTGGCCGGGCATCAAGGTGGCACCCCAGCGGAAGCCCGGCGACAGCGCGATGTCGGCTTCCCGCTCGGCGATCAGCGCGTTGCAGATCAGGTCGTCCCAGGTGCCGTTGAAATTGCCGCGCCGGTACAGGAGCGAATCCGTCTCGCCCAGCACCTCGGCCATCTCCGCGGCGTAGGGTGCACGGGTTTCCTCCACCAGGGCCGCCATTTCCGCATCGGGCGTGATCACGTCGGAAAAGATCGGGATCAGCCGGTGGGTGAGATCCTTGAAGCGGCCGGCCTCGACCTCGATATCGACGCGGGAGACGAACTTGCCGTGGCTGCCGGAGGCGATCAGCCGGGTGTCCCCGACCAGAACCGGCTCGGGCAGCGCGTCATGGGTGTGGCCGGTCAGGATGACATCGATGCCCGGCACCTCAGCCGCCATCTTCCGGTCCACGTCGAAACCGTTGTGGGACAGCACCACGACCACTTCGGCACCGGCATCGCGGGCTTCCTGCACCACCGCTGCCATGCGGGCCTGGCGCACACCGAAGCTCAAGTCAGGGAACATCCAGGACGGGTTGGCGATCGGCAGATAGGGGAAGGCCTGGCCGATCACCGCGACCTTAGTGCCGCCGCGCTCGAACATCTTCATCGGCTCATAGGCCGGCTCGTCCCAGGTGGCGTCAAAGATGTTGGCGCCAAGGAAGGCAGGGTCGAGCTCGTTTTCGAGGATCTCCGTCACCCGGCCGATGCCGAGGGTGAATTCCCAGTGCGAAGTCATCGCCTCGGTTCCGAGCGCGTTGAACAGGCGCACCATGTCGGCGCCTTCGCTGCGCAGCGCGGGCAGGGAGCCCTGCCACGTATCGCCGCCATCAAGCAGAATTGCATCGGGGCGCTCGGCGCGGATCGCCTTCACCACCGTGGCGATGCGGTCGAGCCCGCCCATCTTGCCGTAGGCGCGTCCCAGCGCCACGAAATCATCATAGGTCAGCGCGTAGTCCAGCGGCGAGCCGTCCTCGATCCCGTAGAGCTTTCGGAATGCGGCACCGGTCACATGCGGCACATGTCCGCGCGCTGCGCCGACGCCAAGGTTGATTTCCGGTTCGCGGAACCAGACCGGCTGGGTCTGGGCGTGAATGTCCGTGATATGGATCAGCGTCAGCTCACCGGGGCCGCCGCTGCCGATCAGGTCTTCCTGGGTCAGCTTCTGCTGCGCGGCCAGCCGCGACCAGTTGCCGAAGCCCGAGGCGCCCCACAGTGCGGAGGCGGCCAGACCCGCTTGGAGGAAGTGGCGGCGGGAGATCATGGGCGGGCCCCTCGTTTTGGCGCAAGTATCAGTGTCGAAAGCGTCATCAGATGCAATCTCTTGAATATGTTTGGGCGGAAACACCCCGCCGAGCCTAGGGCCGGGCGGGGTGCTTTCTGTCAGTTGCGGACGGAAGGGCCTTCGACCGAAAGCCCGTTGCCGCGGGATGCGACGTAGAGCTCCAGTGCGACAAACTCCGGGCTGCCGGGCTTGAAGGTCTCAGCGCGCGTGTCGCGCACGCAGCCCTTGAAGCGGGCATGGGCCGAATTCAGTTTGCCGTTCTTCAGCCGGTAGGTGGGGAACCCGTTGATCTGGCCCTGACTCAGGTGGTCGGCCCGGATCATGTTGTCGTAGTTGTCCTCGTGGCAGTTGGCGCAGGCGAGTTCCAGCTGTCCGTAGCGGGTGTAGTAGATCTCCTTGCCCTGCTCCCAGGTTTCCCGTGCGGGGCCGTCGATCGCCACGTTGACCGGCATCCCGCGCGACACCGAGGCAAGCAGAGCCGACATTTCGGTCATCCGCTGCCCGGTGTACTTCCAGGGCTCTGCCCCGGCCTGCTCGGTCACGCATTCGTTGATTTGCATTTCCAGCGTCTGCACTTCACCCTTGGCCCCGTCCCATTTCGGGTAGACCGCGCGCACACCGGCCAGCGCTTCCGGGCTTTCATGGCAGGAGGCGCAGGACTTGCCGTCCGGCCCCAAGGCGGTCTCGAAATCGGCGCGGGCGTTGTCGACCCCGATCATGCCGGGGTTCTCGAAGTCGTCCATCTGCAGCGCCTGTGTCTCCGCCGAGCGGAATTCCCAGCCCGAGATAACTTCGTCCAGGTTCTCCAGGTGCGCGGGCGCCTCCGCCCGCGTCACGATTTCGGTCTCGCCGTTGATGACGAGCCCGGCTTCCTCTGCCTGCACGGCGGTGGCGAAGGCGGCCGGCCCGGCCAGCCCGAAGGCGGCCAGCATGGCGCCCGTCCTCAGCGTCTGTCTCATTCCGGTCTCCTCCCTTGCCCGGTGAGCGGCGATCCCGTCAGGCGACGGTGATCTCCTTGGTTTCCTCGTAGGTAGACCCGTCATCATCGTGCCAGGTGAAGGTAAAGCTGCCGCTTTCCGGCACCTTGGCCTGGAACTCGAAATAGGGGTTCGTCGAGATCGCAGGTTCCATCTGCACCTCGATCACGGTCTCTCCGTTGAAGGTGCAGGTGAAGTGGTTGATGATCGAGCGCGGGATGACGTTGCCGTCTTTGTCCTTGCGCTGACCCGATTCCATCGGATGGGAGATCAGGGTCTTGATGGTGATGACCTCGCCTGCAGCGGCTTTCTTGGGCACGCGGACGCGGGGGGTGACGTTTTCTGCCATGTCCTTTTCCTTTCCTGGCTCAGCCGCCGCAGCCGCCGATGGTGACCTTCACCTCTTGCGCCGCGCGCGCAAAGCTGCCGTCGGCCATCTTGGCAATCGCGACAACCTCCTGGGTGCTTGCGAGCCGGATCCGGGTCGAGGCCATCTGCGCCCCGGCCAGCGGGCCGAAGCGGAACTCGCCGACTTCGGGGCTCGGATTGCCGGTAGCCAGAAGCAGGATCGCTTCGGCGCCCGGCGCGTCGACCTCGATCGGCACGGTGTTGCCGTTCTCGGCGATCTCCGGGGCGGTCAGGGTCAGGCCGCTGCCGCTGATTTCGGCGCCGCCGGTGAACTTGGCGATCAGCTCGTCCGTTGCCGAGGCCAGCGCCACACGCGGGCCCAGCATCGCCGAAAGCCCGGTGCCGGCCATCAGGGCCAGTGTCTGTCTGCGTGAAAAGCTCATGGTTCTCCTCTCCTGCCGCGCGTCATTCTTCGCGCAGCGTCATCAAATAGGCGACCACATCCTCGATCTGCTGAGCGGTCAGCAGGGGCGGCAGCGGCTCCTCGCCGGCCTCGCCGGTGAAAGCATCGCCCGGCCGGATGAAGCCGGTGGTCTTGTAGAAGGCCGGCATGATGGTGCCGGGGAAGGTCATCTTTGCGTTGGCGACGATGCCGCGCAGCTCCGCCTCGCTCCAGCGCTCGCCCGCGCCATCGAGCGGCGGGCCGACCTCGCCATGGAAGGGAACCTCCGACAGCGCGCTGATCTCGTGGCAGGCCACGCAGTTTCCCAGGCCCCGTTCGGCCATGACCGCCGCGCCCGCTTCCGGGTCGCCGGGCTGGCCGCTGAGGGACGCCTCGATAGCGCCGTACTCGTCGAAGGCGACGCTTTCGGGCGCCACCACGCCGGCCTCGGCGGCCGCGCCTGCCAGCGCCAGCGCGCAGGCGAAGGTAAGTTGTCGCGACATGTGTCCTCCCTGAAAACAGTGTCCTCCGCAGGGACGCTACCACGCGGTATCCGTGGCAGGCAATATCATATTTGATTTTTTGAATACGGCTGTATGCCGGCGCCGTCCCAAGTCGGCCTGGTCCGGGTTCAGCCAGGTATTTTCCCCGCTCAATCGGGACGCTGCGCGGATCTGGCGCTTGCCCTGGACACATTGCAATACTACTATTTGATTAATTGAGGCGCTTCCCCGCGCCGCTGCTCCCGGAGCTCCCATGGTCCGACTCGCCCCCTTGCTGGCAGGCGCTGCCCTGGCCCTGACATTCGCCGCCGCGCCGGTGCGGGCGGAATTGGAACTGGTGATGGTTGAACTCGAAGGCTGCGCCTGGTGCAAGCGATGGAATGCGGAGATCGCGCCGATCTACCCCAAAACGGAAGAGGGCGCCGCCGCCCCCCTGCGCCGGGTCGACCTGCATGATATGCCGGCCGGACTGACGCTCGCGCGCGAGGTGCGCGCCGCACCGACCTTCCTGCTGGTCGAAGACGGCGTCGAGACCGGCCGCATCGAGGGCTATCCGGGCGAGGCATTCTTCTGGGGACTGTTGCAGAAGCTGCTGGCAGAGCGCGCGGCCGCGGCTGCGGCGCCGCAGGACTGAGACCTCTTGGCGCGCCCGGATTGCATTAACCGGACACCCGGCATAGACCCGGGCTACAGACCCGGCGGAAGCTGTCTGCCCTACTGGAGAACGTGAAGATGGCGCTGCCCAAGATCACAGAGAGCATGAGCGACGAAGACCGCGACCTGATGATGCGTAATGCGCGCGCCGCCGCGGATTTCCTCAAGGCGCTGGGCCACGAGGGCCGGCTGATGATCCTGTGCCACCTGGTCTCGGGCGAGAAATCGGTGACCGAGCTGGAGCAGCTCCTGTCGGCGCGCCAGGCGGCGGTCTCGCAGCAGCTGGCACGGCTGCGGCTGGAGGGGCTGGTGACCCCCCGCCGGGAAGGTAAGGTGATCTATTACAGTCTGGCCGATGACCGGCCGCGCCGGATCATGGAGCTGGTTTACGACCTGTTCTGCCAGCCGGGCTGACCGGGCTGCGCCGGGGCGGGTGCGGGCCGGAGGCGCCAGGGAGGGCGCAGGCGAGGGAGGAAGGCAAGATGCTGGAATGGCTGGAAGAACCGGTGATCGCGGCTTTGATCGGGCTCGGCAGCGGCGCCGTGCTGGGGCTGGCGGCGCGGCTGGGCCGCTTCTGCACCCTGGGCGCAATCGAGGATGCCGTTTATGGCGGCAGCCTCTTGCGGCTGCGGATGTGGGGTTTTGCCATCGGCGTGGCCATCCTCGCGAGTTTTGCGCTGGCGGCGGGCGGGCTGTTCGATCCGGCCGCCAGTTTCTACCTCAGTGAGGGCTGGAGCCTGCCCGGCGCGGTTTTGGGCGGGCTGGTCTTTGGCTACGGCATGGCGCTTGCGGGCAGCTGCGGCTACGGCGCGCTGGCACGGCTCGGCGGAGGCGACATGCGTGCTTTCGTGATCGTGCTGGTGATGGGGGTTGCGGCTTATGCGACGCTCTCAGGCCCCCTGTCGGGGCTGCGGGTGGCGCTGTTCCTGCCCGCGGGCGCGCCGCAGCCGGGGATGGCGGGTTGGCTGTCGCTGGCGAGCGGCCTGCCCGCCGCCGCCTGCGGCGCCGCAGCGGGCCTGCTGATCGCCGGGGCGGCGTTCTGGGGCCGCGGTCTTCTGCTGCCGCGCGGTGCGGTGCTGGCGGGGGGTGCCGTGGGGCTTGCCATTGCCGCGGGCTGGGGCGGCACCTATTGGCTCTCCCGGGCAGGTTTTGACGCTCTGCCGGTGGTGTCGCACAGTTTTTCGGCCCCGCTGGGAGAGACGCTGCTTTATGCCATGACCTCCAGCGGCGCAGCGCCCAGCTTCGGCATCGGCTCGGTTGCGGGCGTGCTGGCAGGCGCCTTTGCAGGCAGCTTATGGAAACGGCAATTCCGCTGGGAGGCCTGCGAGGACCCGCGCGAGCTCAAGCGCCAAATCCTCGGGGCGGCGCTGATGGGCTGGGGCGCGGTCACCGCGGCGGGCTGCAGCGTGGGGCAGGGAATTTCTGCCTTCTCGGTGCTCTCGGTCGGCGCGCCGGTGACCCTGGCGGCCATTATTCTTGGCGCGTGCCTTGGCCTGCGCCAGCTGATCCGGGGGTTTGCCCCGGCCGAGTGAGCTGCCCTCTCGACGGAGTGGCGATCAGATGCAATGATGCGAATGTATTATTGCGAGAGGACACCATGAAACTGACACGACGCAGGCTGCTGCAATGCGCGGCCGCCTCTGCCCCGGCGCTCGCCCTGGCACCTGGCTGGGCTCTTGCCGAACTCGCCCTTCCGGGTATGACGCTGACCACCCTGAGCGACGGGTATCTGCAGCTGCCGGAGAGTTTTCTGACCGGCGACCTGCCGCAGGAGGAACTGCGCGCCATTCTCGACGCGGCGGGCGTGCCGCCGGGCCGTTACACGCCGCCCTGCAACGTGACGCTTCTGCGCCGCGGCGCGGATACGGTGCTGTTCGATGCGGGCGCGGGACCCGGCTTCATGCAGAGCGCAGGCCAGCTGCCCGATGCGCTTGACGCACTGGGTGTGGCGCCGGAAGAAATCACCCATGTGGTTTTTACTCACGGCCACCCCGACCACCTATGGGGCGCGGTGGATGATTTCGACGAGCCGCTCTTTGCCAACGCCCGCCATCTGATGGGCCGGGCCGAGCGGGACTACTGGCGCGATCCGGCGACGCTGGACAGCATAGGCGCCGAGCGGCAGAGCTTTGCTGCGGGCGCAGCGCGGCGGCTGGAGATCCTTGGGTCCCTTCTGGAGGTTTTCGACGATGGCGAAGAGATCCTGCCAGCCGTTACCGCCCGCGCCAGCTATGGCCACACACCGGGGCATATGGGCTTCGAACTTGGCCAAGGTCCTGGCGCTGACACGGCCTGGATCGCCGGCGATGCCATCGGCAACGCGCATGTGGCGCTGGCCCGGCCGGAGTGGCCGTCGGCCGCGGATCAGGACCCGGAGACCGGCGCGAAAACCCGCGTTGCGCTGCTGGAACGGCTGGCGGAAAGCGGCACCGCGGTCATCGGCTTCCACCTGCCGGAAGGCGGGATGGGGAGGATTTCGCGGGCAGACGGCGGTTACCGCTTCACGCCGCTGTAGACGCTCCCGGGACTCGGTGCGGCTGCGGCAGCTCCCGGCAAAGCGCCGCATCCTCCGCAGCGGGCGCGGGCACCGGGGCGGGAATTCACAGCCGTCGCGCAGGGATTATCCGGGTGAACTCCGAAGTGCAGAAGGCACGGGGCGGAACCTTTTTTCCCTTCCGTTCGTTTGTTTCATGCACCGGACGCATTTCCCGCTCCGGCGCGCTGCCCGAGGACACCGTTATGGATATTTTATCTTCACGCCGCGCTTTTCTCGCGGGATCGTCCGCCGCCGCTTTTTCTGCTGCCGCAGGCTGGCCCATTGATGCCCGCGCCGCGGCGCTTACAGCGGGTGATTTTCTGAAAATATCCCAAGATCTTACCGGCCGCAGCGGGCTGGATGAGGACATTGCCGCCGCCATGCTTGCGGCTTTCAAGGCAAGCGGGCACGAAGCCGAGCTGGCCGAGCTTGGCAGTGATCAGCCGGATCCGGCGCTGCAGAATAGCATCGTCGCGGCTTGGTATAGCGGCGTATCCCCGGACCCGGACGCGGAAACGGTACTGACCTATACCGAGGCCCTCATGTGGGAGGCGATGTCTTACACCAAACCGATGGGCTACTGCGGCGGCCCCGTCGGCTACTGGGCGGAGCCGCCCGCAAGCTGACAGTTCCGGCAACCGGCAGAAAAAACTCCAGGGGGGGCGCATGGCACAAGATATTACTGCAGATGTTCTGATCATCGGTACCGGGGTGGCGGGGGCCCTGGCGGGCGCCAAGCTGGCCGGACGCGGGCTCAGCGTCGCTTTTTTGGAAGCTGGCAAGCGGATCGAGCGGTTCGAAGCGGTAGAGCGTTTCTGGGCGGCGAAAATCAAGGTCCCGGAATCGGCTTATCCCAATGATCCGGCGGCTTCCCATCCGGAGAGCCACAAGCCGGAAGCTTTCTACCAGCAGACCGGGCCGGAACTGTTCCGCTCGACCTATGTGAAGGTCGTCGGCGGCACCACCTGGCACTGGCTCGGCACCACGCTGCGAAACCTGCCGTCAGACTTCCAGCTGCAGACACTTTACGGGCGGGGTGCCGACTGGCCGTTGAGTTATGACGATCTGGAACCATTCTACCAGGCCGCCGAGGAGGAAATCGGCGTAGCGGGCGACTCCGCGGAGGACCTCGGCTCGCCGCGGTCGGGCGGGTTCCCGATGGGGCCGATCCCGATGACCTACCTGGACAAGCACTTTGCGGAGAGGCTGGAGGGGACACGTTTCAAAGTGAGTGCCACTCCGCAGGCGCGTAATTCCACATTCTGGGGCGACCGGCCGGAGTGCTGCGGCAACGCTTCATGCATTCCGGTGTGCCCGGTGCAGGCAAAGTATGACGCGACCGTCCACGTCGCCCATGCGGAAGCCGCAGGGGCGGTGGTGCATGCGGAGACCACGGCCACCCGGCTGGAGCTCGGGCAGGACGGCAGGATTGCATCGGTTGCTTTCCGCCGCGCCGATGGCAGCACTGGCAGGGCCACGGGAAAGGTGATTGTCGTCGCCGCGCACGGGATCGAGACCCCGCGCCTGTTGCTGAATTCGGCGCAGGAAGGGGCTCCGAACGGCATCGCGAACAGCTCGGACCAAGTAGGGCGCTACCTGATGGACCATCCCATCCGGCTGAGCTGGGCGGAGGCCGCGGAGCCGGTGTGGCCCTACCGCGGACCGCTCTCGACCTCCGGGATTGAAAACCTGCGCGACGGCAGCTTCCGCAGCGAACGCGGCGCGTTCCGTATCGAAATTGGCAACGACGGCCACAGCTGGCCCACCGGCGCGCCGGGGACCACGGCAGCAAAGCTGGCGCAGGAGGGTCTGCGCGGCGGGGAGCTGGATGCACGGCTGAAGGATGTCACCTCTCGCCAGATCCGGCTGGCCTCTCTGGTCGAGCAATCGCCGGACCCGGAAAACCGCGTGACGCTGGATCCAGACAAGAAGGACGCCAACGGGGTGCCGCTGCCGCGAATACACTTCAGTCTGGACGAGTATACCCGGTCCGGGCTCCAGGCGGCGGAGGCGGCGCATGAGGAAGTCTTTGCCGCAATTGGTGCACAGAACGTCCAGCATTCGCCGGACGCGCAGGGCGCGGGGCATATCATCGGCACAGTGCGGATGGGACAGGATGCGGCAACCGCGGTGGTTGACGCCGA
The DNA here is from genome assembly GCF_048820895.1 of Cribrihabitans neustonicus. Taxonomy (NCBI): domain Bacteria; kingdom Pseudomonadati; phylum Pseudomonadota; class Alphaproteobacteria; order Rhodobacterales; family Paracoccaceae; genus Cribrihabitans; species Cribrihabitans neustonicus. The sequence goes on from NZ_JBMERQ010000002.1 coordinate 819,855, forward strand.
CCTGAGAAGCTTCGATCACCCCAACCTGTTCCTGCTGGGTTCCGGAACCTTCCCGACCTCGGCTACGGCGAACCCGACTCTGACCATTGCGGCCCTGTCGCTGCGTGCAGTGGATGCGATTGCTGCCAGCGTCAGCTGAGGGCTGCAGCGGTCGAAACATCGCGGCCCGCGCGGCGGCTTACACAGCCGCTGCCCCGGTGCTGCCGCTGGAGGGTTCATGGGCGGTTGCCGGCAGTTCGAATGTGAGCCGGAAGCTCAGGCCATCCACGGGGAACTCCAGCGCCACGTCTGCCGCCAGCGCGGCCTTGAGCATTGTGCTGATAATGCGGGACCCATAGCCTTTGCTCGACGGCGGAGTGACGGCTGGCCCGCCGTGCTCTTTCCATGACAGTTGAAAAAGGTTGCCGTTCTGCTCTCCGGCCGGGCCGTAACGCAATTCGACGTACCCATCGGGCACTGACAGGGCCCCGTATTTCAGCGCATTCGTGGTCAGCTCGTGCAGGGCCATGCAGAGGGCCGTGCCCTGATCCGCCGTCAGGACGGCATCCTGGCCGGAGGCACGAAGCTTGCTGGGGCCGCCTGCTTCCTGCGAGGTCAATTCGACGATGCTGGCGAACTGCACCTGGTCGTGCTGGCTGCTGATCAGGATATCGTGGGCTCTGGACAGGGACTGAAACCGGGCCATCAACGCGCCCCTGTACGCCTCTGGCACCGACTGGCGGGTCATGGCGGCCACCACGGCCAGGGTGTTCTTGACGCGGTGCCTCATCTCGCCAGCGACATACCTCAACTGCCGCTCCGCGGCCTTCTGCCTGGTAATGTCGCGCAAAACCACCGACCAGTGGGGCGCTTCGGCGGGAAAAGTCTTGTCATCTATCCGCGCGAGTGTGACTTCGTATGTCTTGCCGCTGGCGTGGCTGGCCTCGAACACCTGAACGCCTTCGGCGCCATGGCGGGAGGTGCGGTCCGAGAACCACCGGGGCTCGTCCCGCAGCACCACCAGTTCCTCCAAGGATTTGCCGCGCAGCGTTTCCAGGGGGTGGCCGCACAGCTCCTCAGCGCCGCGGTTGCAGCTCACAGCATTGCCGAGGCTGTCGGCCCGCAGGATCGCGTTCGGCGAACTCCGCACGATCGCAGCGAGTTCATCGGCCTTCCGCTGCGCGACGCGCAGTTCTTCTTCATAGGTTTGGCGTTCACGGGCATCGAAAATCGTGAAATCAATCCGCGAAGGGAGGCCGCTTGCGTCCTTGCGCAGCTTGCCATTCAGAAGAATTGGCATCGGGGCGGGACCGCCGCAGCTCTCCAGTTTCAGGGAGATTTCGCGGGCGTACCCCTGCACATGCAGCATCGGCAGAACATGAGAGTCGAAGAACAGCTGGCCCGCCTTGGTGAAAAGCGCGGTCAGCTTGCCCGGTGTCTTGCCGCTGGCCGCGCTGGGGCGGATCCAGCCGGCAAAGGTCTTGTTGATGTATTGCAGCGTGCCGTGCGGGTCGGTAACAACGATACCGCAGGGCGCATCCTCAGCCAGTTCCGCAAGATCCAGCCCGGGGGCTGCCGGCGGGGTGGCCATCACCGCTTCCCCAGAAACGCCCGCATGGCCTCCTCGACTTCGCCAGGCACGGTCATATGCGGGCAATGGCCGGGCCGCTGGAGCACCGCCAGCGTGCTCTGCGGAATATTCTCACGCATCCAGTCTGCGGTCGCCATCGGCACAAGCGCGTCTTCCCCGCAGTGCACGATGAGGGAGGGATGCGTGAGGCGCGCGAGTTCGCCCCTGCAATCGGAGAAGAACGTGACCTTTCCGAAGTGCGCCATGATTTGCGGATCAGTGCGGCAGAAGCTCTGGGTAAGCTCGTCGGTGGCGGCGGTGCCCGCGGGGTGACCCGCGATGACGGGCGCCATTTGCGAAGACCACCCCATCTGGTTGCTTTCCAGCAGCTCGATGAGCTCTTCCAGCTGCCCGGCCTCGAAGCCGCCGGTGTAGCCGCTGTCCGGATCGTTCAGAAAGCAGGGAGACGGCGAGACCAGCACTAGCCGGGAGACCCTTTCCGGCGCGCGCAGGGCGGCCGCGGCGCAGATCGAGGCGCCGATCGAATGCCCGACGAGAACGGCGCCTGTAAGCTCGAGTTCTTCCAGCACCTCTACCAGATCCGCCGCATGGCCGTCGATGCCGGCGTGCCGGCGGAAGTCATAGGCCTGGAGGTCGGATTGCCCCATTCCCGTGAGATCCAGCAGCACTGTACGGTGCGAATTTTCGAAACGGGACTGCAGCTGGTGCCACATCGTCTGGTCGCATCCGAACCCGTGCACGAAAACCATCGCCGGTCCATCGGTCCCGAATGTTTTGACGTTATTCCGCTGAATTGCCACGGCCATTTCTTTCTTCCTCCATTCGCCGAGTGTTTCCGTGGGAAGGCCAGAGAAATCCAGCCTGTACCACTCTGGCAGCAATAGCAATGGCGGGGCAGATGGCGGGCGGCGGCACCCGCGCTCCCCGGGTGCGGGTCCGGCGGAATCACGGGCCGCAGCTATGTCGCAGGCGCCCGCGCGCACGCTGTATGACGGTGACGCCTTGCGGCGGGCAGCGTGACAGCACATGTCTGAATACACCGAAATGATCCCTTATCGTGGCAAGGCCAGCATAAGGCAGGCGGCACAGAGCGCGCGCTGGCCGCGGCGATCAATGTTTTCTGGCCGAAGGGAACCGTGTGCCGGTCAAAGTCAAGGATCGCCTGAGCGCCTTGGTTTCCAGCGGTTCGAATAAGATGGGAGGGTGGTAGCGGAGGAGGGACTTGAACCCCCGACACGCGGATTATGATTCCGCTGCTCTAACCAACTGAGCTACTCCGCCGCTCGCTGTGTGGAGGCGATTTACGGAATGGGGGCGGCAGGGTCAAGCGGGAAAAGCGGCCGGGGAACGGTTTTCGGCGGATTTTTTTGCGTGCCCCTGGAAAGGCGAACCGGGTCAGGCGATTGGCGGAACTGACGGTGTGAAAGGCGGGGCAGGCCCGCCCGGGGGAAGGGGGCTCGGCCGGTGCGGCGAATTCGGATTGCAGCGGCGGGGCGAGGACAGCAGGTCAGGCGCGGGAGTCGTCCAGCATGGTGAGCGCGGGGCGGGGCAACCCGTCCAGCAGGCGGAACACCATTTCGCGGCAGGTCTCGCCGCACCACCCGGGCGGATGGAAGCCCGGCGGCAGATCGGGGTGCCGCAGCACCACCCGGCGCCAGCGGTGCACGATCAGGGTGCGCAGGGTGCCGGTCTGCGCGGGTGTCAGCCCGGGCGGCGGCAATGGCGTCTGCTCCAGTGCCTCCTGCAGGCTGGCGCAGGCCGCGGAAAGATCTTCGGGAAACAGCCGCGCCTTCAGCCAGCCGGGCACCGAGATGCCGCTCAGTTCTGCTGCCAGCAGGTCATCGAGGCTGCGCGGCATGTCCCCGTGCCCCAGCGCGGTGTTGCGGTTCACCGCGATGTAGTTCGGCAGCATCAGCAGCTCGTCCAGCGTGGCCTGGCCCGCGCTGTCCTCGGCGATCAGCAGGTGCCAGTCGCCGGGCGCTGCCGCCCTGCGCTCGTAGATGCGGGGGGTGACGGCGGCGGACTGGCTCCGGCCGTAGCGGGTGAGGTAATGCACCGAGGCGCGGCCCGCGCGAGCGCTCTCGATCCAGCCGTCCTTGCGCAGCCTGTGCAGCGCCACGCGGATCGCCTCGGGCTTGATCCCCATCGGGGTGATGATGCGGGTGAGAGCGCTGCCGCTGATGCGGCTGCCTTTCTCCTGCGCGAGGTCGCCGAACAGCGAGACGATCACGGACCAGACCCGCTGGTTCTGCGGATCGTTCAGCCGCTGCACGGCGTTGTCAAACCAGAGATTTTGCGCGTTGTTCATATACTAAAGGATAGTTCGCCCGGGCCGGATAGACCAGCCCGGGTGCGCGCGGATTAATAGGCATTCATGGTCAGCAGCTCGTACTCGGCTGCGATCTCACCGTCCTGGTTGGTGAGAGTCACGTGCCAGCGCACTTCGCCGTATTCCTCGTTGCGCGGGGTCTTCTTCTTGACCGTGAGGCGCACCTTGATGCTGTCGCCCGCCGAGACCGGCTTCATGAAGCGCAGGTTGTCGAGACCGGTGTTGGCGAGCACCGGGCCCTCGTCCGGCTGCACGAACATGCCCGCGGCAAAGCTGATCAGCAGGTAGCCGTGCGCAACGCGGCCGGGGAAGAAGGGATTCCGCTTTGCGGCCTCCTCGTCCATGTGGGCATAGAAGGTGTCGCCGGTGAAATGGGCGAAGGTCTCGATATCCTCCAGCGTCACCTGGCGCGGCTCGGTTTTGAGCGTCTCGCCCAGTTGCAGATCGCCGAACTTGCGGGTGAAGGGGTGCGCCGGGCCTTTGATCTCGGTGCCGCCGGGGACCCATTTCTCGCCAATTGCGGTCAGCAGGTCGGGCGAACCCTGGATGGCGGTACGCTGCATATAGTGTTTGACGCCGCGCACGCCGCCCATTTCCTCACCGCCGCCGGCCCGGCCCGGGCCGCCATGCACCATGTGCGGCAGCGGGGAGCCGTGGCCGGTCGATTCCTTCATCGAGTCGCGGTTGTTGAAGTAGAGCCGCCCGTGGTAGGCGCCGGCGCCCACGGCAACCTCGCGCGCGACGGCCGGGTCATGGGTAATGACCGAGGCCACCAGCGAGCCCTGGCCGCGGTTGGCAAGCTCGATCGCGTGATCCAGATCGCGGTAGCCCATGATGGTGGAGACAGGGCCGAAGGCCTCGGTGTCGTGGATGCGCTGCGCCTTGTCCGGGTCGGCGCAGTGGAACAGCATCGGCGGCACAAAGGCGCCTTTCTCCGCGTCGCCGCCATCGACCGTGAAGTTTTCGGGGTCGCCATAGACGCGCTCGGCCTCCCGGCCCAGGATGCGCGCCTTTTCCAGCACGTCGCGCTTCTGGCCGCTTGAGACCAGCGCGCCCATGCGGGTGGTCTCCAGCCGCGGATCGCCGATGGTCGTCTTGGCCAGCCGCGCCGAGAGCGCCTCGATCACCGCGTCCACCTGCGCCTGCGGCGCGATGATGCGGCGGATGGCGGTGCATTTCTGGCCCGCTTTGGTAGTCATCTCGCGCTGCACTTCCTTCACGAAGAGGTCGAATTCCGGCGTGCCGGGCTGGGCGTCGGGGCCCAAGATAGACGCGTTGAGGCTGTCCTGTTCGGCCACAAACCGCACCGAGTTTTTTAGAATCACCGGGTTCGCGCGCAGTTTCAGCGCGGTGTCGGCGGAGCCGGTGAAGCTCACCACATCCTGCATGGTCAGGTGGTCGAGCATGCCGCCGAGCCCGCCGGAGACCAGCTGCAGCGCGCCTTCGGGCAAAATCCCTGAGTCGAGCATCAGCTTCACCGCCAGCTCAGTCACATAGCAGCTGTTGGTTGCCGGTTTCACGATGGCGGGGACGCCTGCCAGCAGGGTGGGCGCCAGCTTCTCCAGCATGCCCCAGACCGGGAAGTTGAACGCGTTGATATGCACTGCGACGCCGCGCAGCGGGGTGCAGATGTGCTGGCCGAGGAAGGTGCCGTTGCGGCTGAGCTGCTCCACCTCGCCGTCGAGGTAGACATGCGCGTCCGGCATCTCTCGGCGGCCCTTGGAAGCAAAGACGAACATGGTGCCGATGCCGCCGTCGATGTCGATCAGGTGGTCGGACTGGGTGGCGCCGGTGTGGAAGCTGAGGTCGTAAAGCGCCTGCTTGTGCTGGTTCAGGTGCCCCGCCAGCGCTTTCAGCATCCGGGCGCGGTCGTGGAAGGTCAGCTTGCGCAAGGCCGGGCCGCCCACGGTGCGGGCGTAGTCGAGCATTCCCTGCACGTCGAGCGCGTCATTGCCGGCGCTGGCGATCACCTCGCCGGTGATGGCGCTGGCGATGTTGCGAGCGCCTGCGCCCGGCGCGACCCATTGCCCTGCGGCAAAGCTGGAAATCTCTTGAAGGCTCATGCTGCTTTCCTTTCAGGTCAGGCCGGGCGGCGCCGGCGCAGGGTGAATCCGATGCGGGAATATATTGACCGTCCGGTCGGTTTATGCAAGAAATTTGTCGAAACCGCCGCCCGGGCTTTGCGATTGTGACCGCGGGGAGGGGCAGGGAGAGAGGGAGAAGGCGAGCGACATGTCGGATACGATTCTGGTCGAAGATCACGGCGCCTGGGTGGAGGTCACCCTGAACCGTCCGGACCGTCTGAACAGCTTCAATGAGGAGATGCACCAGGCGCTCCGGGCCGCGCTGGTGGCCGCGCGCGACGGCGGCAAGCGCTGCGTGCTGCTGACGGGCGCGGGCCGCGGCTTCTGCGCCGGGCAGGACCTCGGCGACCGGGACCCGCGCAAGATGGACGCGCCGCCGGACCTGAGCCAGACCGTGCGGAAGTTCTACGCGCCGCTGGTGCGGCTGATCCGTGACCTGAATTTCCCGGTGATCTGCGCGGTGAACGGTGTCGCCGCAGGGGCGGGGGCTAACCTGGCGCTGGCCTGCGACATGGTGCTGGCGGGCGAGAGCGCCAAATTCATCCAGTCTTTCTCCAAGGTCGGCCTGATCCCCGACACCGGCGGCAGCTGGCACCTGCCGCGGCTGCTGGGCGAGGCCCGCGCCAAGGGGCTGGCGCTGACGGCTGAGCCGCTGCCTGCGAATAAGGCTGAGGACTGGGGCCTGATCTGGAAAGCGCTGCCGGACGGCGAGCTGATGGGTGAAGCCCGCGCCATGGCAGAGAGGTTCGCGAACGGCCCGACACTGGGCCTGGGCCTCACCAAGCAGACGATCCAGGCGGCGGCGGTCAACACGCTGTCCGACCAACTGGAGATTGAGGCGGACGCGATGAAGACCTGCGGCGAAAGCGCCGATTATGCCGAGGGCGTGGCAAGCTTCCTCGAAAAGCGCGCGCCGGTCTTCAAGGGGGAATGAGGATGACCCCCAAGGAACGCGCCGAGAAATCAGCCGCTGCAATGTGGGCGGACGACCACGCGTCAAAGTGGGCGGGGATGGAGATCACCCACGTGGACGAGGGCGAGGCCACGCTGGAGCTGACCATCGCTCAGCACCATTGCAACGGCCACGGCATCTGCCACGGCGGCGTCACCTTCATGCTTGCCGACAGCGCCTTTGCCTTTGCCTGCAACAGCCGCAACCAGGCAACCGTGGCGCAGCACAACGTGATCAGCTTCACCGCGCCGGGCCGGCTGGGCGACACACTGATCGCCACCGCCCGCGAAGTGTCGCTCACCGGGCGCAGCGGCATTTACGATGTGACAGTGACCAACCAGGACGGCCAGCAGATCGCCGAGTTCCGGGGCTTCTCCCGGGCGGTGAAGGGCCAGTTGTTTGACGAATAAGGTGTGGAGGACGCCATGGAAGACCTGACCCCGAACCGGGCTGAACTGGACCCGATCGAGATCGCCTCGATCGACGAGATCCGCGCACTCCAGCTGGAGCGCTTGAAGTGGTCGCTGCGCCATGCCTATGACAACGTGCCGATGTACAAGCAGCGGTTCGACGAGGCGGGCGTGCATCCGGACGACCTGCAGGAGTTGGAAGACCTCGCAAAGTTCCCTTTTACCTACAAGAACGACTTGCGCGACAACTACCCCTTCGGCCTGTTTGCGGTGCCGCGTGAGCAGATCATCCGCCTGCACGCGTCCTCCGGCACCACCGGCAAGCCGACCGTGGTGGGCTACACCAAGGGCGACATCGACAACTGGGCGGATCTGGTGGCGCGGTCCCTGCGCGCCTCGGGCCTGCGCAAGGGTGATATGGTGCACAACGCCTATGGCTACGGGCTGTTCACCGGGGGCCTGGGCGCGCATTACGGGATCGAGCGGCTGGGCGCCACGGTGGTGCCGATGTCCGGCGGGCAGACGGAGAAACAGGTGAGTCTGATCACCGATTTCAAACCCGACGGCATCATGGTGACGCCCTCCTACATGCTCAACATCCTGGAGCAGTACCACAAGGTTGGCCTCGACCCGCGGGCGAGCTCGCTGAAAGTCGGCGTCTTCGGGGCCGAGCCCTGGACCGACGCAATGCGCAAGGAGGTCGAGCAGGCCTTCGACATGCACGCGGTCGACATCTATGGCCTCAGCGAGATCATGGGGCCGGGTGTGGCCAATGAATGCGTCGAGACCAAGGACGGCCCGGTGATCTGGGAGGACCACTTCCTGCCCGAGATCATCGACCCGGAAACCGGCGAGGTGCTGCCTGACGGGGAGATGGGCGAGCTGGTTTTCACGACGCTCACCAAGGAAGGCCTGCCAATGATCCGTTACCGCACCCGGGATCTCACCCGCTTGCTGCCCGGCACTGCGCGCTCGATGCGGAGGATGGAGAAGATCACCGGCCGCAGCGACGACATGATCATCCTGCGCGGCGTCAACGTCTTCCCCAGCCAGATCGAGGAGCAGCTGCTGGCAACCGGGGGCCTTGCGCCGCATTACCAGATCGAGCTCTACAAGTCCGGCCGCATGGACGCGATGCGGGTCCATGTAGAGGCGGAGCCGGACAAGGCAGACGAACTCAGCCGCACCGCCGCGGCGCGGATGCTGACCAAGCGGATCAAGGACGTGGTGGGGGTCTCGACCGAGATCGTCGTCGGCGACCCCGGCTCGGTGGAGCGCAGCCAGGGCAAGGCAAAGCGCGTCGTCGACAACCGCGGCAAGGACTGAGCCGGAGGGAGGAGAGCATTGGCCCGCACGATCGCCAAGGACCACGACCAGAAACGCGCCCAGATCCTGAAATCTGCCGCCAAGGTGTTTGCCGATTCCGGCTATGACCGCGCGTCGATGACCCAACTTGCGCGCGAGTGCGGCATCTCAAAAGCCAATATTTACCACTACTATGACAGCAAGGATGCCGTGCTGTTCGGCCTCCTCGACAGCTACCTCAGCGCGCTGCGCGACCGGGTCTGCGGGGTGGTGCTGGACGGATATGGCCCGGACGAACGTCTGCGCCGGATCGTGGCAGAAATCCTGATGGCCTACCAGGGTGCCGACAACGAGCACCAGGTGCAGATCAGCGCGATGGGGGCGCTGCCGGAGGACCAGCAGAGGCTGCTGCGCGGCTACCAGCGGCAGATGGTGCAATTCATGAGCGACGCGCTTGCCGCCGCCGCGCCGGAGGCCTTCGCCCGCCACCCGGAAAAGCTGCGCGCGGCCACCATGTCCGTCTTTGGCATGCTGAACTGGTATTACATGTGGAATTCCGGCGCTGGTTCTGCGGCGCGGGAGGATTACGCCGATCTGGTCGCAAACCTGACGCTGAACGGGCTGCGCGGCCTGTAGCTTCCGCTACATCCCGGCCCATGCGGCCGGCGCCGAAGGAAAAATGCCCCGGCCGTAACCGGGGCATTCGTTTCTCTATGGGGCGCGTCCTTAGCTGCCAGACCCCAGCAGCGGCGTGATACGGCGGACAGCCACGCGGCGGTTGGTGCGCTCGGCCTCCAGCGTCTTCACCGCCAGGTCGCTCTCGCCGTAGCCCTGCACCACCATGTTTTCCGGCGGCACGTCGAAGTACTCGGTCAGCGCCAATGCCACGGTCTCTGCCCGGCGGTCCGACAGGGCGAGGTTGTAAGTGGCGGCACCCACAGCATCGGTGTGGCCCTCAATCAGGAAAACCTCGCCCGGGTTCTTGTCGATCACTTCGCGCAGGGCGTTGCCGAGCGCCGCGAGCTCCTCGGCTTCCTGCGGGCGGATCACGGAGGACCCGGTATCGAAGTTCACCGAGTCGACGTTGATCTCCGGCACCAGTTTGCGCACCGCGTCAATGTTGCGGATCTGCGCGAGCGAGAAGCTGCGGTCCACGGCGGGCGCCTGCTGCGAAGCCAGAGCCGCAGCCAGCTCCTGGGCCGAAACCTGATCCGCGTCAATCATCGCACGGCGGTTTTCCTGGATCTGCGGCAGCTCGTTCACCACCACCCGTTCGGCGGCCTGGGTATCGTCGAACAGCACCACGCTGCGCCCATCGGGCAGGGTGCGGGTGCGGCGCAGCACGCGGCCGTCGGCGGCGCGGATGGTTTCCACCTCGGTGCCGTCCTCACGGACAACGACGGTGCGGGTGGAACCGTCCTTGAACTTGTAGGTGGTCACGTCGGAGCCCGGCCGGCGCAGCAGCACGTCGTCGTCCTTCAGGACCCGGTACTGGCCGTCCTGCTCCACGATGGCGCGGTCGCCGGTGTTGGCTACCACTTTGCCGCCGTTGTTCAGAAGCGAGCCGATGGCCAGTGCGCCAAGGCCGATCAGCGCCTGGCGCTGGCGGTCGGAGAGGCCGCTGTCATCGTCTTCCGCTGTATTGGCCTGCGGGGCAGGGGCCTGCGCCCCGGCGCCGGCGCCAGCCTGCGCGGCTTCCGGTGCGGTTTCGCCCACTTGCGTCTCGAACTCCTCGTCCGAGCTGCGGGCAGTCTCTTCGGTCACGGTTTCCTCGATCACCTCGGCCTCGGCTGCGGCGTCCTCACTGGCGGCAGCGGCTGCCGCGGCAGCGGCGGTTTCGGCTTCCGCCTCGGCCAGCGCATCGGCCTGAGCCTGGCTGTCCTGCTCCACCAGCTCGGGGTTGCCGGCCTCGGTCCCGGCTGCCGCGGCAGCTTCGGTTTCCGCTTCGGTACCGGCTTCGGTTTCGGCGCCTGCCTCTACTGCCGTGTCGACCTGATCCTGGGTTTGGCCTTGCTGCCCAGCCAGATCCTCGGCAATGGCCTCGGCAGTGGCGCCCTCGCCATCGGTTGAGGCCGCGCTTTCGGCCTGAGCCTCTGCCGCGGCGCCGCCGCCGGTTTCCTGCTGCGCCTCTGCGGCCGTACCGGAGTCGGCTTGCTCCCCAGCCCCGGCTGCGGCGTCATCCTGCGCCTCGCCACCGGCTTGGCCTTGCTGCTCAGCCAGGTCCTGCGCAATCGCTTCTGCGGAGGCATCTCCAGAGGCATCCGCAGCGCCGGCTTCGGCGGCGGGCTGCTCCTCCGCCCCGGCTTCCTGTTCGGCCTGCTGCTGCGCCTCGGCCGCTGCGGCTGCTTCCTGTTCTGCTTGCAGCTGCTTCTTCAGCTCCGCGTCCGCCTCGGCCTGCGCCTGTGCTTCAGTTTCCGCTTCGGCGGCTGCTTCTGCCTGGACTTCAGCTTCTGCTTCCGCCGCGGCGCCGGCCTCCGCCTCTGCGGTCATGTCCGCAATGCTGGACAGCACTGTGGCCGATTGCAATTCAGCGGGGAGCTGGCCGTCGAACGCGCCCGCGCCGTAGTCCGTGCAGAACTTGGCAACGGGGCCGGATTTCTCCTCGACTTCCTTGCCCTTGTCCAATTTCTTCTGCCGCCGGTCGGCGCGTTTCTTGCAGCGATCGACCAGTTCGCCGATTTCGGCGCCGGACATCTGGGTGAGGTCAATGCGCTTGCCGCCCTGGCCCTGCGACAGGGCAGGCAGCGGAGCGGCAAGCGAGACCACCACCGCCAGCGCCGTGGTCGATTTGAAAATTCCAGGTTTCATAGCGGTTCCTTCCTTTTTCCGGCACATGGCCGCGGGGGGGAAACCCATGAGCCGCAGAAAAGTTGCATTGCGCGTCCCGCAAAAGAAAAGGCCGCCCCCGAAGGAGCGGCCCGATGGCGGAAATCCGCGCGCCGGCTGCGGAACTCAAACTTCGGCCGGGGGCACCATGCCGACGATGTCGTAGGTCTGGCGCAGGATCGGCGCTGTGATCGCACGGGCGCGCTCGGCGCCGCGGGTCAGGATGCGGTCGATTTCGTCCTGCTCATCCATCAGCCGGGCCATCTCCGAGGAGATCGGCGCCAGCTTGGCCACTGCCAGATCAGCGAGCAATGGCTTGAACTCGGAGAACTGCTTGCCGCCGGCCTGGGCCAGCACCTGATCCACGGTCTGATCGGCCAGTGCGGCGTAGATATTCACAAGGTTGCGCGCCTCGGGGCGGTCTTCCAGCCCTTCGGCCTCGGACGGCAGCGCGTCGGGGTCGGTCTTGGCCTTGCGGATCTTCTTGGCGATGGCGTCGGCGTCGTCGGTCATGTTGATGCGGCTGGCGTCCGAGGCGTCGGACTTCGACATCTTTTTGGCGCCGTCGCGCAGGGACATCACACGCGTCGCAGCGCCCTCGATCACCGGTTCGGTCTCCGGGAAGAAGTTAACCCCATAGTCATGGTTGAACTTGATCGCGATGTCGCGGGTCAGCTCCAGATGCTGCTTCTGGTCCTCGCCGACCGGCACGTGGGTGGCGTGGTAGACCAGAATGTCCGCTGCCATAAGGGCGGGGTAGGCGAACAGGCCCAGCGAGGCATTCTGCTGGTTCTTGCCCGCCTTGTCTTTCCACTGCGTCATCCGCTGCATCCAGCCCATGCGGGCCACGCAGTTGAAGATCCAGGCCAGCTGCGCATGCTCGGGCACCTGCGACTGATTGATGAGGATGGATTTCTCCGGGTCCAGACCGGCTGCGATGAAACCAGCGCAAAGCTCGCGCGTGGATTTGCGCAGGTCTGCGGGATCCTGCCAGACGGTGATTGCGTGCAAGTCTACCATACAATAGATGGTTTCCACATCCTTGGCCTGCCAGTCGACGAACCGCTTGAGCGCTCCCAGGTAGTTGCCCAAATGCAGGTTGCCGGAGGGCTGGATCCCCGAGAACACGCGCGGGGTGAATGTGGTTTCGCTCATGTGGGCGTAACTCCCGTCTGGAAATAGCAACCCCGGTGGCTTACCCATGAGGCCGTGATCCGTCAACCGGCGCGGCCGCCCCCGCGAGACTTTAGGAGGCAGAAGATGAGCAGCCCGCAGAACACCCCCCCGCGGGGGCCCGCAGACCCGCCCCAGGGCCATGCGCCGGGCGGCGCCCCGGTCAACCCGCTGCCCGCCGCGGTGGTGGCGCTGGTGCTGGTGATCATCGGCGTGGAGGCTGCCTTTTCGCTCGGCGCGCGCGGCATCCTTGGCGGGCCGGAGGCGTTGGGCTGGCGGCTATCGGCGCTGCAATCCTATGCGTTTTCCAGCGAGGTGTTCTGGTGGATGCAGGAAAGCGGGCGCTGGCCTGCCGAGCATCTGATCCGTTTTCTCTCCTACATCTTCGTGCATGGCGGCTTCACCCATGCGCTTTTCGTCTGCGTCTTCGTGCTGGCGATGGGCAAGATGGTGGGTGAGGTGATGGGGGATCTGGCGATGGTGCTGATCTTCCTCTTGTCCGGCGCGGGCGGCGCGCTCGGATATGCGCTGGTGGTTGGCGGAGGGTATCCGCTGGCGGGCGGCTTCCCGGCGGTCTACGGGCTGATCGGGGCCTTCACCTACCTGCTCTGGCGCTCGCTGGCGACGGTGGGCGCGCAGCAAAGCCGGGCATTCACGCTGATTGCCTTCCTTATGGGGGCGCAGCTGTTGTTCGGGCTGCTGTTTGGCGGGCACAATGACTGGGTGGCGGATTTAACGGGATTTGCCACCGGGTTTGGCCTGTCCTTCTTCCTCGCGCCCGGCGGCTGGGCCCGCATCCGCAGCAAGATCCGCCACGATTGAGCGTTTCGGGCGCGCTCCCGCCCGCTGTCAAAGCCCCTGCCGGGGCGTTTCCAGCCGTTGGGCCGGGCAGCGCGCTTGGGCGCGCTGCCGAAGGGGGCTGCTGAGAAGCGCTTCAGGGGCAGGTCTGCCCCCTAAGGCGCCTTGCCCAGCGTGATACCGGCCATCCCCGCCTCAAGGGTAAACCGCGCGTCCCGCGCGGCCGCCTTGCGGCCCTTGACCCGGCGATAGCCGGGCAGGGCGGCCGATGTCAGGCCTGCCTGCGGCGGCTGAGGGCGCTTCGGAATTCGGAAAGGCGGAAGGCGCCGAGCGCCTGCCCGGTGCCGAAATAGACCACGCCGCCGAGTGCAACCAGCCCGAGCAGGGCGAGGTAGCGCCAGTAGGCGAGGTAGAAGGTCCACTCCGCCACCTCGGTCGCCGCATAGAGTGCGGCGCCCATCACCGCCGAGGCCGCCAGTATGCGCCAGGCACGGCTTCTGAAACGGCTGTCGAACTGCGCGGCTTCACCCATGCCGCGGGAGCCAAGCCAGAGCAGCAGGACCATCGTCCAGCCCGCCGCCGAGGCCGCGATCGCAGGCGCGATCCATCCCAGTGCGGGCTTCAGCCCGAAGGCGAGCCCGGCGTTGACGACCATAGCAGCCAGAGCAAAGCGGAAGGGGGTGCGGGTGTCTTCGCGCGCGAAGTAGAGCGGCTGCAGCACTTTCTGCAGCATGAAGGCGGGCAGGCCCGCGCCGTAGACCGCCACCGCCAGAGCAATCGCGGCCACGTCCTCGGGCCCGGTGGCGCCGCGTTCGTAGAGCACCGAGACCAGCGGCACCGGAACCGCGATGAAGGCCACCGCCGAGGGCACCGCCAGCAGCAGCGAGAACTCGCCTGCGCGCGACAGCGCATCGCGCGCGCCGGTATCGTCCTCCGCCCGCAGGCGGCGCGACAGCGCAGGCAGCAGCACGATGCCGATGGCGATGCCCACCACGCCCAGCGGCAGCTGGTAGAGCCGGTCGGCGATGAACAGCCAGCTTGCAGCCTTCTCGATGTCCGAGGCCACGTATTGCCCGACCACCAGGTTGATCTGCGTGACCCCCATCGCCAGCGCCGCGGGCAGCGCCACGCGTACGAGCTGCCGCATTTCATCATTCCAGCGCGGCAGGCCCGGGCGCAGGGTGACGCCTGCGCGCGCTGCCGCCACCCAGACCAGCGCCAGCTGCGCCACCCCTGCAAGGGGCACGGTCCAGACCAGCCAGGTGATCACCTCGCCGCCCACAAGCGCACCGATGGTCATCGCCGCACAGGTAAGGATGTTGAGCAGCACCGGAGCCGCCGCCGCGGCAGCAAAGCGCCCGGTCGCGTTCAGCACGCCGGAAAACAGCGCCGCCAGCGACATGAACAGGATGTAGGGGAAAACAATATGGCCATAGCCCACCGCCATGTCGAAACGTGCATCCCCGACGAAGCCGCCCGCGGTGAGCCAGACCAGCCCGGGCATGAACACCATCCCCAGCCCCACCAGCGTCAGCACCGCCGCCGCCAGCAGGTTGAAGGCGCTCTGGGCAAAGGCGCGCGGGTCCTCGCCAGCCTCGTATTTCTTGGCAAAGGCCGGCACGAAGGCCGCGTTGAAGGCGCCCTCGGCAAAGAAACGGCGGAACAGGTTGGGCAGGCGGAATGCGGCAATGAAGGCGTCAAGCACCGGGCCGGGGCCGATGAAGGCGGCAATCAGGATTTCGCGTGCAAACCCGAGGAGCCGGCTGGCCAGCGTCCAGAACCCGACGGTCAGAAACCCCGTCAGCAATCTGATTGGTTTCATGTGCCGGCCCGTCTCGCCCCTTCGGCGATGGCCTCGCGCAGCTTCTTTTCGAGCGACCTCTGCTTGGAGAGCGAATGGTATTTCAAACCGAACATATCCTTGACATAGAAGGCATCCACCACCTGCTCGCCATAGGTGGCAATCACCGCGTTGGCAATATAGACGTTGGACGACGCCAAGGTGCGCGCAAGGTCATACAGCAGGCCGGGGCGGTCGCGGGTATCGACTTCGATGATGGTGTAAATCTCCGAACCTTCGTTGTCGAAGGTGATATGGGTCGGCACGTTGAAGGCGCGCTCGCGCTTCTTGATCTTGTCCCGCGATTGCAGCGCGTCGCGGGTGATCAGCTCGCCGCGCAGGATCTTGTGGATCACCTCAGTCAGCCGCGGCAAGCGGGCGGGGTCGAAGGGGTGGCCCTCGCTGTCCTGAATCCAGAACGCGTCGGTGACATAACCGTCCTTGGTGGTGTAGGAGCGCGCATCCACCACGTTGGCCCCCGCCAGCGCCAGCGCGCCGACGATCCGGGCGAAGATGCCGGGGTGGTCGACCATCACGAAACAGGCGCGGGTGGCGTCGCGGTCTTCGTCCGGGGTCAGGCGGATCAGCACCTCGCCGGGGTCACCCTTGGCGGTGAGATCGCGCAGCATCTCGGCGAAATCCACATGCGCGGTGACATGCAGCCCGTGCCAGTAGGGCGGATAGTGGCGGGCGGTTTCGCGCTTGAGCTCGGGCTTTGGCCACTCCGGCAGCGCCTTGCGCAGCGCCTTTTTGGCGGCGGCGCCGCGGTGCTCACGGTTGAGTGCTTCCATACCGCCTTCCAGCGCGGCGCGGGTCTGGTTGTAGAGCGCGCGCAGCAAGGCGGCTTTCCAGTTGTTCCAAGTGTCCGGGCCGACGCCGCGAATGTCGCAGACGGTGAGCAGCAGGAGCAGGTCGAGCCGCTTGACGGTCTGCACCGCCTTGGCAAAATCGCGCACCGTGCGCGGGTCGGCGATGTCGCGTTTCTGGGCCATGTCGGACATCAGCAGGTGATAGCGCACCAGCCATTCCACGGTTTCGCATTCCGAGGGTTTCAGCCCCAGCCTGGGTGCCACCTTGCGGGCGATCTGGGCGCCCAGGATCGAATGGTCCTGGGCCCGGCCCTTGCCGATGTCGTGCAGCAGCATCGCCACCATCAGCACCTTGCGGTTCAGCCCCTTGCGCAGCACTTCCGAGGACAGCGGCAGCTCATCTTCCAGCTCGCCGCGTTCAAGTTCGGCAAAATTGGCGATCACCTGAATGGTGTGTTCGTCCACCGTGTAAGAGTGGTACATGTTGAACTGCATCATCGCCACGATCGGCTCGAACTCGGGCAGGAAGGCCGACAGCACGCCGAGCTCGTTCATGCGCCGGAGCGCGCGTTCGGGGTTGCCGTGCTTCAGCAGCAGGTCGAGGAAGATGCGCCGGGCTTCCTTGTCGCTGCGCATGTTGTCATCGATCAGGTGCAGATTGGCGGTAACCAGCCGCATCGCGTCCGGGTGGATCAGCATGCCGGTGCGCAGCGCCTCCTCGAACAGGCGCAGGAGGTTCACCTTGTCCTTCAGGAAAGCGTCCGGGTCGATCACGTCCAGCCGGTTATGCACCACCCGGTAGCCAGGCTTGATGCGCGGGCGGCGGCGGAAGATGCGCTCCAGGAGCGGCGCGCCCTTCTGCTGGCTTGCCTCCAGCTTGGTCAGGAAGATGCGGGTGAGGTCGCCGACACGGGTGGCGTGGCGGAAATACTCCTGCATGAAGACCTCGACGCCGCGGCGCCCGGCCTTGTCCTCGTAGCCCATCCGGCTTGCGACCTCGACCTGCATGTCAAAGGTCAGCTGCTCGGTGGCGCGTCCGGTGACCAGGTGCAGATGCGCGCGCACTGCCCAGAGGAAGCGCTCGGCCTTGGCAAACAGTTCCAGCTCCTCAGGCCGGAACAGGCCAAGCGGCACCAGTTCGCGCACGCTCTTGACCTGGTGCAGATACTTGGCGATCCAGAACAGCGATTGCAGGTCGCGCAACCCGCCTTTGCCCTCCTTCACATTCGGCTCCACCACGTAGCGCTGGCCCTGCTTGAGGTGCCGGGCATCGCGTTCTGCCAGCTTGGCTTCAATGAAGGCCTGGGCGTCCTGCGAGAACAGCTCCGCCTTCAGCCGCTTGGAGAGCTCCCGCGCGAGCGGCGCATGGCCCGCGAGAAAGCGCTGCTCCAGCATCGCGGTACGGATGGTGTAATCCTCGCCGCCTAGCCGGATGCAGTCCTTGATGGTGCGGCTGGAGTGGCCGACCTTCAGCCGCAGGTCCCAGAGGATGTAGAGCATCGATTCGATCACGCTCTCGGCCCAGGCGGTGATCTTGTAGGGGGTGAGGAACAGCAGGTCGACGTCCGAGGCGGGCGCCATCTCGCCGCGGCCGTAGCCGCCGACCGCGATCACCGCGATGCGCTCGCCCCGCGTCGGGTTGGCAAGCGGGTGCAGCAGCTCCGAGGCCACGTACAGAGCGGTGGTGACCAGCCCGTCGGTGAGGAAGGTGTAAGAGCGGGTGAGCTCGCGCGACGCGAAGGGCTGGGCGGCAAAGGCTTCGGCGATCGCTGCACGGCCTGCCTTATTGGCGCCGCGCAGCAGTTTCACCGTCTCCGCCCGCAGGGTGGCGGCATCGGACCCTTCGGCCAGGGCCCGGATCTCCGCGCGCACCGCGGCGGCATCGAAGATCGCCGCGGCGTCACAGATCAGCGGTCCCAAGGGAACTGGGACGCGGGTGGCCGCCGACGCGGCGGCCGGATCAGAAGCCGGCGCCTGCGAAGCTGCTTGGGGCTGGGTCAATGACGACGACTTTCTGTTCTCGGATGGTGGCGACCGCCAGGCCGCGCTCGTTGGTGCCGTCGGGCCGCAGGCGGAAAATGCCGCCGGTGCCCTGGAAGCCCGCACCCTGGGTGAGCGCCGCGGCGGTCAGCGCGTTGGACCGGCCCGCGCCCGCCAGAGCGCCAATCGCGGCGATGCCGTCATAAGCCAGCCCGCCGATCGGATGCGGCGCGGCGCCATAGGCCGCCTGGTAGCGGTCGCGGAAGCTTTCCGCCTTGACCGGATCGGGGAGCGCGAACCAGCCCCCCTGCACGCCGGGCAGCGCCAGGGTCTGGGGCGGGATGTCCCAGCGGGTGAGGCCGATGTATTGGGTGACTGCGGGATCGACGCCCGCTTCCGGCAGCAGCTGGGTCAGCAGCGGCAGTGCGCCGGCGGTGGTGGCGGTCAGGAACAGCGCATCGGCGCCCGAGCTTGCCAGGTCGCTCTGGATCGCGGGCACCGCGTTGATCACCCCCTGCTGCGAAAGCTCGTAGCCGACGTTGCCGACCACCGACGCCCGGGTCTGGCTGGCGGCGCGCTGGATCGCCTCGCGCCCAGCCAGGCCTGCGGCGTCATTGCTGCTGGCGATCAGGATGTTGCGCTTGCCCTGACGCACGGCATAGCCGGTCAGGCGCCGGGCGGTGTTCTCAAACGTCGGCCCGAGGATGAAGACATTGCCGCCGGCAATCGCGGTGTTGTTGGAGAATGCCAGCACGTTCACGCCGCTCTGCGCGGCGGCGATGCCTGCTGCATTGGCGGCCTCGGCATAGACCGGGCCCAGGATGATGCGGGCGCCGTCGTTCACCGCCTGCGCGGCCACGGTGGCCGCCTGCTGCGGATTGCCCGCAGTGTCGTAGACGCGCAGGTCGATCTGCACGCTGCCTAGATCGGCAATTGCCAGGCGGGCGGCATTTTCAAGGCTCTGCGCCAGCACGCTGTCGCCATGCTGGCCCGAGCCGCGCGGCACCAGGAGCGCCACCGGAACCGGTTTCGAAGTGTCGATGCTGGGGCCGGTGCTGAGCGCGACCGGTTCGCAGGCCGCCAGAACAACTGTGGAAACTGCCGCAGCCGCGGCCAGTGCCGCCTTGCGGGCTTTTCGAAAAACAGCAAACATAATGGACTTGAAACTCCGTGCTCCCGGCGCCGCAGCACCGTGTGGGTTTGGAGCCGATAATAGACAACGAAAAAGGCGGGTCCAGCGTTGAATTTCAAGAATGTGAGTTTGGCTCCTGGCCTTTACTTCGTCGCAACCCCGATCGGCACCGCCCGCGACATCACCTTGCGCGCGCTGGACGTTCTGGCCTCGGCAGACGTGCTTGCGGCGGAGGATACGCGCTCCCTGCGCAAGCTGATGGAGATCCACGGCGTGCCCCTGGAAGGGCGGCGGATCATCGCCTACCACGACCATTCGGGCGAGGGCGCGCGCGCCAAGCTGATGGAGGCGCTGGGCGAGGGCAAGTCGCTCGCCTATGCCTCCGAAGCGGGGATGCCGCTGATTGCCGACCCGGGCTACGGGCTGAGCAAGGCCGCTGCCGAGGCAGGCTACCTGGTGACCTGCGCGCCCGGTGCGAGCGCCGCGGTGACGGCGCTGACGCTGGCCGGGCTGCCCACAGATGCCTTCTTCTTTGCCGGGTTCCTGCCCAATGCCACCGGCGCGCGGCGCAAGCGGCTGGAGGAGCTGCGCGCAGTGCCCGGCACGCTGGTCTTCTACGAGTCGCCCAAACGCGTGGCGGAGTCGGTGGCCGACATGGCGGCGATGCTGGGCAACCGTCCGGCAGCGCTGGCGCGCGAGATCACCAAGAAGTTCGAGGAGGTCCGTCGCGCGCCGCTGGAGGAGCTCGCCGCCGGGCTGGAGGCGTCGCCTGTGAAGGGAGAGATCGTGCTGCTGGTCGACCGCGCGCAGGCGGCGGCGGCAAGCGACGGCGACATCGAAGCCGATCTGCGCGCTGCGCTCGGCGGCAACTCGGTCAAGGACGCCGCTGCCATCGTGGCCGAAACCCACGGGCTGCCGCGGCGCAAGGTCTACCAGCTTGCATTGCAGCTGGCCAAGGAAGAGGGGTAGGAACGCATGGCGGCACCCCGCAGCCGGCGCGGCCGCCGCGCGCATCTGGCAGGCGCTGCCGCCGAGGAAATCGTGGCCCGCCACTACGAGCGGCGCGGTTACCAGGTCGCAAAGCGGCGCTGGCGCGGCCCGGGCGGCGAGATCGACCTGATTCTGCGCGGCCCCGAAGGACTGGTTTTTGCCGAGGTCAAACACTCCACCACCGGCGCCGCCGCCCTGCGAATCTCGCCGCAGCAGGCAGCGCGGATTTATGCCAGCGCCGGGCAGTACCTGGAGAACGAACCGAACGGCCAGCTCACGCCGCTGCGCTTTGACGTGGCGCTGGTGGATGGGCAGGGCCGGGTGGAGATCATCGAAAACGCCTTTGGCCACGATTGACAATGCCTTGGCCGCGCCCCTGCGCCGCGCCCCTTTCAAGGGGCATTGAACCCGGGCTGAGGCTAGGCCATGTATTTGCTACCTTACAAGGGATATTGCCATGAAAATCGCTTTTCAGATGGACCCGGTCATGGGCGTGGACATCAACGCGGACAGCAGCTTCCGCCTGGCCGAGGAGGCTCAGGCGCGGGGGCACGAACTGTTCTACTACGGCCCCGACCACCTGGCCTATCAGGAAGGCCGCATCACCGCCCGCGGCCATGACATGAAGGTGCAGCGGGTGGCCGGTGCCCCGGCCGAGCTCGGCCCCGAGCACGAGGTGGACTTGGCGGAGTTTGACGTGGTCTGGCTGCGCCAGGACCCGCCGTTCGACATGCACTACATCACCTCGACGCACTTGTTGGACCGGCTGAAGGGCAAGGCGCTGGTGGTAAACGACCCGTTCTGGGTGCGCAACTATCCCGAGAAACTCCTGGTGCTGGACTTCCCCGAACTGACCCCGCCCACCGCGGTGGCGCGCGACCTGGGCACCATCAAGGCCTTCAAGGAAAAGCATGGCGACATCATCCTCAAGCCGCTGTACGGCAATGGCGGCGCGGGCGTGTTCCGCCTGGATGCAGGCGACCGCAACCTGACTGCCCTGCACGAATTGTTCACCGGCTTCAGCCGCGAGCCGCTGATCGTGCAGAAATTCCTGCCTGCTGTCAGCCAGGGCGACAAGCGCATCATCCTGGTCGATGGCGAGCCCGTGGGCGCGATCAACCGGGTGCCGGCCGAGGGCGAGACCCGCTCTAACATGCATGTGGGCGGGCGGCCTGAGAAGATCGGCCTTACCGCGCGGGACCGCGAGATCTGCGCCGCCATCGGTCCGCTTCTGCGCGAGAAGGGCCAGATATTTGTCGGCATCGATGTGATCGGCGACTACCTCACTGAAATCAACGTGACCTCGCCCACCGGCATTCAGGAGCTCGAACGCTTCGAGGGCGAAAACATCGCAGCGAAGATCTGGGAAGCGATCGAAGCCAAGATTGGCTGATGAGCTGGCAGCGCTGGGCGCTCAACGCGTATTTCCGCTACGGGATGAAGCCGGTGCTGGGGCTGGTGAGAAGCCCGGCGCTCGCGCGGTGGTGTTTCGAGCATCTCGCGCCCGTCTTCTGCCCGCCGCTGCCGCATACGGTGCTGCTGCGGCGCTCCTCTGCGCCGGTGCCAATGACCTTTGTCAGCTGCGGACGCACGCGGCGGCGGGAGGTGATCCTGTACCTGCATGGCGGTGCCTATCTGGCGGGCAGCGCGCGTTCCTACACCGGCCTTCTGTCGCGGCTGTCCCGCGCCGCAGAGACCGTGGTGGCAGCCCCCGACTACCGCGTGCTGCCGGAGGCGCCGTTTCCGGCCGCCTTCGAGGATGCGCTGGCCGCGTGGCAGTATCTGCGGGACCGCGGCTATCCGCCGGAGCGCATCCTGCTGGCGGGCGACAGCGCGGGCGGCGGGCTGGCGCTGGCGCTTCTGTCTGCGCTGTTGCGGCGCGGTGAGAAGCCAGGCGCGGCAGCGGTGTTCTCGCCTTGGTGCGATCTCACGCTGAGCGGCGCGAGCGTCCGGCGCAACCGGGCCCGGGACGCGGTGATCCCTGCGGCGCGGATGCAGGAGGTGATCGCGCTCTACCTCGGCGGCGCCGATCCGTTTGATCCCCGCGCTTCGCCGCTGTTTGCCCGCTACCCTGGCCCGCCGCCCGTGCTCATCCAGGCAGGCGATACCGAGGTGCTGCTGTCCGATGCCGAACGTATGGCAGCCCGGCTGCGGCAGGCAGGCGGGAAGGTGAAGCTGAGCCTGTGGCGCGACGTGCCGCATGTGTGGCAGTTCATGGCCGGCAAGCTGCCCGAGGGCCGCGCCGCCCTCACCGAGGCCGGCGCCTTTCTGCGGGCGCCGCCCGGCACGCCAAAGCCCCGCTGAATTCAAACCCCGGAGGCAGGCAGCCGGAAGCTCAGAGCCTCGCCGATGTGGGACCTCTCTACACGCTCGCAGCCCGCAAGGTCGGCAATGGTGCGCGCCACCCTCAGCACCCGGTGATAACCCCGCGCGGTCAGGCCGAATCGTTCGGCGGCGCGTGCGAGCAGCTCGCGGCCTTCGGCGCAGGGGGCGGCCAGCTCCTCCAGCAGCGCGCCCTCGGCATCGGCGTTCTGGTGCAGCCCGGGGTGATCGCGGAAGCGCGCGGCCTGAATCTCGCGGGCGATGGCCACGCGCCGGGCGACCTCGGCCGAGCCTTCGGTGGCGGGCGGCAGATCGAGGCTGGCAAAGCTCACCGGCGGCACGTCGATGCGCAGGTCGAACCGGTCGAGCAGCGGGCCGGAGAGGCGGCCGAGATAGTCCGCCCCGCATTGCGGTGCACGCGGACAGGCGCGGGAGGCATCGGCCAGGTGGCCGCATTTGCAAGGGTTGGCCGCCGCCGCCAGCATGAAGCGGCTGGGGTATTTCACATGCGCATTGGCCCGCGCCACCATCACCTCGCCGGTCTCCAGCGGCTGGCGCAGCGTCTCCAGCACCGGGCGGGCGAATTCCGGCAGCTCATCCAGAAACAGCACGCCGTTGTGCGCAAGGCTGATTTCGCCCGGCTGCGCCCGCCGCCCGCCGCCGGCAATCGCCGCCATCGACGCTGTGTGATGCGGCTCGCGGAACGGGCGGGCACGGCTGATGCCGCCGTCGCCGGTCAGCCCGGCGAGCGAATGGATCATCGAAGTCTCCAGCGCTTCCGCCGCGCTGAGGGGCGGCAGAATCGAAGGCAGCCGTGCTGCCAGCATCGACTTGCCGGAACCCGGCGGGCCGGTCATCAGGAAGTGATGCCGCCCGGCGGCGGCGATCTCCAGCGCGCGCTTGGCGCGCTCCTGGCCCTTCACGTCGCGCAGGTCCTTACCGCCGCCAGGTGCCGTGACCTCGCCCGGCTGCGAAGGCTCGATCAGGCGCTGGCCGGTGAAATGCTGCACCGCTTCGGTGAGGGAGGCCGCGCCGGTCACCCGTGCAGCGCCGACCCAGGCGGCCTCGGCGCCGGAGGCCTTGGGGCACAGGAGCATCCGGTCCGTCTCCGCCGCGGTTACCGCTGCGGGCAGGGCGCCCGCCACCGGCATCAGCGTGCCGTCCAGCGACAGCTCTCCCAGGGCAATGGTTTCCGCCGCGCTGTCGGGCGGCACGATACCGATGGCGGCGAGCAGCGCCAGCGCGATCGGCAGGTCGAAATGGCTGCCTTCCTTGGGCAGGTCGGCCGGCGAGAGGTTCACCGTGATGCGGCGCGAGGGCAGGGCGATGGACATCGCGGCAAAGGCCGCGCGCACCCGCTCGCGCGCCTCGCTTACCGCCTTGTCCGGCAGGCCGACGACGGAAAACGCGGGCAGGCCCGGCGCCACCGCGCATTGCACCTCGACCAGCCGGGCTTCGACACCCTGAAAGGCGACGGTATACGCGCGTGATATCATGGCTCCCCCTGATCCGCCGGTCTGGGGAGCCATGCTTGGCAATCGTGGTTTCGGAAAGGTTAATGCGCCGGGCGGGGCTGGGCGAATTCACGCAGTCTTGCCGCTTGGACCGGTCACCGCCGCCTTAATCGAGCGTCCAGGGGCGGCGCGGCAGGTCGAGCCTGTAGGGCTCGGGGTCATAGGTGACCTCATGCGCCTCTGCCTGCCACTGCAAGAAGGCCGGGTCCGACAGCAGCGCGCGGCAGTAGGCACGGGTTCCGGCAGAAACCGGCAGGCCGTAGCCGGTGATGCGCGCCGCTATCGGGGTGTAGAAAACATCCGCCAGCGAATAGGCGCCGAACAGCCAGCCCTCGGCGGTGCCGGAGATCTTGCGGGCATGGGCAAACAGCGTCTCGATCCGTGCGAGATCATCGCGCACGGCCTGCGAGGGCTCGAAGCCTTCGTAGACATGGGCAAGCTGCATCGGACAGGCGCTGCGCAGGGCGCCGAAGCCCGCCGCCATCTCTGCCGTCAGCCAGCGCGCGGTGGCGCGGGCGGCAGGCTCGGCGGGCCAGAGCCCGGCCTCCGGGTGGCGCTCCGCCAGGGTTTCGGCAATGGCGAGGCTTTCGCCCACCACCGTGCCCTCGGGCGTGCGCAGGGCAGGGACCAGCCGGGCCGGCGCCAGCGGGGCCAGATCCTCTGCCATCGTGCCGGAATAGAGCCCCACCATGTGAACCCGGTGGGGCAGCGAGAATTTTTCGAGCATGAGCCAGCCGCGCAGGGACCAGCTGGAGAACATGCGATCGCCAATATAAAGGTCATATGTCATGCCGTGACGCTAGCGCGGCAGCGCGGTTTTCAGAACGGAAACTTTGTGATGCACTGGCTCACGGACGGTGATTGATCCGCCCGCAGCGCCAGCCCGCAGGGCCGAAGGCCAGCTCGGTGACCGAGAGGTTGTCGATCTTGTGGCCGAAGGCCTCAAGCGCGGTGATCCCGGCTGCGCGCTGGATCTGGGTCAGGATCTGGCCGAAATGGCCGACCACGATCAGGTCCTGCCCGGCATGGGCGGCCAGCAGCCCGTCCACCGCGGCGTTGACCCGGGCGCAGGTCTGGTGCCAGCTTTCGCCGCCGGGCGGGGTATTGTCGCCGGGCGCATCCCAATAGGCGCGGATGCGGGCGGGGTTCTCGGCGTCGACCTCCTGCCAGGTGCGCATCTCCCAGGCGCCGAAATGGATCTCCCGCAGCCCGTGCAGGTCCGGCAGGCGGCGGCGCCCGTTTGCCAGCGCAGCGGCAGTGTCGGCCGCACGGCGCAGGTCGGAGGCGACTACTAGCGCGTTGGGAGGCAGATACTCGGACAGCCGTGCCAGAGCTGCGGCGTCGGAAAGGTCGGCGGCGAGGTCGGTCCAGCCTACCATGCCCCTGGCGTGGGTCGGCCCGTGCCGCACCAGGAACAGCCGGGTTTCCGCCCCTCTCATGCAGGCGCCCCCTTCAGAACCAGGGGAAGCCCGGCGGTGACCTGCACCACCCGGTTCGCTTTCGCGGCCAGCGCGATGTTGAGCCGCCCCTGCGCCTCGCGGAACTGCCTTGCAAGGCGGTTTTCCGGCACGATGCCCAAACCGGTTTCATTGGAAACGATCACCAGTTCCGCGGCGCAGTCTTCGATCGCGCCGAGCAGCGCCTCCTGCGCCGCGGAGAGGTCGCTGCCAGCCATGAGATGGCTGGTCAGCCACATGGTGGCGCAGTCCATCAGACAGATCTGGCCAGGCGCAAGCGCGCCCAGAACCCGGGCCGCATCCTGCGGCTCTTCAACAGTGGTCCAGCCTGGGCCTCTTTGTTTCACGTGGCGCGACACTTTTGCCGCCATTTCGCCATCAAGGACTTGTGAAGTTGCCCAATAAACCCTGTCTTTTCCACTGCTTGCGCAGATGCCCTCGGCAAAGGCCGATTTGCCCGATGCAGCTCCGCCCAGAATAAATGTGACATTTACCGGCAATTTAATTACCCTTGAAGTACCGAAGCCGTTCCTGTGGGTAACCGCGGGGCCCGGTTAAGACAAGAGACCGCAGCACCCCCGGGGTTCCACTCATCAAACCGGGGAGGTCTGTAAAGGGCCAAAGACTTTTTTCACGAAACATATTTGGCCCGTGGATCTGTGCCGCAAGACCAAGGTCTGATCCGCCACGCCAGCTGCAAAAATGGGTGTACCGGGCCCAATGTGATCCAAGCGCTGCCTCAGGATGTAGTTTTTAATCAGTTTCCGGGGGGAGAAACATGCCACTTGATCACGCGACCGAAAACCCATTGCCGAAACAGGCGATGAAGGCTGAGCTTCTGGACGCCGAAACCGAATTGCGCCTGGCCTATGCCTGGCGCGACGACCGCGACGTCGAATCACTGCACCGCCTGATCAACGCCTACATGCGGCTGGCAATTTCCATGGCCGCCAAGTTCAAGCGCTACGGGGCGCCGATGAACGACCTGATTCAGGAAGCAGGGCTGGGGCTGATGAAGGCGGCCGACAAGTTCGACCCCGACCGCGGCGTGCGGTTCTCCACCTATGCGGTCTGGTGGATCAAGGCCTCGATCCAGGATTACGTGATGCGCAACTGGTCGATGGTGCGCACCGGCTCGACCTCGTCGCAGAAATCCCTGTTCTTCAACATGCGCCGGGTGCAGGCCCAGCTGGAACGGGCGGCGCGCGCCTCCGGCGAGCGGCTGGACCAGCATCAGCTGCACCAGAAGATCGCCAGCGAGATCGGCGTGCCGCTGCGCGATGTGGAGATGATGGAGGGGCGGCTTTCGGGCGCGGACTTCTCGCTCAACGCCGTGCAATCCTCCGATGAGGACGGCCGCGAGTGGATTGACGCGCTGGAAGACGAAAGCCGCCAGGCCGATGAGCTGGTGCAGGCCCGCCACGACCGCCGCCAGCTGCGCAAATGGCTGGTGATGGCGCTGCAGTCGCTCAACGACCGCGAGCGCTTCATCATCACCGAACGCAAGCTGCGCGAGCGGCCGCGCACGCTGGAAAGCCTCGGCACCGAGCTCGGGCTGTCCAAGGAGCGGGTGCGCCAGCTGGAAGCCGGAGCCTTCCAGAAGATGCGCAAGAGCCTTGAAAGCCAGTCGCGCGAGGTGCACAGACTTCTTTCATGACCGCTCACCTGCAGGCATGGAAGGCACTCATGGGCGCCGCCGCTTTGGCGGCGCTTGTTGCGTCTGGCGCCGCGGCTCAGGCGCCGTCTGTTGCAACGGATGCTGCGCAGGCCGCGGCACAGTTCGTGGGTGCGGACGTGATCTTGCTGGGCGAGGTGCATGACAATCCGCAGCATCACTTCAATCAGGCGGCGCTCCTGCAGGCGTTGAAGCCGCGGGCGGTGGTGTGGGAGATGGTGCCGCCGGCGCAGGCCGCGGCGCTGACGCCGGAGCAGATGCAGGATCCGGACGCGCTGGCCCTTCACCTGGATTGGGACAACTCCGGCTGGCCGGACTTTGCGCTCTACGCCCCGGTCTTCGCCGCCGCGGGTGACGCGCGCCATTACGGCGCGCTTTTGCCGCGTGACGCGGCAAAAGCGGCGCTGGAGCAGGGGGCGGCGGGGTATTTCGGGCCGGAGGACGCGGCGCGGCTCGGCTTGCTGGAGCCGCTGCCGTCCGCCGAGCAGGCCGCGCGGGAGGCCGGGCAGATGGCGGCGCATTGCGACGCGCTGCCGCCGGAGATGCTGCCCGGCATGGTCGAAATCCAGCGCCTGCGCGACGCCCGGCTGGCGTCTGAAGCCGCCCGCGCCTTGGCGGAGACCGGCGGCCCGGTTGCGGTGATCACCGGCAATGGTCATGCCCGGCGTGATCGCGGCGTTGCCGTCTACCTCGCACGGCTGAACCCCGGGGCCGCGGTGCTGAGCCTGGGCCAGTCCGAGGCCGGAGCGCTCGACGGCACCTTCGACGTGGTTCTCGACGCGCCTGCCGTACAGCGGCCCGATCCTTGCGAGGCCTTCCGCTGAGCCACCCTCGCGCCTTGCGCAGCAGGGCGCCCGGCCCACCGCTGCCAAGGCCCGCAAGGGCCTGCGGGGGAGGGAGCGCTTCGCCTGCGTCTCACGCCGTCCGGGGCTGGTGCTCGCCGGGAAAAGGCGTTTCCTCCCGCCGCCTTGCGCGGTACAGTCAGCGCCGGGGCAACGGCAGGGACGCGCAGATGCTGACTGGCAAGCATATTCTTCTGATCATCGGCGGCGGCATTGCGGCCTACAAGTCGCTGGAATTGATCCGCCGGCTGCAGGATCAGGGTGCCCGGGTGACACCGGTGCTGACCCGCGCCGGCGAGGAATTCGTGACGCCCCTGTCGGTTTCCGCTCTGGCGGGGACTGCGGTGCATCGCGATCTCTTCGACCTCACCGCCGAGGCGGAAATGGGGCACATTCAGCTCTCCCGCAGCGCCGACCTGCTGGTGGTGGCGCCGGCTACCGCCGATCTGATGGCAAAGATGGCGCAAGGCCACGCCAACGATCTCGCCTCGACCCTGCTGCTCGCGACGGACACGCCGGTGCTTCTCGCGCCCGCGATGAACGTTCGGATGTGGAACCACCCGGCCACGCAGCGCAACCTCGGCACTCTGACCGCGGACGGCGTCTCCACCGTGGGCCCAAACGAGGGCAGCATGGCCTGCGGCGAATACGGCCCCGGCCGCATGGCGGAGCCCGACGAGATCGTCGCAGCCATCGCCGCCCGGCTCGCCGGCGGGCCGCTCAAAGGCAAGCGCATCCTCGTCACCTCCGGCCCCACGCATGAGCCGATCGACCCGGTGCGATACATCGCCAACCGCTCCTCGGGGGCGCAGGGGGCGGCGGTGGCCCGTGCTCTGCGCGATCTGGGCGCGGAGGTGGTGTTCATCACGGGCCCGGCAGCGGTCCGGCCCCCCGAGGGCGTGCAGGTGGTGGCGGTGGAAACCGCGCGCGAGATGGCGGAGGCGGTCGCGGCGGCGCTGCCCGCCGATGCTGGCGTCTTTGCCGCCGCAGTCGCAGATTGGCGTGTGGAAGGTGCCTCGGACCGGAAGCTGAAGAAATCCAAGGACGGCCTGCCCGCGCTGGCGTTCGCCGAGAACCCCGACATTCTGAAAACCGTGTCGCGCCTGGACCAGGGCCGTCCGCCACTGGTGGTGGGCTTTGCCGCCGAGACCAACGACGTGGTCGAGAACGCCACCGCCAAGCGGCTGCGCAAGGGCTGTGACTGGATCGTTGCCAACGACGTCTCGCCCGCGACCGGCATCATGGGCGGCAGCGAGAACGCGGTGACGCTGATCTCGGAGCAGGGCGCCGAGGAATGGCCGCGCATGGGCAAGGATGCGGTGGCGCGCCGGCTGGCGGAACGGATCGCGGCGGCGCTGACAGGTGCGCAATGAGTACTTGGGGCAAGATGACGGAGGAGCAGTCATGGTCACCATCAGGCTGATCCACGACGAAGGCGCCGACCAAAGCGTACCCTTGCCGTCTTACGAGACCGCGGGCGCCGCGGGTGCCGACATCCGGGCCAACCTGCCGGACCGCGGCGCGATCCGGCTCGCGCCCGGCGCCCGCGCACTGGTGCCCACCGGCCTGCGGATCGAGATTCCCGAGGGCTACGAGGTGCAGCTCCGCCCGCGCTCCGGTCTGGCGCTGAAGCATGGGATCACCTTGCCCAACACGCCCGGAACCATCGATAGCGACTACCGCGGCCCGCTGGGCGTCATCGTCATGAACGCAGGCCAGGAAAGCTTTACCATCACCCATGGGGCCCGGATCGCGCAGATGGTGGTGGCGCCGGTCTTGCGGGCCCGCTTCGAGCTGGCCGGGGACCTGAGCGAGACCGCCCGCGGCAGCGGCGGCTTCGGCTCCACCGGGACCGGCTGATGCTTGCGGTTCTGGGCATTGCCGGGCTGATCTGGTGGGGCGGACGTTTGGCCGGGCTGGAGCAGCCTCTGCGGCTGGCGCTGCTGGCGCTGCTGTTTGCCGCGGTGATCGCAATGCAGTTTACCCTGCCCGCAGGCAGCCCTCTGCGCGAGGCGACCGGCGGCTCTGCCGCGCCTTGGCTGATGCTGGCAGGCTTCGGCGGTCTGGCCGCGCTTTACGGCCGCGTTGTTGCCGGGCTCAAGGCGCGCGCGCAGGAGGACGAAGCGGAGGCCGCGGCGCAGGCCGGCCAGGCGGCTTTCACTGAGACCGAGCTGGACCGCTATGCCCGCCACATCGTGTTGCGCGAGGTGGGCGGAGCGGGACAGAAAAAGCTGAAGGCGGCCCGCGTGCTGGTGATCGGGGCCGGAGGCCTGGGCGCGCCCGCTCTGCAATATCTCGCCGCTGCTGGCACCGGCACCATCGGAGTGATCGACTTCGACACCGTGGAAAACGCCAACCTGCAGCGCCAGGTGATCCACCGCGATGCCGATATCGGCATGCCCAAGGTGTTCTCCGCCCAGGCCGCGATGCTGGCGCAGAACCCATATGTCACCGTGCGCCCCTATCACCGCCGTCTGACCGAAGAGATCGCGGAGGAGCTCTTTACGGACTACGACCTTATCCTCGACGGCACCGACAACTTCGCTACCCGTTACCTGGCAAACCGAACCGCCGTGAAACTGGGCAGGCCGCTGATCTCCGGCGCGCTGTCGCAATGGGAAGGCCAGCTGAGCGTGTTTCACCCGGCCCAGGGCGGCCCCTGTTACCAATGCATCTTCCCCGAAGCGCCGGCACCGGGCCTCGCGCCCAGCTGTGCCGAGGCAGGCGTAATCGGTCCGCTTCCGGGCGTGGTGGGCTCGATGATGGCGGTCGAGGCGATAAAGCAGATCACCGGCGCCGGAGCCGTGTTGCGCGGGGAAATGCTGATCTACGACGGGCTCTATGGCGAGACCCGGAAAATCCGGCTCTCCCGGCGCGGCGACTGCCCGGCCTGCGGAAGCAAAACGGTGTCCTGACGAGACCGGTCCGTGAACGAAGCCTACTTCATTGCGGTGCTGTGCAGCGCCCTGTTCGGCGGCCAGCCAGAGACGGCCCATTCCTTCACCTATCCCGGCGGCAAGGTGTCGATCCGGATGGACTGCGTAACCGGAAACCGCGTCATCGAGTTCGGTCTCGACAAACGCAGCAACCTGGACAGTCTCCAGCAGGCACTGTTCGCAGCGGAGGTTACCGGCAAGGCACCGGTCATCGCGCTGATAGACACTGACGGCAAGATGGGCCGTTTTGAGTGGCGTATTGCCCGCGCGGCAAATGCGGCCGGGGTCCCGATTTGGATAATCCCGGCAGTTCTGGCAAGCGGTTTGGGGGCGGGCGGCTGAGCGGCCGATGCCCGCCACGCGGCGAGGCCCGGTAACCCCATTCCAATCTGGCAGCGCAATTGCAGCCCTCTGGCTTTGCCGCTAGCGTCGCCCGCAAAGGAGAACAGCCCATGTCCAACCCGCTTCTGTCCCGTTGGGACACGCCCTTCGATATCGCGCCCTTCGCGGAAATTTCCGACGAGGATTTCGCCCCCGCGCTGGACAGCGCGCTGAAGGCCCACAACGAACAGATTGCCGCAATCGCCAGCAACCCGGCGCCGCCGGACTTCGGCAACGTGATCGGCGCGCTGGAGACGCCGTGCCGTGAGCTGGAGCAGGTGCTGTCGGTCTTCTTCGCCGTGGCCGGCGCCGACAGCAACCCCAAGCGGCAGGAACTGCAGCGCGAGTTCTCGCCCCGGCTGGCGGCGCATTTCTCCGCAATCACCGCGAACAAGGCGCTTTATGCGCGGGTGAAGGCGGTCTGGGAACAGCGCGAAGAGCTGGAGCTGACAGAAGAACAGCAGCGGGTGCTGATGCTGACCCACCGTGGCTTCGTGCGCGGGGGGGCGGCGCTGGAAGGGGCCGAGGACGCCCGCATGCAGGAGATCAAGGGACGGCTGGCCGCACTGGGCACCCAGTTCACTCAGAATCTCCTGGCGGATGAGCGGGAGTGGATGCTGCCGCTCTCCGAGGCGGACCTCGAAGGGCTGCCGGATTTTGTTGTCCGTTCAGCCCGCGCGGCAGGCGAGGAGAAGGGCGCCGGTGGCCCGGTCATCACGCTGTCGCGCTCGCTGATCGTGCCCTTTCTGCAGTTTTCGCCCCGCCGCGACCTGCGGGAAAAAGCCTTCACCGCCTGGGCCGCCCGCGGCGCCGGGGGCGGGGAGACCGATAATCGCGCCATCGCCGCCGAGATCCTGCAGCTTCGCGAGGAGCGCGCAAAACTGCTCGGCTACGAGAGCTTCGCGGCATACAAGCTGGAAACCGAAATGGCCAAGACGCCCGAGGCGGTGCGCGGCCTCCTGATGGAGGTCTGGGGCCCGGCCAAGGCGCGCGCCGAAGCGGATGCCGCGGTGCTGACAGAGATGATGCATGCCGATGGCATCAACGGCGATCTGGAACCCTGGGACTGGCGCTACTACGCGGCCAAGCGGCGCAAGGCAGAGCACGATCTCGACGAAGCGGAGCTGAAACCATACCTGCAGCTGGACCGGATGATTGAGGCCGCCTTCGACTGCGCCACCCGCCTCTTCGGGCTGGCGTTCAAGCCGCTGGACATCCCGCTCTACCACCCCGATTGCCGCGCCTGGGAGGTGACGCGCGATGGCGAGCACCTCGCGGTCTTCATCGGCGACTATTTCGCCCGCGGCTCGAAGCGCTCCGGCGCCTGGTGCTCGGCGATGCGCAGCCAAGCCAAACACCCTGAACGGCAGACCCCGGTGGTGATCAACGTCTGCAACTTCGCCAAGGGCGACCCGGCGCTCTTGTCCTGGGACGATGCGCGCACGCTGTTCCACGAGTTCGGCCACGCCCTGCACCAGATCCTGTCGGATGTGACCTATGACAGCATCTCGGGCACCTCGGTGGCGCGCGACTTCGTGGAACTGCCGAGCCAGCTGTACGAGCACTGGCTGGAGGTGCCGGAAGTGCTGCAGGAGTTTGCGACCCATGCGGAGACCGGGAAGCCGATGCCGGAAGCGCTGCTGCAGAAGGTGCTGGGAGCGGCCAATTTCGACATGGGCTTCCAGACCGTGGAATACGTGGCCTCGGCGCTGGTGGATCTCGCCTTCCACGACGGCGCGGCACCCGCCGATCCGATCGCGGAACAGGCCCGGGTGCTGGAGGAAATCGGCATGCCCCATGCGATCACCATGCGCCACGCGACACCGCATTTCGCGCATGTCTTTTCCGGCGACGGCTATTCCTCGGGCTACTACAGCTACATGTGGTCCGAGGTGATGGACGCGGACGCCTTCGCCGCCTTCAAGGAAGCGGGCGGCCCCTTCGATGCCGAACGCGCCCAAGCGCTGGAAGAGCACATCCTGTCCGCGGGCGGTTCGCGCGATCCGGCCGAACTCTACACCGCCTTCCGCGGCCGCCTGCCTGGCGTGGAGGCGCTGCTGAAGGGCCGCGGGCTGGCCGCAGGCTGAAGAAGCGCCCTCGCGGGCGCTGCCTCCGGCGGGGGTATTTGCTGGTCAGAAAGTGGCAGGAGTTCCACTTTCTGGCCGGAAATACCCTGGGGGGAATGCGCCGCAAGGCGCAGGGGGGCTAGGCCCCCGCCTCAGTAGCCGCGCGCGCGGTCGACGAGGTGCAGTAGCGGCTCGCCCGCCTCATTGCGGCGGATGTTCTCTGCGATCAGCTCGGCCGCGGTGCCTTCCCGGGTTTCCGAGGCGATATGCGGCGTCACGGTCACATTCGGGTGCTGCCAGTAGGGATGCGCGGCGGGCAGCGGCTCGGTGCGGAAGACGTCGAGCGTGGCGTGGCCGACCTGGCCGCTGTCGAGCGCCTCCAACAGGGCTGCATCGTCGATCAGCGTGCCGCGGCCCGGGTTGAGGATGCGGGCGCCGCGGGGCAGCCAGGCGAGTGTTTCGGCGTTGAGAATGTTCTCGGTCGCGGGCGTGTCCGGCAGCAGCAGAACCAGGATCCCGGCTTCGGAAAGCGCGGCCCGCAGACCTTCGGGGCCGGAATGGCAGGTGATGCCGTCGATTTCTTTTAGGCTGCGGCTCCAGCCGGTGACATTGAAGCCCAGGATGGCGAGCGTGCGGGCGGCGGCCGCGCCGAGGGCGCCGAGGCCCAGTACGGTCACCTTGCGGCCGCGCGCGAGTGGCGGCACGTGGCGGTGCCAGCGGCCGTTCAGGCCTCGGATCTGCGCGTCCATCCCCAGATGATAGCGCAGCACGTGGCCCGCGACCCATTCCGTCATCCCCTCCTGCAGCCCGCTGTCGGCCATCCGGGTGAGCGGCACCGTGAGGCTTTTGTTGGTGACAATGCGCTCTACGCCGGCCCAGAGGCTCAGCACGGCCTTCAGCCGCGTAAAGGGAGTGAAATCGCTGACCGGGCCGTTCGGGGCGTAGACGATGTAGTCGACATCTTCCGGTGCGAAACGGTCGCGCAGTTCGGCTTCCACTCCGCGCCGGCTGAGTTCGGCTTTGAGCAGAGGCTGGTAAGCGGGCCAGGCATCGGGGCGGCCTGCGAAGAGAACGTTGACGGTCATATGCGCTCCTTAGCGTGAAGACTGGCGCGGGCGGTGGATATGAGCGCTCTGCACCAGGCCGAAGGCGCCGAGCAGCACCAGCATCGCCGAGCCGCCGTAGGAAACCATCGGCAGCGGCACGCCCACCACCGGCGCCAGCCCCATGACCATCGACATGTTCACCGCAAAGAACAGGAAGAATGTGATCGCGATGCCCATGGTGACCAGCGAGGAGAAACGGTCCTTGGTGGCAATTGCTGTAGCGATGCAGAAGGCGATGATCAGCATGTAGATGCCGAGCAGGGTGAAGCCGCCGATGAAGCCGAACTCCTCCGCGAGGGTGGTGAAGATGAAGTCAGTGTGTTTTTCCGGCAGGAAGTTCAGCCGTGACTGCGTTCCCTGCATGAAGCCGCGCCCCGACCAGCCGCCGGAGCCGAGGGCGATCTTCGACTGGGTAATGTGGTAGCCCGCGCCGAGCGGGTCCTGGGAGGGGTCGAGGAATGTGTCGATGCGGCGGAACTGGTAGTCTTTCAAGAGCTGCCACTCGGTTCCGCGGCTTTGGAACACGGCGGAGACCAGGCCCACGCCCGCGGCGATCACCGCGGCGAAATAGGCCCAGTGCACGCCTGCCAGAAACATCACCCCCCCGCCGGCCGCCATCAGGAGGATCGAGGTGCCGAGGTCGGGCTGTTTCAGGACCAGCGCGGTGGGCAGCAGGATCAGCGCCACCGGGATCAGCACCCAGAGCGGCCGTGAGGCGCGCTCCGAGGGCAGCCAGTCGTAATAGGCGGCAAGCAGCATCACCAGGGTGATCTTGGTCATCTCGGAGGGCTGCAGCCGCATGAAGCCAAGGTCGATCCAGCGCTGTGCACCCATGCCGACAGTGCCGAACAGCTCCACCGCCACCAGGAGCATCACCGAAACCAGATAGGCTGCTGCCGAGATATTGCGCCAAAACCAGATCGGGACCATTGCCACGAAGAGCATCCCCGCCATGCCTACGGCAAAGCGCTTCACCTGCGGCTCGACCCATGGCGTAAACGAGCCGCCCGCCACCGAGTAGAGCATCAGGAAGCCGACGCCCGCCACCGTCACCAGCAGCAGCGTCAGCCCCCAGTTCAGGTAGAGGATCTTGCGCAGGCCGGTTGGCATCGATTTGGCGTGATAGGCCAGGTAACTCATGCCTTGGACCTCGCGCTGTCTTCCCGGCGGCGCTCCTCGCGCTCGCGCTCCAGACGTTCCTGTTGCGCCTTAATACGGCTGCGGTCGGCCTTGGGATAGGCTTCGAGCGGCGGGGTGCCGTTGTAGAGCGCCTGCAGGAGCACGTCGCGCGCCACCGGCGCGGCCGCAGTTGAGCCGCCGCCGCCGTGCTCGACGACCACCGCAACCGCGTATTTCGGGTTGTCGTAGGGGGCGAAGCAGACAAACAGCGCGTGGTCGCGGCGCTCCCAGGGCAGGTCCTCGTTGCGGATGACACCGGCCGCGCGTTCGGCGGCGGTGATGTTGCGGACCTGGCTGGTGCCGGTCTTGCCAGCCATGTGCATGTCTTCGGGGAGGACGCGTGAGCGGTAGGCGGTACCGCGGCGGTCGTTGCTGACCGCGTACATGCCCCGGCGCACCATGCGCAGGTTGTTCTCGCTGATGCCCAGCGGCTCGCCCGCGCCATCCGGCTGCTCCACCCCGTCGATCGACTTCAACAGCCGCGGCGTCACGCTGCGGCCGGTGGCAATGCGTGCCGACATCACCGCAAGCTGAAGGGGCGAAGCCAGCATGTAGCCCTGGCCGATGGAGACGTTCACGGTGTCGCCGACCAGCCAGTCCTGACCGTAGGAGCGCCGTTTCCATTCCTTGGTCGGAGTAAGCCCTTGCGCCACCGCCGACATCGGCAGGTCGTGGCGGATGCCAAGGCCGAAGCGATTGGCCATTTCGGAAATCTTGTCGATGCCGACCTTGATGGCGACATCGTAGTAATAGACGTCGCATGAGCGCTTCAGCGAGGTATTGAGATCGACATGCCCGTGGCCCGACCGCTTCCAGCAGTGGAAGCGGCGGCCGGAGACCTCCAGGTGGCCGGGGCACCAGACGGTATCCTCCGGCCCGATCAGCCCGGCCTCCAGCGCGGCAAGCGCGGTGATCATCTTGAAGGTGGAGCCGGGCGGGTAGGTGCCCTGCACCGTCTTGTTGGCGAGCGGGCGGTAGGGGTCCCCGGTCAGCATCCGGTAATCAGCGACCGAAATGCCGCGTACAAACAGGTTGGGGTCGAAACTGGGCGATGAGCAGATCGCGCGCACGTCGCCCTTCTCGCAATCGATTACCACCGCGGCGGCACTTTCCTTTCCGAGCCGCGCCTGCACGTAGGCTTGCAGTTCCGCATCGATGGTGAGCTGCATGTCGGCCCCCGCGACACCCTCTTGCCGATCCAGCTCGCGCATCACCCGGCCGGTGGCGTTGACCTCCACCCGCTTTGCGCCAGCCTTGCCGCGCAGCACGTCCTCGCGCCGGGCTTCGAAGCCGACTTTGCCGATTTGGAAGCGCGGGATGCGCAGGATCGGCTCCGGGTCTTTCATCTTCGACAGATCGTAGTCGGAGACCGGGCCGACGTAGCCGATCACATGGGCAAAATCCTCCATCTGCGGATAGACGCGGGTCAGGCCAACCTCCGGCGTGATGCCCGGCAGGGCGGGCGCGTTCACCGCGACCTTGGAGATATCCTGCCAGCCGATCCGGTCCGCCAGCGTTATCGGCAGGAAGGGCGGCGAGCGACGCATTTCCGCCCGGGCGCGCTCCAGATCCTCGGGATCAAGCGGCAAGAGCTTGGCGAGCCGGGCAATCACCTCCTCAACGTCGCCTGCGTCCTCTGGTACCACTGTTATCCGGTAGGACGGCGAGTTCTGCGCGATGATCCGCCCGTTGCGGTCGAAAATCTCGCCCCGCGCAGGCGGCAGGAGGCGGATGTTGATGCGGTTCTCCTCGGCCAGCAGGCGGAATTCGTCCGCCTGATCGACCTGCAGATAGCGCATCCGGGCTGCCAGCCCGCCGGCAAAGCCCAGCTGCAAGCCGCCCAGAAGCAGTGCGCGGCGCGTCATCTTGCGGTGCGAGGCGTCGGTATCCTTCGGGCTGCGGCGCATCAGCGGGCTCCCAGGGTTTCGGCTTCGGCGGGCGACAGCTTGCGCACCCCCATCACGCTCTGGCTGAACCATACCACGGCCGGGTAGGCGAGGACGGTCATCACCGTCTGGATAACCGAGAGGCTCACCGGCGCGCGCGGCACGCTGAACAGCGCCAGCGTCAGGCGCTCAAGTGTGGCGATGCCCGTGAGCACCAGCGCCACCGCCAGCCACTCGCCCGCAAAGGTCGAATCCCGCTGCGGCGCGGCGCGCGCCTTCAGCAGCTCGCAGCCCAAGACCGTGAGCAGCGCCAGAAGCCCGGGCGGGCGCTGGAACAGCAGGTCCGCCAGCAGCATCACCAGCGCGATCGACAGCGCAGGCACATAGTCCGGCCGCCGAAGCGACCAGACCATCGCCAGCGCCAGCAGAAGATCCGGCGGCGCCCAGCGGCGCGGTTCGGTCGCCAGCGGCAGGAGGTGGAAAAAAATGATCACCAGCGCCAGCGCCGGGAACGCGGCACGCATGGCCCAGGTCCTTGCGGGGGCGGGGTTAGCCATTGGTGGCGGCCTCCTCCCCGCTGTCCACGCCGGTTTCCGCGCCGGTTCCTGCACCCAGGCTTTCAGGCCGCGCCTGCGGCACCGGGTCGCCCGGAGCGGGGCCGACCAGTGCGCCCGGGTCTTCGATCACTTCAGTGCCGTGGTGGCGCAGGATCCGCAGGTATTCGAGCCGGCCGTAGTCAGCCGACAGCCGCACCCGCATCCGGCCGGAGCGGTCTTTGGCGACCTGGCCGATCAGGAGACCCGCCGGGAAGACGGAGCCGTCGCCCGAGGTCACCACCCGGTCACCGGGGCGCACCTGGTCGGGGTTCTCGAGGAAGCTCAGCACCGGAGCGGCGCTGTTGTCGCCGGAGACCAGCGCGGTCTGCCCCGAGGGCTGGATGGTGGCGGGGACGGCGCTTGCGGCGTCTGTCAGCAGGATCACCCGCGAGGTGTTGCGCCCGGTGCCGGAAATGCGGCCCACAAGCCCGATCCCGTCCATTGCCGCCCAGCCGTCATGCACCCCGTCGCGGGCACCCACGTTCAGGAGCACCGACTGGCGGAAGGGCGAGCCGCTGTCGGCCATCACCACGCCGGTGATGTAGGTCAGCTGCGGGTCCAGCCGCACATTGTTGAGGTCCAAGAGCCGGGCGTTTTCCTGCTCCAGCTGCAGTGCGGCCTCCTTCCAGGCCCGCATCTGCCGCAACTCGCTGCGCAGCTCGCGGTTCTGCTCGGCCAGGCGCTGGTAGCTCTGGAAGTCGCGCCAGAGGTTGATGGTGGCGGTGACGGGCACCATCGCCCATTCCATGTTCGGCACGACGCGGTCAGCCACTTGCGCCCGGAAACGCTCAACCCGCGGGCTGTCGATCCGCCAGATGATGAAGACCGCAGCCAGGCACAGGCACAGCACCGCCAGCAGCAGACGCCGCAGCGGAGCGGTATAGTCGTCGCGCTGAGAGCGGTCTTTTGCCACGGGACTCCTTCCGGCGGTCGGCAAGGCGGCGCACGGCCGCCTCAGTCCTTAGCTATCGTAGTCGATCGCGTGCGCAAGCTGCTTTTCGTATTCCAGCGCCTTGCCGGTGCCAAGCGCCACGCAGTTGAGGCTTTCATCGGCAATCGAGACGGCCAGTCCGGTCTGTTCGCGCAGGGCCAAGTCGAGGTCGCCGAGGAGCGCTCCGCCGCCGGTCAGCATCACGCCGCGGTCGACGATGTCGGCGGCGAGATCCGGCGGGGTGGTTTCAAGCGCGGTCATCACTGCCTCGCAGATCTGCTGCACCGGTTCGGCCAGCGCCTCGGCCACTTGGGCCTGGGAAATCTCGATCTCCTTCGGCACGCCGTTCAGCAGGTCGCGCCCGCGGATCTGCATCGACTGGCCGCGGCCGTCATCGGGCATCCGCGCGGTGCCGATGGAGGTCTTGATGCGTTCGGCGGTTGCTTCCCCGACCAGCAGGTTCTGCTGGCGCCGCAGGTAGGAGATGATCGCCTCGTCCATGCGGTCGCCGCCGACGCGGACCGAACGGGCGTAGACGATATCGCCCAGCGACAGGACGGCCACCTCGGTGGTGCCGCCGCCGATATCGACGACCATGTTACCGGTCGGGTCGGTGATCGGCATGCCGGCCCCGATGGCCGCGGCAATCGGCTCGGCAATCAGCCCGGCGCGGCGCGCGCCCGCGGACAGCACCGACTGGCGGATCGCGCGCTTTTCAACCGGGGTGGCTCCATGCGGCACGCAGACGATGATCTTGGGCTTGGAGAAGGTCGAGCGCTTGTGCACCTTGCGGATGAAGTGCTTGATCATCTCCTCGGCGGTGTCGAAGTCGGCGATCACGCCTTCGCGCATCGGCCGGATCGCTTCGATCGAGCCGGGGGTGCGGCCCAGCATCAGCTTGGCGTCCTCGCCCACGGCCAGCACCTTCTTGACGCCGTCCTTGACGTGATAGGCAACCACGGAAGGCTCGGACAGGATCACGCCGCGGCCCTTCACATAGACCAGCGTGTTCGCCGTACCGAGGTCGATGGCCATGTCCGAAGTGAACAGACCGCCTAAATTTCCGAAAAGCGCCATTAAGCCGGGATCCTGTGAGTTCTGCCGTTTTTTACCGTACCGACTCCGCCTGCGCTGGAGTCCCCAACCTTATATGCGCCCCCGGAGGGCCGCGAAAGGGCGTATTATGGTGAAACAGCGCCTTTCCGCCAAGCGCCGCGCCGCGCTCCGGGCACGTGTGTTTGGGGTTATAGGCAAGGCGCGGCGGCCAAGCGTATACTCAGCCCGAAAAAATCCGCTTCATCTCCGCGTCGAAGCGGGCCCAGGTCAGCGTCGCTTGGTTGCCAGCATAGCCGTGGTAGTAGGATTTGCCGCTGGACGTTGGCAGGCCTGCCCAGATCTTGGCCAGGTTGTGCATGAAGGTCTTGCGGCCCATGTCCCCTTGCAGGAAGTCGCTGTAGCCCGCTTCCTCCAGGAGCTGATGCGCCAGCTGGTCCTGCAGCTGAGGCGTGAAACGGGCCCCGCGGCTCACACCCTGGTGGCGCACCAGGCGGCGCAGGGTCGCCGGGATCAGCTGGTAACGGCCGATGGCGTGCGGCTGGCCGGGGGTGGCGTCGATCCAGGCATAGATCTCGCCGATGGTCATTTCGGTGGGTTTGCGGGCGGGGCGGCGGGTGGCGCCGTATTGCACCGCGTCATATCCCGCATGGCCGGCCTCGGCACTGGCGATCAGTGTCATCAGCTGCTGTGCGTCCGCCGGCGCGGCGGGGGCGCGCGCAAACAGGCCGCCGCTGCCGCGGCCGCGGAACAGGCTGTTCGCCCCGGGGCGCAGCGCCACCGCGCCGCGGCCCGTTCCGGCACCGGGCACAGTATCAGGCAGCAGGCTGGTGTTGGGCTGAGCCAGCGCGCCGGGCGTCCGGGTTCCGGCCGCCGGGGCATCGGCCCCCGGGCTGGGTGTGGAGGCCTGGTGCAGGAAGACCCCGTTGCCGACCAGCGAATAGGCACCGGCCCGGCCTGTGCCCGGCGCTGCCAGTGAAAGCAGCCCCAGGCACAGGCCGAACAGGGGGAGGGTAGCCGGGGGGAGGGCTTGGGTGCTCGTTCTGAGGGGCATCGGGACCTGCTTTCTGCCGGCGGGGGTGCGGGCAGACTTGCACGGGGGGGGTTGCGATTCCGTTTACCGCGGCGCTGCGGCCTCTTCCGCCTGGCAGCGAATGCGGCTAGGGGAGGGCCATGCTGTCCTATCAACATATCTACCACGCCGGAAACCTGGCCGATGTGCAGAAGCACGCGCTGCTGGCGTGGATCCTCGGCTATCTGACCCGAAAGGACAAACCGCTCAGCTATATCGAGACGCACGCCGGCCGCGGGCTCTACCATCTCGACGCGCCCGAGGCGGTGCAGACCGGCGAGGCAGAGGCGGGCATCACCCGGCTGTTGCAGGCGCAGGCGCTGGACGCCGGCCACCCGCTGCACCGCGCGATCGCCTCGGTCCGGGCACGGCACGGGCGCGCGGCCTACCCCGGCTCGCCGCTGATCGCGGCCGAGCTGCTGCGGCCCGGCGATTCCATGCATTTTGCGGAGCTGCACCCGCGGGAATACGCTGCGCTTGCGGAGGCGCTTGCGCCCTACAAGGCAAAGGCGCACAGGCAGGACGGGTTCGAGCTGGCGCTGTCGCTTGCGCCGCCCACGCCGCGCCGCGGTCTCTGCCTGATCGACCCGAGCTACGAGGTGAAGGCGGACTATGCCCGTATCCCGGGGATCATCGGCAAGCTGCACCGGAAGTGGAACGTGGGCGTGATCGCGCTCTGGTATCCGATCCTGACCGGCGGCGCGCACAAGGAAATGCTGGCGGCGCTGGACGCGCAGGCTCTGCCCGGCGCTCTGCGCCACGAAGTGCGCTTCCCGCCGGTTCGGGCGGGCCACC
This sequence comes from Cribrihabitans neustonicus, assembly GCF_048820895.1. Classification (NCBI taxonomy): domain Bacteria; kingdom Pseudomonadati; phylum Pseudomonadota; class Alphaproteobacteria; order Rhodobacterales; family Paracoccaceae; genus Cribrihabitans; species Cribrihabitans neustonicus. The sequence goes on from NZ_JBMERQ010000002.1 coordinate 861,864, forward strand.
GGATGGTGGGATCGGGCATGTTCGTGGTGAACGCCCCCTTTGGCGCCGGTGAAGAAGCCGCGCGCATCAGCCGGCTTTTCGGGCCAGGCTGACCGGCGGGCAGCCCATCCAGGCGGCGTAGACTTCCCCCGAGGCCATACTAGCTTTAGGCTGATGGAGGAGAGTCAGATGGAACGGAGGCTGGCCGCTGTGCTGGCGGCTGACATGGCAGGCTACAGCCGGCTGATGGAAGCTGACGAGCAAGGGACCCTTGCGCGTCTGCGCACCTGCCGCATCGAACTGATTGATCCGGCGATCGCCACTCACCATGGAAGCATTATAAAGACTGCCGGCGACGGCTTGCTGGCCGAGTTTCACAGCGTGTGTGAGGCGGTGGCATGTGCAGCCGCAATTCAGGAGCAGATGCTGCACCGCAATGCCGGGGTGCCGGCCGATCGTCGTATCCAATTCCGGATCGGGATTAACCTCGGCGACATAATGTTCGAGCAGGGAGATATTTTTGGCAGCGGTGTTAACATCGCTGCCCGGCTGGAGCAGTTCGCAGGGGCTGGTGAGGTTTGTGTATCTGACGCTGTCTATCAGCAAGTGCGCAGCCAAGGCGCGATGCGGTTTGAGGATTTGGGCGAGCAATCCCTGAAGAACATATCCGCGCCCGTCCGGGTTTACCGGCTGCTTCGCGGGAAGGAGGCTGAAACGGACCCGGGCGGGCCGGACGCCGAGGCGGCTGGCGCTCTCCCGGGAGGGGCTGTCAAACCATCGATCGCCGTCCTGCCGTTTGCGAATTTGAGCGGCGATCCTGAGCAGGAGTTCTTCGCCGACGGCCTGACCGAAGATATTCTGACTGAACTGGCCCGCCGCCACGAACTGTTCGTGATCTCCCGGAACTCCACGTTCGTATATAAGGGGCAGGCCGTAAATCTGCGCGAGGTGGCCGAAAAGCTGGGAGCGCGGTACATCGTCGAAGGCAGTGTGCGACGAGCAGGGAGGCGGCTGCGGGTGAGTGTTCAGCTGATTGACAGCCGCAACGATTCCCACATTTGGGCGGAAAAGTACGACCGCGATCTGGATGACATTTTTGCTATCCAGGACGAAGTGACGTCCTCCATCGTTGCAACACTGCCCGGGCGAATCGAAGCGTCACAGCAGGTGGAACTGTACAGGAAAGCCCCGTCCAGCTTTGCAGCCTATGAATGCGTGCTGGCGGCGAAGGTGCTCCATCACCGCTGCACCCGCGAGGACAATGCGGAAGCGATGAAGCTGATTGACCGGGCGATCGAGCTGGATCCCGAATTCGCACACGCTCATGCCTGGCGCGGCTGCATCCGCGGCCAGGCTTGGGGTTGCGGGTGGTGCGAAGACCGGGACGCGATGCTGGCGCTGGCCGGAGAAGCGATCGAGAAGGCTGCGGCTCTGGATGACAACGACGCTGATGTGCACCGGCTGATGGCGGCCCTCAGCATCGTCCGCAACGATCTCGACAGGGCGCAATATCACCAGGAACGGGCGCTGGCACTGAACCCGAATTACGACCTGTCGGTGGTGCAGATGGGCGAATTGCTGACTTGGACGGGGCAGCCGGAGGAGGGCGCGGAATGGATCCGCAAAGCAATGCGTCTGAACCCGCATTTCCCAGCCCGGTTCTGGAGCCACCTGGGCAAAGCGCATTTCACGGCCCGGCGTTACGACGAGGCCATTTCCGATTTCATGCGCTTGCCTTCGCTGGACGCGGTGCAGGCGGCGATTGTGGCGGCCTGCCACGCCTGGGCCGGGGACGAGGAAAAGGCGGCTGCCTACGCGGCCGAGGTGCGTGCGCTGGCTCCGGAGGCGGACGTTCCAGCCTTGCTGGCCGGGCTTCATTACGGCCGCCGTGAGGACGCAGAGCACTTTGCCGAAGGGGTGCGCAAAGCAGGCATCGTGTGAAAGCCGTAACGCCCTGACTGCGCGTTTTCGCGGCAAAGCCGGGGGCAGCCCGCTGGAGCAGCGGGCTGCAGCGGGGCCTGTGCGGCCGCTTAGGCGAGATCCTTGTAAGAGACCTCCCTGGCGTCCGCGCCCTCCCCGAATTTGCCGCGGCGCACGATCAGGCGGTTCAGCGCGTTCACATAGGCCTTGGCCGAGGCGACCACCGTGTCGGTGTTGGCAGATTGGCCGGTGGCGATGATGCCGTCTTCCTCCAGCCGTACGGAGACAGTGGCCTGCGCGTCGGTACCTTCGGTCACCGCATGCACCTGATAAAGCTGCAGATGCGCCGCGTTAGGATAGATCGCGCGGATTGCCTTGAAGGTGGCATCCACCGGCCCGTCGCCGGTTTCGGTGGCGGAAACATCCTTGCCGTCAATCTCCATTTCGATGGTGGCTTCGGCCGGGCCGCCGGTGCCGCAGACCACTTTCATCGAGACCACCTGCAAATGATCGTTCTCGGCATCCTCGCCCGAACGCATCAGCGCGATGATGTCGTCGTCAAAGACTTCCTTCTTGCGGTCGGCGAGCTCCTTGAAGCGCACAAAGACGTCCTTCAGCTGGTTGTCGCCCACCTCGTAGCCGAGGTGCTCCAGCTTGTCGCGCAGCGCCGCGCGGCCCGAGTGCTTGCCCAAGGGCAGCGAGGTGCCGGAGAGGCCGACATCCTCGGGGCGCATGATCTCGAAGGTTTCCTTGTTTTTCAGCATGCCGTCCTGGTGGATGCCGGACTCATGCGCAAAGGCGTTCTTGCCGACGATCGCCTTGTTGAACTGCACCGGGAAGCCCGAGACGGTGGAGACGCGGCGGGAGATGTGCATCAGCTTGGTGGTGTCGATGCCGGTCGACCAGGGCATGATGTCGTTGCGCACCTTCAGCGCCATCACCACCTCTTCCAGCGCGGTGTTGCCCGCGCGCTCGCCCAGCCCGTTGATGGTGCATTCAATCTGCCGCGCGCCGCCTGCCACAGCCGCCAGCGCGTTCGCCGTCGCCATGCCGAGGTCGTTGTGGCAGTGGGTGGCAAAGACCACTTCGTCGGCGCCCGGAACTGTCTCGATGAGCCGTTTGATCAGCTCGGCGGATTCCATAGGCGCGGTGTAGCCCACGGTATCGGGGATGTTGATGGTGGTCGCGCCCGCCTTGATCGCGATCTCGATCACCCGGCAGAGGTAGTCCCACTCGGTCCGGGTCGCGTCCATCGGCGACCACTGCACGTCCTCGACCAGGTTGCGGGCGTGGGTGACGGTCTCGTGGATCTTGTCGGCCATCTCGTCCATCGTCAGGTGCGGGATGGCGCGGTGCAGGGGCGAAGTGCCGATGAAGGTGTGGATGCGCGGCCGCGCGGCCTTGCGCACGGCTTCGGCGCAGCGGTCGATGTCCTTGAGGTTGGCGCGCGCGAGCCCGCAGATCACCGCGTTCTGCGACCTCTCGGCAATCTCCGACACCGCGCGGAAGTCGCCTTCGGAGGCGATCGGGAAGCCTGCTTCGATGATGTCCACGCCCATCTCATCGAGGAGGCCGGCGATCTCCAGCTTTTCTTCATGGGTCATCGTGGCGCCGGGGCTCTGCTCGCCGTCGCGCAGGGTGGTGTCGAAAATCAATACGCGGTCGCTGCCGCCGGAAGTGGGGAATGCTTTGGTCATGGCTGATATCTTTCGTTTCTGTCCTGAGCCGGTTGGTCCTGAACCCTGCGGGATTGCGCCGCGGCGGGCTGCATCTGCGGAGTGCGGGACGTGGGGGGTGGTCTTTGCCTGTTGGCGCGCGAGCAGCAATCCTCTGAGCGGGCGCGCCAGACCGGCACGCTCAGAGGCGGGCTAGGATCAGTAGGGCGCAGAAAGCCGTCCCGCGGAAGGCGGCATGGGTAGCGGGAATTTCTGCGCGTCTGCTCATGGGGGTGATTTATACAGAGGCAAATGCGAATGGGAAGAAATTTCTTGCTGCCGTGCGTTCGGGTGCGCCGGACGTTCCGCGCGGGCCCGGGAACCGGTGCGGCGGGGTGCCAAGCCTGCGGGGATAAAGACAATTTGCCGGATTCGGGGTAGAGTGGCAGGCAGGGGGGCCGCAGACGGAGCCACTTCTGCCCCGCTGCGGCCCCTGTCAAGGGGATGGCCCGGCGGCGAATTGACGCTTGCAAAATAATCTGTCTTCGCCTTGAAGGTCCGGATCGGGGCGCGGCCGCCTGTGCCAGCGCCTCCAAGAGGAGGAAGAGAGTGTCACACAAAAAAGTCCTACTGGGATATGACGACAGCCGCGCCGCGAAGTCGGCGCTTGCCTTTGCCGCGGATCTGGCCAAGGCGCAGAACGCCGAGCTGGTCATCGCGCATGTGCTTGAATGGTCGCCATATTCCTTTCTGACCCCGGAGGAGATCGAGGCCCGGCACCAGCGCCGCGAGGATGAACTGAAGCGTGCCGAGGACGCGCTGCTCGCGCCGGTTCGCAAAAGCCTCGAGGGATCGGGAATCACTGTCACCACAGTGCTGAAATACGGCCATATCGCCGAAACGCTGTGCGCGATCCTGAAGGACACGGGGGCTTCGCAGCTGATCATCGGCCGCACCGGCCATTCGGCATTGTCCTCGCGTCTGTTCGGCTCGGTTGCCGGCAGCCTCGCGCAGGCAGCTCCGGTGCCGGTTACCATCGTTCCATGAAATCCAGCAGCTGAGGGACTGTCATGAAATTTCCTATCTCCGCCGCCGCGCTGGCGGCACTGCTGGCTGCACCCATGCCGGCAATGGCGCAATCCATCGACGAGCAGGTCAACGCGCTGTTCGCAAATTCCACCGGCTGGTTCGTCAACCTGATCTTCAGCCCCTTCCCCGGCACCGACTTCCCCTGGATCGTCGGCTGGCTGGTGATCGCGGCGACAGTCTTCACCGTCTATTTCGGTCTGATCCAGTTCCGCGCGTTCCCGCATTCGATCGCGCTGGTGAAAGGCGACTACGCCGACCCCAATGACGCGGGTGAAGTCAGCCACTTCCAGGCGCTTGCCACCGCGCTTTCGGGCACCGTCGGTCTTGGCAATATCGCGGGTGTGGCCGTCGCCGTCGGCATCGGCGGGCCGGGAGCGACCTTCTGGATGATCCTCGCGGGCCTGATGGGCATGGCCTCGAAGTTCACCGAATGCACGCTTGGCGTCAAATACCGCAACGAGTTCCCGGACGGCCATGTCTCCGGCGGGCCGATGTACTACATGACCAAGGGTTTTGCCGAGCGCGGCCTGCCGATGGGCAAGGTCCTTGCGGTCATGTTCTCGGTCTTCTGCATCCTCGGCTCACTGGGCGGCGGCAACATGTTCCAGGCCAACCAGGCGCACGCGCAGATTTCCAGCGTCGTTGGCGAATATCCGGGCTGGATCACCGGCGTGGTGTTCGCGGCTATCGTGTTTGCAGTGATCGTCGGCGGCCTGAAGTCGATCGCGCGGGTCACAGAAAAGGTCGTGCCTTTCATGGGCGTGATGTATGTGGCCGCGGCGCTGGTGATCCTGGCGATGAACGCCGACAAGATCGGCTGGGCCTTCGGGCAGATCTTCGACGGTGCCTTTACCGGGCTCGGCGTGGCCGGCGGCATGGTCGGCGCACTGATCCAGGGCTTCAAGCGGGCGGCGTTCTCCAACGAGGCCGGCGTCGGCTCGGCCGCGATCGCCCACTCTGCCGTGCGCACCAAGGAGCCGATTACCGAAGGTTTCGTGTCGCTGCTGGAGCCGTTCATCGACACCGTGGTGATCTGCACCATGACCGCGCTGGTGATCATCATCACCGGTCAGCTGGTGCAGGACCCGAATACCGGCCTCTACCTGCTGGATGAGGGCGCGAGCACGCTTCAGACCATCGACGGCAATAAGGGTGTGGCGCTGACTTCGGCCGCCTTCTCCTCCGCCTTCGACTGGTTCCAGTACGTGCTGGCGATCGCGGTGATCCTGTTTGCCTTCTCCACCATGATCAGCTGGTCCTACTATGGTCTGAAGGCCTGGACCTTCCTGTTCGGCGAAGGTGAGACCAAGGAGCTGGTGTTCAAGGTGATCTTCTGCATCTTCGTGGTGATCGGAGCGGCCGCCAACCTCGGCCCGGTGATCGACTTCTCCGATGCGGCGATCTTTGCGATGGCCGTGGTCAACATCATCGCGCTCTATTTCCTGATGCCGATCGTCAAGCGCGAGCTGGACAGCTACATGTCGCGGCTGCGCACGGGCGAGATCAAGAAATTCACCTGAGCGTCTGGCGCTTGAGGTGAAGACACGGAGGCCGCCCCGGTTCGCCGGGGCGGTTTTTTCTTCGGTGGTTTCCATCGCGTTGTTTCGCCGTGGCGAAGGCACCCGCGTCTGCACCGGGCGCAAAGCCGTGCATTGACGGCGCGCGCGGAGGCGATCCCAACCGATATGACTGGCAGTTTATCCCGGCCAAGACCGTTGACCCTCGCGAGGGCACCGCCCAGCCTTAGCCAAATCGCCGCCGCGTGGGGGCGCGCCGGCGATGCGCGGCGGCCTCCCGGCCTTGTCCCGCGCTGGGGACATGCGGAACTGGATCAGCCCATAAAATCGGAGGCTCTCCCGCGGGACTGCGGAGGTTGCCATTTCTTTCTCCGGCCGCAGCTCAGCCTAGCCGCCGGAATACCCCAGGGTAGTCCAGCACCATTCCCGCCGCATCCACCTCGATTTCAGCGGTGAAGCCGCTCTCCAGCCCTTCATAGCGGTAGCGGGTCTCGTCCAGCCGGGTGTAGCGCTGACGCGTCATGCGGGGTGCTGCCTCTCCCGCGCCGGTCTCGGGCGGCGGCACAAAAGCCGCAAGAATCTCGGCGCTTGCGCCGACTGCGAGGCCCAGCCTGCGGACCGGCAGCGTATTGGTCGCAGGCGTGATGCCGATATCAACGTCGATACAGCCTTCCAGAGCGGGAATGGCAGCGGCGCGGGTCACATCCTGCCATTGCCCCCGGCCGTCCGATGCAAGGTGCAGGCAGCGCCCGCCGGTAAAGCACAGCCGCACCTCCCGCGTGTGGAACTGCGCGTCCGTGCGCACCCAGTAGTACGCGCCAAAAAGCGCCGGGTCGCATCCGGCCACCACGCCGTCAAGCGTCAGCCCTTCCGCCGTCCCGGTGAGGACGCAGTGTTCCAGACCCTGCCGCTGCCAGTCGCACCAGCGCGCAACCTTTTGCATCGTTCACCCCCCCCCCAAAAAAAAATGGAACAATACAAGAACATTAATGAGACCCAGCTTAGCCGTAAAGGAATATTTCGCGCTGAGACAGGCCGCTATGCCGGGTAATCCCTGATATCGCTTCGGTGCAGGAAAGCTTCTCCCGCCTTACGGCCGGCATCCCAAGTGGCCTGAATTTTTTCCGGGTCGGTGAAATCGATCTTGTCGGCGGGCACGTCCTCCTCGGGCCAGACATAGAGCCGCCCGCCGGCCTGCGGCAAGCGTTTGTAGATGCGGGTCAGCACCACCAGCGTTGCCCCGCGGTCCGGCTCCGGCATCGGCGCCTGATCCGCCATGCCGCCGTCGATCACCGCGCGGCCCAGCCAGCGCGGCGGGGTGAAGACCGGTGGGATGGTGGCGGCGTGGCATACGAGATCGGGCAGCGTGCCCTGCCGCGCGGCTTCCCGCGCATCCACAAGGCTGGTAGTGACGCCCAATCGCTTCGCCCAGTTGAAATGCGGCGAGCCAACCAGATGCAGCTCCGCCTCATAGGCAAGCGCCGCCAGGCTGCCACTCAGCCGCGCCCAGCGGCCGGAGGGCGGGTGCCCGAGCAGGATCTGGGCCTGCGGGCCGCGGGCGATCCGCTGCATTGCCTCCTTGTCGACAACCGCAGTGACCACCTCGCCATAGACCCGCTGGTGCGGGGTGAGTCCGCCTGCGCCGCGGGCGTGCCAGTCGATGTTGCTGCCGGTGCGGCGGAAGGCGGCCTTCATCTCCTTCAGCACCTGTGGCCCGCGTTCGGAGAGGAACCCCGCAAGCGTCAGCGCCCCTCCGGAGACACCCGCAACGCGCGCCGGAGCCAGCGGCAGCGCGTGCCGTACCACATCCAGAAATCCGCCTTGCCAGAAACAGCGGCAGCCCCCGCCGGAGAGAACCAGTTGTTCGAAATGCGCCATGGCGGGAAGTCTAGAACGCCGGGGCAGCGCGGGCCAGCACCCTTGCGCAGCCGGGCGCACCGGACCGGCTTGGCAGACCGCAGGGCTCAAACGGCTCGGCGCCGCGCGCACGCGCGGCGCCCGGTCCAAGGCCGTTCCGGGCCTGCGGGCGGCAGCCCGCGGGTGTGCGGGCACGGGCGCGCGCGCCCTGCTTGGGGTGAAGGAAGATATGCCCGAAGGCGGCTGCGGCTCAGTTGCTGCCGGGCTGTTCTGCCCCTGCCTCTGCCGCGCCGTTTTCCGGGGCAGCAGCGCCTTTGCGGACCAGGGCGCCGTTCTCCCAGGTGCCTTCCGTTTTCTGGCCGGTGGCGTATTTCATCGTGCCCGGGCCCTGGCGCTTGCCGTTCACAAAATGGCCCTCGTAAACATCGCCATTCGCATAAGTGGCAATACCCTCGCCGCTGATCTTGCCTTCCTGCCATTCGCCTTCGTAGACGAAACCGTCCGGCATCTCGATCCGGCCCTGGCCGTGGCGCTGGCTGTTGGCAAACTCGCCTACGTAGACCGAGCCGTCGGAATAGGTCACCTTGGCCTCGCCATGGCGCTGGCCGTCCTGCCAGCCGCCCTCATAGCGGTAGCCGTCGGTATAGGTCATCACGCCCTGGCCGTGGTTGCGGGCGTTCTTGAATTCGCCGGTGTAGACCACGCCGTTGGGGTAGGTGGCGGTGCCTTCGCCCTCGATCACCCCCGCGACCCAAGTGCCTTCGTAGGTGGAGCCGTCGGGATAGGTGATCTTGCCGTGGCCTTCCGCGAGGTCGTCGCGGAATTCGCCCTCATAGACCGAGCCGTCGGGGTAGGTGGCCTTGCCCTTGCCCTCGATCTGGCCGTTTGCCCATTCGCCGGTGTAGCTGTAGCCATCGGTCTTGGTGAAAGTGCCGGTGCCGTGGCGCAGATCGTCCTCGAATTCGCCTTCGTAGACGTCGCCGTTGGCATGGGTCTGCTTGCCCAGCCCCTCGCGGCGGCCCTCGGCCAGGGTGCCTTCGTAGATGTCGCCGTTCGGCTGCACCAGCTTGCCGGTGCCGTGCATCTGGTTGGCCGCCCATTCGCCCTCGTAAACCAGTCCGTCCGGCATCACCAGCTTGCCCTGGCCCTCAAGCCGGCCGTCCACGACGCCCCCTTCGTAGGTGGAGCCGTCGGGGTAGGTGACCTTGGCCTCACCTTGCTTGCTCCCATTGACCCAGGCGCCGTCGTAAACATAGCCGTTGGGGTTCTCCATCACGCCCTGGCCGTGGTGCTCGCCCGAGGCAAAGCCGCCCTCGTAGCGCACACCGTTAGCATAGACCGCAATGCCCTCGCCGTGGATTTCACCATCTTTCCACTGGCCCTCGTAGGTCCCGCCATCGGCAAAGGTGATCCGGCCCATGCCCTCGGGCTTTCCGCGGGCAAATTCGCCCTCATAGACCGAGCCGTCGGGAAAGCGCGCTACACCGCGGCCGCGGATCTCGCCCTCTACCCATTCACCGGTGTACTGATAGCCGCTCGGCAGCGTATAGGTCCCGGTGCCGTGCTGAAGCCCGCCCTTGAAGGTGCCTTCGTAGACCCCGCCGATCTCGTCCTGGGTGGTGATCACCTTACCGTCCTGTTCCTGCGCCAGCGCGGGTGCGGCCAGCGCCAGGAGGGAAGTGAATGCCAATGCGGTGCCAAAACGGGTCATCGAAGCCTCTGCCTGCCGGGGGAATGGTGCGGCCGCTGAAAAGGGTGCTTCTGGGGAAACTATGCCACGCTGACCGGAGCCGCAATGTCTTTTGCCCGGGTGGTCTTTTCCTTGCCGGCCAATCTGGTAAATGGCTGTAGGAGCGAATTGCAGAAGGCCCAAGGCAAGATGGCAGACCATTTCCGGGTGACCCTCGCCCAGCTCAATCCGACCGTGGGCGATCTGGCGGGCAACGCCGCGAAGGCGCGGGCCGCCTGGGAGGAAGGGCGCGCTGCGGGTGCGGGCCTGGTGGCGCTGCCGGAGATGTTCATCACCGGCTACAACACCCAGGACCTGGTGTTAAAGCCGGTGTTCCACCAGTCCGCGATTGCCGAGGTGCAGAAGCTAGCCGCCGACTGCGCCGATGGCCCGGCGCTGGCGATCGGGAGCCCCTGGGTAGAGGGCGGCCGGCTCTACAATGCCTATCTGATCCTGAAGGACGGCAAGATCGCGGCCCGCAGCCTCAAGCACCACCTGCCGAACGAGACCGTCTTTGACGAGATGCGCTTGTTTGCCTCCGGCCCCCTGGGGGGACCTTACGCGATCGGCGGTGTGCGCATTGGTTCGCCGATCTGCGAGGACAGCTGGCACGAAGACGTGGCCGAGACACTGGCTGAGACTGGCGCTGAGTTCCTGCTGGTGCCCAACGGCTCGCCCTATTTCCGCAACAAGATGGAAGTGCGCTTTAACGTGATCGTGGCGCGAGCGGTGGAGACCCATCTGCCGGTCATCTACCTCAATATGGTGGGCGGGCAGGACGATCAGGTCTTCGACGGTGGCTCCTTCGTGCTGAACCCCGGCGGCGCGCTGGCGGTACAGATGCCGGTCTTCGACGAATGCATCACCCACGTAGACCTTATCCGCACCGATGACGGCTGGCGCGTGAAAGAGGGCGAAAAGGCGCATATGCCCGACGAGTGGGAGCAGGATTACCGCGTGATGGTGGAGTCCCTGCGCGACTATATGGGAAAGACCGGCTTCAAGAAGGCTTTGCTGGGTCTGTCGGGCGGGGTGGACTCGGCGATTGTTGCCGCGATTGCGGTGGATGCGCTGGGGGCCGAGAATGTCCGCTGCGTGATGCTGCCTTCGGAATACACCAGCCAGGAATCTCTGGACGATGCCGAGGCCGTGGCCAAGGCGCTCGGGGTGCATTACGACTATGTGCCGATCAGCGAAAGCCGCGCCGCGATCACCAGCACGCTCGCGCCGCTGTTCGCGGGGCGCGGCGCGGATATCACCGAGGAAAACATCCAGTCCCGCCTGCGCGGGCTGCTGCTCATGGCAATGTCCAACAAGTTCGGCGAGATGCTGCTGACCACGGGCAACAAGTCCGAGGTCGCAGTCGGCTATGCCACTATCTATGGCGACATGAACGGCGGCTATAATCCGATCAAGGATCTCTACAAAACCCGCGTGTTCGAGACCTGCCGCTGGCGCAACGCCAACCACCGGCCGTGGATGAAGGGACCGGCGGGGGAGGTGATCCGCCCCAACGTGATCGACAAGCCGCCAAGCGCCGAGCTGCGCGAGGACCAGAAGGACAGCGACAGCCTGCCGGACTACCCCGAGCTGGACGCGATCCTGACGATCCTGGTGGATGGCGAGGGCTCGATTGCCGATTGCGTTGCCGCGGGCTTTGACCGGGAGGTGGCCAAGCGGGTCGAGCATCTGGTGTACATCAGCGAATATAAGCGCTTCCAGTCGGCGCCGGGGGCGCGCCTGACGCCACGGGCGTTCTGGCTCGACCGCCGTTACCCGATCGTGAACCGCTGGCGCGACCCCACGTGAGGCGCGCCTCCGCCCGGCCGCCCCGGCGTTTGCGGCGGTTAATCCACACTTCTCGTATGCGGCGCAGTACGTGCCGCATGTGCGCTGGACCGCCCGCCGCAGCGCGGGCATAGAGGCTGTCATGCCGGGACCGAAACTGCCGCATTTCCAATCCGATCTGGCCTTGCCAAAGGCTGTCGACGCCGTGGTGATCGGCGGCGGCATCATCGGCGCGGCCACCGCCCTGGAGCTGGCTGAACGCGGCTATTCGGTGCTCTTGTGCGAAAAGGGACAGATTGCGGGCGAGCAGAGCTCGCGCAACTGGGGCTGGGTGCGGATCGCCTGCCGCGACCCGCGGGAGATCCCGCTGATGGCCGCGGCGCTGGACCTGTGGGAAGGGCTGGACGCGCGCACCGGGCAGGCCACGGGGTTCACCCGGGCCGGTATCCTCTATGCGGCGGAAACGCCCGGGCGGGAAGCGGAGCTCGCGCGCTGGCTCACCAACCTCGACGACTACGGTCTCGGTGCGCAGATGCTGAGTGGGGACGCGCTGGGAACACTGCTGCCGGGCCACCAGACGCGCGCAACCGCGGCGCTGCATACGCCCATGGACGGGCGCGCCGAGCCGCAGCTGGCCACCCATGCCATCGCCGCCGCCGCCCGCGCCGCGGGCGCCAAGGTGATGACCGAATGCGCAGTGCGCAGCGTGGAGACCGCCGCGGGCCGGATCAGCGGCGTGATGACCGAGCGCGGCCGCGTCGCCTGCTCGGCGGTGGTGGTTGCGGGCGGCGCCTGGTCGCGGCTGTTCCTCGGCAATGCGGGGGTGGCGCTGCCGCAGCTGAAGGTGCTGAACTCGGTGCTGCGCACCTCGCCGGTGCAGGGCGGTCCCGAAGCGGCGCTGCGCACCGGCGACCTCGGCCTGCGCAAGCGTGCTGATGGCGGTTATACCGTTTCGCACGCGCTGGAAAACATGGTCGACATCGTGCCCGACAGCTTTCGCCTGGGCTGGCAGTTCCTGCCCAGCCTGCGGCACGAGTGGCGGGCGCTGCAATTCCGCGTCTCGGGCCGCTGGGGTGAGGAGGCGGCGCAGGCGCGGCGCTGGCAGCCCCATCAGACCACGCCGTTCGAGCTATGCCGTGTGCTGGACCCCGCGCCCTCGCAAAAGGCGCTGCGCAGCGGCTGGGCGGCGGCGCAGAAGGCCTTCCCGGTGCTGGAGCGCGCGGACGTGGTGCAAAGCTGGGGCGGGCTGATCGACGTCACCCCGGACGGGCTGCCGGTCATCTCTGCTGCTGATGACGTCCCAGGACTGTTCATTGCCACCGGGTTCAGCGGCCATGGTTTCGGAATTGGCCCGGCGGCGGGGCGGTTGGCGGCGGATCTGGTGGCGGGGGATGCGCCCATCGTGGCGCCGCAGGACTTCCGCCTGTCGCGCTTCAACGACGGCAGCCGTCCGAAGCCGCAGAGCGGGTATTGAACAGCAGCCAAGGGTGAGCGGACCGGCGGCACCCGGCTGAAGTCCCGCCCGCCGGCATTGCGTTTCCGCCTAGCCCATCATCTGGTAGCTGACCGGCACGAAGCGGAACCCCTCGCCGCGCGCCTCGACGAAGCCTGCGGCGGGGAAGGGCATGTGGTAGCCGATCATCGGCATCCGCTCGGAGGCGAGCATCCCCAGCACCCTGCGGCGGGATTCGGTGGCGGCGGCCTTGTCCATGTCGAATTGCACCTCCCATTCGGGATGCGCGAAGCTCCAGACATAATGGTTGGCAAGATCCGCGGTGAGGAGCAGCTGCTGCCCGCCGCTTTCCAGCAGATACCCCATATGGCCCGGCGTATGCCCGAAGGACGCCATAGCGGTAATCCCCGGCGCGACGCTTCCGCCATCCCCCAGGAAGCTGGTTTTCTCCGCCAGCGGCTTCATGTTCTTGGCAAAAAGATCACCCACCCGGTGGCCAGGCTCCACCCCGGCCCAGTAGTCGTACTCTGCCTGGCCGGTGACGTAACCGGCATTGGCGAAGGCAGGCGTGCCGTCCTGCATCAGCCCGCCGATATGGTCCGGGTGCATGTGGGTGATGACAACGGTGGTGATATCCCCGGGCGCAACGCCCGCCGCGGACAATGCGTTCTGGATCCCGCCCTGGCCCAGCCCCGTGTCGAACAGGATCTTGGCGTCGCCGGTCTCCACCAGTGTCGGCGTGAAGAAGAACTGCGCGGTGTCAGCTGGGATGAAGTTATCCCGGGAGACCTCGGCAAAGGCCTCGTCCGACGCGCCGCCGCCGAAGATCTCCTTGGCACCCTCGCGCGGCAGGCTCGCGTCCAGGAGCGTGGTGACGGTGAAATCGCCCAGGCGGAACCGGCGCAGCGGCGCGGCAGGGCCGGTGCCGCTCGCCGCTTCCTGCGCGCGGGCGCCGGTGGCGGTCAGGGACAAGGCCGCGGCCGGCAGTGCGGCGGCAGCAGCCAGAGCGGCGCGGCGGGAGAGGGGGGCACTCATGGGAAAACCTCGCTGTTGGATAACCTTGGGGAGACTAGGCCGGACCCGCGCGGCGGCTGTTAACATTCCCGTGAGGCTGCTATCCTGCGCCCGAGCCATCACTTCGGGAGGCGCGGAATGAGCGGCAACAAGACGATGCCCACAGGCGCCAGCGTGGAAGACTTCCTCGCCGCCATTGAGCCGCCCCGCAAAGCCGCCGAGGCGCAGGAGCTTGATGCGATGTTCCGCCGGGTGACGGGCTTCGCGCCGCAGATGTGGGGAACTTCGATCATCGGCTACGGGCGCTACCGCTACCGCTACAAGAGCGGGCGGGAGGGCGATTTCCTCGCCACCGGGTTCTCTCCGCGCAAGGCACGTTTCTCGCTCTACATCATGCCGGGCTACCAGGACTACGGCGCCATCCTCGCCCGGCTCGGCAAGCACAAGCTGGGCAAAAGCTGTCTTTACGTGAACAAGCTGGCCGATATCGACCTTGCAGTGCTGGAGGAGCTGATCGCGGCCGGGCTCAGGGATCTCAATGCGATCTGGCCGGTCGAGCCGGAGTGAACCGCACCGTCCATCTGCGCAGCACCCAGGCGGCGCGCCCCCTGCGGAAACGCGTCCTCATCTTTCAAAAAATACTCGCGCCGCAGGCCCGCGCCGCAGGCGCGTTAACTGGCGGGAAACTGGACAAAGCGCTGCCCATGTGACAAGGGCAGGGCAACAGGAGACATGTGATGACCACCACCCGTTTTGCCCCGTCGCCGACCGGCTATATCCACGTTGGCAACCTGCGCACCGCGCTGATGAACTACCTGATCGCCCGCAAGGCCGGCGGCACTTTCATCCTGCGCATCGACGACACCGACCCGGAGCGGTCAAAGGAAGAATACGTCGATGCCATCAAGCAGGACCTGGAGTGGCTGGGCCTGACCTGGGACCGCGTTGAGCGGCAGTCCGAGCGGCTGGACCGCTACCACGCCGCCGCGGACAAGCTGCGGGAGATCGGCCGCTTCTACGAGGCTTTCGAGACCCCGACCGAATTGGACCTGAAGCGCAAGAAACAGCTCAACATGGGCAAACCGCCGGTCTATGACCGGGCAGCACTTGCGCTGTCGGAGGAGGAGAAGGCAAAGCTGCGCGCCGAGCGCGGCGATGGCGTCTGGCGCTTCAAGCTGGACCATGAGCGCATCGAGTGGGCCGACGGTATCCTGGGCGATATCTCCATCGACGCGGCCTCGGTCTCCGATCCGGTGCTGATCCGCGGCGACGGGCAGTTCCTCTACACGCTGGCCTCGGTGGTGGATGATACCGAGTTCGGGGTGACCCATGTGGTGCGCGGCTCGGACCATGTGACCAATACCGCGACCCAGATCCAGATCATCGAGGCGCTGGGCGGCTCTGTCCCCTCCTTTGCGCACCACTCGCTGCTCACCGGCCCGCAGGGCGAGGCGCTGTCCAAGCGCCTTGGCACGCTGGCGCTGCGCGATCTGCGCGAGCAGGGCGTGCAGCCGATGGCGCTATTGTCGCTGATGGCCCGGCTGGGTTCGTCCGACCCGGTGGAGCTGCGCAGCGACTTGGCCGAGCTGATCGAGGGTTTCGACATTACCCGCTTTGGCGCCGCGCCGACCAAGTTCGACGTGCAGGACCTGTTCCCGCTGACCGCCCGCCACCTGCAATCGCTGCCGCTTTCGGCGGTGCAGTCCCAGGTGGACGCGATTGGCGTTCCCGCGGAAAAGCAGGCGGCGTTCTGGGACATGGCGAAGGAGAACATCACCACGCTCATGGATCTCGAGGGCTGGTGGGTGCTCTGCCGCGACGGCGCCGAGCCGCTGGTGGCCGATGAGGACAAGGAGTTCATCGCCGAGGCGATGAAACTCCTGCCCGAAGGCCCCTATGATGCCGAAAGCTGGGGCAAGTGGACCGCCTCCGTGAAGGAAGCAACGGGCCGCAAGGGCAAGGGCCTGTTCATGCCGCTGCGCAAGGCCGTGACCGGCATGGAGCGCGGCCCCGACATGAGCGCGCTGCTTGCGCTGATGGAGACCGTGCGCGCCCGCGGCTGAGGCGGGGACGCTGGCGGACTGACATGGATGGAAGGCGGTGCCGTGGGTGCCGCCTTCTTCATATGTGTCTTGCGACCCAGCGCGGGACAGGGCCGAAGGCCGCCGCGCATCGCCGTCGCGCCCCCACGCGGCGGCGATTTGGTTGCGGCTGGGCGGTCCCTTGAAAAGACGTACGGACTTGGCCGGGATAAACTGCCAGTCATTCCCAACAGGATCGCCCCCGCGCGCGACGTCGATGCACGGCTCATCTTTTTGTTCGCACCGGCAGTTTTTTTGCCGCACTTGCGTCTTGTCCCGATCCGCTCGGGGCCTATCCGCCCGCTGTACGCGAAACTCCAAGACGGCGCCCGCCCGTTGCGGCGGCATCAGAGATGCCGCCACGCCCGTTGGGCCCCGCGCCGCGCTGGCGCGCGGCGCGGGAGCAGGCGGCTAGCGTTTCGGTGCCGTCAGACGCCGCCGCATCTTGCCCGCGGCGGCGGCCATGCGGCTGTTGGGGTGGCCTTCGAGGGCTCGCAGGGCCTTGTCCATCCAGGCCATCACCTCGGGGTCGTCCGCGCCGCAGCGGGCGATCGGGGGGAAGGCGCTGTCGAGCAGCCGCCCGGCGGTGACCGGCGGCACGAAGATGCGCGGGAACTCGGGGCCGTCTTCCGCCCGGTCGGCACCGGCATTGCCCGGCCTTTCGCCGCGAGTCCCGGCCTGCGGCGGCCCCGGCTCGGTTTCCGCACCATCATCGCCCTCGTCATCCCCGCCGTCATCGGGGAAGTTTTCCCACAGCAGCCGCTCGATGCGTCCCATCACCTCGATTGCGGTGCCGGGATCGTTGATGCCGGGCGACAGCGCCTTGAGCGCGGTCTCGGCCAGCAGCGTGAGACCGAAGGACGGGTCCTGGTCGAAGCTGCGCACGTCGCCGATGTCGATCAGCTTGGCGGCGGCGGTGCAGAATTTCTCGTCCCCGCCCCTGGCCCAGGCGACGGCGCGGTTGCGCAGCACGTATTCGCCCGCGCCGCGATGCAGCACCACCTCAGCGCCCGCCTTCTCAGCCAGCTCGTTTAGCGCGGCAATGTCGGCAAAGCGGACAAAACCGCTTTGCCGGGCGAGGATCGGGCGGGCGTCTTCCGGCGGTCCGCCGGTGGCGCGGGCACCGCCGAGACAGGGTTTGCGGGCGCGCTGCCCAAGGGCGGTGCGGGTGCGCTGCTCGATCAGGCGCAACGTGTGGTCCATGCTGCCAAGGCCCGAGAGATGGTCGATCCAGCGCAGGATCGCGCCGACGATCAGCACCACCACCAGCACCGTGATACCGAAAACCACGATGGTAGCCTCGGGTGTGTAGGCGCCCGCGCGGAACAGGATGATGGCGCAGAGCGCGTAGACGAAGCCGCCGGTGAAGGTCGCCAGCACGCTGTGGGTCACCGTGTCCTCAAGCAGCAGCCGGTAGACCCGCGGCGTCGCCATCGAAGACGCGGTCCGGTAAGCGCTGACCATGACGTTCAACGAAAACGTGGTGACCGCCAGCATACTGGAGGCGAGGATGGTCAGTACCGGCAGCACCGCGTCTCTGCCGATGCGGTCGGCCAGGCCGCCGGGGGTCACTGGCGCGAGCAGTGGCGCCACCGCCAGTGCGATCAGCGAGAACAGCGAGATCAGCACCACCCGGAACCAGAGCTGGCGGGTGATCCGCCGCAGGAGCAGGAGCGGGCGGCTGTTCATTACTCCGCGGCCAGACGCGGCGCGCCGGTGGCGGTGATCAGGTCGTCGAAATAGGCGCGCTCGTCACGGCTGAGCCGCTGGTGGCGCGGATAACGCGGTGCGGCACGGTCGTCCAGAATCGGGGCCTCCCAGCCGCTGGTGGTGGCGATGAAGTCCTGCACGCCCTGCTCGCCGAAGACCTGCAGGTAGCCCTGCAGCACCACGTCCAGGTAGCTGAGCAGGATCGGATGATGCTCCGAGCCCTGCCGCTGCGCCGTTTGCGGCACCGCATAAACCGAGATATCCGCCACGCCCTTCAGGTCATGGCTCACAGCGTGGCTGGCGGTCAGGCGCTCGTAGGCGAACTCGCGCTCGTCCAGCGCCGCCCAGTCCGCCCCCGGCACCGCGGCGATCAGCCCGTCGATGGTGCTTTCGGCGCAAGGAACTGCGGTCAGGAAGGCGACATCACGCAGGTCCGTATGGGCCCAGGTCCGGCGCCAACCGTTCAGCCGCGCGGGGCGGGCATCGCCATACGTATGGGTGGCGGTGTTGACCAGGCTGCCGTAGCCGAAGAAATAGGGTGCTGTCATGGCGGGAGCTCTCGTCCTCCTATTGATGTATGTCAATCCGCTCTTTCTCCCATCATGCAATATGCCTGGCAAGGAAGTTGCGGGAGCCCTGCCCATGCGGATTACCAAGAGGACCAATATTGCGGTGCGGCTGCTGATGTATTGTGCCGCGCATGGTGAACGCCTGGTGACCAAATCTGAAATCGCCGATTGCTGCAACATCTCGGAAAACCATCTGGCCCAGGTGATCCACCAGCTCAGCCAGCTTGGTTATCTGACCACCCAGCGCGGCCGTAACGGCGGCATGTGCCTGGGGCGGGCCGCGGCGGATATCCGGATCGGCGACGTGTTCCGCGACGTGGAGGGCAGGCTTCCGATTGTGGAGTGTTTTGCCGATGCCGACAACACCTGCCCCCTGACCGGTGCCTGCCGCCTTAAGGCAGCGCTCGCCGAGGCGGCGCAGGCGTTCTATGCCTCGCTCGACGGTATCACGCTGGAGGCGCTGCTTTGCGGTAATGATGCGCTGATGCAGCTGTTGCAGCCTGTTACCTGCTCCTCGGCGGCCTGAGGCGGCAGGAATATTTCCGCGCCCTCCCGGCATAGAAAAAACAGGCTTCATTCCCGTGCTCTGAGAATGCGCGCAGGGCGCGAGGCGAGCGGCTTCAGCGCAAAGGCAAGCCCCGCCAGCAGCGTGATCAGAACCCCGCCCGACACCACCGCGAGCGCGTTCGGCCAGATCACGGAGTAGCCGGTTTCGAACACATAGGCGTTGACCGCCCAGGCCCCGGTGATGCCTGCCGTAAGCGCAACCAGCCCGGCGGCCCCGCCCAGCAGCGCCGAGCGCAGGGCAAAGCTCAGCAGGATCTGGCGCCGCGGCGCGCCCAGCGTTTTGAGAAGCGCGGCCTCGTAGCGGCGCGCCGGCTCGCCCGCTGCGGCGGTGCCCAGCAGAACCAGGAACCCGGTAAGCAGTGTCGCGCCCGCGCCATAGGCGGTGGCGGCGACCAGCTGCCTCAGGATCTCCGACACCCGGTCGATGGCATCGCGCATGCGGATCGCAGTGATGTTCGGCATCGCGCGGGCCAGGTCGCGGAGGATCTGCGTCTCGGCCGCGTCCTCGGCATAAACGGTGGCAATGAAGCTGTGCGGCGCGCCCTTCAGCGCGGCCTCGTTCAGCACGATCACGAAGCCCATACCGGCGGTGGAGAAGTCGACCTCGCGGAAGCTGGTGATGGTGCCGGTAATCGGACGGCCGAGGATGTTGAGGGTGATAGTGTCGCCGAGCTTCAGCCCCAGCTCTTCGGCCTCCTCGGCGGCAAAGCTGATCTGCGGGTCGCCCGTGTAGTCCTCGGGCCACCATTCACCGGCGGTGACCGTGGTGCTTTCGGGCTGTGCTGCGGCGTAGGTGATGCCGCGGTCGCCGCGGATCACCCAGTGGTCGGGCGCGACCTGATCGGCCGGGGTGCCGTTGATATGGGTGACGATGCCGCGCAGCATCGGGGCGTGTTCGACCTTGCTCACCGCCGGGTCGCCTTCGACCCGCTCCAGGAAGGCGGGCATCTGGCTGCGCTGGATATCAACGAAGAAATAGGAGGGCGCCACATCGGGCAGGTTGCCTGAAATGGCGCGGCGCATGTTGCCGTCGATCTGGCCGATGGCGGCAAGCACGGTGAGTCCGAGGCCAAGCGCCAGCACAGCAGGCACCGCGCCGTCGCGGGCGCTGCCGATGGCCGAAAGCGCCCAGCGGAGCGCCGGGCGGCCGCGGGCGCGGGTGGCGCCGCGGCGGGCGAGGAAGCCGATCGCCAGCGCCGCCACGAGCAGCACCAGGAGCGCCCCCATCAGCCCGCCCGCGGTCCAGAGCGTGAGACGCGCGGAGCCGCTGAACCAGGCGGCAAGCCCCACCAGCGCCGCCAGTGCCGCCGCGGTCGCCAGCAGGTAGCGCGGCGCGGGCAGCCGGGTGCGGCTGGCAAAGGCATCGCGGAACAGGGCAGCGGCGCGGATGCGCTCGGCCCGGGCCAGCGGCCAGAGCGCAAAGACAAAGGCGGTGAGCAGCCCGTAGAGCGCGGCCTCCGCCAGTGCGCCAGGGTAAAGCGAGAACACCGCCGGGAACGGCAGTGCTGCGGAAATCAGCGGGCCCAGGGCCAACGGCACCAGCCCGCCAAGGACCAGCCCCAGCACGACGCCCAGAAGCGCCAGTGCGCCGATCTGCAGGAAGTAGGTGAGAAAGATGGTTTGCCGCTCCGCCCCCAGTGTGCGCAGGGTCGCGATGGTTTCCGTCTTGGTGGCGAGATAGGCGCGCACCGCGGCCGAGACCCCAACCCCGCCGACCGCAAGGCCGGAGAGGCCGACGAGGATCAGGAAGGAGCCGAGCCGCTCGACGAAAGAGGTGATGCCGGGCGCGCCGTTCCGCGCATCGCGCCAGCGCATCCCGCTGCCTGCAAGCTCGGCTTCGGCCTCGTTGCGCAGTGCGTCGAGGCTGGTGCCCGGCGGCAGCGACATGCGGTAGCGGGCGGTGAAGAGCGTGCCGGGAGCCAGCAGGCCCGACTCTGCCAGTGCCTCCGCCGCCACCAGCGTGCGCGGGCCGAGCTGGAAGCCGGATGCGGCCGCGTCGGGCTCCTGTGCCACCGTCGCCATCAGCCGGAAGTCCTGCGTGCCCAGCCGGAAGCTGTCGCCGGGCTGAAGGCCCAGACGATCGGCGAGCACCTTGTCCATCAGCCCGCCGGGCAGGCCATCCGATCCCGCGAGCGCGGTCTCCAGCGGCATTTCGGGGTCGAGGCGCACGGTGCCCTTCAGCGGGTAGAGCCCATCGACGGCCTTCACCTGCGTCAGCGCGCGCTCCTCGCCCACCGTGGCCATGGAGCGGAACTCGGCCACTTCGGACACCCGCGCCGCGGCGGCCTCCATCCAGGCGCGTTCGCTGTCTTCGGCAAAACGGTAGGTGAAGCTGATCTCGGCATCGCCGCCGAGGATGGCGGCGCCCTCGCGGGTGAGGCCGGTCTCGATCGAGGCGCGGATCGAGCCGATGGCGGCAATCACCGCCACCCCGAGCGCCAGACAGGCAAGAAAGATGCGGAAGCCCTTCAGCCCGCCGCGCAGCTCGCGCGTGGCAAATCGCCAGGCAAGCGCAAAGCCGCGCGCGCTCATTCCGCCGCCTCGCGGCCGCTGGCCTCCTCGTCAATGCGGCCGTCGCGCAAGCGCACCACGCGGTCGCAGCGGGCGGCAAGCTCGGGCGCGTGGGTGACCATCACCAGTGTCGCGCCATAGCGGTCGCGCAGGCCGAAAAGAAGGTCCATCACCGCCGCGCCATTGGCCTCGTCCAGGTTGCCGGTCGGCTCATCGGCAAGCAGCAGCGCCGGCCGCGGCGCGAGCGCGCGGGCCAGCGCCACCCGCTGCTGCTCGCCGCCCGACATCTGTGCCGGGAAATGCCCGGCCCGGTGGCCGAGGCCGACCGCCTCCAATTCCTCGCGCGCCCGGCCAAAGGCATCGGCTACCCCCGCAAGCTCAAGCGGAGTAGCGACATTTTCCAGCGCGGTCATGGTCGGGATCAGGTGGAAGCTTTGGAACACCACGCCCATGTTGTCGCGCCGGAACCGCGCCAGCGCGTCTTCGTCCAGCGCGGTCAGATCCTGGCCAAGCGCGGTGATCGTGCCGCCGCTCGCCTGCTCCAGCCCGCCCATCAGCATCAGCAGCGAGGACTTGCCGGAACCGGACGGCCCCACAAGCCCCAGGGTCTCCCCCCGGTGCACGTCCAGCGAGACACCGTGCAGGATCCCGACAGGACCGGTATTGCCATTCAGGGTCAAAGAGGCATCTTGGAGGTGGAGTACGGGGCTGCTGTTGTCTGTCATCCGGCCTGCCTGTTGGTTACATCATTCGGATATGGAGTGTTTGCCGCAATGCGCAAGATATTGGCCCTGTTGAGTTTGATGCTTTTTGCGGGCGCCGCGGCGGCGGAACCGCTGCGGATCACCGTGCTGGGCGACAGCCTGGTGCAGGGCTACGGGCTGCCACAAGGGGACGGGCTGGTGCCGCAGCTGCAGCGCTGGCTGCGCCGGCAGGGGGCCGATGTCGAACTGCAGAACGCAGGTGTTTCCGGCGACACCACCGCAGGCGGGGCGGAGCGCGCGGAATGGACGCTGGCGAGCGGACCGGAGGGGGTAGTCGTGCTTTTGGGCGGCAATGATCTGTTGCGCGGCCTGCCGCCTCAGGAGGCGCGGGCCAACCTTGGCCGCATCCTGGAGGCCGCAGGGGCGGCGGGCAGCGAGGTGCTGCTGGTGGGAATGAAAGCGCCAGGCAACTTCGGGCCGGAGTATAAAGCCGCCTTTGACGCGCTCTACCCTGAACTGGCAGAGACGCACGGCACGCTGCTGCACGCGGATGCCTTTGCCGGCATGGCGGCAGAGGCCGGGGGCGACCCGGCAGCGGCACGCGCCTTCATGCAGGAGGACGGCATCCACCCGAATGCCCAAGGCGTGGCGCTGAACGTGGCGGCGATGGGGCCTGCGGTGTTGGAGCTGGTGGCGCGGATCGAATCGGAAGGAGCGGGCGCAGAAGCGCCGCAAGCGGGAAATTGAACCGAAGGGTTCAGACGGGCGGGGTCCGGGGCGGATAACCCGGGACACGAAAACGGCCCCGGAACAGGCGGGGCCGTCAGCAGATTGTCAAATGGGAGATACGGGCCCTCTCAGGCCCCTCTCTCAGGAAGCCAGGGCAATATCGACCGCGGACTCGCGGCCGTCACGGCCGGAACGCAGTTCGTAAGTTACCTTCTGGTTGTCGGCAAGCCCGGTCAGCCCCGACCGCTCCACGGCGGAAATGTGCACGAACACATCTTTGCCGCCTTCGTCAGGGGCGATAAAGCCGTAGCCTTTGGTGGTGTTGAACCATTTGACGGTGCCGGTGGCCATCGTCTGTACTCCTAAATCGTGTCATAGTGCCTGCCCGCGCGTGCGGCAGAGTGGCTCAGTGCAGCAGAGGACATGACCGCGCCAGTGAAGGTACAGTAATGGCCGTTGCGTAACGTCGCGGTGACACATTTGGGCATGATTGCCGATGTGGCAAGGGAAATTAGAAAAAATTACCGGATGCCTCCGGCAGATTTCCGCGCGGGCGCTTTTCTGGCATAGGTAGAGCTGCCGGGCGCTCAGCGGGTTGTCCGCCCGCTAGTCTGGCTAAAGTAATCATCGGCGGGTTGCGTATCGGCTCGCAGGCCGGGGCCGGTCAATCCCGGGGCGGGGCGCCGGGAGGGATGATCCCGCCTGGGCTAACGGCCGGGGCACATCCCAGGCCTCGGGGTCAGGCTGCCGCCAGTTCCGGGCGCTTCCCTTCTGGAAGGCCGCCCGCGCCGCCGGTTCCGCGCAGAGCAAGCAGCAGGATGACCAGAACCGCCGTGGAAGTGCCCGCGGCAGGGTAGAGCAGCGCGCTGGCCCAAAGCGGCCAGCCCAGCCCGGCATAGGCAAGGCCCGCGGCCAGAAGCCCCGCTAGCGTGCCCAAGAAGATACCAACCCATGCCATGACGCCTCCCCGCCCGCGCCATCGCAGACAGGCCGAAGAAACCCTGCCGCCGCGGAACATCTCAAGGAGATATTGCGGCGGACTTTCTTCAAATGCGGTTAACGCAATGTGGACTTGAGGCGGAGCAGGCTGGCAGGCGGGCCGATGCGCCACCCGTGCAGCGTATGACAGACGCCGATGCCATATCGCGAGACTATTACATTCTGCCCTCTTGGGACGTGTCACGCAGTGGCACGGACCGCGCCTGACCTTCCCCTTGGGAAGGCGCGTTCGCGCCCTCCCAAGGTCAGGCGCGGGCCTTGTGTTGAGGCAACCTCAAATTGACCAATAAGTTTGGCTTGTTGACAGAATGGCTACTCTGGAGTTATCTAGATCCATCTAGCAGAGGAAGCTGGAGGTAGGCTGTGCGGCAGATCGAAATTTCAACAGACGTTTTTGCGCTTATTTGGGCGGCTCGCGAAGCAGGGGAGGAAACGGAAGATCAGATTCTTCGCAGACTGCTTTTGGAAAGTAGGGTAGCCGCGGAATCTCTGACCTCCCTTACTACTGGAAAGGCCAATGGTTTGGTTGACTTCAAATTTGGCGTCACTTTCCAAGAAGGTTTTGAGATTTTTCGCCGCTACCTCGGCAACGAATACAGAGCCGTGGTTAGTCAAGGCGCTTGGAGGCTTGATGGAAAAACCTCCAGTTTCAGTACTTTGAATGAACTGAGCCGTGCTATCGGCACAAAAACAGAAAATGCTTGGATGAATTGGTTCTTTTTAGATCAAGATGGGAAAAGGCAGCCTGTTGGAAATCTACGAGATTTTAAAACGGTTCAAAAGAGAACTGCTGCCAGGAAAGGAGAAGAAAGAGTGAGAAGAGTAAGGTGGTGTGACGATGTGCGTGAAGCGCTAACGCAACTAGGTGGTAAGGCTCACTTGGAAAAGATATATGCCAAAGTGCGCGAAATTCGATCTGACGCAGGACGGTCAACTCCTGAAACGCTCGAAGAGGTAGTGAGGAAAGAGCTGGAGATCCGTTCTCCGGATTCCAAAGCCTTTCTTGGGCAGGATTGGTTCAGAATCGCAGGACGCAAAGGTGAAGGTTACTGGGCTTTGACAGCCCAGTAACCCGCTGATTGTCACCGCACAAATTTCTTGTGCTTCAGCCGCTTGGGCTCCAGCGCGTCCGGGCCGAGGCGGCGCTTCTTGTCCTCTTCGTAGTCCTCGAAGTTGCCCTCGAACCACTCCACATGGGCATCGCCCTCGAAGGCCAGGATGTGGGTACAGATCCGGTCGAGGAAGAAACGGTCGTGCGAGATCACCACGGCGCAGCCCGCGAAATCGACGAGCGCGTCTTCCAGCGCGCGGAGGGTTTCGACGTCGAGGTCGTTGGTCGGCTCGTCGAGCAGCAAGACGTTGCCGCCCTCTTTCAGCAGCCGCGCCATGTGCACCCGGTTGCGCTCACCGCCGGAGAGCAGGCTCAGCGGTTTCTGCTGGTCGCCGCCCTTGAAGTTGAAGGAGGAGCAATAGGCGCGGGAGTTTACCTGCGCATCGCCCAGCTCGATAATCTCGGCGCCGCCGGAGATCGCCTCCCAGACGGTTTCATTGTCCTTCAGATCATCGCGCGACTGGTCGACGTAGGACAGCTTCACCGTGTCGCCGTATTCGACGGTGCCCTCGTCGGGCTGCTCCTGGCCGGTAAGCATCTTGAACAGGGTCGACTTACCGGCGCCGTTGGGGCCGATCACGCCGACAATGCCGCCGGGCGGCAGCGAGAAATTCAGGCCCTCGATCAGCTGCTTGTCGCCATAATGCTTGGCGAGGTTGGTCACCTCGATCACCTTGGAACCGAGGCGCGGGCCGTTCGGAATGACGATCTGGGCGCGGCCGACCTTTTCGCGTTCGGACTGGCTGGCCATCTCGTTATAGGCCTGGATACGGGCCTTGGACTTCGCCTGGCGGGCTTTCTGGCCCTGGCGCATCCACTCCAGCTCGCGCTCCAGTGTCTTCTGCTTCGCCTTGTCCTCGCGGGCTTCCTGCTGCAGGCGCTTGGCCTTCTGCTCCAGCCAGGCGGAATAGTTGCCCTCGTAGGGAATGCCGCGGCCGCGGTCGAGCTCCAGGATCCAGCCGGTGATGTCGTCCAGGAAGTAACGGTCGTGGGTGACGCAGAGGATGGTGCCCTTGTAGTCGATCAGGTGCTGCTGCAGCCAGGCGATGGTTTCGGCGTCGAGGTGGTTGGTCGGTTCGTCAAGCAGCAGCATGTCGGGCGCTTCGAGCAGCAGCTTGCAAAGCGCGACCCGGCGGCGCTCACCGCCCGAGAGGTTGGCGGGCATCGCATCGTCCGGCGGGCAGCGCAGCGCCTCCATCGAGACGTCGACCTGGCTGTCCAGGTCCCAGAGGTTCTGGGCGTCGATCTCGTCCTGCAGCTTGGCCATTTCCTCGGCGGTTTCGTCCGAGTAGTTCATCGCCAGCTCGTTGTAGCGGTCGAGGATGTCCTTCTTGGCCTGCACGCCCAGCATGACGTTTTCACGCACGGTGAGATTCTCGTCCAGCTTTGGCTCCTGCGGCAGGTAGCCGACCTTGGCGCCCTCGGCGGCCCAGGCCTCGCCGGTGTAGTCCTTGTCCAGACCGGCCATGATCTTCATCAGGGTGGACTTACCGGCGCCGTTCACGCCGACGACACCGATTTTCACGCCGGGCAGGAAGGAGAGGTGGATGTTTTCAAAGCATTTCTTGCCACCCGGGTAGGTCTTGGAGACACCCTGCATGTGGTAGACGTACTGGTAGGAAGCCATTGTGTCGCTCCGTGATGGGGGGAATTCGCTGGCGGGTGTGATACCTGATGGGCGCAGGCGGGGCAATGCGGGAAGCGGGGCCGTGTGAGGGCGGCGCGTGCACCAACTGTGCACCCCATGTGCACCGGGCGGTGCCTTGCGAATGTTCCCCCGTCAGATGAAACTTGCTTCATTGGGATGCGGTGCGCAGCGGGGCGGCCCGCGCATTGTGTCGCGATTGCCCATTGCCGGAGGCAATATCTTGGTTTGACAGGGGCGGGCCGGCCGCTGCCCGTGCCGTGCACCGGCAAGGTGTCCTTACTCGATCGGGGTTACGGAAATTTCTCTGAACGACCATCCTGCACAGCCAGCTTCGGTTACGAAGTCACGGAAGTCTTCCGTGCATAGAACGTCGCCCGTGACCGTGTCCCGCCAAATAGATGCATCTTCCAGAGCGCTTTCCAGCAGTGCGCTTTTCGAGGTGTTCGTTGAGTTGAAACTTGTTCCGTTCTTGCGCGTGACAGAGTGGATGACGGATTTTTCCTTGTCCCAGCTGTCAATGCGCGCCAGTAGATTTGCCATATAGTACGGACCTCCCGGCAAGGGGCAGTCATGGACTTCGTTCCAAACCTGATTGACAGGTGCAAAGTCAAAAACCCCGGCGAACCTGTCCTCAAGTGCTGATTTCAAGCGGCCATTCACCAACGGGATTTTGTCCATGTTTATCGAATAGCTGTCGATCGTTTCACGAGCTGTCCCAGACTGAGATTGCACAACACAATGTAACTTAGCCAGTTCATGTTTGGTCGCCTCTGTTAGGCGGCCGCCCCGCAGAAGTGCGCCGTAAGAGCGGACACTGCCATGTTCGAATCTGATGTCCCGCCTTGGCACCCATTCATCCCGTGGCAAAGGAACCCTAAACACACCCTCGAGCGAAGTCGTCCGTGACCAACTGTAGAACATCGACATTTCGGCCTCGAAATCCATCCGTATCACAAAGCACTTCATCCGAATTCTCCTAGGGCAGTCTGCCAATACCGTTTGCGCAGCAAATGCGTGAACAAAACCTGATCCGGCGGGGAAGGCAAGCTGCCGCTACTCAAATCGTCCCGTGCGGAGCACGGGCAGCGCCCGACCCTCCCCACGGGAGGGCGCTTCATGCCCACCCAGGGCCGGGCATTGCCCTCTGTTGCGCGAACGCGTTACTCAACACCCGATTGATGTCCCCTGCAAACTATGCGCATCAAGGCGGCCATGATGCATCGTCTGCCGCATATCCGCCCGGGCCAGACCGTCGGGCTGCTTGGCGGGTCTTTCGACCCGCCGCACCGGGGCCATGCGGCGATCTCGGAGGCGGCGCTGAAGCGCTTTGGGCTGGACCACCTGATCTGGCTGGTCTCGCCCGGCAATCCGCTGAAACGCCGCCAGCCCGCGCCGCTCGGGCGGAGGATCGCGGCCAGCGAGGCCGTGGTGCAGCACCCGCGCATCCACGTCAGCGGCATCGAGGCAGACCTTGGCACCCGCTACACCGCCCAAACCCTGCGCCATCTGCGCCGCCGCCATCCGGGCGTGCGGTTTGTCTGGCTGATGGGAGCCGACAATCTCACCCATTTCCACCGCTGGAAGGACTGGCAGCAGATCCTCGCGACGGTGCCGGTGGGGGTCCTGGCGCGGCCGGGGGACAGGATCTCGGCGCGGTTTTCGCCCGCGGCGCGGATCTGGCGCCATGCTATGCTGAAGGGCAGCGAGAGCCGCCTGCTGGCCCATGCCGAGGCACCCGCCTGGTGCTTTGTGAACGTGCCGATGGTGGCGGAGAGCTCGACCGAGATCCGCGCCCGCGGCGAATGGTCAGCGGCGCAAGACGGCTGAGGCCAGCCCCGCGCTGGTCAGCAGCGCGAGGCCGGCCCAGGTCCAGGCGCCGGGCAGCTGGTTGAACACCGCCCAGCCCAGCCCGACCGCGGCGATCAGCTGAAAGTAGACCATCGGCGCCAGTTTCACCGCCTGCACCCGGCCATAGGCGCTGAGCAGGAGCAGGTTTCCGAGCATCGAGAAGACCGCGCTTCCCAGCGTCAGCGCGGCGGTCGAGGGAGTGAAGGCGGGCAGGGACATCAGCCCCACCGGCAGCAGCATCACTGCGCTCAGCACCAGTTGGGTGAGGCTCAGCTCCAGCGGCGTGCGAAGCCCCGCAAGCCAGCGCGAGCTGGTCAGGAAGCCGCCGTAGAAACAGCCCGCCAGCACCGCCCAGAGCAGATTGGCGGAGCCGCCGAACCCCGGCCGCACCACCATCAGAACGCCCAGGAACCCCAGCGCCATCAAGAGGCTGCGTTCCCAAGTGGCCTGTTCTTTCAGGAAGAACACCGACAGCACATAACTCACTACCGGACCGATGAAGAAGGCGGCAAAGACGCTGGCCAGGGGCTCGGTCCTGAGTGCGGTCTGGATCGAAAAAATGCCTCCCGCCAGCAACAGCGCCCGGAACCAAAGCCGCCAGTCGCGCATTAGTAGAAAAGCGCGGCGCGGCACGAAGGGCAGGATCAGCACAGCGCCAAGCGAGAACCGAGACCAGGCGACAAAGGCGGGCGTCGCGAGCCCGCTGCCGGTCAGCAATTTCCCGCAGAGATCCCCCGCAGGGATCATTGACATGGCGAGGAACATGAGAATGACTGCCTGAAACATGGCTGCAACCGGTAGCAGCGGGTCCCGCCCTGCAAAAGCTTGCAGCAGCACGGGATTCGCGTTTTTTGTGAGGGTGTTGCCTAGGCGAACAACGGAATGAATAAAGCAATGATTTCACGGCGCTCTTTTCTTTCAACCGGCCTTGCGGCGCTGTCGGGCGCGGCGGCCTGGGCCAATGCGCCTGCGGTCTCACTCAGACCGAGGGAACGCCATAACACCCTGGCACCGGCCTCCGAAGGCGGGCTGGAGGCGGTGCTGCGCCAGGCGAACCTGCCGGGGCAGGCTGCCTGCGCGGTGGCGGATGTGAAGACCGGCATGGTGCTGGAGGCCGAGGGCGGCCGGACGGGGCTGCCGCCGGCCAGCGTTGCCAAGGCGCTGACCGCGCTTTACGCGCTGGACGTTCTGGGGCCCCAGCACCGGTTTGAGACAAGGGTACTGGCCACGGCGCCAGTTACCAACGGGGTGCTGGAGGGCGATCTGCTGCTCGCGGGCGGCGGTGATCCGATGCTTGACACCGATGGCCTTGCGGAGCTTGCCGCGGGCCTGAAGGCCGCGGGCCTTCGCGAGCTGCGCGGCCGCTTCCTGGTCTGGGACGGCGCGCTGCCGCATGTGATTTCGATCGATCCGGGCCAGCCAGATCACCTTGGCTATTCGCCCGCGGTCTCGGGCATTGCACTCAACTTCAACCGGGTGCATTTCGAATGGCGCCGGGCGGGCAGCAGCTGGGACATCACGATGGATGCGCGCACCGCGCGTTACCGCCCCGGCGTCACCGCCGCGCGGATGGAGGTCGCGGACCGGGCCGGGCCGGTCTACACCTACAAGCAGGAAAATGGCCTCGATCACTGGACAGTGGCGGACAGCGCGCTGGGCCGGGACGGGTCGCGCTGGCTGCCGGTGCGCAACCCGGGCGTCTATGCGGGCGATGTCTTCCGCACCCTGGTCCAGGCCGAGGGCATAAAGCTGCCGCCGCCGGAGGCGGCCGCGTCGCTGCCCGAAGGCGAGGTGCTGGCCAGCCGCCTGAGCCCGCCTCTGGACGCCATGCTGAAGGCGATGCTGAAGTATTCCAACAACCTGATTGCAGAGATGATCGGCATGTCGGCCACTGCCGCACGTGTGGGGCGGCCTGCCTCGCTGGCGGCCTCGGCGGTGGAGATGAACCGCTGGGCGGCGGCGCGCTATGGCATGGTGAACACCGCAATGGTGGATCATTCGGGTCTCGGCGGCGCGTCGCGGATGGCACCGCAGGACCTGACCGGGGCGCTGGTCGCAGCCTACCGGGAGGGGCAGTTGCTGCCGCTCCTGAAACCTTACCGTCTGCGTGACAGCAAGGGCCGGCCGATGAAGGCGCATCCCATCAAGGTGGCGGCGAAGACCGGCACGCTCAACTTCGTCTCCGGACTTGGCGGCTACATCACTGCGGCGGACGGGCGGGTGCTGGCCTTTGCCATCTTCTCCGCCGATACTGCCGCGCGGGCCAAGATCAAACGCGCTGACCGCGAACGGCCCAGGGGCGGGCGCACGTGGGCCGCGCGCGCGCGCAACCTTCAGCAGGAGTTGATCGAGCGCTGGGGCGCGGTGTACGGCAGCTAGGCCGGACCGCGCCACCTGCTGGAGCGAAGCCCGGGAGCACTTAGACCATGTGGCGGGCGCGGGCGCCGCGTTCGATGGCGGCGGCGTGCAGGCGGTCGATGTTCAGCTCGTAGCGGACCTCGGCCAGGAACTCCAACTCGGTATCGGCGAGCTTACCATCCGAGGCCGCGACGTCGCAGGCCAGCGCATAGGCGGTTTCATGAAGCCGCTCCGGCAGGTCATCGCGAATGAGGCCGAACAGCGCCTCCAGCCCGTCCTCCTGTTCGAACAGGTCGAAGACGGTGCGCGACACCCGGCTCACCCGGTCCATGTCGTAGTCCGCAAAAACCGGCAGCATGTTCACCGCCGACTGGATTGCCACCAGCTCGGATGTGCGGATGTTCTCGTCCGATGCCGAAACCGCCACCATCACCGCCACCAGGCAGTCCTGCGGGGTCATCGAATGCGGAGATTGCGCGCTCATGGGGCGTCCTTTTCATGCTGTCTGTTGCCGGGGCCACGATAGGGGGGGCAGGGGGCGGGTTCAACAGCCGGCTGCGGGCCGGGCAACATGCCGCGCGGAACCGGCGGCCGGTGGCACGGTTACCGTACCGCTTGGCCCGTGTTGACTCATGCTGCACAGGCACAATAGAGGAGATGGCCGGGTGCATGGGGCGCCCGGACTGATCATGCGGCACCGAAACTGCGACCCCCGCCGCCGATGGAGAACCAGATGTCTGAACTGCGCGAAGAAGCTCTGAAGAGCAAAGCCTGGCCGTTTGAAGAAGCCCGCCGCATTCTCAAACGTTATGCCAAGGGCGCGCCGGAGAAGGGCTATGTGTTGTTCGAGACCGGTTATGGGCCGTCCGGCCTGCCGCATATCGGCACTTTCGGCGAAGTGGCCCGCACCACGATGATCAAGAAGGCGTTCGAGGTGATCTCGGACATTCCGACGAAGCTGATTTGCTTCTCCGACGATCTTGACGGGATGCGCAAGATCCCCGGCAACGTGCCCAATGCCGAGAGCCTGCAGGACCACCTGCAGAAGCCACTGACCTCGGTGCCGGATCCGTTTGGCACGCATGAGAGTTTCGGCCACCACAACAACGCCATGCTGCGCCGCTTCCTCGATACCTTCGGGTTCGAGTACGAATTCTATTCTGCGACCGAGTTCTACGGCTCCGGCCAGTTCGACGCGATCCTGAAACGCGCTGTGGAAAAATACGACGACATCATGGAGATCATGCTGAAGTCACTGCGCGAGGAGCGCCGCCAGACCTACTCGATCTTCCTGCCGATCCACCCGGAGACCGGCCGGGTGCTGTATGTGCCGATGAAGAAAGTCTGCGCCGAGACCTATTCCGTCACCTTCGACGACGACGACGGCAAGGAATGGACCCTGCCGGTCACCGGCGGCAACGTGAAGCTGCAGTGGAAGCCGGACTTCGGCGCGCGCTGGGCAGCGCTGGAAGTCGATTTCGAGATGTACGGCAAGGACCACTCCACCAACACGCCGATCTATGACGGCATCTGCCGGGTGCTGGGCCACCGCCCGCCGGAGCATTTCACCTATGAGCTGTTCCTCGACGAAAACGGCCAGAAGATCTCCAAGACCTCCGGCAACGGCGTGTCGATCGACGAGTGGCTGACCTATGCTTCAACCGAGTCGCTGGCCTATTTCATGTTCCAGAAGCCGAAGACCGCCAAGCGGATGCATTTCGACGTGATCCCGAAGGCGGTGGACGAGTATCACCAGCAGCTGCGCGCCTACCACGGCCAGGACCTGAAGGCGCAGCTGAACAATCCGGTTTGGCACATCCACGGCGGTGACGTGCCGCAGTCGGACATGGTGGTGTCCTTCTCGATGCTGTTGAACCTCGCGAGTGCATCGAGCGCCGAGGACAAGGCGACGATGTGGGGCTTCATCAACAAGTATGCCCCGGACGCGACGCCCGAGACGCATCCCGGCATGGATCAGGCCGCGGGCTTTGCAGTGCGCTATTTCAATGACTTCGTGAAGCCGGCCAAGACCTACCGCCTGCCCGATGAGCAGGAGCGCGCCGCACTTGAGGATCTCGCGGCGGCGCTGAAATCGCCTGAGGCGGCGCTGGCGGCGATTGCCAGGAAGAACGGGCTGGCAGGCAAGGACGAGACGCTGCCGGAGGCCGATTTCGCGGACGAGGAGTTCCTGCAATCGGTGGTCTTTGCCATCGGCAAGATCCACGGCTTCGAACCGCTCCGGGCGTGGTTCTCGGCCATCTACGAGGTGCTGTTGGGCGCGAGCCAAGGCCCCCGTTTCGGCGGCTTCATCGCGCTTTACGGGGTACCGGAGACCATTGCCCTGATCGAAAAGGCGCTGGCCGGCGGGTTTGCTAAGGAATGAGATAATCCTTGAGTGAATGTAAATGAGATAATCCTTGAGTGAATGTATATGAGGGCGCCCTATGGGCGCCCTTTTTTGTACGCAGGAGCCCGCGGAGCCGGGCCGCGCCCGGCTCCGAAGCAAGGGTCTCATGGAGCGGTGCGGTCCCGGCGCGCGCTGGCCTCGGCGGATGTTCACGCGGCCCGCTTACACCCTTTGCGCGGAACGCAGGTCTTGCAGCAGAAAAGGGTTTCCCATGAACAAGGCGATCACCGAAGGGCTGGCTCTGATGCCGCCCGCCTTTGCAGACGGGCTCAACGTCTGGTCCAGCGGCGATGGCACGCCCGGGTCCGATACCTATGACGGGGCGGCGAATGCGCTGCTTGTGGCCGGGGATGCCGATTTCTCTGGCTGCCTGGAACTGCAGAAGACCGAAGCTACCCAAAAGCTGCGCTTCATGGGACAAACGCCGCTGCCCGCGGGCTGCTATCTCCAGATCCGCGCGCGGATTAAGGCGATGAGCGGTGCGCTTCCCACGGTGAGGATCGCGGGCTGGGCGGCCGCGGCGGGGGGCAGCCATGTGAGCGGTGTGGACGAGACCGGCCCGCAGGTGACGCTTACCAGTTATGGGAACGTTGTCGAGGTTCGCGCCATCGTCGGCAGCGGCACCCGCGGCGGCGTCGACATGCCCTGGGGGCTGAGCGCGGCCTACGGGCATTTCGGTCTGGACCTTTTGGGGCCGAACGGCGGCGTGGTGCGGATCGACGATTTCGAGATTACCGATGTCACCAGCGTCTTCCTCCGGGACATGCTGAATCTGGTGGATGTCACCGACTATGGCGCGGTGGGCGATGGGAGCACCGACAACACTGCCGCCTTCGAAGCCGCCGATGCCGCTGCCGCCGGGCGGCGTATCCTTGTGCCGGCCGGTGAGTATCATCTCGCCAGCACGGTGTCGCTGACCCATGACGCGGTGTTCGAGGGCACTGTCACCATGCCGGACGACCAGATGCTGCTGCTTACCCGGAACTTCGATTTTGCCTCCTACGCTGATGCATTCGGGGACGAGCAGCTCGCCTTCCGGAAGGCGTTTCAGGCGCTGTTGAATAATTCCGACCATGAGTCGCTCGATCTGAACGGGCGCAAGATTACCGTGACCGCGCCGATCGACATGCAGGCGGCAGTGCCGAACCGGACCTCCTATGCGACCCGGCGGCTGATCCGCAACGGCCAGCTGGAGGCCGAGGCCAGCCCCGCCTGGGATACAGCGGTGATGACCGCGCAGGCGACCTATGACCCGTTGGATCCCAAAAAGCTGACAAATGTCGCCAGTATCTCCACCATCCCGGTGGGGGCGCTGGTGGAAGGCAGCGGCGTCGGGCGGGAGATCTATGTGGTGGCCAAGAACGCGGGCGCGGGCACGCTGACGCTGAACGCCCCGCTCTATGATGCTGCCGGCACCCAGCAGTTCACCTTCAAGGATTTCAAGTATCTGCTGGATTTCGCGGGCTTCAGCGCGCTTAGCAAGTTTGGCTTGGATGGCATCGAGTTTCAGTGCAATGGCCATTGCAGCGCGCTGAGGCTGGCGCCCTCGGGCTCGGTCATGGCGATCGACAGCTGTTTCTTCTCGCGGCCTAAGGACCGCGGCATCACCTCGATCGACCTGGGCTGCCAGGGGCTCTTGGTGGATAATTGCCAGTTCCTGTCGGCGGAGGATCCGCTGGACGTGCCAGCCCGCAGCAGCATCGCGCTGAACGTGAACGCCAATGACGCCAAGCTGCGCGGCAACCGCGCCACGCGTTTCCGCCACTTCGCGGTGCTGGCAGGGTCCTACAACACCGTGATGGGCAACCATTTCTTCCAGGGTGACGGGATTCCCAACGGAGTGCGCACCGCCGGTCTGGTACTGTCCTACAATGCCTGCACCACGACGGTTGCGAACAATTACATCGACAATTGCTTCATCGAATGGACCAACGAGCGCGACCCGACGCCGGATTTCACGACCGGCTTTTCCTTCGCGGGCCTGTCAGTTACTTCAAACGTGTTCCTGTCGGGGGATGTGGCGCCCTGGTTCAGCTATATCGTGGTGAAACCGTATGGCACCGGCCATTTCCTCAACGGCATCGTGGTCACAGGCAACAAATTCCGCTCGCTCAATGGCAGTATTGACAGGGTGGAGCGGGTCGATACCAGCTTTTCGGATCTCGATATGTCGCGCTGCAAGCATGTGCAGTTCGAGGGCAATACCTTCCATAGCGTCAGCGAGCAGGTCGCGAATCCGCTGCGGGTGCGGCACAATCAGGCGAGCCCGGCGGCCAGCTGGACGGTGGAGTCCGGGGGGCTGCTCCCCTTCGGCGGCGAAGCGCGCTTTGTCGATAGCGTGGTGGCGCTGGGGCCGGTGCGCACGGGCGGTAACGACAACCGTTATGTGATGCCCTATGCCGAGATGCAGCAGGGGCCCGCCCGCGATCAGGTGAAGCTGCGCTGGCCGGAGGCGCTGAAGGGCGAAGTGCAGGTGATGATGCGCATGGATGCGTGACCATCCCCGCTTGATCAGTCTTGCGGCGTCAGGCCCAGATCGGCGGCGGTGAGGCGGAAGGCCTTGCCGAAGCCGCCGTTCAGCAGCGCGGATTTCACGTGAAACCGTACAAAGGAAAAGTCGCTGAACTGCAGATACAGTTTCGCCCGGGGGTGGCCTGCGAGGTAATGCGCTGCCAGCGCTCCATGTGCGGCGCTGCCATGTGCGCAAAAGGCCGCGTTGCACATCAGGCTCAGCCGCGGATAGGTGAGCGGATCGCCCTTCTTCCCCGGCTCCCCCACGAGGAGCGAACAGGCCGGAGTGCGGCGCAGGGCCGGGGTATGCGCGGCCAGGTCCGACACCAGGCTAAGCGGCGCACCCTCAGCATCGAGCGCAAAGGCCACCCGTGTCACCAGCGGGCTGCCGTCCGCGTCCAGCACGCCGAGCGCGGCGAACCGCGCGTCCTCCATCAGAGCGCGCGCCAGGCGGCGGGCATCGTCATCGGTGGGACGGATCGGGCTGGGCATAGGTATCTCCGGGTGAGCGGTTCCGGAATTTCTGCCACAGGCACAGCTCAAGGCCAAGGCTGCGGCTGGCGCGTGAAGCCTGTCAGGACACAGGAGCTATTCCAGCCGGGGGATCACCTCGCGCCGGCCCAGCAGTGGCGGCCCCAGCGCAGGCGTGAGCACGGCGCTCGCTCTTTGGCATTCGGGCTTGGCGATCTCTGCTTCGGGTTGCTTTGCAGCTCCGGATACCGTCCGGAACCCGAGGACGCAAAAAAGGAGTGCGCTTGCCGCCGGATCGGGCGTAGGCTGGAATCAGTCAACGGAGGAGCCCATGCCAGAGATCGCCAAAACCGCTGATATCCAAACCGTTATCACCACCTTTGAGATGACGCCGGGAACCTGCCAGGACCTGCTGGACGCTTTGGAGGATGCCTATGCCGGGTTTATCTCCAAGCAGCCCGGGTTCATTTCCGCCGGGCTGCATGTGAACGACGCGCAGACCCGGATCGCCAATTACTCGCAATGGCGGCGGCGGGAGGATTTCATGGCGATGCTGCGCTCGCCCGAAATGCGCGAGCGCAACCGTAAGATCAACGAGCTGTGCCGCAGTTTCGAGCCGGTGATGTATGACGTCGCCGCTGTGTTCGGCCGCTAAGGCTGGAGGGGCGCCAGGGGCGGTATGTCCGCTGACCGTTCACCGCCCGCTGGTTGACCCCGGTCATGGCGGGCGCGGCTGCTGCGGTTCAGGATGAGGCTTACGCAGAAAGCAACAGGAGGCCTGCGATGTATCACAACATATTGGTGCCGATATCCTTCGATCCCGACCGCGACGTGAGCGGCCCGCTGAAGCTGGCGCGGCTGCTGTCGACGCCGGATGCGCGGGTAACGCTGCTGCACGTGATCGAGCAGGTGCCCGCCTACGCGATCTCCTACATGCCGACCGAGTTCATGCGGGACACCCGCGACGCGCTGCAGGCAGAACTCGACGGGCTGGCGCAGACGCTGCCAAATGCCGATGGCGTGCTGATCGAAGGCCACTCCGGCCGAACCATCCTGGACTGGGCGGATCAGAACAAGCCGGACCTCATCATCATTGCCTCGCACAGGCCGGGCATGCAGGATCTGCTTTTGGGCTCCACCGCCAGCCAAGTGGTGCGTCATGCCGCTTGCGCGGTGCATGTGGTGCGGTAACCCGTTAGGGTGGGGCGCAGCGTATTTGGGGGCACCGGTCTGCGCGGCAGTTCCAAGGCCTTCTCAATGCGCGGTTTTCTGCAAAAACAGCGCAATCGCCCGTATCTGGTCTTGCAGCGGCGGCAGCCGCTGCCCACCTCCAAAAAGGAGACAAGACCGAGGAGATCCCCATGCAATGCCCGATTGACGGAACGCAACTCGTGATGGCTGACCGCGCAGGTGTCGAAATCGACTACTGCCCGAAATGCCGCGGCGTATGGCTCGACCGGGGCGAGCTGGACAAGATCATTGAGCGCTCGGCCCAGCCGGTGCAGGCGGCGCCACAGCCGCAGCACCCCGCCGGCGGTTACCCGCAGGGCCATCACGGCAAGCCCTACAAGAAGAAGCGCGGCGGCTTTCTCGAGGAACTGTTCGACTTCTGAACTTGGCGCCGCCCCATAGCGGGGCGGCGCAGCAGCCCTCTCGCGGCTGTATGGCCGGGCGGGCGCCCGTGCCTGTTTTCAGCACCGGTTCAATGCACCGTGCAGAAGGAGCCGTGCTGGCAATCCTTCATCAGCGTGTCGAAATCCTGGCCTGCCATTTCGATTAGGGTTTTGTGGTCACCGGCCTCGAACCAGACCTTGTCGAGCCCGGTGAGCCGGTCGTCGATCACCGTAGGCACGTGGTAGGCAGCACCGACGCAAGGGGCTGCGCCTGGGTCGCAATCGTCGAACAGCTGGTTCAGTTCATATTCCGGCGCCAGCCCAAGGCGGCGCTCCATCATCGTCTGCAGCGCGTGCAGGTCGACGGTCTCATTCGAGGGGATCACGGCCAGCACTGGTCCTTCTTCCATGTGGATCAGCACCGATTTGGCCAAGTGGTCGCCCGGCACATGCGCCGACACCGCGCATTCCGCGGCGGTCGATGTATAGGGGTGGCGCACGGTGCCGAAAGGCAGGCCCTGAGCTTCCAGGTGATGTTTCAGGCGCGAAGCAATCATCTTGGGGTCCTCCGGAGTGAAAGGGCCCCCGGCCGCCGCGGCCCGGGAAGGGCGCGGCAAGCGGCAAGCCGAGGCGCCCGGTGGTTTCGGTCCCATCAGTCTGCGCCCGATGGGGTGAGTCGGGCAAGTCTTGGCCGTACCGCGCTTTCAGCGGGCATCGGGGTCCGCTGAAAGCGTTGCGGTATCAGACGGTGTAGCCGGTGCCGTGTTCGTAAAGTGACCAGGCCGCCAGTGCGAGCACGATGGCGCCGATGATCACGAAGTTCCAGGTTGCCAGCGTCAGCGCTGTCAGGCCGAGCACCCAGGGCGAGATCACCAGCCAGGCGCCGACCGCCATGTCCAGCCACTCCTCCCAGTTGCGGAAGTTCACCACGGCCGCCAGCGACATCAGCGCGATCAGGCCGCCGAGCAGCACCGCGTTGGCCACTGCCAGCCTGCTGTCCTGGAATTGCAGGACCCAGGGCGAGATCACCAGCCAGAGCCCGGCCAGCACGTTTACGCTGTCCTGCCAGTCACCAGATATTTTTTTCCACATGTCTGTCATTGCACATCCTCCTGAAACAGGTGTCTGCGGCAATTGTCCGGCCCGAAGCGGGCCACGGCACCGGCGCCTGCCGCGGCGCCGGAATGCGGTTGAGAGTATATCAGAAAATTTCCCTGTTTTCAAGAAGATGAAGGGACGCGCGTGCGGCGCTCGGCAGCGCGGACAAAGAAAAACCCGCCGCAGCGCGGAGCTGCGGCGGGCGGATCAATTGCCGTCTGCTGCGCTTCAGACCGAGGCCGAATGCCCGCGCGGGCCCGCGATGAGCCAGGCGATCAGGCCGACCACCGGCAGGATGAGAATCACGAGCGTCCAGACCACCTTGGCCACGGTGGAGGCCCCGGAGGTAAGCACTTGGTAGATCGCGTAAAGGTCGGCGATCAGGATGATGAGACCAATAAGACCATATTCCATTTTCACTACTCCTAGCGTGTCTGCTGACAGGAAAACCCCCGGATCCGGTAATCCGTTCCGGCACCGGGAACTTTTTTGCCGGATGCGTTGTTTCCCTTCCGAAGCCTCGGACAGGGGCAGTGGAACAGTCGAAAGGAACGACGCTATGAAAACCTCTTCTGCCGTTGTGATCGGCATTGCCGCGCTGCTTGCGATCGCCGTGGCTTTTTACATGGTCGATGTCGACCAGACCCAGGAAACCCGCTTGCCGGACGTTGACGTGAACGTCGAGGGCGGCCAGCTGCCGGAGTTCGACGCCGAGGTGGGTTCGGTCGAGGTGACCGAGGACAGCGCCACGGTGAAGGTCCCGGATGTGGACGTCGACATGAAGGAGGCCGAGATCAAGGTCCCCAATCTCGAAGTCAACCCGCCGGAAGATGCGGGCGGCGCGGAAGATGTGAACCAGTAAGTGCGAGTGCCTGTTGGGGGTGAGTGAGGGTCTTCGGGCCCTTGGTGGTGAGTGACCGTGCGAGTGAAGTTGCGAGTGCGAGTGCAGTAAAGTGCGAGTGTGGTAACGAGTGCGCCCCCTCCGGTGATCCGGAGGGGGTTTTTGTGCGGCCGCCACGGGCAGCCGAAAGTGCGGCCTTCACTGGCCAAACGCCCTATGGAACCGCTTCGGCGCGGCCGCGTGTTCTTCCCTTCCGCCGGCAACGGCTCATGCGGGCTTCCTGCCGCCTGAGCCGGGGCAGGTGCCGCGGCCTCAGGAGTACTTCTTCTGCGACTTGCCCCGGTAAGCCCGCGTGCCCGCCTTGCCCGCGGTCGACCGCCCGCGGGTTTTGGTGGCGGCTTCAGATGCCGCCTCGATAGCGGACTGCCGGGCCAGCGGGTCGTCGGCAACGGCGAGGTCGACGGCCTCAAGCCGCTTGATCTCGTCGCGCAGGCGCGCGGCCTCCTCGAACTCCAGGTTCTCGGCCGCCTTGCGCATGTCGTCGCGCAGGCCATTCAGATGCGCTTCCAGGTTGGCGCCATGCATCGGCTTGCCGATCTGCGCGGTGACGCGGTTCATGTCAACATCGCCTTCGTAAAGGCCCGCCAGCACGTCCTCGACGTTCTTTTTCACCGTCTCGGGCGTGATGCCGTGTTCCTTGTTGTAGGCGATTTGCTTCTCGCGGCGGCGGTTGGTCTCCTCGATGGCGCGCTCCATCGACCCGGTGATGCGGTCGGCGTACATGATCACGCGGCCTTCGGCGTTGCGCGCGGCACGGCCGATGGTCTGGATCAGCGAGGTTTCCGAGCGCAGGAAACCTTCCTTGTCCGCGTCCAGAATGGCGACCAGCCCGCATTCCGGGATGTCGAGCCCTTCGCGCAGGAGGTTGATGCCCACCAGCACGTCGAAGGCGCCCAGCCGCAGGTCGCGCAGGATCTCGATCCGTTCCAGCGTGTCGATGTCGGAGTGCATGTAGCGTACTTTCACGCCCTGCTCGTGCAGGTATTCGGTCAGATCCTCCGCCATGCGCTTGGTGAGCGTGGTGCAGAGCGTGCGGAAGCCCTTCTCCGTTACTCTGCGCACCTCGTCCAGCAGATCGTCAACCTGCATCTCGACGGGCCGGATCTCCACCTGCGGGTCCAGCAGGCCGGTGGGGCGGATCACCTGTTCGGCGAAGACCCCGCCCGACTGCTCCAGCTCCCAGGCCGCGGGAGTGGCGGAGACAAACACCGACTGCGGCCGCATGGCGTCCCATTCCTCGAACTTCAGCGGCCGGTTGTCCATGCAGGAGGGCAGGCGGAAGCCGTGTTCGGCGAGGGTGAACTTGCGCCGGTGGTCGCCCTTGTACATGCCGCCGATCTGCGGCACCGAGACGTGGCTTTCATCCGCGAAAACAATGGCGTTGTCGGGGATGAACTCGAACAGGGTGGGGGGCGGCTCCCCTGGAGCCCGCCCGGTGAGGTAGCGCGAGTAGTTCTCGATCCCGTTGCAATGGCCGGTGGCCTCCAGCATCTCGATATCGAAGTTGGTGCGCTGCTCCAGCCGCTGCGCTTCCAGCAGCTTGCCCTCGCTTTCCAGTTGAGCCAGCCGCATCTTCAGCTCCTCCTTAATGGAGATCACAGCTTGGCGCAGGGTCGGCTTGGGGGTCACGTAGTGGGAGTTCGCATAGACCCGGATCTGGTCGAAGGTGCCGGTGCGCTCGCCGGTGAGGGGGTCGAATTCGGTGATCTGCTCCAGCTCCTCGCCGAAGAACGACAGCCGCCAGGCGCGGTCCTCCAGGTGGGCGGGGAAGATCTCCAGCGAGTCGCCGCGGACCCGGAAGCTGCCGCGCTGGAAGGCCTGGTCATTGCGCTTGTACTGCTGGGCGACCAGATCGGCCATCACCTGGCGCTGGTCGTACATCTCCCCCGCTTTGAGGTCCTGGGTCATCGCCGAATAGGTCTCGACCGAACCGATGCCGTAGATGCAGGAGACCGAGGCGATGATGATCACGTCGTCGCGTTCCAGCAGCGCCCGTGTCGCCGAGTGGCGCATCCGGTCGATCTGCTCGTTGATCTGGCTTTCCTTCTCAATATAGGTGTCGGAGCGCGGCACATAGGCCTCCGGCTGGTAGTAGTCGTAGAAGGAGACGAAATACTCGACCGAGTTCTCCGGGAAGAATCCCTTGAACTCACCATAGAGCTGCGCCGCCAGTGTCTTGTTTGGGGCGAGAATGATCGCCGGGCGCTGGGTCTCCTCGATCACTTTGGCCATGGTGAAGGTCTTGCCTGTACCGGTCGCGCCCAGCAGCACCTGGTCGCGCTCTCCGTCGAGAATGCCCTGCGAGAGCTCTGCGATTGCGGCCGGCTGGTCGCCTGCAGGGGCAAATTCCGTCTGCATCCGGAACCGTTTGCCGCCCTCCAGCTTGGGCCGCCGCTGCGCGGCGCGATCCGCCATCATCGGCATAGACTTGTCGGAATGGGCATAGGGCATCACGGTCTCCTGCAGGCGCCCGGGGGCGGGCCGTGCTGATTTTGGTCCGTTTATGTTCTGGTTCAAGGGGCATTTGCCGCGGCGCGCAGCGGATTCGGGCCGAAAGCTGCGTATTCCCCTGCAATCGCCTGTAAAAGCTGCCTTGCCGCAGCAGCCCTTCCGGCGCATAAACGGGCGCAGCCAGATCAGCGAGGAGACAGCGATGCAAGCGCGCATTTACCGGCCGGCCAGGAACGCGATGACTTCGGGCATGGCCCGCACGCGCAAATGGGTGCTCGAATTTGCCCGCTCCAGCGCGCGGGAGATCGACCCCCTGATGGGCTGGACCTCCTCGGATGACACGCAGAGCCAGGTGCGGCTGCGCTTCGATACCAAGGAAGCGGCGCTGGAATACGCCCGCGACCACGGCATCGACGCCCAGGTGATCGAGCCCAAGTCCCGCCGCAGCAACATCCGCCCCGGCGGTTACGGCGACAACTTCGCCACCAGCCGCCGCGAGCCCTGGTCGCACTGAGGCCCCGCTCGCTGGGGCATAACAGCAACAGTGAGGCGCCCGAGCGGGCGCCTTCCCTGTATCTGGAGGGTACGCATGGGCGAGCTTCAATTCCTCCTGAACGGGGACGAGCCGGGGCGGGTGACGGTGCTTCTGGCCCATGGCGCCGGAGCCGCGATGGACACGCCCTTCATGACGGCGATCGCCGAAGGCCTCGCCATCCGCGGGCTGCGGGTGGCCCGGTTCGAGTTCGCTTACATGGCCGCCCGCCGCAGCGGCGGCCCCAGGCGCCCGCCGCCCAAGGCCGGGCTTCTGGAAGAGGAATACCGTGCGGCCCTTGATGCGCTCGCCTGTGGCGGCCCTCTGGTCATCGGCGGCAAGAGCTTGGGCAGCCGCATTGCCAGCCTCATTGCCGGCGATCTGTTTGCCCGCGGCGGTATCGCCGGGCTCCTCTGCCTTGGCTATCCGTTCCACCCGCAGGGCAAGCCGGAGAAGCTGCGCACCGCGCATCTGGCAGCGCTGCGGGTGCCTGCGCTAATCTGCCAGGGCACGCGGGACCCGTTTGGCACCAGGGAAGAAGTGGCAGGATACGGGCTCCCGGACAGCATAACCGTCAAGTGGCTGGAGGATGGCGATCACGACCTGAAGCCGCGCCAGCGGGTCACCGGGCGCAGCCACGAAGAGCATCTGGCGGCCACATGCGATGCCGTGGCGGCGTGGTGCGCTGCGCGGCTGCCCCGCTAGCCTCTTCCGCGGTCAAGCTGCCCGATCCGCTGGCGCTGCCACCGCATCTTTGGGATTTTCCCGGGCCGGGAGGCGATTTCCCGTTGCGCCCG
This sequence comes from Cribrihabitans neustonicus, assembly GCF_048820895.1. Classification (NCBI taxonomy): domain Bacteria; kingdom Pseudomonadati; phylum Pseudomonadota; class Alphaproteobacteria; order Rhodobacterales; family Paracoccaceae; genus Cribrihabitans; species Cribrihabitans neustonicus. The sequence continues at coordinate 905,481 of NZ_JBMERQ010000002.1, forward strand.
GCCCGTGATTCGGTGCGGACTCGCATCGCGCACTTCGGGCTCAGGTCTGCATGTGCTTGAGATGAATTCGGAGTTCACATCCATGGTGGAAGCGCGACTGGAAGCTGCAGGCGGAACTGAAGGGCAGAGGACCGGCTTCACGATCACCCGTGAAAGCCCGGCCGCTCCGGAGGCCGTGGCACTGATCCGGCGCCACCTGGACCAGATGGCCTCGCAATCCCCGGCCGAAAGCTGCCATGCGCTCGATGGCTGCGGGCTGGAGGCGCCGGAGGTGGCCTTCTTCCTGCTGCGCCAGGGTGGCCCGGCGATTGCCATGGGGGCCTTGAAGACGCTGCAGTGCGGCGCCTGCGAGCTGAAGTCGATGCACACGGTCGCAGAGGCGCGCGGCAGCGGCGCGGGCCGTGCAATGCTGGAATTCCTGCTGCGGCACGCGCGCAACACGGGCGCTTCCGGCATCTATTTGGAAACCGGCTCCACCGCCGATTTTCTGCCGGCCCGCACACTCTATGAGGCCTACGGTTTCGCCGAGTGCCCGCCGTTCGAGGGCTATACCGAAGACCCTTGGTCGGTCTTTATGCACCTGCCCCTGCGCGGCGCGGCTTGACCCGGGTTGCCTGCCTGTCATAACTGGCGCCAAGCGGTCCCTTAGCTCAACTGGATAGAGCAGCTGACTTCTAATCAGCAGGTTGAGGGTTCGAGTCCTTCAGGGATCGCCACACCCTAAAGATCTCCCTTTGTTTTCGGCTGTTTATACCGAAAGGTTGGGAGTCAGCGGGGCGAATGGCAATTCTGTTCCCGAAATGAACCGCCGCGTGACGATCTGTTTTCTGCTTTGGCGGTCGTGCCCGGGGATGACCCAAAGATCCGGCCACGGAAACTGAACAGTAGAAGCCCGCTTCGACAGAGGCCCGTTTGGGACGGCGGCGCGCGCTATTGGTGCCTCGGCACTTGCCCCTTGTTCCATGACCCGCGTAGGGCAGAAGCCCCGCTTCGAAGCGTGCGCATCTGCCTGTGCGGGGTTGAAGCGCCGCTACGGGTTGCGGTACAAGATTATCAATCTTAGGTTGATTTTTGTTTTATTTGAGGCAAATGGCTCCGCGGGGCCGGAGCCTCGGGGCATCTGGAATTGGAGAAACCCCATTGGCAGAAGCGATTAAACTCCATGGATGATATGGTGTCCGAGGCCCGCTTGAACGCGGAGGAAACCGCTGTGCGGCCGGCGGACGGCGAAAGCCTCGCGCAAACGCTGAACGCCCTGGAGCTTGCAGTGCACCGGGCCCGCGAAGGGCTGGTGCGCTGGCAGGCGGATTGCATGGCGGGCGCGGCCGTGCAGGCGGCCACCGGTGCAGAGGTTACGCTGCTTGTGCTGCTGGCCGAGCGGGGGGAGCAGGGCAGTTCTGTAAAGGAGATGGCCCGGCAGACCAACCGTGCCGACATTCCCAACATACAGTATTCTCTGCGCAAGCTTGCGGCCGCCGGCCTGGTGGAAAAGCACGGGGCCGGGCGGTCCGGCGTGACCTATCACCTCTCGGAGCAGGGGGCGGAGCTGGCGGCGGCGTACTCCGGCTTGCGCGCCTCGGCGCTGCTGCCGCTGCTGGAGGCGCAGCCGGATCTGGCCCGCGGGCTCGCCGCCGCCGCCGAAGTGCTGGACGCGCTTGCAGTGCTCTATGGTGCGGCGGGGCGCGCTGCGGCCGCGCAGCAGACTCGCTGACTTGCGAGCCCAGTTGCGCCCGGCCCGGGCAGCAGCCTATGCTCAGGCATGATCGAGCTCAGGGATTTGCAGCTGCTGACCGCGCTGGCGCGGCACCAGCATTTTGCCAAGGCGGCGCAGGACTGCGGCATGTCGCAGCCCGCGTTCTCCATGCGCATACGCAATCTGGAGGAGCGGCTGGAGGTCTCCATCGTGCGCCGCGCCAACCGCTTCCAGGGGCTGACCGAAGAGGGCATGATGATCGTGCGCCGGGCGCGGTCGATCCTCGATGATGCCAAGGCGCTGGAGCAGGAGATCGCGGCAGCCCGCGGCGAGGTTACCGGCACCCTGGTGCTGGGGGTTGTCCCTACCGCCACGACCTGGGCCGCGCGGCTTGCGGACCGGCTGCATCAGGCACACCCGCGCATCCTGGCGCGGATCGAGGTCACGACCTCGATGGCGATCCAGCAGCGGCTCTACGACGGTACCATCGACGCGGGCATCACCTACGGCGACAGCATGGGCCGCGAGCTGGTGACGGTGCAGCCGCTGTACGAGGAGAGCTATGTGCTGATGGCGCCCGAGGCAATGGTGGCGGGCCGCGGCGCCAGCATCAGCTGGGCCGACGCTGCCGAACTGCCGCTCAGCCTTCTGGATCAGCAGATGCAGAACCGGCGCATCCTGGACCGGATCTTTGCCGACCTCGGGCTGAAGCCGCGGATCGTTTCGGAGTCGAGCGGATTCATGGCATCTATCGTGCTGGCGCGCGAGGGCACCTCGGCTACGATTCTGCCGCGTGCCCTGCCCGAGGCGCTGGGCGCGCTGGGCGGGACCCGTGTTCTGGCGCTGGAGGCTCCTGAGCAGGCGCGGCCGATCTGTATTGCAACGCTCGACCGGACCCCTGAGCTGACGACTTTGCGGGCGCTGAAAGAGGTGGTTGCGACGTTTGCGGAGGATCAAGTGCCGCAAATGGCGTGATAAGCTTGGCTTATCGTGCCTTCCGAATTTCAGATTTGACGATATTCTCCCTTGATGACATTCCCAAAGCGGACGACGTGCTGACGGGAGGTAAACCATGGCACCATTGGATGATAGCAAGGGCGTCTGGAAATCCGGCCGCGGCAAGGGGCGCCGCACGCCCAAGGGCCGTCAGCTGGACGACAGCGCGCTGAGCGAGGTTCAGGCGCTGCTGGGGGACCGCCCGCGCAACCGCGACCTGCTGATCGAGTTCCTGCATCTGATTCAGGACGAATACGGCCACCTGAGCGCCGCGCATATCCGCGCCCTGGCGGAAATAATGCGGGTGGGTCAGGCCGAGGTCTATGAGGTTGCGAGTTTCTACGCCCATTTCGATGTGGTGAAGGAAGGCGAGACCCCGCCGCCCGCGCTGACCATCCGGGTCTGCGATTCACTCTCGTGCGAGCTGGCCGGGGCAGAGCAGCTGAAACAAGCGCTGGAAGACGGGCTGGATGCCTCCCAGGTCCGAGTCCTGCGTGCGCCCTGCATGGGCCGCTGCGATACCGCGCCGGTTCTGGAGATCGGCCACAACCATATCGACCACGCGACACCCGAAAAGGTGCAGGCGGCGATTGCCGCGGATGACACCCATGCGCATGTCCCCGAGTACGAAACCTTTGCCGCCTACGAGGCCAAAGGCGGTTACTCGGCACTGAAAGACCTGCGTGCCAGCGGCAGCTGGGAGGACGTGCAGGCCAAGGTGAAGGAAGCCGGTCTCCGCGGCCTCGGCGGCGCAGGATTCCCCTCCGGCACCAAATGGGGCTTCGTGCGCGCCAACGCAGGCCCGCGCTACCTCGCTGTCAACGGTGACGAGGGCGAGCCCGGCACCTTCAAGGACCGCTACTACCTGGAGCGCACTCCGCATGTCTTCCTGGAAGGCATGCTGATCGCCGCCTGGGCGGTGGAGGCGGAGAAAGCCTTCATCTACATGCGCGACGAATACCCGGCGGTGCTGGAGATCCTGCGCCGCGAGATCACGGCGCTGGAACAGGCCGGCGTCGTCGAGGAAGGCTACATCGACCTGCGCCGCGGGGCAGGGGCCTATATTTGCGGTGAAGAGTCGGCGATGATCGAGTCGATCGAAGGCAAGCGCGGCGAGCCGCGCCACCGGCCGCCGTTCGTGGCGCAGGTGGGCGTCTTCGGCCGCCCGACGCTGGTTCACAATGTTGAGACACTTTACTGGGTGGCGCGGATCTGCCGCGAAGGCCCGGAATGCCTGAACTCGGTCGAGAAGAACGGCCGCAAGGGGTTGCGCTCCTATTCCGTGTCAGGCCGGGTAAAGAACCCGGGCGTGCACCTGCTGCCTGCAGGCTCCACCATTCTGGACATCATCGAGGCCGCGGGCGGTATGCTCGACGGCCATACCTTCAAGGCCTATCAGCCAGGCGGCCCGTCCTCCGGCCTGCTTCCTGCGTCGATGGATGACATTCCTCTCGATTTCGACACGCTGCAGCCGCATGGCACCTTCATCGGCTCGGCCGCCGTGGTGGTGCTGTCCGATCAGGACTCGGCCCGCGATGCGGCGCTCAACATGCTGCGCTTCTTCGAGGATGAAAGCTGCGGCCAATGTACCCCTTGCCGGGTCGGCTGCGAGAAGGCGGTGAAGCTGATGCAGGCGCCGAAGTGGGATCAGGGCCTCTTGGAGGAGTTGAGCCGGACCATGGTCGATGCCTCAATCTGCGGCTTGGGCCAGGCGGCGCCGAACCCGATCCGCCTCACCATGAAACACTTCCCCGAGGAGGTCTGAGCCATGACCAAGCAAGTCACCTTCACCCTTGACGGCGAGCAGGTCACGGCCGAAGCGGGGATGACCATTTGGGAAGTCGCGAACGGCCGCGGCCTGAAGATCCCGCATCTCTGCCACAAGCCCGCGCCCGGCTACCGCCCCGACGGCAACTGCCGCGCGTGCATGGTGGAGATCGAAGGCGAGCGCGTTCTGGCCGCTTCCTGTATCCGCGAACCCTCCGAGGGCATGGTCGTCACCACCAACAACGCCCGCGCGCAAGGCGCGCGGAAGATGGTGATGGAGCTGCTGCTCGCCGACCACCCCAAACAGGAAGAGGCGCACGACAAGTCCTCCCACATGTGGGACATGGCGGAGCTGAACGGCGTCACGGATTCCCGCTTCCCGAAGATGGAGAAGGAGCGCATCCCGCTGCTGGACGACTCCCACGTCGCCATGAAGGTGAATCTGGACGCCTGCATTTCCTGCAACCTCTGCGTCCGGGCTTGCCGCGAAGTGCAGGTCAATGACGTGATCGGCATGGCGGGCCGCGGGCACGAGGCCTTCCCGGTGTTCGACATTGACGACCCAATGGGCGCCTCCACCTGCGTGGCCTGCGGCGAGTGCGTTCAGGCTTGCCCGACCGGCGCTCTGATGCCCGCCACCGTAGTGGACGAGAACCAGGTCGGCGACAGCAAGGATTACGACACCGAGACCGAAAGCGTCTGCCCGTTCTGCGGTGTCGGCTGCAAGGTTTCGCTGAAGGTCAAGGACGGCAAGGTTAAATACGTCGAGGGCATCAACGGCCCCGCCAACGAAGGCCGCCTTTGTGTGAAGGGCCGCTTTGGCTTCGACTACATTCACCATCCGCACCGGCTGACCAAGCCGCTGATCCGGCGCGAGGATGCGCCCGCCAAAGGGCTGAACGTCGACCCCGGTAATCTCTTCACGCATTTCCGCGAAGCGACATGGGAAGAAGCGCTGGACCTCGCTGCCAAGGGGCTGGTCAAGCTGCGTGATGAGGACCCGAAGACGGTGGCGGGCTTCGGCTCGGCGAAGTGCACTAATGAAGAGGCCTACCTTTTCCAGAAGTTCATCCGCCAGGGCTTCAAGCACAACAACGTCGACCATTGCACCCGTCTGTGCCACGCATCCTCCGTCGCGGCGCTGATCGAAAACGTGGGCTCCGGCGCTGTGACCGCGACCTTCAACGAGATCGAGAACGCCGATGTTGCCATCATTATCGGCGCCAACCCGATCGAGAACCACCCGGTTGCGGCGACCTACTTCAAGCAGTTTACCAAACGCGGCGGCAAGCTGATCGTGATGGACCCGCGCGGTGTCGGCATGCGCCGCTACGCAGCCGAGATGCTGCAATTCCGCCCCGGTGCCGATGTGTCGATGCTGAATGCGATCATGAATGTGATCGTGGAGGAGGAACTCTACGACAGCCAGTACATCCACCGCTGGACCGAGAACTGGGAAGCTGAAAAGGAGCACCTGCGCCAGTTCACCCCCGAGAAGATGTCGGAGATCTGCGGCATCGAGCCGGAACAGCTGCGCCGGGTCGCACGGATGTTCGCGGGTGCCAAGGCCGGGATGATCTTCTGGGGCATGGGGGTCTCCCAGCACATCCACGGCACCGACAATTCGCGCTGCCTGATTTCGCTGGCCCTGATGACCGGCAATGTCGGCAAGCCGGGCGCGGGCCTGCACCCCTTGCGCGGCCAGAACAACGTGCAGGGGGCCTCCGACGCGGGCCTCATCCCAATGTTCCTGCCGGACTACCAGACCGTGACTTCGGATGAAGTGCGCAAGAGCTTCACCGATGTCTGGGGCGGCGGAGACTTCTCGAACGAGAAGGGCCTCACGGTTACCGAGATTGTCGACGAGGTTTATGCCGGCAAGATCCGGGGCATGTATATCCTCGGCGAAAACCCGGCGATGTCGGACCCGGACGTGGACCACGCCCGCGATGCCATCGCCAAGCTGGAACTGCTGATCGTGCAGGACATCTTCCTGACCGAGACGGCGAACTATGCGGACATCATCCTGCCCGCCTCGGCGCTCTACGAAAAGAACGGCACTGTTTCCAACACCAACCGTCAGGTGCAGCGGGTCCGTCCAGCGGTGCCGCCGCCGGGCGAGGCGCGCGAGGACTGGCAGATCACCGTCGACCTCGCGCAGCGCATCGGCCTGCCCTGGGACTACAAGGATGTCTCCGAGGTCTTTGCCGAGATGAAGCTCAACATGAAGTCGCTCGACAATATCACCTGGGAGCGGCTGGAGACGGAGACCATCACCTATCCCTCGCTGCATGAAACCGATCCGGGCCAGGCCATCGTCTTTGGCGACGGCTTCCCGCGCCCCGACGGCCGCGCGCGCTTCACGCCTGCCTCGGTGATCCCGCCGGACGAGGCGCCGGATGCGGAATATCCGATGATCATGACCACCGGGCGGCAGCTCGAGCATTGGCACACTGGGTCGATGACGCGGCGCTCCAAGGTTCTGGATGCGGTGGAGCCGGAGGCGAACTGCTCGCTCAACCCGCGCACACTCAAGCTGATGGGGATCGAGCCGGGCGAGATGATCCGCCTCACCACCCGCCGCGGCTCGATCGAGATTATGGCGCGCGCGGACCGGGCAATTGCCGAGGACATGGTGTTCGTGCCGTTTGCCTATGTGGAGGCGGCGGCCAATATCCTCACCAACCCGGCGATCGACCCCTATGGCAAGATCCCGGAGTTCAAGTTCTCCGCGGTGCGGGTCGAAAAGATCGAAGGCCAGATCGCGGCGGAGTGATCCGCGGTCAGGTGCTGGCGGAACAGGCGGGCGCGGAGCCGATGGCTCCGCGCCCGAGCTTTTCGGGGGGGCGCCGCGCTGACGCGCGGCGCGGCAGTGGCACACGCGAGGCCTGGACGAAACCGCGGGCTATGGTGAGTGGTATCGCTTCGGGCCTAGCCCGAAGCGACCCGCGCCGCGCCCGCAGGGCGCGGCGCCCGGCCCAACGGCGGTGCGGGCCTCTTCGAGGCCTGCGGCCGCGGGCGGGAGTGGCTGCCTTTTTGCTAGGCGCAACGGGTGCTGGGGGGTGGTCTTAGGGCGCCGCGGCCGCGCCCGTCTCTTCTGCCAGCAAGGCGTGACGGGCGTGGAAGCGGTCGAGGTCGCGCTGGGAGGGCGGTTTGCCGGAGAACACCTTGACCCAGCCCGGCATCAGCGAGATCCGCAGCTCCCGGCTCTCATGCACCTGCATCGCGATGTAGCCGGTTTGGGTGTAGAGCATGGTGCGGGCGCGCAGCAGCGCTTCCTCCTGCGCATAACCGAAGCGGGCGAACATCGCGGTGAGCGCCGCCTCGCGCTGCGCATCGGCTTGGTCGAGCCGCGCCTGCAGAGCCGCATCGTTGCGCGCCCAATTGCGGATCGCGAGGTCGAGCCGGGAGTCGAACAGGTCCGGGTCGATCCAGCAGTCGAAGAGGTTGAACAGCGCCTCGGCGATGCTCTCTGCATAGGCGGCGCTGCGGGCCACCAGGTTTCCGGTGTTCTTCTCCTCCCAGCGCCGGATCATCGCCTCCAGGAGCGCCTCGCGGTCGGGGAAGTGCCAGTAGAAGCTGGTGCGCGACACGCCGAGCGCTTTGGCCAGCGGCATCACCTTCACCGCCTCCACCCCGCTGTCGCATAAGGTCTCATGGGCGGCCCGGAGCCAGTCGTCTTCGCTGAGCCGCGGGCGGGGTGGGGCTGTCGTGCGCATGGGGCAGCAGTAGCAGCCGGTCCGGCTTGGGGCAAGTTTTCCTGACAGTCATGATTGCTCAATTGACACATGTGTCAAGTTGTTGTCGGATCTTGTGCAGCCCAGACTCGTTCCAGGAGAGACGTGCCCATGTCCAAGGACCCGCTGCTGCAGCCCTATCAGCTCAAGCACCTGACGCTGAGAAACAGGATCATGACCACCAGCCACGAGCCGGCTTACCCGGAGGACGGCATGCCAAAGGAGCGCTACGCCGCCTACCACGCCGAGCGGGCGAAGGCGGGTGTGGCGCTCACGATGACGGCCGGTTCCGCGGCGGTCAGCCGCGACAGCCCGCCGGTGTTCAACAATATCCTCGCCTGGAAGGACGAGGTAGTGCCCTGGATCCGCAACCTCACCGACCAGGTGCACGAGCATGGCGCGGCGGTGATGATCCAGCTCACCCACCTCGGCCGCCGCACCGGCTGGAACAAGGGCGACTGGCTGCCGTCGATCTCCTCCTCCCGCCATCGCGAGCCCGCGCATAAGGCGTTCCCGAAGCTGGCGGAGGATTGGGACATCGCCCGGGTGATCTCCGACTTCGCCGATGCAGCGGAGCGGATGAAGGAGGGCGGCATGGACGGGATCGAGCTGCAGGTCTATGGCCATCTGCTCGACCAGTTCTGGTCGCCGCTGACCAATGATCTCGACGGGCCATATGGCGGCCAGTCGCTGGAGAGCCGGATGCGGCTGCCGATGGATGTGCTGCGTGCGGTGCGGGAGCGGGTGGGGGACGATTTCATCGTCGGCCTGCGCTACACGGCAGATGAAGCACAGCAAGGCGGGATCTCACCCGAGGAGGGGCTGGAGATTTCCCGGCGGCTCGCAGCCAGCGGCATGGTGGACTTTCTCAACGTGATCCGGGGCCGCATCCATACCGATCCGGCGATGACTGACGTGATCCCGGTGCAGGGCATGAAGTCCGCCCCCCATCTGGACTTTGCAGGCGAGGTGAAAAAGGCCACCGGCATGCCCACCTTCCATGCCGCGCGCATCCCCGATGTGGCGACCGCGCGCCATGCGGTGGCGGCAGGGCTTCTTGACATGGTGGGCATGACCCGCGCCCATATGGCGGACCCGCATATCGTGAAGAAGATCATCGAAGGGCGCGAGGATGACATCCGCCCCTGCGTTGGCGCCACCTATTGCCTCGACCGGATCTACCAGGCGGGCGATGCGCTCTGCATTCACAATGCGGCGACCGGGCGCGAGCTGACGATGCCGCATGTGATTTCACCCGCGCCGGAGCGCAAGAAGGTGGTAATCGTCGGTGCCGGTCCCGGCGGGCTGGAGGCGGCGCGGGTTGCCGCCGAGCGCGGCCATGCCGTCACCGTGCTGGAAGCCGCTGCGGAGCCCGGCGGCCAGCTGCGGCTCACCGCGCAGAACCCGCGGCGCCGTGAGATGATGGGCATCATCGACTGGCGCATGGCGCAATGCGCCGCCCGCGATGTGGTCTTCCGCTTCAATACCTGGGCCGAGGCAGACGACGTGCTGGCACTGGAGCCGGATATGGTGATCGCCGCCACCGGAGGGCTGCCGGACACCGGCCTGTTCGAAACCACGGGGGAGACGCCGGGCGCAATTTCCGCCTGGGATCTGATCTCGGGTGATGTGAAGCCGGGCGGACAGGTGCTGATCTATGACGAAAGCGGCGACCACCCCGGGCTGATGGCTGCGGAAGTGGCCGCCGCCGCCGGAGCCAGCGTCGAGGTGATGACCCCGGACCGCGGCATCTCGCCCGAGATCATGGGGATGAACCTGGTCCCCTACATGCGCGCGCTGCAGGACAAGGACGTGCGTTTCACGGTTGCCCGCCGCCTGCTGGCGGTGGAGCCCGCGGGCAACCGGCTGAGCGCGGTGATCGGCACTGACTACAGTGACCACACCACCCGTGCGGAATATGACCAAGTGGTGGTGAACTACGGCACCCGGCCGCTCGACGATCTGTACTTTGCGCTGAAGGAGCTGTCGAAGAACCGGGGTGAGGTGGACCAGGAGGCCCTGGTCGCGGGCCGTCCTCAGACTGTCGCCACTAACCCGGAGGGCCGCTTCCAGCTGTTCCGCATCGGCGACGCCGTCTCGGCCCGCAATACTCACGCCGCGATCTATGATGCGCTTCGGCTGATGAAGGACGTGTGATTGGTCGAAGGGGACTTGGGGCTCTGCCCCCGGCCCTTTTGGCCTCCCCCGGGGTGTTTTTGGTCAGAAAGTGGCTGGGGCGGCATCGGGCGGGGCGAGTCGGGGGGGGGGCGATGCATGGCGATTCCGGGGTGAGTCTGGCGGCGGGTCTGTGGGTAAGTGGCGCGGTTCTGTGGATAAGGGCGCGGGGCGGGGTGCGGGGGATGCTGCGGGTGCGGAAAGCGGGTCAGGATGGCTGACTTTTTTATCGTGTAAGTGACTGACTTTGCTGCGTTTTGCATTTTTCTGTCCGAAAGTTGGGAATTTGGGTGATTTTCGGGTTGCGGGCCGGCGGCGCTATCCGTAGAACCCCCTTCACCGGCGGCGCTGAGGCGCCACGGGGACACACCGGACGGGACGGCGGCCACGCCAGCCAGGGACGGGAAACGCGGCGGAGAGGCGCCGGGGCAGCTCGGGGAGACGGGCGGACGGCTGGA